>CAVVUJ010000037.1:0-48040 GCA_963751405.1 uncultured beta proteobacterium | reverse complement strand
GGGGCATTGAACGCAGGCCATCCGTCGCTCCCCCGGCGGTTGCAGAACCCCATGGCGCTACTGCGGCTTGAGATCCGCGCCACCGACATACATGCGGTTCCAGGTCGGGCTGATCGTGATCTCGTTGATGCAGACGTGCGGCGGCTGCTCGGCTATCCAGAGGATCGTCTTCCCGAGGTCGTCGGCCTGGAGCATCCTGGCCCGCTCTTCCGGCGACGGGGGCACCGGGCGCCGGTCCAGAATTGGCGTCGCCACCTCGGCCGGACAGAGGGCGCACGCGCGGATGCCATTGCCGCACTCCTCCATGTTGATGGTCTCGGTCAGCGCAACCACCGCGTGCTTGCTGGCGTTGTAGGCCGCACCGGCCATCGCCAACGTGTACTTGCCCGCCCAGGAGGAGATGTTGATCACCAGGCCATCCTTGCGTGTGCGCATGGATGGCAATACCGCGTGCGTGCAATAGAACGTGCCGTCGAGGTTGACGCGGATGACCTGGTCCCAGCTCGCGACGGTTTGATTGCGCCAGATAACGCTGCGGGTGATTGAGGCCCGCACTGTTGACCAGGATATCCACCTTGCCGTGACCAGCGAGGATCGATTGCGCGACGTCCTGCACGGACAGTGCGTTGCTCACGTCGAGCGCCGCGACTTCGGCCTTCCCGCCCGCTTTGCGGATGGCCTCCGCTTCGCGCTCCAGCACGTCCGCTCGCCGTCCCGACATGACGACCGTCGCGCCCGCGGCGGCCAGGTGCTGCGCGCCGGACAGCCCCATGCCGGAACCGGCCCCCGTCACCCAGGCCACTTTGCCGCTGAGAGTACCCATCAGGCTCCTCCTGTCGAATGTTTCAAGATGCTCTGGCCGCGCGCGTCAGCAGGTAGTCCTGGTGCATCTGGTTGTCGAAGTGGTAAGGCGCGGCCAGCGCATCGAACTCGGCGCGGAAGCGCTCGAGCGTCTGCGGATCGGCGGCCAAGCTCTCGACAAGCTTCTGCATCGGACCAACTGAACGCTCCATGAACAGCCGGAAGTGCGGGATGCTGAGCGCCGAGAACTTCATGACCCCACGCTCGAAGAACGGCGGGGCGAACTTGTCGCCCAGGCGCTCGGCTACAATCGCCGGGTTGCCCCACTGCGGTGGCGGCGCGGCGCCCGGCGGCGGCGGCGGCGAGTTGCGGCCCACGAACGCGAACATTCGCCCGATGAAGTGCTCCGGCGGCCAGGTCGCGAACGCGACGCGGCCGCCCGGCTTCAGCACGCGCCGCATCTCGGCCACGACGACATCGGGGCGTGGAGCGAACATGTGGCCGAACTGGCTGACGACGACGTCGAACGACGCGTCAGGGTAGGGCAGATCCTCGGCATCGCCCTGCGTCCAGGCAAGGTCAGGCAGGCGGGCGATGGCGGCGTTCTCGCGCGCCTGCTCGATCAACTCGGGTGTCAGGTCGAGCCCGGTGACCTTCGCGCCCCGGCGCGCCGCGGTGAGTGCCAGCACGCCGGTGCCGGTACCCACGTCGAGCACGGTCTCGCCAGCGACGATGCCCGCGAAGCGGACGACATGGCCCGCGACCGGCGTGGTGAACAGCGCCGTTGGCCCGAACGAGGCCCACATTTCGCGCTGGCGCTGCTTCAGTTGGGCAAACGGATCTTGGCTCATGGGGTCTCCTCAGAGGCCGGGGTCAGCATGGAGTGCGAACGGGGGGCCGCTTGGCAAGGGGACGAGCGTACCATCGTCGGGTCCGAGGCCGACCCATTCCGCGTTCGCGGTATCCGCGCGGTCTTGCGGCACCGGCGACTCGCCGCGGATGACTTCATGGGTGCTCTGCGCCGCTGCCCAGAGGATTGAGGCGCCGTGACGCGGCCAGTTCATCGTTACCTCAGTTCGTCCGCCACCAGCAGAACCGAGTGCAGCACTGCAGAGACGAGCGCGAGTGCTGCAACTCGCAGCATTTGGCTCCCGTACAGGAGTCATCTTCTGCAGACCCCGGTAGCGGGTTACGCCGTGTGCCCGACCACGAGGCCGTTCAGTTTACTTTCAGATTGAAGCGGTAGGGTTGTGTTTCGCACAGCATTACAGCAGAAGCAAAGGCTGGAGGCTGATGTATACACCGTCCGTCTGCATGCACCTCGCCAGCGTACGGCGAACTGGGCACCGAAACGGGCTGGGTTCGCAATCATTGTGCGCGCCCGCGGAACTCCGGCGCCCGATCCAGGGTCGCATCAAGGTCGCAACGCAAGAGGAGGACACCAATGAAGTCTTCGAAGACCCGCAAGCCGCCCCGATCTTCCGCCAGTCCTGATCCCCTCGTTCATTCCCGCTCTGCCGCGCTGCTGACGAGGGAGTCGGCCTCGCTCACCGCGCTGGTGACGAGCGTGTTCACCAGGGCGCGCCTCGTTCTTCGTGCACGGATGTTGCGCCGCCTGCTGTTGCCGGTTGGACCGCTCGCGCTGACAGTCATCGCCGGGGGCGTGTTCACGAAATACGTAACGCAAGCACGATGGTCGCGGCTCTCGGTATCACTGGACGATGCGGCACGCGTCACGACCAACCAGGTGTTCGAGCTGGTGCGCTATGTCGAGCAGAGCAATCCGGCTGTGCTGCAGCAGGTGATGGCGGTCGTCGCGCGCGATGCGACGACCATGGCCGCGCTGAGCGCGTCGGTTGCGGCGTTCGTGCTGGAGCGCTGGTCCAGGCGCAGCATCGCCCGCTAGCGGGGTCGTCGCCGGCTGATCGCTCCAGCTGATCGCTCCAGTAGCGCGCCCGGCGTGCAGGGCGTTCCCGCCATTCTCTGCTCGCGCAGTCATCCTCTCAATCCTCGTCGGTGTCGCGTGACCCTGCCCCGGTTCATGCGGTGATCCTATTTTTTCTCCCTGGGGAAGTACATGATTGGGCTCCGGTCGGCAGGCCGGAGGTGGATGGGTGCTGGTCTGCCTGCGAATTCAATCCGGGTTTTCTGGAATGGGGGCACCTATGCTCGACAAGGCTCCCGTTACGACAATGCTCCCCGTGATCGACTTGCACCGGGCGCGACACTTCTACGAAACAAGGCTGGGGCTGCGGCCGCTCGGCAGCTCGCGTGACGGCAAGTTCCAATACGCCTGCGGTGACGCGACGCTGCCGCTGTTTCCGAAGCCGGAGGGGACGAAGGCGGAATATACCGCCGTCAGTTTCCGGGACGCGGCCGTGGAAGCCGAAATCGCCGACCTCGAGTCACGAGGCGTCGTCTTCGAGAATTATGATTTCCCGGGACTGAAGACCGTCGATCATGTGTGCCTGCTCGGTTCCGAAAAGGTCGCATGGTTCAAGGACCCCCAGGGCAATCTGCTGTGCACCCACGGGGATCTCGCTTGACGTACGTTGGACGAATCCTCAGCGCGACGATTTGGCCCCTGCGGCAGGGCCTTTGGCGTATGTTGCCCTGAGCGTCGACAGGCGGCGACCGGTCGTTTAGCGACAATCGGCCGTAGTGGATGGGCCTCGGGTCGGGCGCGCCCCGCCATTGCGCAAACCGATAGTCGTCTCCAGAATGAGCATTCCCGTTTGGCCGGATCTCGACACCTCCTTCCATGCCTGCACCCCCTCACGCCGCCCAGATTCTGCCGACCGGCACGGTTACGTTCCTGTTCACCGATATCGAGGGCAGCACCCGGTTGTGGGAGGCCCAGCCTGAAGCGATGCCCGCCGCGCTGGCCCGACACGACGAGCTGATGCGCTACGCGATCGGCTCGCGCTCCGGCCACGTGTTCAAGACGGTTGGTGATGCCTTCTGCGCCGCGTTCCACACGGCGCCCGATGCCCTCGCTGCAGCGCTCGAAGCGCAGCGCGCCCTGCATCTCGAGCGCTGGCCCGAGGCGGTGAGGCTCCGCGTGCGCATGGCATTGCACACGGGCGCTGTCGAGTTGCGGGACCACGACTATTTCGGCGCGCCGCTCAGTCGCGTGGCGCGGCTCCTTGCGGCCGGCCACGGCGGGCAGACGCTGCTGTCCGAGTCGACGCACGATTTGTGCCGCGATCACCTGCCGCCACTTACGGGCGTCAAGGCGCTCGGCGAGCACGGTCTCAAGGACCTTGCACGCCGTGAGGCGGTATTCCAGCTTTGGCATCCCGACCTGCCGTCGACTTTCCCGCCGTTGCGGTCGCAGTCCGCGCCAGTCGACAGGCAGACGCCATCGATCGCAGTGCTGCCCTTCGTCAACATGAGCCGTGACGAGGAGAACGAGTACTTCGCCGACGGGCTTTCCGAGGAACTCCTCAACGTCCTGGCGAAGATCCGCGGGCTGCGCGTCGCGTCACGCACCTCTGCGTTCCACTTCAAGGGCAAGGGCGTCGATCTTCAGACGATCGCGCAGAAGCTCAACGTCGCGACGATCCTCGAGGGCAGCGTGCGCAAGGCGGGCAACCGGGTGCGCATCACCACGCAGCTGATCGAGGTGGCAACCGACTCGCACCTTTGGTCGGAAACCTACGACCGCGAGCTCGACGACATTTTCGCTGTGCAGGACGACATCGCGCAGTCGGTGGTGAAGGAGCTGCGGGCGGCGTTGCTCGGTGAGCGCATCGACGCGGCGGCGAGCGCTAGGGTCGAGGCCGAGGTGGAGATCGCGACCAAGGATCGCGCGGAGAACCCGGAGGCTTATCGACTCTATCTGCAGGGGCGCTTCGAGCTCGAGCGCCAGACGCGTGAAGGCATCGAACGAAGCATCGAGCTGGTCCGGCAGGCGCTCGCCCTGGACCCGGCGTTTGCCCGCGGCTGGGCGGGGCTGTCGCGGTCCTACAACTTCCTGGCTGGCTACGGGTGGACCCTGGTCGGGGAGGGCTTCGAGATGGCGCGGCATGCCGCACAGCGCTCGCTCGAGCTGGCGCCCGATCTCGTGGAGGGTCACCTGGCGCTGGGGTATGTGCTCACGAGCTACGACCGGAACTGGGCCGCGGGCAACGCGGAATTCCGACGCGCGCTGGCCCTTGCCCCCGACAATCCGGACGTATTGCGCGCTCTTGCCAATCATGCAGCGGAGATGGGTCGGCACGACGAAGCGGTCGAACTCGGACGACGCGCGGTTGCGCTCGACCCGCTTTCGGTCGTGGCGCGGCGGCAGTATGGGCGTGCCTGCGCCGCCGCGGGCCGATTCGACGAAGCTGTGGGTGCGTTGCGTGCCGCCATCGACCTGAACCCGCAGGCTGGCCTGACCCACGCCACGCTGAGTTGCACGCGGCTGTTGCAGGGACGATTCGATGAGGCGCTGGGCGAGGCCGAGCGGGAGGTACTGCCAACGTATCGTTTCTGGGCCATCGCGATGGCACAGCACGCGCTGGGGCGAGCGGACGCTTCCGATGCCGCGCTTCGCTCGCTCGTCGACGAGGATGCCGACACCGCGGCCTACCAGATTGCGCAGGTTCATGCCTACCGCGGCGAGACCGACCGCGCCTTCGACTGGCTGGAACGGGCCTATGCCCAGCGCGATTCCGGGCTCGTCAACACGGCCACGGATCCGTTGCTGCGATCTCTGCACGGCGATGCGCGTTGGCAGCCGTTCATGCGCAAAGTGGGGCTGGCCTGAAGAGCGGGCACAACCGTACTCGCCATGCGCCTCCGGCATTTGGCATGCTTGCCGACGAGCAGGTGACGGCAACCGGGCGGTAGCAGCGGCAGACAAGCCTTTTTTCGCAACCAACGCGCAAGGCGCACTGGATGCCCCGTCTACCAAGCGTTGCGCTGAATGACGAATGCAAGGCTTGCCGACAGGTGCCCAGTTTCAAGTTCCGCGGTGGCACAAAACCCGGGTTGACGAACTCATCCATTGCCATAAGAATGTCCGGAGCCGATCGTATGTGCGGGACCAACCGAAACGTGAGCGGCCCCCGCGCGCAAAGTATCGTGCGAAAACCACCAGGAGATCGTGATGTCCCCCATGATGCGCAGAGCGTTGCCGGTTGTGGCCGGCTTGATGATACTGACTGGTTGCGCGAGCACGTCGCTGCCGCCGAGCCCCAAGGACATGACGTTTTTTGTGACCAGCATCGGGCCGGGCAAGGGGGCCGACCTGGGTGGGCTGGAGGGTGCAGACCAGCACTGCCAAACGCTGGCGAAGGCGGCGGGTGCCGGTGATCGCACCTGGCGCGCCTACTTGAGCACGCAGGCGCCCGCATTGAACGATCCGAAGTTCGTGAATGCACGCGACCGTATCGGCACCGGTCCCTGGCAGAACGCCAAGGGCGTCGTGATCGCCAGGAGCGTGGACGAGTTGCACTCGGCCAACAACAATCTGGTGAAGGCGACGACCCTGGATGAAAAGGGCCAGCTAGTGAACGGCCGCACCGAGACGCCCAACAAGCACGACATGCTGACCGGCTCGCGTCCCGACGGCACGGCCTTTGCGGGCGCACCGTTTTCCGACATGACCTGCGGCAACTGGACCAAGAGCGGACCCGACGGCTCGGCGATGACGGGTCACCATGATCGCGCGGGGCCCATCGAAAATTCGTGGGCCATCTCCTGGAATTCATCGCACCCGACTCGAGGCTGCCATCCTGACGGGTTGCGCAGCACCGGTGGTGATGGGCTGTTCTATTGCTTTGCGGCGAAATGACGAAGTGGAAGCTCGGGCCCAGGGATTCATCGTGGCGCGACAAGGGCGGCGCCTTCGTCGTGTCGAGCGATGGCATTACGCCTCCCCGAAGCAGACCGCGGCGCCCGCTCGGAACCTATAATTGGCGCCACCGCCACCAGGAGGCATCCACATGAATCTTCGCAGCTCGCGGCTTGCTGCGCTCGTCGCCGGCTCGGCCTGCATACTCTGCGCCGGCACCGGCATTGCGCAAGGCGTCGTCGAACAGCGCGCCTCTGAACTCAAGATCTACGCCCTTGGCGAGATCAGCGTGAGTCGATACGAAGTCGTGGGCCGTCCGTGGGCGGACTCCTGGCGCTCCGCCTTCTGGGTGCCCACCTTTCCCAGCCAGGAACAGGCCATTGCGGCCTTGCAGACCGAAGCGGCGAGCCGCGGCGCAGACGGGCTGCTCAACGTCAACTGCCTCGATCAGGGTCGCTGGAGCTGGTCCTCGAAAACGGAGCCTGCGTTCCTGTGCTACGGGATCGCGATCCGCGTGCGGCCGAGCCAGGGCTAGCCGGACCATCGCGTGACCGCTGGGCAGCGGCGCGCCGATTGACAAAGCCTCGCTTCGCTGCGAGCCTCGCGACCCATGCGCCTGCCCAATCTGCTTGCCACCACGAAAGGGCGCCTCGCGGCGTTCTTTTGCCTCTACATGACCGAGGGCATCCCTCTCGGCTTCGCCGCCACCGCGGTCGCCACGCAGTTGCGTCGCCAGGACGTTGGCCCGGCGGAGATCGGCGCCTTCGTCGCCTCGTTCTACCTGCCCTGGGCCTTCAAGTGGGCGTTCGGGCCGATGATCGACGTGTTCGGCTCGGAACGGCTCGGGCGGCGGCGAGGCTGGATTCTCGGCACGCAGGTGCTGATGGCGCTGACGCTCCTCTCCACCGTCATGCTGAAGCTTCCCGAGCAGCTCTGGCTGTTCACGGTGATCCTGCTCGTCCACAACACGTTCGGTGCAATGCAGGACGTGGCGATCGACGCCCTTGCCTGCGACACGCTGCAGGAGCACGAGCGCGGCACGGCGAACGGCATGATGTTCGCGGGCGCCTCGATCGGCCAGCTGATCGGCGGCAGTGGTGTGCTCTTCCTCATGGGCCACACCGGCTTCCAGTCGACGTTCTTCTTCGTCGCCGGCTCCATACTGCTGGTGACCGCGTTCATCGTGCTGCCGATGCGCGAAGCGGCGGGTCCGGCACGAGCCGCCGTCGCCGGCTCGCGCATGCGCGCGGCCGGCCGCGAGATGCACGATTTCGCAATCAACTCGTTCCGCTCCTTCCTCGGCACCCGTGGCGCGTTCAGTGGACTGCTGTTCGCGCTGTTGCCGGCGGGCGCGATGTGCCTCGGGCTGTCGCTGCAGTCGAACCTTGCGGTGGAGCTCGGCCTGGACAACGACGAGGTGGCCACACTCAACGCCTGGTCGGCGGTCGTCTCCGCGGCGGCCATGGTGGCCGGGGGGTATCTGTCGGACCGGCTCGGACGGCGCCGGATGCTCGCCCTCTACATCGCCTGCATCGGGCTGCCCGTCCTGTATCTCATGTCCATGCTGACCCAGTACGGCTGGATCATGCCCGTGAGCCCCAACGCGCCGAACCGCCCCGAGGTGCCGGCCACGCTCGTCACCGCGCTCTGGATCGCGTCGCTCGTATACAGCCTGTTCAACGGCCTCATGTACGGCACGCGCTCGGCCATCATGATGGACGTGACCAATCCGCGCGTCGCGGCAACGCAGTTCACCGCCTACATGGCGCTCATGAACCTCACGATCTCCTACAGCGCGGCCTGGCAGGGCATCGCGGCGGAAGCCTGGGGCTACCCGCGCACCATGCTGGTGGACGTCGTCTTCGGCATGATCTGCATCGCGGCGATTCCATTCATGGCGCGCAAGGCCGGCGAGGCGTTCGCCGACAACGCCGCGCCAGTGCGTGCCCGCGCGCGTGGCCGCAGTCCTGGGCCTGATGTGTCTTGCCTGGTTGCCCTACCGAATCTGGCATGAGGCGTTCGGCGCGGCGCAGCCGATCGCCGGTACCGTGTTCACCCTGGTGTTCATCGCCTCGGCCCTGTTCCTGCTCGCGGGACGCGCGGTGCTCGGGGATGCGGCGCGCAGGCTCACGCGCATCGGTGCCTGGCTGGCGCCGCTGCTGTTTGCGATGTATGCCCGCTATTTCATCGACGGAATCGCCGGCTGGTTCTCGTTCCTGGTGCCCGCCGAGAGTTTCAGGAACGGCGCCGAGATCGCGCTGCGCGGAGTCCCTCTGGTGAGCGGAGTCGTGCTGTTGCTGCTGGCGTTGCGGCCGTGGCGCGAGCTCAGTCCGCAGCCTGCTGGCGCACCGGCTTCCTAGGCCACGCGCGACGCTCGTGCCTGGCGCACCGGCGCCCGGCCATTGCCGCCAGTGCGGCGACCTTCCGCCGACGGCGGGCGTCGCGCGCATGCCCTGGCGCAAGGCATGCGGTACGATCACGGCGCATGTGGGAGCTCGCCTCACTCGCTGTGACAGGCCTCGCCGGCTGGCTCGTCTTCGACGCCCTGCGGGCGCGCGAGGCCGCCGTGGCCTTCGCCAAGGCCGCCTGCCGCCAGCAGGGGCTGCAGTTCCTCGACGACACCGTGCGGGGCCTGCGCACGCGCCTCGTCCGTCACGGCGAGGGGCACGTCGCCCTGCGCCGCATCTTCGTATTCGAGTTCTCCGAGGACGGAGTCAACCGCCGCGGCGGCAGCGTAACCATGCTCGGCGCCGAGGTCGAGTCGTTGCAACTGGAGCCCTACCGGCTGGTGTGATGGCCCTCCGCGTCGCTGAACCAGGGAGAGCGGAGCAGCCGCCGCGACCAGGTGTGGCGGGAAAACAAGATGGTCATCGGCCGCACGGGATCCTCAGCTCCCCGCGCAGCGCCGTGCCCTTCAGTCGATCCGCTCGTACGCCGGCAACGTCAGGAATTCGACGAACGTGTCGTTGTTGACGAGGTCGGCGAAGATTTCCGCGGCATCGCCGTACTTGCCCGCGCCGTAGGCCGGGCCCAGCAGATCGCGGATCTTCGCGAGCTCCTCGGGGATCATCGCCGCCACCATTTCCTTGGTGATCTTGCGGCCGTCGTCGAGCCTGCCCTTCGGCGAGCGGATCCACTGCCAGACCTGCGAGCGCGAGATCTCGGCGGTTGCCGCATCCTCCATCAGGTTGTAGATCGGCACCGCCCCCTGCCCGACGAGCCAGGCGCCGACGTACTGGATCGCTACGTTGATGTTGAGGCGCAGCCCCTTCTCCGTGATCGGGGACTCGGGCTCGAACTTGAGCAGGTCGGCGGCCATCACCTTCACGTCCGCGGCCTTCTTGGTCGCGATCTGATTCGGCGCCGGCATCAGCCGGTCGAACGCCTCTTTCGCGACCGGCACGAGACCCGGGTGCGCGACCCACGTGCCGTCGTGCCCTTGCGTCGCCTCGCGCTCCTTGTCGGCTTTCACCCTGGCGAAGGCCTCGGCATTCGCGGCTTCGTCATTCTTGACCGGGATCTGCGCCGCCATCCCGCCCATCGCGTGGATGTTGCGGCGGTGGCAGGTCTTGACCAGCAACAGCGCATAGCTCTTCATGAAGTGCGTCGTCATCGTGACGAGCGCGCGGTCGGCGAGGCAGAAACTATGGTTGTTCCGCAGCTTCTTGATGCACGAGAAGATGTAGTCCCAGCGCCCGCAGTTCAGTCCCGCCGAGTGCTCGCGCAACTCATAGAGGATCTCGTCCATCTCGAACGCCGCGAGCAGCGTCTCGATCAGCACCGTGGCGCGAATGGAGCCGCGCGGCACGCCGAGCTCGTCCTGCGCCATGACGAAGATGTCGTTCCAGAGCCGCGCCTCGAGATGGCTTTCCAGCTTGGGCAGGTAGAAATACGGTCCGCTGCCGCTGGCGAGGAGCTCCCTGGCGTTGTGGAACGCGTAGAGCGCGAAGTCGAAGATGCCGCCGGAGATCGGCTGGCCGTCGATCAGCACGTGCTTCTCGGGCAGATGCCAGCCGCGCGGGCGGACGAACAGGACGGCGGTCTTCGCGTTGAGCCGGTAGGCCTTGCCCTCGGGCGACGTGTAGTCGATGCGGCGGCGAATCGCGTCGCGCAGGTTGATGTGGCCCTGCAGGTTGTTGTCCCACTTCGGCGTGTTCGCGTCCTCGAAGTCGGCCATGAAGACGTTGGCGCCGGAATTGAGCGCGTTGATCACCATCTTCCGATCGACCGGCCCCGTGATCTCGACCCGCCGATCGACGATGTCGGCGGGAATCGGCGCGCAGGTCCAGTCGCCGTCGCGGATGGCACGGGTTTCGGCAAGGAAGTCCGGCAGCGTGCCGGCGTCGAGCTCGGACTGGCGTCGCGCACGGCGGGCAAGCAGGTCGGCGCGACGGCCGCCGAACGCGCGTTGCAGCTTGGCCGCAAGCGCGACCGCTTCCGGCGTAAGGATCTGGGCGTACTCGGGGGTGATGCGCCCGGTGATCTCGATGCCGGGGCCGTAGTTGGGCGTGCTCATTGGGAGATTCTCGCTGCGCTGGGAGGGGAACGCGGGTCGGTTTCGACGGCGTCGGGGCATCCGCACTGAAGGCGGTTTCCAGCTGCAAATTCTAGCCGATATTGCACTGCAGCGCGAGCGGTCCCGAGCGCCGCGGTACGGCCGGCGTGCACACACTCGCTGGCGAAGGCGATCATCGTCCCCTCGCGCCTGTCGGGGTGCAGGAGCCCGGGGCGCAACGCCAGACCCGGGCCTAGGCGTGCACGACGCGCTTCGCCGGCAGCAGATGGAGCCAGTCGCGTTGCACGGCGCGATTGGCCGCGCTCACGACCGCACGCAGCGTCGCGGTGACGATGTTGACGTCGAAGCCCACGCCGTAGACGGTGTGGTCGCTGCCGACGCGCAGCTGCACGTACGCTACCGCCGTGGCGTCCTCGCCGCTGCCGACGCCATGCTCGTGATAATTCTGCACGTGGATGTCGAATCCGGCCCCTTCGCGCAGCGCCTGCACGAACGCGTCCACGGGCCCGTTGCCCGCGCCGGTCAGCTCGACTTCGGCGCCGTCCATCGTGAGCCGCGCCACCATGCGCTCGACCGCGCCGGCTGCGCTGTGCTGGGTGCGATGATCGAGGAAAGCCAGGCGTCCGGCGGCAGCGGCATACTCGCGATCGAACGCCGCCCGGATCTCGGCCGATGACAGCTCCTTGCCGGTCGTGTCGGTGATCTGCTGGATGACCTGGCTGAACTCGATCTGCAGCAGGCGCGGCAGCGACAGCCCGTAGTCGCGCTCCAGCAGATAGGCGATGCCGCCTTTGCCCGATTGGCTGTTCACGCGGATCACCGCATCGTAGGTGCGGCCGATATCGGCCGGGTCGATCGGCAGGTAGGGCACGTCCCACTCGACATTGCCCCGCTCCACCTCCTGCACGTGCGCGGCAAGCCCCTTCTTGATCGCGTCCTGGTGCGAGCCGGAAAACGCGGTGAACACCAGCTCGCCGCCGTACGGGTGCCTGGGGTCGAGCGGCAGCTGGTTGCAGTACTCGACGGTACGGATCACCTGCTGGATGTCGGAGAAGTCGATCTGCGGATCCACCCCCTGCGTGAACAGGTTGAGGCCGAGCGTGACGAGGCAGACATTGCCCGTGCGCTCGCCGTTGCCGAACAGGCAGCCCTCGACCCGCTCCGCGCCCGCCATCAGCGCGAGCTCGGCCGAGGCTATGCCGCAACCACGATCGTTGTGCGGGTGCACCGACACGATCACGCTGTCGCGGCGCGCGAGGTGCCGGCACATCCACTCGATCTGGTCGGCGTAGACGTTCGGCGTCGCGAGCTCGACGGTCGACGGGAGGTTGAGAATGGCCTTCCGCTGCGGGGTCGGCAGCCAGACGGCCGTGACCGCATCGCACACCTCCACCGCAAAGTCGAGCTCGGTGCCGGTGAAACTCTCGGGCGAATACTCGAGGAACCACTCCGTTCCCGGCCGTTTCGCAACCGCGTCGCGGATCAGCTTCGCCCCCGCGACCGCGATCCCCTTGATGCCTTCGCGGTCGAGGCCGAAAACGAGGCGGCGCTGCGTCGTCGACGTCGAGTTGTACAGGTGAACGATGGCCCGCTTTGCGCCGTCGAGCGCCTCGAACGTGCGCTCGATCTGCGCCGCGCGCGATTGCGTGAGCACCTGGACCGTCACGTCGTCGGGAATCAGCCCCTCGACGATCAGCTTGCGCGTGAAGTCGTAGTCGGTCTGCGACGCCGCCGGAAAGCCGATCTCGATTTCCTTGTATCCCATCTTCACCAGCAGCCGGAACATGCGCAGCTTGCGCTCGGCGTCCATGGGCTCGATCAGCGCCTGGTTGCCGTCGCGCAGATCCACGCTGCACCAGATCGGCGCGCGCGTGATGGCACGCGATGGCCATTGCCGGTCGGACAACGCGACGGGCTGGACGGGGCGGTACTTGCGCTGCGGGTAGGGCTTCATCATGAGTCCTCGTTCCGGAATCGGGGCAGACAACACAGCCGTCCGAAGGTGGACGACGGGGGCACTGCTGGGAAGGGAGGGGGTTTTATCTGCGCGCGGGGCGCAGCAGAAGCAGCAGCGGGCCGCCCGCAAGGGAGGTCGGCGCGGGGAGCGCAGGACGGCCGTCGATCTGGAAGCTGTTCATTGCGAAGGACTATAACCGGAAAAACGCAAGCGCCGCAAGGGGTTGCATCGGGAACCGGGGACAGACCACACTTTCCCGTCGCCGCACCCGCCGGAGCGCCGCGACGGAAAAGCGTGGTCTGTCCCTTCACCCAGGCGGGGCCGGCGGCGGGCGCCGGCGGCGCTTCTGCCACATCCATGCCGCCGCGACGTACCCCGACAGCGCGTAGCCCACGAAGCCCGCGAAGAGGACGAGGGCTGGCTGATACGAAAGCAGCGCGATGACCAGCACGAAGACGAAGATCGCGAGGAACGGCACGCTCTTCTTCAGGTTGATGGTCTTGAAGCTGTAGTAGGGGACGTTGCTGACCATCGTGAGGCCCGCGAAGACCGTGACGACCCACACCCACCACTTCAGGCCGATCGGGTCGATGTTGTAGTCGTCGATGATCCAGACGAGCCCCGCGACCAGCGCCGCGGCCGCCGGGCTGGGCATCCCCGTGAACCAGCGCTTGTCGGCGACTTCGAGCATCGTGTTGAAGCGGGCGAGCCGCAGCGCCGCGCCCGCGACGTAGACGAACGCGGCGATCCAGCCGAGGTTGCCCATGCCCTTCAGCGCCCACTCGTAGACGATCAGCGCGGGCGCCGCGCCGAAGCTCACCATGTCCGACAGGCTGTCGTACTCGGCGCCGAAGGCGCTCTGCGTCCGCGTGAGGCGTGCGACCCGGCCGTCGAGGCCGTCGAGCACCATGGCGACGAAAATCGCCACGGCCGCGAGGCCGAAGCGGAAGTTCATCGCCTGCACGATCGCGTAGAAACCGGCGAACAGCGCCGCGGTCGTGAACAGGTTCGGCAGCAGATAGATGCCGCGCCGCCGGATCCGGTTCTTCTGCAGCGAGCGCTGGGTGTCGAAATCCGCCATCTCGGCGCAAAGGTAGCACAAACGGCGGAGGCGAAGACACCCGCCGGCCGCGCCGGCGATCGTCCCGGTCAGCCGGGCGGAAACTCCGCGAGCACCGTCTCGGTGGCGAACACGATGTCGCCGACGGCGACTTTCGGCTGCGCGTCCGGCGGCAGGTAGACGTCCACGCGTGACCCGAAGCGGATGAACCCGTAGCGCTGGCCGCGCGCCAGCGCGTCACCCGGCTTCACGTAGCAGAGGATGCGCCGCGCGATGAGGCCCGCCACCTGGACGCACGTCACGTCGCGGCCCTCGGCGGTGCGCAGGTGGAGCGCGTTGCGCTCGTTCTCGAGCGAGGCCTTGTCGAGCGCGGCGTTGAGGAAACTGCCCCGGTGATACCACGCGGCGACGACCGTTCCGTCGACCGGGCTGCGATTCGAGTGCACGTTGAACACGTTCATGAACACGCTGATCTTGAGCGCGTCCCGCGGCAGGTAAGGATCGCGCGCGCGTTCGACCTTGACGACACGGCCGTCAGCCGGCGAGAGCACGGCACCGGGCCCGCGCGGGATGACCCGCGGCGGATCGCGGAAGAACTGGACGATGAACAGCACCACCAGCCACGCGAGTGCCGCAAGCACCCACAGGCCCGCCCACGACAATGCGGCGGCGACAACGAGCGCCAGCGCGAGGAAAGGCCAGCCCTCGCGCGCGATGATGGGATGCGGATAGTCGTTGTTCATCGCGGCGTCCGTTCCGGGTGACGAAAGGGGTCCCGACGATTATGCGCGGCGCATCGCCTGGATCACTTGGCTGCGGCGTCCAAGCGCGCCGCGCGCTCATCGGCTTGCTGCTTGACCATGTCCTCGACGCCGCGCGCGCGCTCGAGCGCCGACGCGGGCGCCGCCGGCGCCGAGCCGAGATCCAGGGCCTCGATGCCGCCGGCACCTGGCGCACGCGCGCGTTCGGCCGGCGTTCCGGCTTTCGTCGGCGCCGCGGGGCGCGAGGCGAGCCCGTAGCCCTTCAGCGCATCCTTGGCCAGGAACGCGACGATGGCGAGAGCAACGAGAATCATCACCAGCCCTGCCCACCCGCGCTGGCGCGCCGGCGGTCGCAGGATCATCCTCGGTCGCATCAAGGCCTTCCCGGAGGCTAATTGCGCGATTGATCCACCAGCTTGTTCTTGCTGATCCAGGGCATCATCGACCGCAGCTTCGCGCCCACCTGCTCGATCGAGTGCTCGGCGGTGAGGCGGCGCCGCGCGAGCAGCGTCGGCGCGCCGGCCCGGTTCTCGAGTATGAAGTCCTTGGCGTACTCGCCCGTCTGGATGCGCGTCAGCGCCTCGCGCATGGCCCACTTCGTCTCGTCGGTGACAATCTTGGGTCCGGTCACGTATTCGCCGTACTCGGCGTTGTTCGAGATCGAGTAGTTCATGTTGGCGATGCCGCCCTCGTAGATCAGGTCGACGATGAGCTTCACCTCGTGCAGGCACTCGAAGTACGCCATTTCCGGCGCATAGCCGGCCTCGGTCAGCGTCTCGTAGCCGGCCTTGATCAGCTCGACCAGGCCGCCGCAGAGCACCGCCTGCTCGCCGAAGAGGTCGGTCTCCGTCTCCTCGCGGAAATTCGTCTCGATCACGCCGGCGCGGGCGCCGCCGATCGCCGCCGCGTAGGAGAGCGCCACGTCGCGCGCCTTCTTCGATGCGTCCTGGTACACCGCGATCAGCATCGGCACGCCGCCGCCCTGCACGTAGGTCGAGCGCACCGTGTGGCCCGGGGCCTTCGGCGCGATCATCACGACGTCGAGATCGGCGCGCGGCACGACCTGCCCGTAGTGGATGTTGAAGCCGTGCGCGAACGCGAGCGTGGCGCCCTTCCTGATGTGCGGCTCGACATCGTCCCTGTAGACGGCGGCGATGTGCTCGTCGGGCATCAGCAGCATCACGATGTCGGCGCCCTTCACGGCGTCCTCGACCGCGGCAACCTTGAGCCCGGCCTTCTTCGCCTTGGACCACGAGGCGCCGTCCTTGCGCAGGCCGACCGTGACCTTGATGCCCGAGTCGTGCAGATTGAGCGCGTGCGCGTGGCCCTGCGAGCCGTAGCCGACGATCGTCACCTTCCGGCCCTTGATGAGCGAGAGGTCGGCGTCCTTTTCGTAATAGACTTTCATCGTTTTCTCCGTGGTTGGTTCGGGCGCCGCGCGCGGCGGCAATCGTGCCGCGCGACGGCAGATTCAGAGGCGCCGTCAGACGCGCAGTATCCGCTCCCCGCGGCCGATCCCCGACGCCCCGGTGCGCACCGTCTCGAGGATCACCCCGGGCTCGATCGTCTGCAGGAACGCGTCGAGCTTGGCGCCGGTGCCGGTGAGCTCGATCGTGTAGCTCTTGTCGCTGACGTCGAGGATGCGCCCGCGGAAGATGTCGGTGAGCCGCTTCATCTCGTCGCGGTCCTTCCCCGCCGCGCGCACCTTGACCAGCATCAGCTCGCGCTCGATGTGGTTGCCTTCCGTCAGGTCGACGACCTTGACGACGTCGACCAGCTTGTTCAGCTGCTTCGTGATCTGCTCGATCACGTCGTCGGAGCCGGCGGTGACGATGGTCATCCGCGACATCGTCACGTCCTCCGTCGGCGCCACCGTCAGCGATTCGATATTGTAGCCGCGCGCGGAAAAGAGGCCCGAGATCCGCGACAGCGCGCCGGCCTCGTTCTCGACCAGGATGGAAAGTATGTGGCGCATGGCTAGTCTCCCCTCGATGGCGCTTCGCGCCTTCCCCCCAGAGGGGGGCAATTCGCGCCTTGGGACGGCCCGGCGGCGCTCATAGTTCCTCCGCCAGGATCATCTCGGTGAGGCCCTTGCCCCCCGGGACCATCGGGAACACGTTCTCGGTCTGGTCGGTGATCACGTCGACGAAGACGAGGCGGTCCTTGTGGCGGAACGCCTCCGCCAGCGCGGCGTCGACGTCGCCCGGCTTGTCCACCTTGATGCCGATGTGCCCGTAAGCCTCCGCGAGCTTCACGAAGTCGGGCAGCGCGTCCATGTACGACTCCGCGTAGCGGTTGCCGTAGAAGAACTGCTGCCACTGCCGCACCATCCCCATGTACCGGTTGTTGAGATTGATGACCTTGATCGGCAGATGGTACTGCTTGCAGGTCGAGAGCTCCTGTATGCACATCTGGATCGATGCCTCGCCCGTCACCGTGACGACCGTCGCCCCCGGATTGACGAGTTGCACGCCCATCGCGGCGGGCAGACCGAAGCCCATCGTGCCGAGCCCGCCCGAGTTGATCCAGCGGCGCGGCTGGTCGAACTTGTAGTACTGGGCCGCCCACATCTGGTGCTGTCCGACATCCGACGTGATGAAGGCGTCGCCTTTCGTGAGCTCGTAGAGCTTCTGGACGACATATTGCGGCTTGATGAGCGCGCTTTTCGTGTCGTACTTGAGGCAGTCCTTGCGCTGCCACTCCTTGATCTCGCTCCACCACGCCTTCAGCGCGGCCGGGTCGGGTCGCTGCGCCGAGGACTCGATCAGCCTCAGCATTTCGTCGAGGACGTCCGCGACGTAACCGACGATCGGCACGTCGACCTTGACCCGCTTGGAGATCGACGACGGGTCGATGTCGATGTGGATGATCTTGCGGTCGTCGCGGAAGAAATGCTGCGGGTTGCCGATGACGCGGTCGTCGAAGCGCGCGCCGATCGCGATCAGCACGTCGCAATGCTGCATCGCCATGTTCGACTCGTAGGTGCCGTGCATGCCGAGCATGCCGGTGAACTGCGGGTCGGTGCCGGGGAACCCCCCCAGGCCCATCAGCGTGTTCGTGCAGGGAAAGCCGAGCAGGCGCACGAGGCGGGTCAGCTGCGGCGCCGCGTTGTTGAGCACGACGCCGCCGCCCGCGTAGACCATCGGCTTCTTGGCCTCGAGCAGCAGCTGCACCGCCTTCTTGATCTGCCCCGAATGGCCTTTGGTGACCGGGTTGTACGAGCGCAGCGAAACCGTCTTCGGGTAGCTCCACTCGGTCGAGGCCTGGGTCACGTCTTTCGGGATGTCGACCAGCACCGGGCCCGGCCGGCCGGTGGCGGCCAGGAAGAATGCCTTCTTGATCGTGACCGCGACGTCCTTGACGTCCTTGACCAGGAAGTTGTGCTTGACGCACGGCCGCGTGATCCCGACCGTGTCGCACTCCTGGAACGCGTCCTGGCCGATGGCGTGCGTCGGCACCTGGCCCGTCAGCACGACCATCGGAATCGAGTCCATGTAGGCGGTCGCGATGCCCGTGACCGCGTTCGTGACGCCCGGGCCCGAGGTCACGAGGCAGACGCCGACCTTGGTCGACGAGCGCGAGTAGCCGTCCGCCGCGTGGACCGCTCCCTGCTCGTGACGGACCAGCACGTGCTTGACCTTCTCCTGTTTGAACAGCTCGTCGTAGATGTTGAGCACCGCGCCGCCCGGGTAGCCGAAGACGTACTCGACGCCCTCTTCCTGGAGGCAGCGGATCACTATTTCCGCACCCGTCAATTGCATGGTCACGCCTCTTGCAAAATGGTGGATTGCCCCGCGCGCGTCCGCCGCGAGCCTTCGGCACAACATTCCGGCGCGCATTGGGGATGGGCGCGCCCGCCTGGGCTTTTCCGGGTAGAAAGCCGCACTCTGGAAACACCCCGTCGCGCCCCAAGGGAATCCCCACCGACGCTCGTGGCATCGCGAGGGGGACGCAAACGGCCGTTATTGCAGCACAACATCGGCCCGCCAGGGCCGAGGGTCAACGTTACCCGTGGCGCCGGTGGCGGTCAAGTCCGCTGCGGCGCACAACAGGGCGGCGTGACGGTGTCCCGTCGCCGTGAGTGCGCGACGTCCGCGACGGCATCCCATCCGCGCGGCTGCGCCCTATAATGGGCCTTGTCTTCCGGACGGATCCCCGCTCTGGCCTCAACCCACGAAATTTCGGTCTTTCTGGCGGGAGTCGAGCGTCGCGCATTCAAACAGGCGATGTTTGCCGTCCGCGATGAACACGGTGCGCTCGACATCGTGCAGGACGCCATGCTCAAGCTGACCGAGAAATATGCCGGAAAGCCGGCGGCGGAGCTGCCGATGCTCTTCCAGCGGATCCTGCAGAATACGATCCACGACCATTTTCGCCGCCAGAAAGTGCGTTCGACGTGGACGACGCTCCTGTCCGCCCTGGGGAAAGGCGATGAAAAGGATGACGATTTCGATCCGCTGGAAACTTTGCCGGCGAAAACCGACTCCAATTTCAATGCCGATCCCGCGGAGCAGCTCGAACAACGTCAGATTATCGCCACGATCGAGCACGCCCTCGAGCGCCTGCCGGCGCGTCAACGGGAAGCCTTTCTGCTGCGTTACTGGGAAGAGTTCGATGTGGCGGAAACCGCCGCGGCGATGGGATGCTCGGAAGGAAGCGTGAAGACTCACTGCTCGCGCGCCGTTCACGCATTGGCCGTGATGCTGAAGGCCAAAGGAGTAACGCCATGACCACCCGTGACGACGATTTCGCAAAGAAAATAACGACTTACCTGGACCGCGGCGCGGCCGATCTGAAGGCCGGCACCGCGTATCGGCTGCAGCTCGCGCGGGCCGAAGCCTTGGCGCGTCTCGCCGATCCGCAGCGGGCGGCGGAGTTCCGGGTGGCCGGCGCGAACGCGGGCGGTGGATCGGGAACCGCCGGCGGCGACCGGAGCTTCTGGGCCAGCGGCCGGCTCTGGATCGGGATCGCCTTGATTGCGGCCGCCGGTTTCGGCTATCAGCAATGGCAGGCCTATCAGCAGCAGAACGACATCGAGGAGACGGATGCGGCGATCCTGTCCTCGGAACTGCCGATCGACGCCTACCTGGACCGGGGATTCCAGAATTGGCTGAAGCACGCAAGCTACGAATAACCCAACTTCTTCCATGGGCTCTGGCACTCGCGGTTTTCGTTGCCGGGAATGCGCTCGCGCAGCCGGTCGGCGTCGGGTCGCCGGCGTGGAACGCACTCCCGCCTGCCGAAAGGCAGATTCTCGCCCCGCTCGCGTCCGACTGGGAGAAGCTTGACGCCGCGCGCAAGCAGAAATGGCGGGGTATCGCGCAGCGCTACCCGAAGATGACGCCCGAGGAGCAGCAACGCGTCCAGCAGCAGATGGTCACGTGGGCCCAGCTGTCGCCGGCCGAGCGGCAGGCAGCGCGCGAGCAGTACAAGTCGCTGAAATCCCTTCCTCCGGAGAAAAAGCAGGACGTTCGGCAGCAATGGGAGCAGTACCAAAGCCTTCCCCCGGAGAAGAAGCGCGAGCTGGCGACGAAGCCCCCGCCCGCGACGGTGCCTCCCGCCGGCACCGCGGCACCGCGCGGCGTACGGCCGGCACCCGCACTGCCGCCGCCTGCGCAACCGGCCCCCGGCAACGCTTCGCCGCCGTCTACGCAGCCGGCGCCCGGCAACACTTTGCCGCCGCCGCAGTTGGCGCCCGGCAACGCTTCGCCACCGCCCCTGATCCCCGCGCCCCCTCCGAAGTGAGCCGCCCTTGACGGGCGACGCGCCCGCGGCCGCACCGGACAGCGCGCTGCGCAACGCACCCCTCTGGCGGCGTTACGCGGCGCTGGGCTATGAAGGGCTCCTGCTCGCCGCCATCGTGCTGCTGGTCGGTTTTCTGACCCTGCCGGCGTTGCGCCCCGTCGAGTGGCGGGCGACCGGCTCTCGCCGTGCCGCCGCCCCCGGCGCGCGTACTCTCCGCCTGCTTCGTGTTCGCGGCGGCGGGACTCTATTTCACTTGGTCGTGGACCGGAGGGCGCCGGACCTTGCCGATGAAGACGTGGCGCCTCGCGATCGTGCGCGCCGACGGCGGAGCGGTCGACGCGAAGACCGCCGTCGCGCGCTACGTCGCCGCATGGATCGGTCCTGCGGCCTCCCTTGTTGCCTACACGGCGCTCCAACCGGCGAACCTGGGCGCGCACGCCGCCTGGCTGGTCCCCCTCGGCTACCTCTGGCCTCTCGTCGATCCGGACCGCCAGTTCCTGCACGACCGGATCGCCGGCACGCGCATCGTCACGGCGGCGCCGGATCCTTCGTCTGGCGCGCGAGCGCAACCCCCACGCTGATCAGCACCATGCCCGCGACGGCGACTGCGTCGAGCGTCTCGCCGAAGATGAGCCACGCCATGACGGCCGTCACCGCCGGAACGAGGAAGAACAGTCCCGCCACATTCGACGCAGCACCGTGGCGCAGGAGCCAGTAGAGAAGGCTGACCGCGCCCACCGACAGCACGACGACCGCCCAGCCGAGCGCAAACACGAACTGCGGCGTCCAGCGGACCGGCGCGTGCTCGAACAGGAGCACGATCGGCAGGTACGCGAGCGCGCAGGCGGCGAACTGGATGACGGCGCCGCAGCGCAGATCGACGCGGGAGCAGTATCGCTTCTGATAGAGCGTCCCGACGCTGATCCCGACGAGCGCGAGCGCGATCGCGATGAGCCCGGCGCTGTCGACAGTCAGCTCCACCTTGTGCCGGACGACGAGCCAGACGCCGGCGAGCCCCAGCGCCAGTCCCAGCCATTGCCGCGGCACGACGCGCTCGCCCAGCCAGCCGCGCGCGAGGAGCACCGTGAGGATCGGCTGCAGCCCCACCAGCATCGCCGCCATGCCGGCGGACATGCCGCCGGCGATCGCGGACAGCACGCCGCCGAGGTAGATGCCATGCACGAGCCAGGCCGAAACGGCGACGTGCCCGACCTCCCTGAGCGTGGCCGGCCAGACCGCGCGCGTCGCCACGGCGACGATGCCCATCAGCGCGACGACAAGGACGAACCGGTAGAGGAGAAACGTGAGCGGCGGCGCGTACGCCAGTCCGTATTTGGCGGCGATGAAGCCCGTGCTCCACAGCAGCACGAACAGGAAGGGGAATGCGAGCTGCCGGCGCGCGTGAGCCGCAGTCGGCATCGCGCTCAGAACTTCGGCTTGGGATTCGCCGCCTGGTAGCGGGCGACGCCGTCCAGGATCTCCCGCTTTGCTTCCTCGGCGCCCACCCAGGTGGACACGCGCACCCACTTGCCGGGCTCGAGGTCCTTGTAGTGCTCGAAAAAGTGCGCGATCTGCTGCGTCGTGATCTCCGGCAGGTCGCTCGGGGAATGCACGGCGCGATAGAGGCTCGAGAGCTTGTCGATCGGCACGACCAGGATCTTGGAGTCGCCGCCGGCCTCGTCGTGCATATTCAGCATCCCCACGGGCCGGCAGCGGACGACCACGCCGGTGATGAGCGGCATGGGGGAGAGGACCAGCACGTCGCACGGATCACCGTCGTCGGACAGTGTTTGCGGAATGTAACCGTAATTGCACGGATAGTGCATCGCCGTCGACAGGAAGCGGTCGACGAACACCGCGCCGGTCTCCTTGTCGACCTCGTACTTGATGGGGTCGCCCCGCATCGGAATCTCAATGATCACGTTGCAGTCGTTCGGGACATCCTTGCCGGCAGGCACACGATCGAGATTCATAGGGGGATGAGACTCCAGCAGAGCGGGCTGAATGCCGGATTATACGGGCGGCGACAACCGCGGCGCGGTTGTATCATCGCCTGCACGATGCGTCATCGCGCTCGCCGCACCGAATGCGGCCACGCCCATTCCCGAAACAGCGGCGGTTCCGGGACGCTGCGCGGACTCGTCCGCTTCGCGTT
This sequence comes from uncultured beta proteobacterium, assembly GCA_963751405.1. Lineage (GTDB taxonomy): Bacteria > Pseudomonadota > Gammaproteobacteria > Burkholderiales > Casimicrobiaceae > CAIWHR01. Next base: position 25,263 of record CAVVUJ010000037.1, on the reverse strand, counting down.
CTGCTGCCTGGTTGCGCTGTCCCGCGCTCTCGCCGCGCAGACGAGCCTCGAGGCGGCGCCGCTGCCCGCGCCGTTCTCGGCCGCCAGGCCGGGCGCCAGCCTGCCCAGGGGCTGGGAGCCCGTCAGGCTGACCGACCGCAAGAAGCTCACCGACTACACGCTCACCGATGTCGACGGCATCGTCGTGCTGCACGCGAGTGCCGTCGGTGCCGCCAGCGGGCTCGCCCAGTTCACGAAATTCGACATCCGCAGCGCACCGGTCGTCGACTGGCGCTGGAAGGTGAGCGCGCTGGTCGAAGGCGCGGACAACCGCGTTGCCGCCAAGGAGGACTCGCCGGTGCGCCTGCTGTTTGCGTTCGACGGGGACAAGTCGCGTCTGCCCATCGTCGAGCGAGCCATCTTCTACGTGACCGAAAAACTCTCGGGCCGCCAGCTGCCGTATGCGCTGCTCCAGTACGTGTGGGCAAACACGATTCCGGTAGGCACGGTGATCGAGCATCCCTACACGCGCAGGGTGCGCATGCTGGTTGTGGCCAGCGGCCCCGGCGGCGTCGGCAAGTGGCAGTCGCTTTCGCGCAACGTATTCGATGATTTCCGCCGCGCGTTCGGCGAGGAGCCGGGCGATCTCACGGGCGTCGGGGTGCTGACCGACACCGACAACACCGGCGGCTCGGTCGAAGCGTGGTACGGCGATATCCGGTTCCTCCCGGCGGACCGGTAGCCGCGGTGCCCGTCAAACTCAGCGACCCGAACGCAACGGCGCGACGAGGTGGCCGCGGCGATACGCGGCGCCGTAGCCGACGTAGATCTGCGCCGCCTCTGCGAACGCCTCGCGCTCCTGCGGCTTGATCGCGCGGAATGCGAACGCTGGCCGGCCGGCCCAGATCCAGCCCGCCTTGACCACGGTGCCGGGTGCGACCAGAGCGCGCGCGCCGATGCAGCCGCCCTCCTCCACGATGACGCCGTCGCCGACCTGCGACCCCATTCCGATCAGCGCGTGGTCACCGATCGTGGCCGCACCCAGCCGGACGTTGTGCCCGATCGTGACGTCGGCCCCGACGAGGAGCGGCCCGCGCAACGCATCGGTCACGAGCAGCGAATTGTCCTGCACGTTGGTGCGCGGCCCGATGACGATCCGGCCATCGCCCGCAACCACCGCGCAGCCGAAATACACGCTCGCATCGTCGGCGACGGTGACATCGCCGGCGAGCACCGCCGTCGGCGCGATGTAGGCCTGCGCGACGCGCGGCGCGCGCCGGCCCGAGCCGCGCGCCGCGGCGTCGTTCTCGCCGGGAGCCGCGTAGTCCCCCATGTCGAGCGGAGGCAGGTCGGTCGCCGTGACCAGCGCCGACGCCATTCGCCGCCGTATCGCGACCGCCGCCGCGGCGAGCTCCTCGGCCCCGATCTCGCGCACCGGCGTCGCCGGGTTGCCTTCGTAGATCCATCCGCCAGCGAGGCGCTTGCGCGGCGGCACGAGGCTGCCGGCGGTGATCAGCGCACCGGCACCCACGTGCGCATCGTCCATGACGATCGCAGCATCGCCGACGACGACACGATCCTCGACCGTGCACGCGTGCACCAGCGCGAAGCGCCCGACCGTGACGTCGTTGCCGATCACCGCCGGAAACGTGCTGTCGGCGATGTGCACGGTCGCCCGCTCGCCGAAGTAGGCGTTCGCGCCGACCCGCACCCATTCGCCGTCGGCACGCAAGGTCGCGTAGCTGCGCAACACGAGGCCGGGGCCGGCGACGGTGCGGCCGACGATTGCGGCCGTCGGCGCGCAATCCATCGGCGCCGCGACCGACGGCGTGAAATCGAGGTAAGGAATCAGCATCAGAAGACGGGCCTTTCGCGGTACGTTCCCCACAATCCCTTCAGCCGCTCGACGATGTCGCCCATCGACGCCCCGGCCGCGACCAGCTCGATCGTCACCGGCATGATGTTCTGGCTTTCATCCGCCGCGACGGCGGCCAGCCGGTCGAGCAATGCCGTTACCCGCGCGTTGTCGCGCTCGCGGCGCACGCGCTGCAGGCGCGCGATCTGGCGCTCCGCCGTGGTCGGGTCGTACGGGTGGATCTCGACGTCGAACCGCTCGTCCGGCTCGACGTGCCGGTTGACGCCGATCACCGGCTTGTCACCGCTCGCCTTCCGCTTGACCGTCTCGTAGGCGAAGTCCGCGATCCGCTGCTGGAACCATCCTTCCTCGATCAGCTTGACGGTGCCGCCCCGCCGCTCGACCTCGTCCAGCACCCGGAAGATCTCGCGCTCGAACTGCGTCGTCAGGCTCTCGACGAAGTACGAGCCGCCGAGGGGGTCGGCCACGCTCGCCACGCCGGTTTCGTCGGCGATGATCTGCTGCGTGCGCAGCGCGATCTTCATCGCCTCTTCGGTCGGAATCGCGAACGCCTCGTCCATCCCGTTGGTGTGCAGGCTCTGCGCACCGCCGAGCACGGCCGCCAGCGCCTGCAGCCCGGTGCGCACGATGTTGATCTTCGGCTGCGGCTTGGTGAGCGACGCTGCCGCCGTCTGGCAGTGGAAGCGCAGCCGCATGGATTCGGGGTTCTTTGCCCCGAAGCGCTCACGCATGATCTTCGCGTAGACGCGGCGCACCGCGCGGAACTTGGCGATCTCCTCGAAGAAGTCCGACTGGCAGACGTAGTAGAACGCGAGCCGCGGCGCGAACTCGTCGACGTGCATCCCGGTCTTCGTCACCGCGTCGACGTAGGTCACGAGGTTGCACATCGTGAACGCCGCCTCGTCCAGCGGCGAGGAGCCGGCTTCCGAGATGTGGTAGCCCGAGATATTGATCGGGTTGTAGCGCTTCATGTTCCGCGCGCAGTACGTGATGCAGTCGCGGACGATGCGCACCGACGGCGCGATGGGGTAGATCCACTCCTTCTGCGCCTGGTACTCCTTCAGGATGTCGGCCTGGATCGTGCCCGAAAGCCGGTCGAGGTCGCACCCGCGCTTCTGCGCCAGCGCGATGTACATGGCGAGCAGGATCCACGCGGTCGGATTGATCGTCATCGACACCGAGATCCGCTCCAGGTCGATGCCGTCGAACAGGTGCTCGACGTCGGCGAGCGTGTCGATCGCCACACCCTCGCGGCCCACCTCGCCTTCGGCGAGCGGGTGGTCGCTGTCGTAGCCCATCAGCGTGGGCATGTCGAAGTCGGTGGAAAGGCCGGTCTGCCCCTGGCCGATCAGATACTTGAAGCGCCCGTTCGTGTCCTCGGCGGTGCCGAAGCCCGCGATCTGCCGCATCGTCCACAGGCGGCCCCGGTACATCGTCGGGTAGGGCCCCCGCGTGTACGGATACTGCCCGGGCAGGCCGATGTCGGCCGGCGGCGTGGCCGCCGCGTCGAGCTCCGTGTAGACCCGCTTGAGCGGCATGCCGCCCAGCGTGCGGAACAGGGCTTGCCGCTCTGGCTGCCGCGCGACGAATCCCGCGACCTCGTTCTTCTCCCAGGCTTCGACCTGCGCCGCGAGCACGGCCCGGGCCGCGTCCGCCGCAGTGCGGTCGCCGCTTGCACCATCGCTCATGCGTCCCCCCTGTTCATGCGCCGACCTTCATCATGCATTCCCTTCTTGGCGAATGTCGGCAAGCAGGCGCTTTGCTGCCGCGTGCGGGCCGAGCACGCGCGCATCGAGCAGCGCGATGAGTTCTCCGACCCGGCCGTCGCGCTGTCGCGACAACGCGGCGCGCAGGATTTCCTCGCCGGCGAGGAAGAGCCGGCGCTCGTTGATTTCGGCGCGACGCGCGGCCATCGCGCCGCAGGCGTCGAGCGCAGCGCGGTGCCCATCGATGGCCTCGCAGCAGCCCGACGACGCCGTCGCCCGACAGGGCGCAGCTCGCCAGGACCGGCACCTGCCAGTCGCCGCTGCGCGCAGATGAAGGCCCCATGGCCAGCATCGACTTGAGGTCGCCGAGCGTGCGCTCGGCGCCGGGCCGGTCGGATTTGCTGACGACGTGAATGTCGGCGATCTCGAGGATGCCGGCCTTGATGGCCTGGATGTCGTCACCCAGGCCCGGCGCCGAGACGACGACCGTCGTATGGGCGGCGCGTGCGACCTCGACTTCGTCCTGGCCCACGCCGACCGTCTCGATGACGACGATGTCGTAACCGGCCGCGTCGAGGATGTCGACTGCGTCCAGCGTGCCGCGCGCGAGTCCGCCGAGCGAGCCGTGGGTGGCCATGCTGCGCACGTAGACGCCGGGGTCACCGGCCACGTCGCCCATCCGGACGCGGTCGCCGAGGATCGCGCCCCCGGAAAACGGGGACGACGGGTCGATGGCGACGATGCCGATACGCCGCCCGGTGCGGCGGATTTCGGCGGCGAGCTTCGCGACCAGCGTCGACTTGCCGCTGCCCGGCACGCCCGTGATGCCCACGACGTGCGCGCGGCCGGCGTGCCGGAAAATCACTTCCAGCGCCGGCCGGCACTCGTCTTCGCCGGCCTCGGCCCGCGTCAGGAGCCGGGCGATCGCGCGAATTTCACCGGCCAGCACGCCGGGAACGAGATCGAGCGACGCGCCCGTTCCCATTACGGGCGATCCGCGAGGCGCGCGTTGAGTTCGCGAAACACGTCGCGATCGTCGACGACGCGTCGCGCCTTGAAATCCGTCCGCGGAAAAGTCCCCGGCGCCACGACTTCGACCTTGGCCCGCAGCCCCAGCATCCGCTGGAGCTTCTGCGCCGCCGCTTCGGCGAGCGCGGAAAGCGCCGCGGCTCCCGCCGCCTGGACGGCCGGCGCCGCCTCGACGCGGATCAGCAATTCGTCCATCGTGCCCTCGCGCATGATGACGATCCGGTGCTCGCCGCCGTAACCGGCGAGCTCGTTGACGGCGGCGTCGACCTCGCTCGGATAGACGTTCTCGCCGCGGATCGTGAACATGTCGTCGATGCGGCCGAAGATGCCCTGCGGCAGCCGGGGATAGGTGCGCCCGCACGGCGACGGACCATCCTCCCACAGCGTGAGATCCCCGGAGACCAGCCGGATCATCGGCTGCGACGTGCGCTCGAGATGCGTGTACACGGGCGTGCCGCGCCGGCCGAACGGCACGCGCCGGAACGTCGCCGGGTCGCAGACCTCGGTGTAGACGACGTCCTGCCACAACAGCATGCCGTCGGTCTCGGCGGTGCCGGCGACGTTCATGAACGGGGTCATTTCGGCCATCGACCCGCAGTCGATCACGCGCGCGTTGTACGCGGCGACGATCCGGTCGCGCACGCCCGGCACCGACGCCCCCGGCTCGCCCGAGAAGAACATCGTCCGCAACCCGAACGACTGCGGATCGAAGCCTTCCGTGCGCGCGACTTCCGCGAGATGCAGCGCAAACGAAGGCGTCGAATAGAACGCGGACGGCTTCATCAGGTCGAGCCACATCGCGGCGCGCGCGGTCATCCCGGGCGCGCCGGCGCCGAATGGAAAGGCCTTTGCGCGCAGACGCTCGACGCCGGCGAGCGTCCCCCACGAACCCATGTACAGGCTGAAGATTGCGGCGATGAACACGGCATCGCCCGGCCGCAGGCCCATGCCCCAGAGAATGCGGGCGTGCGCATTGGCAATCGCATCCCAGTCGCCGCGGCCGATCGCGAAGGCCGTCGGCCGGCCGGTCGTGCCGGACGTGCCGTGAATGTGATGCACCTCGTCGTCGGCGACACACAGGTAGTCGCCGAACGGGGGCACCCGCGCCTGCGCGTCGCGCAGATCGCGCTTGGTGACGACCGGCACCTTCGCCTCGAAATCCTCGAGCGTGCGCAGGTGATCGGGATGGAATCCCGCCTCGTCCCACTTGCGGCGGTAGAACGGCGCGTGCTCCCACGCATAGCGCGTGAGCGTCTGCAGCCGCTCGAGGATTGCGCGCTCGCGCGCGGCTGCCGGCATCGTCTCGCGCACCGGGAACCAGTAGCGCGACGCCGCGGGCGGCAGGTAATCGGCGTCGAAACGCGGCGGGAACGTCCACGCTTCCATCGGGCTGCCGTGGGTCATCACTTCGCCGTGCGGCTCATCGCGCCCCGCGCTCGGCGACGACCCGGCGCACGGCGGCAACGATCGCATCCGGCGGCGTGTCCTGCAGGATCAGCGCCTTGACGCCCTGCGCGGTGAGCGCCGCGACGTCGTCGTCGGGTATCACGCCACCGCCGATGACCAGAATGTCGTCCGCGCCGCGTTCGGCGAGCAGCTTCAGCACGCGCGGAAACACCGTCATGTGCGCGCCGGAAAGGATGCTGATGCCGATCACGTCGACGTCTTCCTGGATCGCGGCCTCGACGACCTCCTGCGGCGTGCGATGCAGTCCGGTGTAGATGACGTCCATCCCGGCGTCGCGCAACGTGCGCGCGACGATCTTGACACCGCGGTCGTGGCCATCCAGCCCGACCTTGGCGATGAGGACGCGGATGTGCTCCTGGTGAGATTCCACGCTAGGCCTCCGGGACCGTATCCGTCTCGCCGCCTTCGGGTCCGTAGAAAAAGACCCAGACGAGGAAATCGGCGGTGAAAGACTCGAAACGGTGCACGACCCCGGCCTTGACGAACAGCACGTCGTGCGGCGCGAACGGATGGCGATGCGGGCCGTTGACAAACCAGCCGCTGCCACGGGCGACCACGTACGCCTCGTCGCGCGTGTGCGGCTGCTGCGCGTCGGCCCCGCGCGGCGCATAGAGCTTGACCTGCAGCGTTCCGTGCTCGAAGACCGCGGCAGAGCGCTTGCCGTCCGGCGTCGGCACCATGGCGGCCGCTTCCGCAAGCGTGATTCTGCGGCGCTCGTCGGGTTGCAGGTTCGCGGTGAATTTGCGCATCAGTACACGCCGTGCCCACTGGGTTCAAACATCGTATCCGGCTTGAACAGCAGCGGCAAGCCGGTGCCCGCCGCGCGATCCGCATGCACGCCCGCCACGGTCCGGATGTCGGTCACGCGGCAATCGCGCAGGAGGCTTTTGAGCATCGAGACCACGTCGCCGACGCGATCGAGCGGGTGGAGCGGACAGCGGAAGCCCTCCGCCGCGCCCGGCTCGAACGGCGAGGACAGCGAAAGCCGCAGTTCGCCGCCGCCGGGCGCATCCGGCGCGCGATGCGCGCTGATGACGGCCGTTGGCTCGCCCACGGTGCCGCGCAGCTTGCGGATGGCGTTGCTCGCAAAGATCTGTGCCGCGACCTCGCGCTGGGCGCCACGCCCCTGGGCCACTGCCGGCAGCAGCCGTTGCGGAGCGCGCGGCAGCGCGAGCACCGAGGCCCCTGCCGACCCCAGCTGCGCGACCATTTCCCGCACAAGCGGGACTCCCCACTTGCCCACTGCCGTGTCGGCGGTGAGGTCGATCCCCGGCTTCGCCAGCGCGCCGCCCACGAGGAAGCGCAAATGCACGCTCTCGCGCCCGGCGCCGTATTCGACCGGCGCCGGCACCAACGCACGCAGCGGCGGGGCGCGCGACATGTCCGGATCGGGCAGCCGGCACCACGCGAAGATCTCCGGCAGCCGGGCCACGTCGATGGCGTCCGCAGCAACGAGTGCATTCGAAAACACGAAGTTCTGGTTGCCCGCGAGCGCCCGGTGCTCGCGCAGGATGCCGGCGAGCTTCGCGGCATCGCCGAGGATGCCGGCGAGCACGCCGTCGTCACCCGGCGCCTTCGCGCCCGACGACGATGACGAGCGGAAGGGCGAACATCGTCACCGCGAGCGTGGCGCCGTCCGGCGTCGCCTCGCGCCATGCCGCGTCGAGGCTGCGCCACAGATGCCGCGTCACCTCTACCGAGGGCGCGCCCGCGAGCATCGCGGCCAGTTCGGCGCCACCCGCAATGAGCCGCGCCAAAAGCGCCTCCCGCAATTCGCGCTCGAAGGCGTCGGCGCGTTGCGCGGTTTCCGCGCGCAGCGATTGCTCCGCCAGCGCGTACAGCCCGCGTGCCGATTCCGTCGCGGCGCCGATGTCCGGAAAGACGCGGGGATCCGGGACTGGATTGGGCGTGTCGAGCAAGGTTTACCCCGGATCAGAGGCAGAATGGTCCGTGCGCAAGCGACGCCGTGCCGAAGAGCGCGCGCCAGATGCCGACCAGGGCAAAACCGGCAAGCAACGCGGCCGCCGGGTAGCGCACCATGCGCGCGTCGAGCCATCGTCGCGCGCGGGCCATGACCCAGCCCGCCGCAAGGAGATTGGGAAGAGTGCCGAGGCCGAACGCGAGCATCACCGCCGCACCTTGCCAAATCCCTCCCGCGAACAGGGCAATCGGCAGCACGCCATAGGTGAGCGCACACGGCACGAATCCCCAGAGCATCCCCAGCGCGTAGCGTGCCGGAACGGTTCCTGCCTGAAGCAGCGGACGGAACGCGGGCACGAGCTTGCCGAACAAGGCGCCACCCGCGCGTTCCAGCCAGGCGAACGTGCCCTGCTTCCACGCGATCGCGACCGCCAGCGCCAGCAGGAACAGGTTAGCCACCACGTAGAGGAAACGTTGCACCGGCAGGACGTCGGCTGCCGACAGGGCGAGCGCGCCAGTGCCGCCCGCCACGGCGCCCAGCAGGGCGTAGGTGGTGATGCGGCCTGCATTGTAGGGCAGCTGGCCCCAGGCGATGGCGCGCGCCGGGCGCAACGGAATGGCTTCCGCCCTGTTGCCGCCCTGCGCCCCCGCCATGGCCGCGACGAAGCCGCCGCACATCGCCAGGCAATGCGCCCCGCCCAGCGCGCCGGCGACCCAGGCCGCAATCAACGCCGACAGGGCCACCGCCGGCCTCCCGCGCCATAGCGCCGCATCCCCGCAGCCAACGGCTCCACAGCCCTGTTTCCCGTCCTCCGGCGCCCCATGGTCAAGACATCCCATCCCGTTCGGTTCGGCGGCCACGCATTAGAGTAAAATGTCTTGACCAAGATCAACATCAATCGTTATTCCCCGAATCCGGAGCCCGGCGCCATGCCGCCCATTGCCAAACCGAAACAGGAAGTCGGCTTGCCGATCCACGTCGCGGCGGAGCGCACGACGGGGGCGGGAGGACATGCGCCGGTGATCTCGATCCGCGATCTCAAGATCCACTGCGCAACCTGCAGTATGCGCGAACTGTGCCTGCCCAGCGGACTCAACGCAGCCGAGCTCGGCCAGGTCGACGCGATGATCGGCAAGCGGACCAAGCTCAAGAAGGGTGACGCGCTGTATCGCGCCGGCGAGCCGTTCGCATCGCTTTTCGCGATCCGGCTGGGGTCGCTCAAGACGACGGTGCTGGCCGAGGACGGCCGCGAGCAGGTGTCCGGCTACCACATGCCGGGCGACCTCGTCGGGCTCGACGGCATCAGCACCGACCGGCACGGCTGCCAGGCGGTCGCGCTCGAGGATACCGAGGTCTGCGCGCTGCCGTTCGCGCGCATCGAGGAGCTTGCGCGGGACGTGCCGGGGCTCCAGCACAACCTCCATCTTTTCATGTCGCGCGAGATTTCGCGCGATCACGGCGTCATGCTGTCGCTGGGCAGCATGCGCGCCGAAGAGCGCCTCGCGTTGTTTCTGTTGAACCTCGCCGAGCGTTACCGGCGCCGCGGCTACTCGTCGACCGAGTACGTGCTGCGCATGACGCGCGAGGAGATCGGCAGCTACCTGGGACTCAAGCTCGAGACGGTCAGCCGGCTGTTCTCGCGGTTCCAGGGCGAGGGTCTGATCCAGATCCAGGGCCGCGCGGTGAAGCTGCTCGATCCGATCGCGCTGAAACAGCTCGTCAGCCAACGCGGCCCGTAACAAGGGGAAAGACCACGTCTTTTCGGAAGGCCTCGCCCGAGCGAGGTCGGGGGCAAATACGTGGTCTGTCCCCCATTCATGCCACCGCTCGCGCGCCTTCCGCTGCTGATCCTCGGCTTTCTCGGCTTGTTCGCCGGCATCGCTGCGGGGCTCGCGCGCCTTGGCTGGAGCGTTCCCGACGTCGCCGCTTCCGCAACCGCAATGCACGGGCCGCTGATGATCTGCGCCTTTTTCGGCGTGGTGATTTCGCTCGAGCGCGCGGTGGCGATCGGCCGGCGCTGGGCTTACTGCGGGACCCCTCTTCGCCGGACTCGGCGGCATCGCGACCATCGCCAGCGCCGTAAGCGTCGTCCCATGGCTGTTCCTGCTCGGCAGCCTCGTGCTGCTCGCGGCGACGCTCGATGTCCTGCGCCGGCAAACGGCCATGTTCACGTTCACGCTGACCCTGGGCGCCCTCTGCTGGTCGACGGGCAACGCGCTGTGGGCGCAGGGCGCGACGGTCCATGCCGTCGTTCCCTGGTGGCTCGCCTTTCTGATCCTGACGATCGCGGGCGAGCGCCTGGAGCTGTCGCGCTTCCTACCGCCCTCGCCCTTCGCCCGGCGCGCGTTCGCGCTGATCCTCGCCGGCATCGTCGTCGGACTGCTGGGCATGGCGACCGCATGGGGGCCGTCGGTCTTCGGCGGGAGCCTGTTCGCGCTGGCGCTCTGGCTCGGCAAGCAGGACATCGCGCGGCGCACCGTGCGCGGCAAGGGGCTCACGCGCTTCATCGCGGTGTGCCTGCTGTCCGGCTACGCGTGGCTCGCGCTCGGCGGCGCGGTCGTCGTCGCGGCCGGCGGGTTCGCGCCCGGCTCGCCCTCGTACGACGCCGCGCTGCACGCGCTCGCACTGGGCTTCGTGTTCGCGATGGTGTTCGGGCACGCGCCGATCATCTTCCCCGCCGTGCTGCGCGTTGCCGTGCCCTACCACCCGACGTTCTACCTTCCGCTTGCGGTGCTGCACCTGTCGCTCGTCGTGCGCCTCGCCGGCGATGCGACTGCGCAGTTCGACTGGATCCGCACCGGCGGCGCGCTGAACGCGCTGGCGCTCGTCGCCTTCATCGCCAGCACGGCAAGCGCGGTGGTGCGCGGCTGGCGCCGTCCCCCGGCGGCGGCATAGCGGCCCGCAGTCGGACTCGCGCAGTGCGCTGCGGCCGCTGCAACGCGCCGGCGGCTTCGGATCAGTCCTTCAGCAGTCGCCAGTTCCCGTCCTTGACGGTGATCAGCACGCGGCCGCGCTCGTCGAAGCCGGAATGGTCGGCCGGGGTCATGTTGTAGACGCCCTGCGTTCCCACCAGCTCGCGCGTGCCCTCCAGCGCATCGCGCAGCGCGGCGCGAAATTCCGGAGTGCCGGGCTTGCCGCGCCTGGCCGCCTCGGGCACGGCCCGCGTGAGGAGCAGCCCCGCGTCGTAGACGTTGGCGCCGAACGTCGCGGGCTTGGCGCCGTACATCTTCTCGTAGGCGTTGATGTACTCGAGCGCAACGGCTTTGGAGGGGACGCTGTCGGCCATTTCGGGGAGTACCAGCATCAGGCTGGCGGCGAGCACGGTGCCCTCGACCTTGGCGCCGCCCAGGCGCAGGAAATCGGGGGTCGCCGCGCCGTGGGTCTGGTAGACACGGCCCTTGTAACCGGCATCGAAGAGCGTGATCTGCGGCAGCACGGTCGGGCCGCCCGCCGCGCCGACGAGCACCGCATCGGGCTTCGCCGCCATCAGCTTCGCCACCTGGCCGGTGACGGAGGAATCGGTGCGCAGGAAGCGCTCGCTCGCGACGACCTTGATACCCGCTTTCTGCGCCTGGGCCTCGAACACGGCGTGCCAGCTTTCACCGTACGGATCGTTGAAGCCGATGAAGCCGACCGTCTTGACGCCGGCCTTCACCATATGGCCGACGAGCGCCGCGCAGATGAGCGGATCGTTCTGCGTGGTCTTGAACACCCAGCGCTTCTTGTCGTCCATCGGCAGGACGACGGCCGTCGCGCCGACCGGCGCCAGCATTGGCGTGCCGGCTTCGGCCATGAACGGCACGACGCTGACCGAGTTGGGCGAGCCGGAAGGACCGATCAGCGCGTCGATCCTGTGCTCGGACAGGAGCTTCTTGACGAGAATCACGGTCTGCGTGGCATCGCTGGCATCGTCGAATACCAGGTATTCGATCGCCAGGTCGCCGATCCTCTTCGGCAGCAGCGCAGCCGAGTTCTTCTGTGGGATCCCGACCACGGCGGTGGGGCCGGTCGACGAGGCGATCACCCCGATCTTCACCTGGGCGAGCGCAGCAGTCGACGCCAGCGCCATCGCCAGCGCTGCGTGGATCCATGGGGCGGTCTTCATTCTCCGGTCTCCTCGTCGATTGGCGAACGTCCTGCAGCGCACTGTCCGTCGTGGAGCAGCGGCGTGCAAGTGTACCCAATCGGAAGTTCCGAAGACAAAGCGCCCGACTGGATCGATCTTTGCGCCGCCGCTGCCGCGGTCTCGTGTTGTGGCCGCAAGCGCCTGCGCAGACCTGTGTGCGCCGGCGAACAGCAGTGGCTACTACTGCAATCAGCCGAGCTGGACGCAGCAGGACAACCGCTGGCAGCTCGAGCGCGGACGCCGAAGCTAGCTGATTCGATCGTTCGCAACGTGTCGCATGGCGCCACCGGCGCGACGCGCTCACTGTGCGGTATCGAACAGACCGACACTGCGGAGGGGGGCATGCTGAACTATGTCTCCCTTTCCTGCTCTACGCGTTCTGATGGCGGAGCAGGTTCTGCGTGTCTTCGGCGCCATGGCCGGCCTGGCACTGGCGCTTCATGGTTGCGCGTCCGTATCGACGCAGCCTGCCCCGCTTGCGTTCGACATCCCGGCCGGTTGGTCGGTCCCCGAAAGTTCCGCGATGACCGGGACCTCCTCGTTGACGCAGTGGTGGTTGCGCTTCGACGATCCGCTCCTCGCGAGCCTCGAAGCGGAGGCGATGCAGGCCAACACCAGTGTGCAGAGCGCGGAGGCGGCGCTACGCGAGGCCCGCGCCCAGCGGGACGTGTCTGCCGGCGCATTGTTGCCGAGCGTTGGCAGCTCGGCCACCGCGCAGCGCAGCACCGCAGGCGGCAAGAGCCTCGGCAGCAGTTTCAGGATCGGCCTCGACGCGAGCTGGGAGCTCGACATCTTCGGTGCCAACCGGGACGCTCTCGACGCGAGCGAAGCCGTGGTCCAGGCCAGCAAGGCAAGCCTCGGCGACGTGCAAGTCTCGATTGCCGCCGAAGTGGCGTTGAGTTACCTCGCGCTGCGCGGCGCACAGGCCCATCTGGCGATCGCGGAGGACAATCTGGAGACCCAACTCGAGACGCTCCAGATCACGGGGTGGCGCGTGCAGGCGGGCCTCGCCACTTCGCTCGACTACGAGCAGGCACGTGCCTCGACGGAGCAGACGCGCGCCCTGCTGCCGGCGTTGCGGACAAACGCCGAGCAGGCCCGTCATGGGCTCGCCGTGCTGACCGGAAAGCCGCCGGCCACGCTGTCGACGATGCTCGCGGCTGCAGGTCCGATTCCGCGGGCGCCCGCCGGCCTGGCCATGAGTTTTCCCGCGGAGACGTTGCGCCAGCGGCCGGACGTGCGGGCCGCTGAATACCAGGTGACGGCAGCCTCGGCGCGGGTGGCGCAGGCCGATGCGGCGCGCGCGCCCTCGTTCAGGATCGGCGGTACGCTGGGTCTCGCGTCGCTTACCCTCGGCGCACTGACGAGCGGCTCGTCGGTTCTGAGCGCGCTCCTCGCCAACGTGACGATGCCCGTGTTCGAAGGTGGCGCCCTGCTCGCGCAGGTACGCGCGCAGCAGGCGGCGCTGGAACAGGCCCAGCTCGCCTATCAGGCAGCCGTGCTGACGGCGCTGAAAGAAGTCGAGGATGCCCTGGTTGCGCTCCAGGGCGACCGCGAGCGCCTTGCGCACCTGCAACTCGCTGCCGAGGCGGCCGGCAACGCGTCGCTGCTGGCACGCCAACGCTACTCCGGCGGACTGGTGGACTTCCAGACCGTGCTCGACACCCAGCGCACGCAGCTCACGACGCAGGAAAGCGTGGCCAACGCCACCATCGACCTCGGCGCCGATCACGTGCGACTGTACAAAGCCCTCGGGGGCGGCTGGCGACCTGATGTCGATGACGCAACCCTTGCGCCCGCCGCCGATGCCTCCAGAAAAGCCAGGACATGAATTCCGCGGTCCCCTCCGTCGTCGTCAAGCCCGAACCTGCCAGCGCCACCGCAGGCGGCAGCGAAACCGACCTCGCGACCTTGCTCGACGAGCCGGCGTCCCACGCCTGGTATCGCCGTCCGACGCTATGGGCCGGTGCGGCGGTCCTGATCGTCGCAGCGCTGGGCGCCTGGTATTGGCAGACGCTGCGCACCGCCAACGCTGCACCGAGTTACACGACGCAGATCGTGGGGCGCGGCAATTTGACGCTGACCGTCACCGCCAATGGCACGCTGCAGCCGACCCGTTCCATTGCCATCGGCAGTGAACTGTCCGGCACGGTGCTGAAAGTCAATGTCGACGTCAATGACCGCATCAGGAAAGGCCAGGTGCTGGTCGAGCTCGACACTTCGAAGCTCCACGATCAGATCCTGCGCTCCCGCGCTTCACTTGCCGCCGCCAACGCCAAGGTCGCGCAGACCGTCGCCACGGTGAAGGAGGCCCAGGCGACCCTCGGCCGATTCGAGGAGGTGGCGCGCCTGTCGGGCGGCAAGGTGCCGTCCAAGACCGAGCTCGACAGCGCTCGTGCCACGCTCGAGCGCGCGCAGGCCGACGAGCTGAGCGCGCGCGCCAACGTCAACGACGCCCAGGCCGCGCTGTCGACGGACGAGATCAACCTGTCGAAGGCGTCGATCCGGGCGCCTTCGGACGGGGTGATTCTCACCCGCAGCGTCGATCCCGGCAACGCGGTCGCCGCGTCGCTGCAGGCCGTCACGCTGTTCACCGTGGCCGAAGACCTGAAGCAACTGCGCCTGCAGGTCTATGTCGACGAGGCGGACGTCGGTGCGGTCAAGGTGGGCCAGGATGCGACGTTCACGGTCAGCGCCTACCCGGGACGCAGATACCCGGCGAAGATCACCCGCGTTGGCTTTGGCTCGACCATCACCGACAACGTCGTCACGTACCTCACCTATCTCGGCGTGGACAACTCCGATTTGACGCTTCGCCCCGGCATGACGGCCACCGCCACGATCGTCGCGACGCAGCGTACCGACGTGCTGCTGGTACCCAACAGCGCGCTGCGCTTCGAGCCCTTGACGGCCGCACCCGAAACAGCGCCGGCCGCCAAGGGGGGGATCGTCTCGAGCCTGACGCCGCGCATGCCCCGCGGCGGAACGCGCCCTTCGGCCGCGGCCGGCGCCAGCACCGCGGCCGCGCGCCGGGTCTGGGTACTGCGTAACGGCGAAGCCGTGCCGATTGCCGTGATCCCGGGGATCAGTGACAGCCGCATGACCGAGATCGTCAGCGGCGAACTGCAAGCCGGCATGGACGTGATCACGGACCAGAAGGCGGCGGCCGCCAAGTGAGCGCCCTTGCCGTCCCTGTGTTCTCGGGCACACCGCTCATCCGGCTGCGCGGTGTCACGAAGGTGTACGGCTCCGGCCAGGCCGAGCTGATGGCGTTGAAGGGAATCGATCTCGATATCACCGCCGGCGAGTTCGTCGCCATCATGGGGCCGAGTGGTTCGGGCAAATCCACGGCGATGAACATCCTGGGCTGCCTCGACACACCCAGCGCCGGGCAGTACCTCTTCCGTGGCGCGCACGTGGAGGCGCTGTCGCGCGACCAGCGGGCGCGCCTGCGCCGCCGCTACCTCGGGTTTGTATTTCAGGGATTCAACCTGCTGGCGCGCACGTCGGCGCAGGAGAACGTCGAGTTGCCGCTGTTGTACCGCGGGGAGAGCGCGGCCGTGCGGCGCACTTCCGCGGCCAAGGCGCTCCAATCCGTGGGTCTCGACGGCTGGGAGGGCCATACGCCGGCCGAGCTGTCCGGCGGACAGCAGCAGCGGGTGGCCATTGCCCGGGCGATCGTCACCGAACCGGCCGTGCTGCTGGCCGACGAACCCACGGGTAACCTCGACACCCAGCGCAGTCGCGAGATCATGGAATTGCTGCGCGCGCTGAACGTGGACCACGGCATCACGGTGTTGATGGTCACGCACGAATCCGAGATGGCGGCATATGCACGGCGACTCGTGCATTTCGTCGACGGCCGCATCGACAGCGATGCGCCCAACCTGCATCCCGTGGCAGCGGCTCCTGCGGCGGCCGCGGCGGAGATCCACTGATGCTGCTGAGCACTCTGCTGCTCGCGTTGCGCTCGATCCGGCGCAACCTGCTGCGCTCGTTCCTCACCATCCTCGGCATCGTGATCGGCGTCAGCGCGGTGATCACGATGGTGACACTGGGCCATGGCGCAACGCAGGCCGTGCAGATGCAGATCTCGAGCCTTGGCACCAATCTGTTGATGGTGCGGCTGGGCCAGCGCCAGGGACCGGGCGGCGGCGGCGGCGGTCCTGGCGCGAAGCAATTCAAGGAATCCGATGCGACGGCAATCGAGGCGCAGCTTGGCGGCATCGCCGCGGCGGCGCCGGAGGCGAGGTCCTCAGTCACGGTCGTTGCCAACGGAAGGAACTGGGCCACCAACGTGACGGGCAGCACCAATGCCTGGTTCGACACCGGCAATTGGAAGCTCGCCTCCGGGCGCAAGTTCGCGGACGACGAGCAGACGTCCGGCGCCGCGGTCTGCATCATCGGCGAGACCGTCCGTCGCGAAATCTATGGTGGAACGCGCGGCCTCGGCGAGCAATTGCGCATCAAGCAGTTCTCGTGCGAGGTCGTCGGCGTGCTCGCGGCCAAGGGTCAGGCCGCGATGGGCAACGACCAGGACGACACGGTGCTGGTGCCCCTGCACACGCTGCAGCGCCGCGTGACCGGCAACCTCAATGTCGGCACGCTGCTGGTTTCGATGGAGGATGGCAGCGACAGCACGCGGGTCAAGGCGAGCCTGCGCCAATTGCTGCGCGAGCGCCGCAAAGTTGCAGACGGCGAAGAGGACAACTTCAATATCCTCGATACACAGCAGCTGGCCGAGACGCTTTCCGGCACGACGCAAGTGATGACGACGCTCCTCGGCGCCGTGGCCGCGGTCAGCCTGCTGGTCGGCGGCATAGGCATCATGAACATCATGCTGGTCAGCGTGACCGAGCGCACCCGCGAGATCGGCCTGCGCCTCGCCATCGGCGCGTTGGAGCGCGAGGTGCTGCTGCAGTTCCTGATCGAGGCCGTGGTACTGGCGTCGCTGGGCGGCATCGTCGGCATTGTCATCGCCACGGGCGCGTCCATGGTGCTGGCCGGGGCGATGGGCGTGCCCTTCCTCTTCGATCCGGCGATCAATCTGCTGTCGTTCGTGTTTTCTGCCGGCATTGGGGTGCTGTTCGGGTACTTTCCCGCGCGGCGGGCGGCGCAACTGGATCCGATCGAGGCACTGCGGCACGAGTAGTCACGCCCGCGGCACGATTGTCGGGGCCATGAACCCCGCATTGCGCCGCGCGCCTGCCGGCGTCGCGGCTCGAGGGCGGGTGGCACGGGGTGCCGGCCGCCATGGGCCGCAGCCTAGGCCGCGGCGCGCTCTTCGAGCTCGCGCAGTTTACCGTGCCGGAACGCGCCCCAGAGCGCGGCGCCGATCGCGCCGGCGTAGATGGAATCGGGATGGCTGACGGCGGTCACGTTGACCTTCTCGTTGACCATCTCCTCCTGGATCGCCGCGAGCAGCCCGGCGTCGAGCGCCAGACCGCCGGTGATGAGCGCCGTGCCGTCCTTGATGCCGGTGACCTTCAGCAGCTTGACGATCCGCGAGGCCATCGACAGGTGGATGCCCTTCAGGATGTCCGGCGTCGCGATGCCGCGCGACACCATGTTGATCACGTCGGTCTCCGCCAATACCGCGCAGATCGAGCTGCACTTCTCGGGGTTCTGCGAGGTCTTCGACAGCGAGCCGATCTCCTCGACCGCCACGCCCAGGTAGCGGGCGATGTTCTCGAGGAACTGGCCCGATCCCGACGCGCACTGGCTCGTCATCTTGTACGACAGCACCTTGCCGCGCTCGTCGACGTAGATCGCGCGGCCGTTCAACGCGCCGATGTCGACGACCGCCTTCGCGCCCGGGTGCAGATACACGCCGCCGCGCGCGTGCGTGGTCATCGAGTAGAAGTGGCCGGTGGCGAACTTGACGTTCTCGCCCTCGCCGGTGGTCGCCGTGTACTCGATGTCGGCACTCGTCAGGCCCGCGTCCGCGAGCACGCCGTCGAAGCCCTCCTGCGCGAGCTGCATCGGGTCGCGCCGGCGGATGCGCTCGCAGCGCTTCGCCAGCCAATCGTGCCGGTCGCCGTCCGAGCGGAAGAGCGTCGTCTTGACGGCGCCCGAGCCGATGTCGATGCCGATGGTGTGGATGGTACTCACGTCCGTGCCTCCACGGTCTTGCCTTCCTCGACCACCGCGCGCCAGGCGAACGTCGCACCGCCGAGCGCCCCCGTGTAGATCGAGTCCGGATTGATGTTGAGCGTCAGGTCGCCGTAGTTCTCGCGCACGAGGTCCTTCAGCGCCTTCACGGCCGCCTCGTTCTTGGCCACGCCGCCGGTGAACGTGAACTCGTTGCGGATGCCGCCCGAGCGCGCGAGGATCGACATCGCGCGCAGGATGATCGCGCGGTGCAGCCCGGCCATGATGTCCTCGCGCCGGTCGCCGAGGGACAGCCGGTCGCGCAGCTCGGCGCCGGCGAACACCGTGCACGTCGAGTTGATGCGGATGGTCTTGGTCGACTTCATCGCCATCGGCCCCAGCTCGTGCAGGCCCATGTTCATCTCGTCGGCGATGTAGCCGAGGTAGCGTCCGCAGCCCGCCGCGCAGCGGTCGTTCATCTGGAAGCTCTCGACGATGCCGGAGGGGTCGACCTGGATCGCCTTGGTGTCCTGGCCGCCGATGTCGAGCACGGTCGCCGTGCCGGGATACATCACGTGCGCGCCGAGCCCGTGGCACAGGATCTCGGAGCGGACGTGCTCCTTCGAGAACGGCAGCCGCGCGCGGCCGTAGCCGGTGCCCACGACGTAGGTCTCCTCCATGTCGGTGTCGAGGATGCCCTTGATCGGCGCTTCGACCTGGATCCGGCGGCTCGCGGTATCGGGCAACTCGACGAACGTGCGCTCGAGCGCCGCCAGCAGATGCCGCTTGATCGAGTCGCCGTAGACGCGGTTCTCGACCTCGATGATCGAGCGGTCGAACACGTTGAGCAGGAAGTCGTAGCGGATGCCCGCTTCCTTGGCGACCGCCTCGCCGGTCGCGAGGTACTGGCTGCCCGCGATGTCGCGGAAGAAATCCGACTTGCGCTTGGCGCCCGGCGCGAACAGCGTCGGCGCCTCCGCCGTGAGCCGCTTGAACACCTCGGTCAGCGCTTCGCCGACCGCGCCTTCGTCGCGTCGCCGAACTTGGCGGTCGCGAGACTGCGCTGGCAGGTCGCCTCCAGGTCGCCGAGCTGCTCCAGATACTGTTCCGAGCGGAAATCGCGCTCGAGCTGGCCGAGGAAGCCGTCGAGCGCGCCGTTGAGCGCACCGGTGCTCCCGAGTGCCTGCCGGAACAGGAAAAAGCGGCCGTTGACGAGGGCCTCCTGCTTGGCGATGGCGGCAGCGGTGTCGTAATTCGAGCGCGAATTCGTGATGCCGCGCCCGAGCACGTTGCGGTTCTCGTCCATGACCACCGCCTTGGTGGTCGTGGAGCCGAGATCGATGCCGATGAAGCAGCGCATGTGGGCTTCCTCAGTGGGCGGCGGCCGCCGCGACCCGTTTTGCGTTGACCATCTGGAAATAGCTCTCCAGCCGGTTCTTGACGTTGGCGGCCGAGAAGTAGCGCGGGTCCACGAGGTCGGTCTCGATGAACGCCGCCGGCTTGCCGGTGCGCTTCTCCACTTCGCGCAGGATCAGCAGCTGCCCCGCCGAGAAGCTGTTGCAGCTCTTGATCGAGTTGATCAGGAGGCCGTCCGCCTGGTACTCGTCGATGTACTTGCAGATCATGTCGACGCGCGACGGCAGGTTGAGGTTCGTGTAGCAGCCGAGGCAGTAGTCGGCGAGCGATTCCAGTGGATTGTCGGGATCGTGGCGGAAGCCGAAGTCGTAGACGCCGCCGACCTTCGAATACGTCGAGGCGACGACCACGGCGCCCTCGTCGTAGAACATCTTCCAGAAGTCGCGGAAGCTGGTCCAGTTGGGCGGCCCCTCCACGACCAGCCGGTACTTCTCCTCGCCCATCTCGCCGTCCGGCGTGATCGGACCCTTGCCCTCGCGCACGCGCTGCTCGATCTCGCCGCGCAGCACGCGATAGTACTCGGACGCCTCGGGCATCCCGCGGAACGCGGTGAAGATCGGCCCGATGTAGTAGACGGCGCCGAAATAGCCGTCGATCGGCGACGGGCGGTTCTTCGCCGACTGCAACACCGCAACGAGGTCCTCCTCGGCCTTCGCCGACTCCCTCATGTACTGGCGCAGCCGGTCGATGTCGAACTTCACGCCGGAGATGCGCTCGAGCGTCGGGATGACGGTTTCCTTCAGCTGCTTCACCACGTACTCGCGCATGTTCGGCGCGATCCTGCCTTCGCCCTGATAGGGGACGTGCAGCATCACGGTCTCGCAGCCGTACTTGTGCCGGATCAGTTCGAACCACTTCATGAACGTGAAGCAGCCGGTGTAGGAGAGCAGCAGGATGTCGGGCTTCGGCAGCACTTCGCCGGTGGGGCCGATCTCGCCGCCCATCATCATCCCGAGGTCGGCCTTCACGTACGTGCAGACGTCCTCGGACTGGCCGTCGCGCTCGGCGTCCATGATCATCTTCCCGGACTTCTTGCGCATCCCGTTCTGCAGCGCGTTGGTCTCGGGGAGGCTCCGCGCGAAGTCGAAGCACATCAGGAGCTCGTTCAAGTTGCCCGGCACGAACGTCGCGGACACCTTGCGTCCCGTCTGGTGCGCGGTCGCGAGCTCGGTGTAGTTGCGGTTGATCAGCTCCTTCTGCAGCCACATCGCGTCCTCTTTTTGAACGTTCTGCGGCTTCTTCACGCTGGCGGGCATGGCGGCGGTCGTGGCCATCGATGAATCTCCTTTTCGTTGCCGCAGCTACGCCGCAGACCAGAGTTTTATGGAGTCGGCGAAAGTGCCGGCCTGCTCGCGAATCGGGGCCATCTGCCCGGTGTTCTCGGCGTACTTGAACGCGGTGTGCGGCACCTGGTGCTTGCCCAGCACGTCCTGCAGCATCGGCCGCTCGAGCAGCGCCGGGTCGCAGAACGACGGCGCGGCGAAGATCACGCCCTCGGCGCCGCGGGTCTTGACCTGCTGCAGCAGGAACACGCCCTTCTCCTCGCGCGTCGTCTCGTACTTCGCCGCGGTGGTCGCCGAGCGGTGCAGAAACGCCTTCGACAGCTCCTCGAGCGGATTGCCGTCCGCCGGCACGTCGTCCAGCAGCCAGCGCGTCACCAGCATGAAGTCGTCGTCGACGATGTAGCAGCCGGACATCTCGATCGACTTGATCAGCGCCAGCGGCGGCTGCTCGCAGAAGGCGCCCGTCAGCACGACGCGCGCGTTGTCGCGCTTCGGCCGCGCCACTGCGTCGGCCGCGGCGATGTAGTCGCGCACGAGCTGCGTGTGCTCCTCCACCGGCAGCACCATGCCGGCGCGCAGCACCAGATAGACCTCGAAAGTCGGCGCCTGCCAGGGCTTGGCGGCGCGGTACGCGTAGAGATCGCGGACCGCGGCGCGATTGTCGTTGAACACGCGGATCGACGCGTTGAGCTCGGCGTCGGTGACCGGCGCGCCGCGCAGCCGGCCGAGGTCGTCGCGCAGAACGCCGAGCTCCTCGATGTAGAAGGTGCCGCCGATGGCATCGACGTAGTTCTGCGGCACGTCGAAATACTTCACGTACTTGTCCTTGAACAGCAGCTGCCACATGCCCGACAGGTTGCGGATCACGTCACAGATCGACGGGAACAGGACCCCGTCGAGGCAGTCGAGCCGGCCGGTGAGCCCGAGCTCGATCGTCGAGCGCGGAATCCGGCAGATGTAGCTCTGGTAATAGGCGTCGCCCTGGATCACCTCCAGCTGGTCGCCGCCGCCGAGGATCCCCACCGAGAGCATCCCCGCCGCATGGATCAGCTCGCGCGGCACGTACACGGGCAGGTAGCCGATCGCCTTGCGCCCCGGCGCCTTCGCCTTCCATGCCTTGACGGCGTTGAGATCGAGGTCGTCGAACAGCGCCTGGCAACGCTCGATGATCGGCAGGACGGGTGAAAGCGCGGACATCAGCGGTGCTCCCAGTGCGGCTTGCGTTTGGCGAGGAATGCGACCAGGCCTTCGTTGGCGTCGCGCGTCTGCATGAGCCGGTCGACGTAGAGCCGCTCGACCTCTGCCAGACGGTGCCGCACGTCGCGGATCATGGCGCCGCGTGCCGCGGCGAGCGCGCAGGCGAGTGAAGCGGCGCTCTTGTTCGCCAGATGCTGCTCGAAGTACGCGAGCGCCGCGACCTCCGGATCGGCAGCGACGAACTGGACGAGGCCCATCGCCTTCGCCTCGTCGCCGCTCACCGAGCGGCCCGAGAACAGCAGATCCTCGGCTGCGATCTGTCCGACGCGGTAGGGCAGCAGGCACGAGGCCGCAGGCGCGAAGACGCCGAGCTTCATCTCGGGCTGGCCGAGCTGGGCGTCCGGCGCCGCGAAGATAGGGCCGCCGGCAAGCGCGACTTCGAGTCCGCCGCCCAGGCACTGTCCGCGGACGGCGACCAGGATCGGCGCCGGAAACTCGAGCATCGCCAGGATCAGCGCATGCAGCGACGTCAGCATCGCGGCGCACTGATCGGGCAGGTGCTCCTCGACGCTCGCGCCAAAGCTGAAATGGGGCCCCTCGCCGCCGAGCAGCACACCGCGCAGGCCCGGATGGCCGCGGTACGCGACGAACGCCCCGTGCAGCGCCGCGATCATCGCGGCATCGACGAGGTTGGCCTTCGGTCGGGCGAGCGTCAGGCGCAGCAGCGCGCCCTCGCTTTCGATCCGATCGTGCAGGGGAGACCCGGCGGGCATGCGTTAACTCTTGCCCTTGTTCTTCGGCTGGATCGAATCGTGCAGCGGGCCCACCCAGCTCTCCCCGGCCGCGAGCTTCTGGCGCAGCAGCACGAAGTCCACTTCGCGATCGTCCTTCGCGCCCTCGTTGAACGCGATGAAGCCGGACCGCGCCTCGGTCATCATGTTGAGCGCCAGCCAGGCCCGCGAGTCCTCCTTGTTGCGGTTCCACGCCTCGAGCTTGGGCTTGCGCAGCTCCTCGAGCGTCTTGGTCGTGCAGTCGGGAAACGTCAGCAGCATCTTCGCGCAGAGCTCGTCGACCCTGGCGTCGAGCAGCGACAGATCCACGACGCCGCGCGCGAGCAGCGCCTTGCCCTCCTTCAGCGCGTCGCCGGCCTTCGGCTCGCCGAGCACGAAGCGCCCGTACGCGTCCTGCATCCGCTGCGTCTCGACGAGCGGATTGGCGACCCACTGACCGTCGACCTTCAGCGCAGGCACGATGTCGGTCAGGATGCCCATCGCGTACGCCTTGTGCGCCGAGAACGGCTCGCACAGCACGCACGCCGCCATCGCGCGCTCGCTGCCCGCCATCAGCGGCAGGAAGTCGGTGGCGCCCCCGATCGGCGCGGAACCGTGCTTCGGGCCGGCCTGCCCGAACCGCGCGAGGTCCTGCGCCACGGAGAAGTCGCAGGCCATGCCGATCTCCTGGCCGCCGCCGATGCGCATCCCGTTGACGCGGCAGATCACCGGCTTGTCGCAGGCGAGGATCGCGCTCACCATGTCGTTGAACAGGCGCATGTACTGCCGGTATTCCTGCGGGTGTCCGGCGTAGTACTCGGCGTATTCCTTGGTGTTGCCGCCGGTGCAGAATGCACGGTCGCCGGCGCCGGTGAACACGACGCAGTTGACGTCGCGTGCGTTCGACGCGGCGCGGAAGGCGAGTATCACGCCCTTCACCATGTCGGTCGTGTACGAGTTGAACTGCGCCGGGTTGTCCAGCGTGATCCACGCGTTGTAGAGGCCGGCCGCGATCTTGCCGTCCGGGGTCTTCGCCGGCCGCTTCTCGTACCGGACTCCGGGCTTCGAGATGTCGTCGACGAGATCGTGGTTCTTGAAATCGCGCACCGGGTCGAGGGCGTCGGGAGCATTCATTCGAGTATTCCTCAGGAGGCGGGAACGAGCACCGCGCGTTTCTTGATCGTGTGGGCGTGCACGGCGGCGAACACGGCGTTGATGTCGTCGAGCGGATGCGCTTCGACGAACGGCTTCAACGCGACCTTGCCGTCGAGCACGAGGTCGAGCGCCGCCGGATAGAACTCGGGCGGGCACCCCCAGTTGCCGATCGCGCGCGCATCGAACGCCATCAGGTTGGAGAGCCGGACCTCGACCTTGTCCATCGTGAAACCGACGACCGACAGCGTCGCGCCGTGCACGAGCAGGCCGTACGCCGTGAGCTGCCCGGCCGCCGTGCCGGAACACTCGAAGATGAGCCACTCGGTCGAGCGCAGCCCGTTCTCCTTCGCGAAGGCGCCGATCGCCGACTTCATCGCCCTGCCGTCGTGCGCGCGGGCGTCGAGCGTCAGCGCCGCGCCGTGGCGCGCGATCGCCTCGAGTTTGGCGGCATCGACGTCGATCGCGACAACCGCCGCGCCGAATGCCCGGGCGATCTGCACGCAGTAGCCGCCGACCCCGCCGGCGCCCACGACGATCGCGAGCGCGCCGGGAGCGACACCCGCACGGCGCACCGCCTGGTACGGCGTGGTCAGCGCATCGGCGACGATGGAAACCTCGGCCAGCGTGAGGCCGGCTCGCGCGAGGCGTTCCTCGTCGACCTCGCACAGTCCGCGTCCGGGTACGACCACGTGCGTGGCGAAGCCGCCCTGGACATCGTTGCCCGGCATCTTCTGCCGCCGGCAGATCGGCGCCAGGCCGCGCCGGCAGAGATCGCACTCGCCGCAGGGAAGGACGGCCGGAATGATGACGGCCTTGCCGAGCCACGCCTCCGCGCCGGTGCCGGCCGCGACCACGTGCCCGCTGATCTCGTGACCGAGTGCCAACGGCAGCGGCGCGTTGGTGCGCACGCCGTCGTAGTAGTAGCCGAGGTCGGTGTGGCAAACGCCACAGCCGGCGACCGCCACGGCAACCTCGCCCGCGCCGGGCTCGGCGTTGAACGCCGCGCGCTCGAGCGGCGCGTTGGGCGCCGTCATCAGCCAGCGGTGCGCTTCGATGCCCATCGTGGTCTTTCCCCCTTGCGTGCGGCGCCTGCCGGAGCCCGCGCGAACCTCGCGCCGGGACTTGACTGCCCTCCGGTCCGGGCCTATTCTGGTATTACAGTACCGCAATACCGGTTTTGCTGCAAAACATGATGCGGCAGCCGTGTTGGGGCCGCTTTGATCTGCGTCAATTGCAACGGGGCGCCGA
>CAVVUJ010000036.1:0-109981 GCA_963751405.1 uncultured beta proteobacterium | reverse complement strand
GTATCGCGAGCTGGGCATCGACCTCGCGCGCGTGCTGCACGGCGCGCAGAGCTTCCGGTATTTCGCGCCGGTTCATGCGGGCGACCGCCTGACCTTCGCCTCTCGCATCGGCAACATCCTGCGCAAGAAGAACGGCGCACTGACGTTCATCGTCCGGGATATCGAGGTGACGAATCAGGCCGGGCTGCGCGTTGCCGAAGTGCGCTCGACCATCGTCGTGCGGGGCGGCTGAATGCAGGCCGCGAGCCTTGCCTACGATTCGGTCAGCGTCGGCGACGCGCTGCCGCCGCTGTCCCTGCCGCCGCTGACCCGGACGACGCTCGCGCTCTACGCCGGAGCGTCCGGCGACCACAACCCGATGCACATCGACATCGATTTCGCACGCGCGGCGGGGATGCCGGACGTGTTCGCCCACGGCATGCTGTCGATGGCGTGGCTGGGGCGTCTGCTCACGAACTGGGCGCCGCAGCGGGACCTGCGCGAGTTCGGCGTGCGCTTTTCCGCGATCACCCATGTCGGCGAGCGCATCGTCTGCACCGGCCAGGTCGCCGAAAAGCTGGAGCGCGACGGCGAGCGGCTGGTCCGGGTGACGGTTGCGACCGCGAACGAAGCGGGCGAGGTCAAGCTCACCGGCGACGCGTTGATCGCGGTGCGATGACGATGACCGCCTATCGCTCGCCCTGGCTCGACGACGAGCTCGAATCGTTTCGCGGCACCGTTCGCCGTTTCGTCACCGGCGAGCTCGCGCCCCGGGAGCCGGCCTGGCAGCAGGCGCACCGCGTGGACGCCGCATCGTGGCGCGAAGTCGGCGCGATGGGCCTGCTCCTCTGCGACGTACCGGAGGCGTATGGCGGCAGCGGCGGCACGTTCGCGCACGACTGCGTCGTGTTCGAGGAGCTCGCGTACGCCGGCGTGATGAGCTTCGGCAAACACGTGCACAACATCTGCGCCCACTACGTGATGGCGTACGGCACCGAGGCGCAGAAACGGCGCTGGCTGCCGGGTCTCGCCAGCGGCGAGCGGATCGGCGCCATCGCGATGTCCGAGCCGGCCGCCGGGTCGGACCTGCAGGGCATCCGCACCCGCGCGGTCAAGCGCGGCGACCACTACGTCATCGACGGCTCGAAGACGTTCATCTCGAACGGGCAGGTCGCGAACCTCATCTGCCTCGTCGTCAAGACCGACGCCGACGCCGGCGCCAAGGGGATCTCGCTCATCATGGTCGAGACCGACGGCCTGACCGGATTCCGCCGCGGCCGCACGCTGGACAAGATCGGGCAGCCGGGACAGGACACCTCCGAGCTCTTCTTCGGCGACTGCCGCGTGCCGGCCGACGCTCTGCTGGGCGAGATCGAGGGCGCCGGCTTCCGGCAGCTGATGGACGAGCTGCCCTACGAGCGCACGCTGGTGGCGCTGTCGGGTGTCGCCGTCATCGAGCGCGCGGTCGAGCTGACGACCGCGTACGCGCGGGAGCGCAAGGCATTCGGCAAGACGCTGCTCGAAATGCAGAACACGCGCTTCAAGCTCGCCGAGGCGAAAACGATCGCGCACGTCGGCCGCGTCTTCATCGATTCGTGCATCGAGCGCTACCTGGCCGGCACGCTCGACACCGCGACCGCGTCGATGGCCAAGTGGTGGCTCACCGACATGCAATGCCAGGTGATCGACGAATGCCTGCAGCTCTTCGGCGGTTACGGCTACATGCGCGAGTACCCGATCGCGCAGATGTACGCCGACGCGCGCGTGCAGCGGATCTATGCCGGGTCGAACGAGATCATGAAGGAAATCATCGCGCGCACGCTGTGACCGATCGGCGCAGGACCGCCGCGCCGCGATCGCCGCCAGCTCTCGCCCCATTGAAGGAACCCCATGGCAACACCCTATCCGCACCTGCTCGCCCCGCTCGATCTCGGCTTCACCACGCTCGCGAACCGCGTGCTGATGGGCTCGATGCACACGGGCCTCGAGGAAGCCGCCGACGGCTTCGCGCGCATGGCCGCGTTCTATGCCGAGCGGGCGCGCGGCGGCGTGGGGCTCATCGTCACGGGCGGCATCGCGCCGAACTTCGCCGGGCGGGTGGAGCCGCGGGCGTCGCAGCTGTCGTTTCCGTGGCAGGTGGCCAGGCACCGGCTCATCACCGAGGCGGTCCACGCGGCCGGCGGCAAGATCGCCATGCAGATCCTGCACGCCGGACGCTATGCGTATCACCCGCTGTCGGTCGCGCCTTCGGCCATCCGCTCGCCGATCACGCCGTTCAAGCCGCGCGGGCTCACGCGCTGGGGCGTGGCGAAGACGATCGCGGACTACGCGCGCTGCGCGCGGCTTGCGCAGAAGGCCGGGTACGACGGTGTCGAGATCATGGGGTCGGAAGGCTACCTGATCAACGAGTTCGTCGCGCCCCGCACGAATCATCGCACCGACGAATGGGGCGGAGAATTCGAGAACCGCATCCGCTTTCCCGTCGAGATCGTGCGCCGCACGCGGGCGGCGGTCGGTCCGAATTTCATCATCGTCTTCCGGCTGTCGATGCTCGATCTGGTCGAAGGCGGCAGCACGTGGGAGGAGGTCGTCGCACTGGCCAAGGCCGTCGAGGCGGCGGGCGCCACGATCATCAACACCGGCATCGGCTGGCACGAGGCGCGCGTGCCGACCATCGCCACGATGGTGCCGCGCGCCGCGTTCGCGTGGGTGACGAAGCGGCTGAAGAACGAGGTCGGGATTCCGCTGATCGCCACCAACCGTATCAATGACCCCGCGGTGGCCGAAGCGGTGCTGGCGCGCGGCGACGGCGACATGGTCTCGATGGCGCGGCCGTTCCTCGCCGACGCCGACTTCGTCAACAAGGCGGCGGCGGGCCGCGCTGACGAAATCAACACCTGCATCGCCTGCAACCAGGCGTGCCTCGACCAGATCTTCTCGCGCCAGATCGCGTCGTGCCTCGTCAACCCGCGTGCCTGCTACGAGACGAAGATCGTCATGAAGCCCGCCGCCACGCAAGAAACGCATCGCGGTCGTCGGTGCCGGCCCGGCCGGGTTGTCCTGCGCGACCACTGCCGCGGAAGCCGGGCACGAGGTCGCGCTGTTCGACGCTGCCGACGAAATCGGCGGCCAGTTCAATCTGGCGCGCCGGATTCCGGGCAAGGAGGAGTTCGCCGAGACGCTGCGCTATTACGGCCGCCGCATCGAGCGCACGGGCGTCGCGCTGCACCTCAGCCGCAGCGTGGGCGCCGCCGATCTCGCGGGCTTCGACCATGTCGTGCTGGCGACCGGAATCGTCCCGCGCAAGCCCGACATTCCGGGCATCGATCATCCGAAGGTCGCCGGCTATGCCGACATCGTGCTGGGACGCAGGGTGGCCGGGAAGCGGGTCGCGATCATCGGTGCCGGCGGCATCGGGTTCGACGTGGGCGAGTTCCTCACCCACCAGGGCGGTCACGACGAGACGACCGAATACTTTGCGGAATGGGGCATCGATCCGCAGTACCGCGAGCGGGGCGGCCTCCGGCCGGCCAACGAGCGTCCGCCGTCGCGCGAGGTCTGGCTGCTGCAGCGCAAGGCGAGCAAGGTCGGGGACGGCCTCGCGAAGACCACGGGCTGGATCCGCCGCACGCTGCTCAAGAAGCGCGGCGTGAAGATGATTCCCGGCGTCGAGTACGAACGGATCGACGATGCGGGACTGCACATCCGGGTGGGCGGCACGCCGCAGCTGCTCGAGGTCGACACGATCGTCGTCTGCGCCGGGCAGGAGCCCCGCCGCGAGCTGCTCGATGCTTTGCAGAAGGCGGGACACGCGGTCACGCTGATCGGCGGCGCGGACGTTGCCACCGAGCTCGATGCGCGCCGCGCGATCGCGCAGGGGACCGAAGTGGCGCTTGGCCTGTAGCGGCGGACGCCACCTCGATGCCGCGCGGCGCGCGCATGCGGCGCGCCCGCCGCGTTACATCCAGCTATGCAGCAGCGCCCCCGCGCACAACAGCATCCCGAAGCCGACTTCGAGCATCACGGCGCGAACGAGCAGCGCGTTCTGCTGCGGCCCGTCGGACACCTGGGTGAAGTCGCGCACGAGCCGCAGGGCCCAGGGCAGCGCGAGCAGCGGAAGCGCAAGCCAGGCACTTCGCGTCACCCATCCGAGCAGAGCCGCCAGCGCGAACGGCGCGAGCTCGAGCGTCGCGTAGAGGCGCACCGACGCCGCGGCGCCGATCACGACGGCGAGCGTGCGGCGGCCGGTGGTCACGTCGTAGGCGCGGTCGCGATAGTTGTTCACCAGCAGCACGGCCGTGGCCAGCGCTCCGATCGCCGCGCCGGCGATCCATGCGGCCGCTTCGATCTCCCCCGTCTGCAGGAAATAGGTGCCGCAGACGGCGACCGGCCCGAAGAACACGAAGACGGCGAGCTCGCCGAACGGCGTGTAGGCGATGGGTCGCGGTCCGCCCATGTAGCTCCAGGCGGCGAGCGTCGAAGCCACGCCGATCAGCACGATCGGCCAGCCGAACCGGAGCATCACCGGCAGCGTGGCCAGGGCAGCGATCACGATCGTGGCGAGGATCGCCTGCTTCACCTCGCGCGGCGTGAGCCAGCCGTTGGCGGTGGCACGCGGCATGCCGACGTGGACGCCGTTTCCGGTGCGCCGCTCCGTGAAGCCGACGTCGTTCTGCAGGTTGGTCACCACCTGCATCAGCACCGACGCGGCGAGGGCGATCAGCGCCGTCGCCGGATCGAACGCGCCGGCGAGCGACCACGCGAGGCACGTCGCGGCGAGCACCGGGATGGTCGCGATCCATAGGGACGTGGGTCGCAGCGCAATGCGCCATGCCGCCCACGAGCCGGGGCGGATCGACGACACGCTGGGCGAAGTGAGTTCCCGAATCTGCATGCAATATAGTGTGAAAATCCGTCGCGGCCGATGGAGCGGGCGGACACGCGCCGCCGTGCCGTGCGACGCCGGAGCGTGGTCCGGCCGCATCCCGCGCAATTATAACCTCGGCGAATCGCGGTCGCGGGCGCGCGACCGGCCCTGTGACTCCGGCGACTGTCAGCCTGGCAGGACGCCTTCCTCTGCAAGCTGTAAAATGACCGGCAGGCTGCACGTCCTTTCCACCACGTGTCGATCGGGTTGCGAGAGGCCCGTCGCACATCCACCGAGGAGCAACACCATGGGACTTCTGGATTTCGTGAAGGACGCCGGCGAAAAGCTGTTCGGCATGGGCAAGGCGAAGGCCGCGATGCAGGAGGCCGCCGCCGCCCCCGCGGACGAGGCCAAGATCAAGGCGGCGAACGATGCCGCTGGTGATGCCATCGTCGCATACATCGGTTCGCAGAACCTGTCCGCAACGGGCATGGTCGTGAGCTTCGACGGCGCGAGTTCGACCGTCACCGTCTACGGGATCGCGCCCGACCAGGCGACGATGGAGAAGATCGTGCTCTGCTGCGGCAACGTCGCGGGTGTCGTGGCGGTGAACAACATGATGAGCGTGGACCAGAGCGAGCCCGAAGCGACGTATTACACCGTCGTGTCCGGCGACAATCTGTCGAAGATCTCCAAGGCGCACTACGGCGATCCGAACAAGTACATGAAGATCTATGAGGCGAACACGCCGATGCTGAAGCACCCGGACAAGATCTACCCGGGGCAGGTGCTGCGCATTCCCCCGCTCTGATCGGGTCCGATGGTTTTCCTCGACCGCGCCGACGCCGGGCGGCAGCTCGCCCGAGCGCTCGAAGCCTGGCGGGGCCAGCGGCCGATCGTGTTCGCCATTCCCCGCGGCGCCGTGCCGATGGGCAAGATCGTCGCCGATGCCCTGGGAGGCGAGCTCGACGTGGTGCTCACGCGCAAGCTCGGTGCGCCCGGCAATCCCGAGTTCGCGATCGGCGCCGTCGACGAGACCGGCTGGAGCTACGTTGCCGAATACGCCGCGCAGGCCGGCGCCACGCGCGATTACCTCGACGCGGCGATCGCTGCCGAGATGCAGACGATGCGCCGCAGGCGCGCGGAGTACACGCCCGTGCGCCCGCCGCTCGATCCGGCGGGCCGCGTGGCAATCGTCGTCGATGACGGGCTCGCGACCGGCGCGACGATGATCGCCGCGCTGCACGCGCTGCGGGCGCGCCAGCCGAGCCGGTTGATCTGCGCGGTGCCGGTGGCCTCGCGCGAGGCCGTCGCCAAGGTGGCGACCTATGCCGATGACGTCGTCTGCCTCGACGTGCCCGAGGGCTTCTACGCGGTGGGCCAGTTCTACCGGGATTTCCGGCAGGTCGACGACGCGGAGGTCGTCGCGTTATTGCGCCTGGCCGGCCGCACCGACCGGGAAGCCTGAACAACGGCGCGTCGACATGCGCCTAACTGTGCCAGTGCACGCGGACGACGTACTCGTCCTCACCGTAGACGATCCCGAGCGTTCCCTTGCGCGCGTGCTTGACGCTGCTCGCCGATCCGCTGCGGCAGGTGCGTGTCGGTGGTCGTCACCCGCATTTCGTCGGCGTCGTGCTCGATCGCAATGATCCGGTGCAGCGGGTGCTCGGTTTTCTCGTGCCTTTCCACGTTGCGGACGAGGCGCGTGAGCTCCTCGCGCTCCTCGGCCGTGCGAACGCCCGCAAGCGTGATGAAGCCGGCAGGCTGCCGGTCGCGTATCCTGTGGCACGCCGGGCATTCCGTCTGTGCTGCGCCCTCGGACGCCGTGGCCCAGGCCCAGCGGCCGTGGTGGAAGACCGCGCCGCAGCCGCCGCACACGGCGGGTTCCTTGTACTTGCCCTTTGCCTGATAGGGATCGTGGCGCAGGTCATCGTAGATCCGGTCGCGAAAGCGCTGATCGCTGCCGCGAGGCGCAAGTGATGGTGGTGTCGTCGTGGTTCGGGTCATCGTGCCCCTTTCGAAACATGGTTCGGGCAACCCAAAATCAGCGTATCACCAACGCCTGCCGGGCACCTTGACGGCCCTCAATTTCCGCCGCCGTTGCCGCGCATTCAGCGCCGGGCCGTCGCGCCACCGCGCACGCACTTGGCGTAGAGATCGGGCAGCGACCCCGCGGGATCGTAGCGGGCCTTCAGCGCGCGGTACGCCGTGCCGTCGTAGATCGACCAGAACTCGTCCTCGGTGTAGAACGAGTCGGAATAGAGCGACTTGATGCCGGAGAGCGCAGCGACCTCGCGCTCGATGCTGCGATTCAGAAAGCCGGGAGGCCGCGGTTCGTCGCTGTTCACGACATCCCAGAACCCGAAATTGACGTAGATCGTTTCCGGGCGCAGCGGGTAGAGCGGGAAATGCCGCGCGGGATCGGGTTGCCGATCGGGCACAGCCACACGGGCAGGATGCCGATCTCCCGGTGCAGGAACGCAAGGAACTCGGCGGCGCGATCGAGCGGGATGTCGACGTCCTGGATCACGGCTTCGGCATGCCGGCCGCGGAACCGGTCGAGCGTGCGGGTGACGCCCCACCGGCTGTTCCAGCGCATGATGCTTCTGGTAGGTGATCGAATTGAGTCGCTTCCGGCCCAGCAGCCGGCGCACCAGCGGCTGCTGCGCGTGGACGTTCTTCGAGCACCAGAACCAGTCGGTGTCCCAGCGCCACAGGTAGTCGCGCGTCGTCAGGTAGTCGCTGTCGCGCTCGCGGATCGACCGGTAGTAGATGCGCTCGAACGTGTAATCGCTCGTCCACGGCGCATCGTCCACGAAGCGGCCGAGCGTCAGGTACATTTCGTCGGGCGCGAACACCGTGCCGTCCAGGAAATCCAGGCGTCCCTCGGCGCAATGGCGGGCGATCTCCGCGAAGCAGGCGGCGGGATCGGCATGGCGGACGTGCTCGAGGTGGACGTAGCGCTTGACCGGGACGAGCTTCGCGACGACCGACAGCGCGTAACCGAGCGTCCCGTACGAATTGGGGAAGCCGAAGAAGAGATCGCGGTGGTCGTTGTCCGGCGTGCAGTGGACGATCTGTCCGTCGGCGGTCAGCACGTCGAGTGCGGCGACGGTGTCGTGCACGAGGCCGTGCCGGAACGACGAGGCCTCGATGCCGACGCCGGCGACGGCGCCACCGAGCGTGATCGACTTCAGCTGCGGGACCACTGCCGGCATCGCGCCCTGCGCCAGGGTGGCATCGGCCAGCGCCACGTAGGGAATCATCCCTTCGGCAGCGACGACCCCGGCGACGGGATCGATGCGGATCACGTCGGCGAAGGAAGCGAGGTCGACGCGCGGCCGCTGTTTCGGCGCCCGGTCGCGGAAGAGGTTCGACGTCCGCTTCGCCAAGCCGGCCGCCGCCACGCCCCCCGCCGCGGCGATTTCCGCGCCAAGGCGCGCCGTCTTGTCGGCGTACGCGATCACATCGGCGGGCCGTACAGGAACGAACGGCTCATCGGATACCGATTGCCGACGTTGCCCTTGCTGACCGTCACCTGGAACAGGTTGAGCTGGACGTCCTTGCCGCGGAAGACCTCGGCGCACGACCACAGGTACGTGCGCCAGATGCGGCGGAACCGCTCGTCGAAGCGAACGGGGTCGAGCGCGTGGATGCGCTCCCAGTTGCGGTCGAAGCGCTCGCCCCAGCAGTCGAGCGTCAACGCGTAGTGACGCCGCAGGTTCTCGACGTCGAGCACCTCGAGCCCGCAGCGCTCCATCGCGTCGAGCGCGTGCGCAAGGCTCGGGATCCAGCCGCCCGGAAAGATGTAGTTGCGGATGAAGAACTCGGTGTCGCGGGCGCCGACGTGGCCGATGAAGTGGATGACGCCGAGGGCGCCCGGCTTCATCGCGTCGGCGTGCGCCTGCACCACTTCGGCCAGCTGGTCCGGTCCCGCGTGCTCGAGCGTGCCGATCGACAGCAGCTTGTCGTACTGGCCGGGCATCTCGCGGAAGTCCGCTTCGATCACGCGCAGCGTTTCGTCGAGGCCGCGGCGCGCGATCTCGGCCCGCAGTTCCGCGACCTGTTCGGTGGTGGCGTTGATCCCGGTCCCGATGGCGCCGAAGTGGTCCCACGCGTGGAACATGAGGCCACCCCAGCCGCAGCCCACGTCGACGAAGGTTTCACCCGGCTGCAGCCGCACCTTGCGGCAGACGTGGTCCATCTTGTTGCGCTGCGCCTCCTCGAGCGTGGTCGTGCCTTCGCTCCAGTAGGCGCACGTGTACATCATCGCGGGCGTGTCGAGCCAGGGCTCGTAGAACGCCTTGCCGAGGCCATAGTGAAAGCGCGCGTTCGCCTTCGCCTGCGGCAGCGACCGGTTCGAGTGGCCCCACTCGTGCCAGCGATTGCGCAGCGCGACCAGCGGGTTCCTGATCCGGTCGTGGCCGCTGTCGATGCCGGCGCGAAAGGCGAGGGCGAGATCGCCGTCGACGTCGAGGCTGCCGTCGAAATAGGATTCGAGCAGGCCGACATAGCCGAACAGCAGCAGACGGCGCTGTGCCCCCGGCGTCCTGAACCGCAGCGTGAACGCGGGATCGGCCTTGCCGTTGCGCAGGACTGCGCCGTTGGCGAGGATGACCGCGAACGGGACGTCGGTCGCGGCGCCGATTGCGGCGAACTTGCGCGCAAGCACGCCGACACCGGGCCCCTGACCGGGACTTTCCAACACCTGCGACACGGTGTGGTGGGTCATAGCGCTGGCGGCGATGCCGTCGGCGCACCGCCTGCCAATGCGCTTATTGTGGTCCCTCCCGGCGTGGCCCTGCTTGACCGGGGTCAATGGGCATCGACGGCAATTGGGCGCGTGCGCCGATCTGCGGTAACGTGACGCTTGCGGGCAGGTGGATGCCCTTGGGGTGGAGGTGAAGATGCAGGATTGCGAATGCGGGTGGGCTGCGATCGAGCCCGTGGAGGACGCGCTCGCCACGCAGGTGGGCCGGGGTCCCGGCGATGACGACGACGACGAGGATGAATCCGGAGGCGGCAGCGGCGGCAACATCGACCCTGACGACGATGAAGGCTACGACGACGACGAGGACGAGGACGAGGACGACGAGGAGCCCTTGCAGTGCGCCGTTCGCGTGACCGCCTGAGCCGCCTCGCTGCGCCGCAGCATTCCGTGGTATGATGCGCGGGTGCGGCGATCTGCGAGTTTCTGACGGTTGCCCGCCGCACGTTGCAATTCCCAGGCAACCGGATCATCGGCTTCTAATCTCTCGGTTCAGTCTCCCGGCAGTTCGAGTCTGAACGGCAGCATCCGGTTAGCGACGATGGCTTTGCAGTCTGTCGACCCGGTTGCGGCTCATGGCGCGCGCCCCAAGCGTCCCTTCTGACGGCGGTTTCCGCTCTCGGTCGGCGCGCGGCGCCGCTTTTGTTTCCCGCCATTCCGGATTTCTGGGCACGGGCCGCCACTTTGGCGATGCCCGATTCTTGCCCGTGCCCCGGCGTGCCGTCAGCGGCGCGCCGGAGCGAATGGAAGGAAACGAAGATGAAATTCGAAGAACTGAAACTCGCGCCCGAACTGCTCGCGGCACTCATCACGTGTGGCTACACCGAGCCCACGCCGATCCAGGCGCAGGCGATTCCGCATCTCCTCGCGGGCCGCGACCTGATCGGTTCGGCGCAGACCGGCACCGGCAAGACGGCCGCGTTCGTGCTGCCGGCGCTGCAGCGGCTCGCCGCGTCGGGCACGCGCGCCGGCGCGGGCCGCAATGGCGTCGCCACACCCCGCATCCTGGTGCTTGCCCCGACGCGCGAACTCGCGCAGCAGGTCGCCGAGCAGGCCGTTCGCTACGGCCGCAGCCTCAGGGTCAACACGGTCTGCATCTACGGCGGGGCGCCGTATCCGATCCAGAACCGGGAGCTCGCGCGCGGTGCGGACATCATCGTCGCCACGCCGGGACGCCTGATCGACCATCTCGAGCGCGGCCGCATCGACCTGTCCGCGCTGGAAGTGCTCGTGCTGGACGAGGCCGACCGGATGCTCGACATGGGTTTCGTCGACGACGTCGAGCGCATCGCGCTGCTGGCGCCGAAGTCGCGCCAGACGGTGCTGTTCTCCGCGACCTTCGACGGCGCCATCGCGCGGCTGTCCGCGCGCCTGATGCGCGACGCGGTGCGCATCGAGGTCCAGGCGGACAAGGCGGCGCCGGTGGCGATCGAGCAGCGCGTCCACTTCGCCGACGACCACTCGCACAAGCACCGCATCCTCGACCATCTGCTCGCCGACGTCGCGATGACGCAGAGCATCGTCTTCATCGCGACCAAACGCGACGCCGAGTCGCTCGCGCAACGCCTGAAGGGCGAAGGCCACGCGGCCGCCGCCCTGCACGGCGACATGAACCAGCACGAGCGCACGCGCACGCTCTCCGACATGCGCCGCGGTCGCGTGCGCACGCTCGTCGCGACGGATGTCGCGGCGCGCGGCATCGATGTCGCCGGCATCAGCCACGTGATCAACTTCGATCTGCCGCGGCAGGCCGGAGACTATGTCCACCGGATCGGCCGCACCGGTCGCGCCGGCGCGGCGGGCATCGCCGTGTCGATCGCGAATCACGCCGAACGCGGCGCGGTGCGCCAGATCGAGCGCTTCACCGGCGCCGCCATTCCCGCGCTCGAAATCCCTGGGCTGGAGCCGCGCCGGCGCGAGTCTCGCGTCGCTCCGCGGACGGGGTTCGCCAAGCCGGCATTCCGGGGTGCCGCAGCGCCGGCCCACGCGCGGCCAGCGCCGCGCTGGGACGACCGTGCCGGATCGGGTTCGGGTCGCCGCCGCGAGCGGGACGAGGGAGCGTCGCCTTCCGGGTTCCGCGGGGGCTTCTCCAAGAAGGGTGACCGCGCGCGCTGACGGCGCCTCGCCGCAGAGCTGCTCCCGACCGTTCACCGGCAGCGAAGTGCCGGCGCTGCATCACGCCATCGCGCGCTACTTCTTGTCCGGTGCCGCCGGCGGCTCGGGATTGATCGTGATCCCGCGCTTTTTCAGCTCGTCGACGATCAACCTGGCGCCGGCATTGCCCTTGTTGGCCAGGAGCTGTGTCTCCCGGGCGAGCCCGTCGAGCTGATCGCGCAGCTTCTTCGAGTTCTCCATCGGCCGATCCTGGCTGGAGCGCGCCGTCTCAAGCGAGTCGCGCTCGCGCAGCAGCTGCGTCATCTGGAATGCTGCCCACCCCGTCACGGACAACGCGAGAATCAGGAACGGGACGAACGGGCTTCGCTCGCTGTGCACGCGCTTCATCAGGCTGGCGTTTCTGTCGTCAGTGGCCACGGCGGTCCTTGGTGCGATCACTTGCGGGGCGGCGGGGTCGCCGGCGCGGCGGGTGGCGGCAGCGTCACCGAGATGCCGTGCGCTGCAAGGAGGTTCCTCAGATCCTGATCCTGATTGCGAATCGACAGATCCGCCAGGGCCTTGACGATCTCGCGGTACAGACCCTCGAATTGAATGCTCTTCTGGATGTAATCCTGCCGGCCCGCCACTTCCGTCTGCGCGGTGCGGTTGCCCGTGAACAGCATCGCGTTGGCGACCACCAAGATCGCGGCCAGCAACGCAATCGCCGTCAGGATCCAAAACTGCCAGGTCTTGAGCATCAGTCTGTTCCGGCTGAATGAGGTGGGCCGATTCTACGGTCTGACCGCGAATTGGGGAAGGGCGCCGGGTTACGGGCGGTATGCGTGTCGCGGACGCGCTTAGACTGGTTAAGGCGCCGGCGCTGTCGTAGAGTACAGTTCCCGCACTGGTTGCCTGGGGCCCCGCGTGCACGACCCGTCCGCACTCACGACCATCCTGTTCACGGACATCGAAGGCAGCACCCGGCTGTGGGACCAGGAGCCGGAGCGCATGCGCCCGGCGCTGGCGTGCCACGACGCACTGGCACGGCGCGCCGTCGAGGGTCACCGCGGCATCGTCGTGAAGATGACGGGCGACGGACTGTACGCCGCCTTCCCGGACGCGCTCGACGCGCTGACGGCGATCCTCGAGCTGCAGCTGGCGCTGACCGATCCGGCGGCGACCGGCGGCGTGCCGCTGCGGATCCGCTGCGGGCTGCATGCGGGGCCGGTCGAGCACCGCGACAACGACTATTTCGGCAGCGCGGTCAACCGCACGGCGCGCATCATGGGCGCGGCGCACGGCGGGCAGGTGATTCTCTCGCAGGCGGTCTGCGAGCTCATCGGCAAGCGGCTGCCGGCGGGTGTCACGCTGCGCGACCTGGGGTCGGTGCGCCTGCGCGATCTCGCGCGCCCCGAGCGCGTCTATCAGGTCGTCCATCCGGAATTACGGCAGGAATTCCCGGCGCTGCGCTCGCTGGAGGCCACACCCAACAACCTGCCGCAGCAGGTCACGTCGTTCGTCGGCCGCGAGAGCGTGCTGGCCGATGTCAGGAAGCTGTTCGCGAACACGCGCCTGCTGACGCTGCTGGGAGCGGGTGGCCTCGGTAAGACGCGGGTGTCATTGCAGGTGGCCGCCGACGCGATGGACGACTATCCGGACGGCGTCTGGTTCGTGGAGTTGGCGCCCCTCGCGGACCCGCGTTTGGTGCCGCAGGCGGTCGCCTCCGCGCTCGGTGTCGTCGAGGAGTCCGGGCGCCCGGTGCAGGAAGCGCTCGTCAAGCATGTCCGGGACCGGCGACTGCTGCTCGTTCTGGACAACTGCGAGCACCTGGCGCAAGCCTGCGCCGAGCTGGCCAAAGCGCTGCTCCAGGCGGGTCCGCAGGTCAAGGTATTGGCAACCAGCCGCGAGTCGCTGCACGTGTCGGGCGAAACGACCTTCTCGGTTCCGCCGCTGGCAGTTCCGCAGTGGAGCCGCACGATGACGCTTGCTGCGTTGACGCAGTACGAATCCGTGCGGCTGTTCACCGATCGCGCGGTTGCCGCGCAGACGACGTTTGTGGTCACGGAAAAGAACGCTCCGGCGATCGTCGAAATCTGCCGCACGCTCGACGGCATCCCGCTGGCACTGGAGCTTGCCGCGGCGCGGGTGCGCGCGTTGCAGGTGGAGGTGATCGCAACGCGCCTGTCGGATCGGTTCCGCCTGTTGACTGGAGGCGACAAGACGTCGCTGCCCCGCCAGCAGACGCTGCGCGCCTGCATCGACTGGAGTTTCGACTTGCTGTCCGTCACCGAGCAGGGGATGCTGCGCCGGCTCTCCGTGTTCGCGGGCGGCTGGACGCTGGACGCGGCGGAACGGGTGGGGGCGGACCCCATCGTGGAGGTGTGGGAGGTCGTAGATCTGCTGACGAATCTCGTGGAAAAGTCGCTGGTGCAGCTGGAAGCGGAGGGCGGACGTTACCGGCTGCTCGAATCCGTCCGTCAATATGCGAAGGAACGCCTGGCCGAGTCGGACGAGAAGAGCCAGACGCGCACCCGCCATCTCGCGTACTTCGTCGACCTCGCCGTGGAGGCGAAACCGCATCTGATGGGGCCCGACCAGGGCGCATGGCTCGAGCGACTCGACCTTGAGCGCGAGAACATTCTCGTCGCGCATTCGTGGTGCGACCGGGCCAAGCGGGGTGGCGAGCTTGGACTGCGAATGCTGTGCGCCGTGCGTGTCTACTTGATCGCCCGCGGTCTTGGCGTGCTGGGGCTGCGCGTGATGTCGGAGGCGCTGGCGCGTCCCGGGGCGAACGAGCGCAACCTGCTGCGGTGCCAGGCGCTCGATGCCGCTGCGTATCTCGGCTATTTCACGGGCCGCTACGCGGAGGCGCAAGGCTAC
Organism: uncultured beta proteobacterium; assembly: GCA_963751405.1. Taxonomy (GTDB): domain Bacteria; phylum Pseudomonadota; class Gammaproteobacteria; order Burkholderiales; family Casimicrobiaceae; genus CAIWHR01. The sequence continues at coordinate 95,390 of CAVVUJ010000036.1, read as the reverse complement.
GAGGAGGAGGGTCTGGCGATCGCGCGCGAAATCGGGGACCGGGATAGGATCGTCGCGGCGCTCACCTTCCTCGGCGCCGTGTCCCTGGCGCGGGAAAATCGCATCGACGCGCGACGGTATCTCGAGGAGTCGCTTGCCCTCGCGCGGGCGCTGGGCGAGGTCCGCCGCCTCGAACAGGCGCTCACCGTACTGGCCGAGCTCAATCGCGCCGAGGGCGACCTCGACGCGGCGGAGCCGCTCTATGAGGAGGCGCTTGCGCTCAACCGCAAGCAGGGAGCCGGCACCAACATCGCCGTCAACCTGCTCAACATCGCGATGGTGGCCATTGGCCGGGGGGCGGGCGAGCGGGCACGCGAAATGCTGCTTGAAGCCATCACGATCGCAGAGAAAATCAACTCGAAGTCGGCGGGTCGCGCCGCACTCGACGTCGCGGCGGGATTGGCGGCGCTCGCGGCGCAGTGGGAGCGCGCCGCGCGGATCTACGGTGCGGCGCAGGTCGAGCTCGAGCAGACGGGGATTCACCGCGAAGCTGCGGACGACGCGTTCCTGGTCCCGCGGGTGGCGATGGCGCGCGAAGCTCTCGGCGCAACGGCGTTCGCTGCCGCCGAGGCTGGGGGCCGCGCGCAAAGCTACGAGGAGGCGATCGCCGAGACGCGAGGCTGGCTCGAGCAGCGCGCCTGACGCTGCCGCGCGGCGTGCGCGAGCAGCAGCATTCCCAGCAGCATCAGCATCAAGGTGCCCGGTTCGGGAACAGTGGTGTCCGGAACTGCGACGATCACGGTCACGCCTTTGTTGAGGTCGAATGCGAAGTCCTCGATCGTGAAGGCATCGGCGCGCGCGCCGAAATCCGAACCCGCGAACAGGTCTTCCAGTGTCTCACCAGTCCCGAGGACCGACGAAATCGGCGCATCCAGACCCAATCCGTCCGGATCGGAATTGACCTTGAAGAACGTGTCGAGTATCCACTTGTTGCTCTCGGCAAACTCCTCTGGATTGGTGTCGCCGAGAAAGGAATACACGACGTTCAGGTCCTGGAGGTCCACCGCCGTCGGGTTGTACCCCGCGAACACGATCTCATCGACCACGAATTGACCCAGCTCGTCCTCGAAGACCTCGAGGACGATGGTGCCGGAAATGAAGTTGAATCCGCCATCGATCACGAGGCGTCCCGGCGAGTCGCCGGGACTCAAGATGCCGAGGGGGCCGATGCGGTTTCCGCCTGCCGGGTTGTAGTCGGGGGGAAGTACCGGGGGACTGCAGCCAAGGATCGACGTTGCCCCGTCCATGGTGAGGTTGCCGTGAATCGTCCCTCCGTTGCCGCCGAGGCATCCACCCTCGCCGATGTACACGTTGGTCGCCGTGATGCTGCTGCCGGAGGCCAGATAGACGGTCGCCTGCGCGCCGGTCGAGTTGGTGCTGTTATGACCGACGCCAAACAGGCTGCCCGCGTGGATGCTGGAACCGCTCTGCAACTCCACTTGGCCGATGGCGCCGGCGTTAGCACCGACGATGACCGAGCCGTCGGAAGGCAGATCGATCGTGCTGGCCTGGACCATCGTCAACAGACCTGACCCGCTGTGTCCGATGGAGACCCGCGGCGCCGCGCCCGTACCGGTAAAGGCGATGCTCGACCCGCCGGACATGTTGAGCGTGCCGTCGCCACCCGGCGCCAGCCCCGTGCCGCCGAGGAAGATTTCCGGCGTCGCGGCGGCCGTGTTGATCGTGACCTGCGCGCCGTGCGCGAGGTTCAGCGTCCCGGTGCTGCCGGTGCCGCGGCCGACGTTGAAGCCGGCGCCGCGGACGCTGTTGTCGGCGGGATTGATCACGAAGCCGTTGAGATTCACCGCCGCATTGTCGATGGTCGCCGTCCCGGTGCCGCCGTTGTTGCCGATCGACAGGTACGAAGCGGCGATCGAGGCGCCGTTCGACACCGTGAGCGTGCCCTCGCCATTGGTGAAGTTGCCCACGAAGATGCGGCGCTGGACGGATCCGTTGAGCGTCACCGTGGCCGCATTGGTCACGACCATCTCGCCTTTGCCGGCCTGGCCCACGGTGATGCTCGGGCCGACAGTGCCGGCGCCGGTGTGCGTGATCGCGATCGAGGAGCCGGATCCCGTCACCGTGACGCTGCCGGACGAGTTGGCATCGCGGCCGAGTGTCAGGCTGCTGCCACCCACCCCGCCATCGTTGATGACGATCGCGCCGCCGGCGCTCACGGTCACGCTGCCGGTGCCGGTTTGGCCGACGGTCAGTCCCGGGGCCACGCTGGCGGAGTTGGTCTGCTCGATGGTGATCTTCGAGTTGGTGCCGGAGACGAGGATCGAGCCCGTCGCGCCCGCATCGCGCCCGAGCGTGAAGCCGGCCCCGCTCGCCGTTGCCGCCTGCACCCCGCCGTCGCGCACGAGGATGGTGCCGCCGCCGGTCACGTTGATGGCTCCGACGCTGCCCGACTCGCGCCCGATGGTGCCGCCCGGCCCGCGGCCGTCACTGCCCGTCCCGGCGCCGCCGACCCCGCTCAGCACGATGCTCGAACCTGCGCCGCCGACATTGAGCGTCGCGTTCGATCCCTGCCGCGCGACGTTGAGGAACGGCAGCCCGTTGGTGCCGGTGCCGTAGACTTGGCCGCCGCCCGTGACGTTGAGCGTCGCGGTGCCGCCGTTGCGGCCGACGTTGATGACCCCGGTATCGCCGGCGACGACGATGGCGGAGTTGGCGCCGCTGACGTTGATCGTGCTCGTGCCTCCGGCCTGGCCGCCGCTACCCGTCAGGTTGATGCCGGCGAGATTGTTGTTCGCCGCCGGGCCGCCGGTGAAGACGAGCTTGCCCCCGCCGGTGACGTCGATCGTCGCCGTCGCATTTGGCAGGGCAGCGAGATTCATGAATGCCTGCGCGCCGTTGAACACGTTCTGGGTGACATTCCACACCGAGTTAGCGCCATCGATGATGATATTGGCGATCGTGTGCTCGCCGCCGGTTGGATTCGCACCGCTGGGACCCGTCGAGACACTCGCGTTGTAGGTGTTGAGCGTCGCGCCGGCCAGCACGTTCAGCGCGGCGGTCGTGGTGCCGCCCGGCGTGCCGAAGGTGGAGCTGCTCGGCGGGTTGGTGAACACCGAAGCGTTGCCGACGACGACCTGCCCGGCGAGATTCATCGTGGTGCCGGCACCGGTCAGCGTCAGCGTGGCGTTCGATCCCGCCGCGTTGCCGACATAGTTGCCGCAGAAGACGACCGCGCAGTTGGAGTTGGGAACGCCACCCGGCAGGGCGACGTTGACGATGGCGCCGTTGGACACCGTCATCGTGCCGGTGCCCCAGTTGCCGACCTGCAGCGGATTCGAGTCCGCTGGCGGTACTCGGCGGTCCGGAAACATTGACGATCGTCTGCGGGCCGGACGTGGTTCCGACGATGTTGACCGTGCCGACGGCAGTAGCGCCACCGGCCACGGTCAACGATCGGGCGGTGACCGTGCTTCCGGTGTCGATGGTCAGCGTGCCGTTGCCGCCATTGCCGACGCCGATTTGGGAGTTCACGCCGGTCAGGGTGAGCGTCCCACCGTGGACGGCCACGCTACCCTTGCTACCGGTTCCCGCGGCGATCTGGAGACCCCCGCCGTTGTTGCCGGCCACCGTGACTGTGCCACCGGCGTTGATCGTCAGCGCGTTGGCGCCGCCGCTCTGCTGGCCGACGGTCAGGTTGTTTCCGATCGCAAGCGTCGACGAATTGCCGCCGATGGTGACCGTGCCCACGCCGGTGTTCTGGTTGCCGAGGCCCATGTTCACCGCATTTACCAGACCGCCGTTCTGGATCGTCAGCGTGCCGGTGCCGCCATTGCCGACACCGACGAAGGCGTTGGTCCCGGTCACGTTCAGTTGCCCGGTGCCATCGACCACCACGGTGCCGCTGCTGCCGTTCGATCCACCGAGACCCAGGCCGCCCGTGCCGGAGACGGTGACCGTGCCTCCGTTCATGACTGTCAGCGTGCCGGTGCCACCGTTACCGACGCCGAGAGACGAACTTGCCCCGGTGAGGTTGAGTGTCCCACCGTCCACCATCACCGTGCCAGTGCTGCCCGATGTGCCGGCCACGCCCAGGCCCGAATTGGACGACACCGCGACCAGGCCACCGTTCTGGATCGTCAGCGTGCCGGTGCCGCCGTTGCCCACACCGATGCCGCCGGCCGCGGCGGCGATATTGAGCGTCCCGCCACTGACGGTCACGACACCCTGGCTGCCGGCGGCCTGCGCGATGGCCAGGCCCCCCGGGTTGACGCCGGTAAGCGTGACGGTGCCGCCCGTATTGATGTTCAGCGCGTTCGCGCCGGAGGTCTGCTGGCCAATGGTCACACCGCCATTGATGGTCAGCAGTGACGATCCCGAGCCGCCGCCGACGTTGACCGTGCCCACGCCTCCCGCCGGTTCGCCTAAGACAAATCGGTTGTTGCCGACGCTCAGGTACCCCGAGGTGACCTGGCCGCCGTCCTGAATGTTGATCGTGCCAGTCCCCCAGTTGCCTGCGCCGATCCCCGAAACGCTGAGCGTGCCGCCGTTGACGGTCACGGTCCCCTGGCTGTCTGTATTCATGCCGACGGCCAGATTGCCTCCGGCGTTGCCGGATCACGGTGACGGTGCCGCCCGTGTTGATGTGTCAGCGCGTTGCGCGCCGGTGCCCTGATTGCCGACCGTGAGGCTGTTCGCGACCGCCAGCGTGGACGAAGCGCCGCCGACGGTGACCGTGCCCACGCCCGTCGTCTGGTTGCCGAGGACCATGTCCGCGGCGGTGACCAGACCCCCGCTCAGCGATGTTCAACGTTGCGCTACCGCCATCGCCAACGCCGATGTACGACGTGATGGTTCCGCCAGTGACGTTTACCTGGCCGCCACCGGAAACGTTGAGCGTAGCCGTCGCGTTCGGCGTCGCGGCCATGTTGATCCGCGCCTGCGAGCCGTTGACGGGGTCTTGCGTAACCGACCACTTGGAATCGGTCCCGTCGATGGTCACTTGTGCGGACGCGGTCTCGCCATTCGGCGTACCCTGCACGAAAATGTTGCCCAGCCACGCGCCATAGGTATTGAGCACCGCGCCGCTCTGCACATTGACGATGCCGGTAGCCAGTCCCCCCGATGTGCCGAACCCGGGTGCGACGGCGGCGTTCCCGACAAAGAATCCTCCGCCGAAGCTCGCCGTCGTGCCGGCACCCTGCAGAGTCAGAGTCCCGGAGGACCCCGCGGTCTGCCCGATGAAGATGTTGCAACGCGACGGGGCGCAAAAGGCGGGGTTACCTGCGTTGAGGCCGTTGATGATCGCGCCGTTCGAAACGGTCATCACGCCGGTGCCCAACTGTCCCAACTCGAGCGGATTGTTGGTCGTCGACGCATCCGGCGGCCCGAGGAGATTGACGACGGTTTGTGGCGAACCTGAGACGCCCGTGCCGATGATGGTGACGACACCGCTGCCCGACGAATTGCCAGCCCCGACGCTCAGGGTATTGGAGTTCAGCGTACTGCCGGAGCCGACGTCGAGTGTTCCGGATCCGCCATTGCCGACGAACACCGTCCCGGCGACGGTCGCGCTCGGTGGGTCGCCATGGTCGGGATCGACGTGGTGTTGCCGCCCGTGACGATGCCCGCATTGGTCAGCGGCGAGAGGGCAGCAAGAATGGCAGCAAGCGCGGCACGCGCGGCGAACCCCCGCCTAGGCGCCGTTCGATCAGCGCTGACCTGAGTGCCTGGCTCGCTCCGCTCGAGGTTTCTGGCGCACAGGCACACCTGCAGACGACGGGTTGACATTGCGATCCCCCAAATTGCATGGACTTGCTGGCGCAGGGCTGCGTTTGCTGCAGGTATCGAGCGGGCGCGGATCCTCGCCATTCACCTGCCGCCGTCTTGGCTCGCCAGCCCGTCGTCTTGCGCTCGAATACTGGCGGCGTTGATCAAGGACAACTGTCAATGCAACAACCATACCGAAATAGATTTCCTATACGAAACAGCACTTTGGATCGGTTTCTCCGGCAGAACGATCCCTTTCTGTAAGGTAATCCGACACTTGGCCCTGCAGGCACCGAGGACGGGGCGCGCCAGCGCTTGGCAGAAGATCGACATGAGCGCAAAGCGGTAAAGTCGGAATCCTTACAGGCATGAGCTCGCCCGATGCGGTTTGTCCGGGAATTCTTACCGCTAACAGGTGGATTTCCGCAGCCGATTCCGTGGTCGCCAATGAAACGGTGCGCAGACCGTGCTCATCAGTACCCCAGCGCCAGCCCCGTATTGCGCCGCGGATCGTTGGCGCCGAAGAACCGGTTGCCGTCGCGCGCCGCGCCACCGAGCGACGGCGCGCCGACGATGATGCCGATGGCGTGGCTCCAGGGCCGGGAATCGGTGAACTTGTGGCCCATGTCGGCCAGCATCCGGCGCGTGTCCGGAGAGAGCGCGAACTCCTCGACGGACGTGCCCTCGGGCAGCCACTGCTGGTGGAAGCGCGGCGCGTCGATCGCTTCCTGGAGGTTCATGCCGTAGTCGACCGTGTTGAGGATCAGGTGCACGACCACGGTGATGATGCGGCTGCCGCCCGGCGCGCCGATGACCAGCACCGGCTTGCCGTCGCGCGACACGATGGTGGGCGACATCGAGGAGAGCGGCCGCTTGCCCGGCGCGATCGCATTGGCTTCGCCCTGCACGAGGCCGTAGAAGTTCGGCACGCCGGGCTTGACGGTGAAGTCGTCCATTTCGTCGTTCATGATGATGCCGGTGCCCGCCACCGTCACCCTCGCGCCGAACCACTCGTTCAGCGTGTAGGTCACCGCCACGGCGTTGCCGGCCTTGTCGACGATCGAGTAGTGCGTGGTGTTGGTCCCTTCGTGCGGCGCGACGCCGGGCTTGATGGCGCTGGAAACGCCCGCCCTGGCCGGGTCGATCGCGGCGCGGATCTGCGCGGCGTAGCCCTTGTCCAGCAGGCGCTCGATCGGGTTGCGCACGAAATCGGGGTCGCCGAGATAGCTGTTGCGATCCACGTACGCGTGGCGCATCGCCTCGATCTGGTAGTGCACGGCCTGCGCCGAGCGAAAGCCCAGCTCGCGCAGCGGATAGCCCTCGAGAATGCCCAGGATTTCGCAGACGATCACGCCGCCCGAGCTGGGCGGCGGCGCCGACACGATGCGATACCCGCGGTAGTCGCACTCGATCGGCGCCAGTTCGCGCGCCTGGTACTGCGCGAGGTCCGCCTTCGTGATGATGCCCTTGCCGCGCGTGCTCGCCGCGACGATGGCGTCGGCGGTCGGGCCCTTGTAGAAGCCGTCGGCCCCGTTGCGCGCGATGCGCTGCAGCGTGCGCGCGAGGTCCTGCTGCACGAGGCGCTGTCCGGCCTTGAACGGCTCGCCCTGGTCGAGGAAGATCGCGGCCGACGGCGCGTCGGCGCGGAAATCCTCGGCGACGGCGGCCAGCATGTCGGCGTCGGCCTGCTCCAGCACGAAGCCGCGCTGCGCGAGGCGGATGGCGGGCGCGATGACGGCCGCGCGCTTCATCGTGCCGTACTTGGCGAGCGCCAATTCGAACCCGGCCACGTTGCCCGGCACGCCCGCGGCAAGATAGCCCTTGGTGCTCAGGCCGCGGATGACGTTGCCGTCGCGGTCGAGGTACATGTCGGCCGTCGCGGCCAGCGGGGCCTTCTCGCGGAAATCGATGAACGTCTTGCGCCCGTCCGCGAGCTGGAGCGTCATGAAGCCGCCGCCGCCGAGGCTTCCCGCCGCCGGGAAACACGACGCCGAGCGCGTAGCCGACGGCGACCGCGGCGTCGACCGCGTTGCCGCCCTGCTTCAGGATGTCGACGCCGACCTTGGTGGCGAGATGCTGGCTGGTGACGACCATGCCGTTCTTCGCGCCGACGGGCGCCTGCGACGCCGCGCGCGCATCGACGCAGAGGACGACGACAGCGACCGCGCACAGGACATTGCGCAGCGCGTTGCGATTCCGCATCGGCGTGGCCCGCACGTCGTCGCGCGCGCTGCGCGGCGGCGAAGCGCCCTGCGATCGGACCCACCTCATGGCGCGACCGCCGCGCCCTCGATTCCGTGCCGCTTCAGGGCCTCCGCAACGAACCCGGAAGACTTCATGGTCGCGACGAAATCGCGCAGGTATTGGGCTCCGGCGTCGCGGCCGCGCGGCGTTCCCATCGCCTGGTTGATCACCATGAAGCGGCCGTCGAGCAGGCGCAGGCCGGGGAGGCGCTTCGCGTCCGCTTCGAGCTGCTGCTTGACGCCGGCCGCGACGTCGAGCTTCTGCGCCAGGAAGAAATCCGTGACGGCAGGCGAGGAGGGCGCGCGGACGATCGTCGCCTGCTTCAGCTCGCGCGACAGGTAGAGGTCGTACGCGCTCTTGGCGCCGACCACGACCCGCGTGCCGGCGCGATCGACTTCCGCGTTGTTGCGGATCGGCGAATCGCGCGTCACGAGGTAGGCGCCTTCGATGACCACGTAGGCCTCGGTGTAGCTGATGTCGACCGCGCGCGCCGGGTCGATGGCGACGAACCCGACGTCGATCGCTGCCGGCCTTGAACGCATCGACCACCTCGCCGGCGGTGTTGAACGTGACGAGCTCGACGGGAACGGCGAGGCGGCGGCCGAGCTCGCGCGCGAGGTCGACCGAGACGCCGCGCGCCTCCCCGGTGGCAGCGTCCTTCGTTGCCAGAATCGGATTCCCGAAATTGATCGCGGCGCGGATCTTTCCGGTGGGGGCGAGGTCGGCGATGGCGGCGGAGGGGATCATGGGAGGGGCGGCACAGGAAGTGAGGAAGGCAAGGAGCGGCAGGACGAATGGCGATTCTTGACATCGATGACTGCTCCGTTCGAGGAATGGGGTTGGCACGCGCGGGAAACCGGCAAAAGGGTACCATCGAACGGCGGCCGTCCGGATCCCGCGGCGGCAGGGCATCATGATCACCACCGGGAACGATACGCCGCGCAGGCGACAAGGGAGGCGCATGACCGCGATGAACAGGCAGGTGCTGCTGGCGAGCCGCCCGCAGGGTCCGGTGACCGAGGACAATTTCCGCATAGTCGACGCGCCGGTCGGCGTGCCCGGCGAAGGCGAAGTGCTGGTGAAGAACGAATGGCTCTCGCTCGATCCGTACATGCGCGGCCGGATGAACGACGTGAAGTCCTACGTGCCGCCGGTGCAGATCGGCGAAGTGATGGTGGGGCAGACGGTGGGCGAGGTCGTCGCGTCGCGCGATCCGCGCTTCGCCGCCGGCGACAAGGTGCTGGCGTCCTCGGGCTGGCAGCTCTACGGCGTCGCCAGGGCGGACGAGGTGTACAGAATCGACGCCACGCGCGCGCCGGCATCGTATTACCTCGGCGTGCTCGGCATGCCGGGGATGACCGCATGGTTCGGCCTGTTCGACATCGGCGCGCCCAAGCCGGGCGAAACGGTCGTGGTGTCGGCGGCGTCAGGTGCCGTCGGCAGCGTGGTCGGGCAGCTCGCGAAGATCCACGGCTGCCGTGCGGTAGGCATTGCCGGCGGCAAGGCGAAGTGCGATTACGTCGTGCAGGAGCTCGGATTCGATGCGTGCGTCGACCACAAGCGCGGAGCGCTCCACCATGATCTGCGCAGCCGCCTGCCCCGACGGCGTCGACGTGCATTTCGAGAACGTCGGCGGCGTCGTGCTCGACACGATGCTGGGCCTGATGAACCGGTTCTCCCGCATCGTCATCTGCGGCCTCATCGCCGAGTACGAAGCCACGGCCCCCTACGCCTATACGCGGCTTGCGCTCGGTGCTGGTCAACCGCATCCGCATGCAGGGGATGATCGTGTTCGACTGGAAGGACCGCTATGGCGAGGCGCTGCAGGGTCTCGCCGGCCATCTCGCGGCAGGCAGGCTCAAGTACCGCGAGTCGGTGATTGTCGGCATCGACAACGCGCCGAAGGGATTGATCGGGCTCCTGCGGGGCGAGAATTTCGGCAAGCAGCTCGTGCGGCTTGCCTGAGGTCGCGGATCGCGGCGCGACCCGCGTCAGCGGCGGGTCGTTGACAGCCGATGCTGGTGACGCCTGTCGCGCAGGTGAACATAGACCTGAACCAGCGCCACCAGCGACAGGAAAGCCAGCAGCGGGTACGCGAAATAGAGTGCCGTTCGCTTGATGCACTCGTCGGCACTGCAAAGCACCTGGGCATTCATGCCGAGCTCGTAACCAAGGTACACGACCCACGCGGCCGTCGCCACCCAGGCGGTGCGCGATTGGCTCCAGAGGGCGAGCACCGCAAAAAAGACGATCGGCGCCGCAATCAGGGCCGGGTAGTCGATGAGCAGGTAAAAATACTTGGGCATGTGTGTTCCTCCGGACCTCTGTGACTTTCGCCTGCTCGCGCGCGTCGTCCGCAATCGTAAGTCCTAACCCCTGCGCGTGGCAACCGCAACACCGATGCGGCGCATAGCCGGTCACTGCTTCTGCGCGACGACCCTGCCTTCGGCATTGACGAACACCCGGTAGCGGTTGCCGTCCTTGCAGGTCGCGATGTGATCGTTGTCCTTCAGCCGCGTCGCGCTGACGACCTGACCGCAGGGCAGGCCCAGCAGCGCGATCACCGACGTCAGATCCTTGAGCAGCGCGGCATCATCGGCCGCGCGCGCCGGCACGGCACCGATCGCCGCCAGCCAGGCGATCAGCGTCCAGCCTCTGATGCGATTGTTCACGGTTGTTCTCCGTCACTTCCGCTAGACCGCTGCGAATTTCGCGGGATTGGAAAGAATGGCCCAGATCGATTCGCGCGACGCCGCGATCGCGCTGGCGAGCGGCGGGTCGGCGTCCTGCAGCAAGCGCGAGCACTTTCAGGACCAGCATATCGTACGATCGCCGCAGCTCGGTGAGCGTGGTCTTGAGCTTCCCCTGGTAGTACGCGCGGAACTTCTCCAGCAGATCGTCGACCTGGTTCTTGACCGTGAGCTTGGTGAACACGCCGATCGCCTTCGTTTCCTTGAGCCGGGTCTCGAGCGACTTGAGATCCAGCGGCGGCGGCGCCTCCGGCTTCGCGATGACCGGGGCAGGCGGCTCCTTCTTCGGCGGTTGTGCCGCGGAGGGTGAGCGGCACGCTTGGCGGCGCCCTGGGGGCCGACGACATCGGGCTTCGCCGCAACTGGACCGGCGACGCCGGACCTGCCATCGGCGTCGCCGGCGCGACCTGCGGCTCCGGCGTGACGACTGCCTGTTCCATCGCGCTTGCCGGCAGCGGTTCGGGCGGTGGCGAGGTTGAAGCGGCCGGTGGCTCGATTGCAACGGTTGGGCCGGAGGGTGCGGCATCCGGTCGCGCCTCGGGCTGGGGTGCGCGCTCGATGGCTGCGCATCCGGCCAACGACAGGACGCACAGGCTTGCGGCGAACAGCGCGACGGGCATCGATGCTCCGCTGCCGCGAGCCCGTGCCGGTGCCTCGGCCAGCGCAGGAGGCGCCGGCGAGGACATTGGTGCGGACATCGATTCGTGTTCATGTCGGGTGGCAGGGAATATAATACGAAACGGCACAAGCGCGAGGTCGACATGATCTTCGATCGCCTGTTCTGGTGCCCATGACCGGCACGACCGGGCGTGCGGCGCCTTTGTTTCGGGGCCGCATCCGCCCCTTACGCCAGCCGGGAGTCGCCATGATGCAGTCCGCCGTTCGCGCCCGAGTTCTCGTCGGCGCCATCCTGATCCAGCTCGTCCTCGGCACCCTTTACGGCTACAGCATCTTCTGGCGGCCGCTCGACGCGCAGGTCTTTCCGCCCGGTCGTCACGGAAGCGGATTTCCGGAAGCTGGAAGCGGGCGGCACGAGCCGGAGCGAGGTGACGGTGGTCGCGGACGATGCCGCGAAGATACTCCGCGAATCCGAGCAGCAGGGCTACCTCAAGTACGCGTTTTCGATCTGCATTCTCTCGTTCGCGGCGACCATGGTGGTCGCGGGGCGCGTGCAGGACCTCAAAGGCCCGCGGTTCACCGCCACCATCGGCGGTCTCCTCATGGGCGGCGGCTTCCTCGCTCGCCGGGTTCATGAACCACTTCATCGTGTTCTACCTGGCGCACGCCGCGTTCGCGGGGATCGTGACGCTGCTGTTGCTGGCGCTGTTCCGCACGCTCACGCGCAACGCCGATCCCGAGCAGAAGGCGATGCTGCGCGACGTGCCGCTCGTCATCGTGGCCTCGTGCGTCATCGCCGCGGTGCTGATGGGCCAGCGCTACGTCGGGCAGCTGGGCGAGATCGACCGCCTCTTCATGCTGTGGGGGACGGTGGGTTTCCTGGCCGGCGCGGGGATCGGCTTTGCCTACGTGTGCCCGATCGCGGCGCTGATCAAGTGGTTCCCGGAGCGCAAGGGCCTGGTGAGCGGCATCGCGGTCGCCGGCTTCGGCTTCGGCGCGTACATCTTCAGTCATCCGCAGCTGCCGTTCAGCGCGGAGAACTACGTGCGCGCCCACGGCATCGTGTCGCTGTTCACCGCGCACGGATTGATCTCGATCCTGCTGATCACGCTGGGCGCCTCGCTGCTGACCAACCCGCCGGCCACACCGCAGGTCAAGTTCGAGTCGACGTGGCAGGACACGCTGCGCCGTCCCGCGTTCTACACGCTCTGGCTGATGTTCTTCAGCGGCGCCATGGCCGGCTGATGGTGATCGGCATCCTGAAGGGCTTCGCGGGCGAGCAGCTGGTGAACGCCGCCGGGGGAGCGGCGGCCCTCGGCGATGCGCGCGCCCGGGATCTCTTCGATCGTGGCGTTGCCGTCGTGGGCTGGCTGGCGGTGTTCAACGCGCTCGGCCGGATCGTGTGGGGCATGGTCTCGGACCGGGTGGGGCGCACGACGGCGTTCGTCGCCATGTTCCTGTTCCAGGCCACGATGATGTTCGTGCTGGGCGGCCTCGACACCGAGATGTCCCTGGCCGTCGGCGCCGCCATCGTGGGCTTCAACTTCGGCGGCAACTTCGCGCTGTTTCCGTCGGCCACGGCCGACCTCTTCGGCGCGAAGAATCTGGGCGCCAACTTCGGCTGGGTGTTCACGAGCTACGGCATTGCGGGCGTGGTCGGCATCTTCGCCGGCAACGCCGCCAAGTCGGCCACCGGCAGCTACGCGGCCGCATTCTCCGTGGCGGGGGTCCTGTGCATCGTGTCCGCCGGATTGGCCATCGGCATGCACGTGCAGAAGCGGCGCGCGCTCGCGCAGGCCGCGGCCGGAGGAGCCGTCAAGGCGTCGTGAAGCTCGCCGTCATTCCGGTCACGCCGTTCCAGCAGAACTGCTCGCTCGTCATCTGCGCGGCGACGGGAAAGGCGGCGTTCGTCGACCCGGGGGGAGACGTCGAGCACCTGCTCGCCGTGCTCGAGCAGAGCGGCGCGACGCTCGAGAAGATTCTCGTCACGCACGGGCACGTCGATCACTGCGGCGGCGTGGCCGAGCTCGCGGAACGCACGGGCGTGCCGGTCGAGGGTCCCCAGCGGGAGGACGCGTTCTGGATCGATCAGCTCGCGCAGCAGGGCGCGGGCTTCGGCGTTCCCGGCGCCCGCGTCTTCACGCCGGACCGCTGGGTCGAAGGCGGCGACACCGTGACGGTCGGCAGCCTCACCTTCGCCGTGCGCCATTGCCCCGGGCACACGCCGGGACACGTCGTGTTCGTCGCGCCCGAGCGGCGCATCGCGTTCGTCGGCGATGTCCTCTTCCAGGGTTCGGTCGGACGCACGGATTTTCCGCGCGGCGACTTCGCCACGCTGGTGCGGTCGATCACGGAAGAGCTCTGGCCCTTCGGCGACGACGTGCAGTTCGTGCCCGGCCACGGGCCGATGTCCACGTTCGGGGAGGAGCGCCGGAACAATCCGTTCGTGGGCGACGCCGCATTGGCCCGCTGAGCGGCCGCCGGGCCGGTTCTGCTACATTGGATTTTTCTGCACAGGAGGCACACGACATGGCGAACGACACCCCGGACCTCGAGTCCGTCGTCAAGGTGGCGCGGAAGTTCTCGCGCCCCTTTCGCATCGATCGCGGCCGCGGCTTCCGCCTGAAGGACATCGACCCGGGCGACACCGCCCACCTGGGCGCGGAGGACAAGCCGCGCGCGCAGGAAGCGCTCGCGGTCGGACGCAACGCGCTCGCCGACCTGCAGGACATGCTCTATGCGCAGGACCGGTGGGCGGTGCTGCTCATCTTCCAGGCGATGGACGCGGCCGGGAAGGACGGCGCGATCAAGCACGTGATGTCCGGTGTCAACCCGCAGGGCTGCCAGGTCTTCTCGTTCAAGGCGCCGACGACGGAGGAGCTCGACCACGACTACCTGTGGCGCTGCATGAAGAGCCTGCCCGAGCGCGGGCGCATCGGCATCTTCAACCGCAGCTACTACGAGGAAGTGCTGGTCGTGAAGGCGCACCCGGAGTTCCTGGCCGGGCAGAAGCTCCCGCCGCAGCACATCGGCAAGGACCTCTGGGACAACCGGTACCAGGACATCCGCGCGTTCGAGCGCTATCTGTCGCGCAACGGCGTGCTGATCCGCAAGTTCTTCCTCCACGTGTCGCGCGCCGAGCAGAAGAAGCGCTTCCTCGAGCGGATCGACCAGCCGGAGAAGAACTGGAAGTTCTCGGCGGCCGACGTGAAGGAGCGCGGGCACTGGGACACGTACATGGACGCGTACCAGACGATGATCCGCGAGACGTCGACGCCGCAGTCTCCGTGGTACGTCGTGCCGGCCGACAACAAGTGGTTCACGCGCATCGTCGTGGCGTCGGCGATCGTCGACGCGCTCGCGTCGCTTGGTCTGCACTACCCGCAGGTCGGCCCCGAGAAGCTCGCCGAGCTCGCGGCCGCGAAGAAGGCGCTGCTCGCGGAGAAACGCTAGCGCACGGCCCGGACGGTCAACCGTCCGCCGGGAAGCGGCCGATGCCGGGCACCTTGAGCGCGGGACGGACGAAATCGATGCCGGTCACGAGCCCGAGCACGTTGAGCTCGAAGCCTTCGTCCCCGCCCGCGGCAAGCCCGACGATGCCCGCGAGCGACGCCTGGTAGCCGGTGCCGCTGGGCGTGCGCGCGAAGATCTGGCCGCCCGGCAGGTAGTCCTTGCCGATCGCCGTCGACGGCAGCGCGAGGCGCAGCTCCGGAATCGCGCGGCCCAGATGCGCGAGGAACGTGTTGCTGTTCGGGCCCGGCCAGGCCCGATACGTGTCGGCATGCGGATAGGAGGCCACGGCCGCGTCCAGCTTGGCGATGACCGCTTCGGCATCGGCGCCGCGCAGGTCGCGCACGAGGCGGGGCGCCGCGCTGAACCACTCCGTGTCCGGCGCCCGCGGCTGCGTGACCGAAACCGTCGAATGACCCGAGCGCGCGTACCAGCCGATGACCTCGTAGCGCGTGTACCCGTCCGCGTTCGCCGGCTTCGCGGCGAGCCACGTGTGCACGGCGAACGCGCCGCGCCAGCCGAACGTGCGGGCGGCGTAGACCTGAACCACGGCGTCGCGATGCAGCGCAGGCTCGGGCGCAAGGCCGGCGGCGCGATGGCTCGCCGTGCGCCAGTCGCCGGTGGCCGGCACCCGTCCGAACGCGAGGGTCAGCATCGGCACCGACAGCAACAGGGCGACCAACAGGATCGCGCCCAGGAGCGTGCGCCGCAGGGTTCCCGCTGGCATCATCGGCATCACGCTTCGAGTGCGCTCGCCGCCAATCGTTCGCCGGACCCGGCCCGCCGTCACGCGGAGGGCATCGTCCGCTGCATCGACGCGCGCTGCGAAAACTCCTTGAACCAGCCGGAAAGACGGGGGCGTGCCGTCCGCCAATCCATGTCGGCGAACCTGAAGTCGAGATAGCCCAGCGCGCAGGCAACGGCAATCTGGCCGAGATCGACCTCGGCCGCCCCGGCGCGTCCGACGCTCGCCAGGTTGGCTTCGAGCCAGTCGAGCCCTCCGGTGACCTTCTTCATCTGCCCCTGAAGCCAGTCGGGCCAGCGCAGGGCCTCCGGACGGAGCACGCTTTCGTACCGGGCAGAGAATGGCCGCATCGGCCATGCCGTTGCCCAAGCGCGTGAACCGTCAGGACTTCCCAGCGCCGGGCGCCGGACGCGGGGATCGCCTTCTCGCGCGTGTGCAGCGTGTCGAGGTAATCGCAGATCACGAACGAGTCGTAGAGCGAACGGCCGTCGTCCTGCACCAGCGTGGGGATCTTGGCGAGCGGGTTGTCGCGGGCGAGGCCCTCGTTCGGGGCCGCCGGAGTGGTGGCCACCGGGACGATCTCGATGCGGTCGAGCACGCCCTTCTCGATCGCGACGATCTTGACCTTGCGTCCAAACGGAGATGCCGGTGCGGTCAGAAGCTTCATTTCCCTTCCTCTCTCTGGCTCGGCTTGGCGCCGGGATGGATGCTGCACGGCCGTCATGTTGACGATTCCTCCTGCCAGGGTCAACGTCGCGTTCCGGCCGGCCACGTATTGATGCCGGAATCCGGACGGGTATACACTGCCCGGGTTACCCGGCCGTCGCGGCACGCGCGGCGGCCCCCCATCGACCCAAACCGAATGGATCTCCCGATGAAGCACTCCCTGTTTCCGCTCACGCGCGGCCGGCTCGGCGCCGCCGCGGTTGCCGCAATGCTCGCGCTCGCCGGCGCCATGCCGGCAGTGGCCGCCACGCCCAAGGACACGCTGGTGGTCGCGTGGGCCATCGACGACATCATCACGATGGACCCGGCCGAATCGTTCGAAATCTCCGCCGGCGAGATCATGGGCAACACCTACGATCGCCTCGTCCGGTTCGATGTCAGCGACCCCTCCAAGCTCTATGGCGACGTCGCCAAGTCCTGGACCGTCTCGCCCGACGGCAAGACCTTCAGTTTCGAGCTCAAGCCGGGATTGAAGTTCGCGTCCGGCAACGCCCTGACCGCCGAGGACGTCGTCTATTCGCTGCAGCGCGCCGTCCTGCTCGACAAGACGCCGGCGTTCATCCTGACCCAGTTCGGCTTCAACAAGGACAACGTCAAGGACCGGATCAAGCAGACGGGCCCGCTGACGCTGACGATCGAGACGGACAAGTCGTATGCGCCGACCTTCGTGCTGAACTGCCTGACCGCCAACGTGGCCGCCATCGTGGACAAGAAGCTGGTCATGTCCAAGGAGCAGAACGGCGACTTCGGCTACGGCTGGCTGAAGACCAATTACGCCGGCTCCGGACCGCTCAAGCTGCGCGAGTGGCGCGCCAACGAGATCGTGGCGCTCGAGCGCAACGACAGCTACTACGGCGAAAAGTCCAAGCTGGCGCGCGTCATCTACCGGCACGTGAAGGAAGCCGCGACGCAGCGTCTGCTGCTCGAAAAGGGCGACGCCGACGTCGCGCGCAATCTCACGCCGCAGGATCTCGCCGCGCTGGCGTCCAACAAGGACATCAAGACCACGTCCACGCCCAAGGGCACGGTCTACTACATCAGCCTGAACCAGAAGAACCCGACGCTCGCCAAGCCCGAGGTCCGCGAGGCGATGAAGTGGCTGGTCGACTACGCGGCGATCGGCGACACGCTGATCAAGAACATCGGCGTCGTGCACCAGAACTTCCTGCCCATCGGCCTGCTGGGCGCCAGCACCGAGAATCCCTACAAGCTCGACGTCGACAAGGCCAAGGCGCTGCTGGCCAAGGCGGGAGTGCCCAACGGCTTCAAGGTCACGATCGACATGCGCACCGTGCAGCCCGTGCAGGGCATCACCGAGGCCTTCCAGCAGACGGCCAAGCGCGCGGGCATCGACGTCGAGATCCTGCCCGGCGACGGCAAGCAGACGCTGACCAAGTACCGCGCCCGCACCCACGACATCTACATCGGCCAGTGGGGCGCCGACTATTGGGATCCGCACACCAACGCCGACACCTTCGCGCGCAACCCGGACAACTCCGACGACGCCAAGTCGAAGCCGCTCGCGTGGCGCAATGCCTGGGCCATTCCCGAGCTGACGAAGAAGGCCGATGCCGCCGTGCTCGAGCGCGACCCGGCCAAGCGCAAGGCGATGTACGAGGAGATGCAGGCCGAGTTCCGCAAGAACAGCCCGTTCGTGATGCTCTTCCAGCAGACCGAGGTGGCGGCGTTCCGCAGCGACGTCGAGGGCCTGAAGCTCGGACCGACGTCGGACACCACCTACATGTTCAGGGTGTCGAAGCGGTGATTCGCGCGGTAGTCCCGGCTTGGACGCACTGGATCCCGGGCCGGCAGCGGCAGGCGAGCGCGGCGATGCCCGCCTGCTCCGGGCGTCGAACCTCGTCGGCCGGTTCCTGCTCGTCATCCTGCTGACCTACCTGGGGCTGCTGGCCGTGACGTTCTTCATCGGCCGGGTGATCCCGATCGACCCGGTGCTCGCCATCGTCGGCGACCGCGCGCCCGAGCACGTCATCGCCCGCGTGCGCGAGGAGCTCGGCCTCAACAAGCCGCTGTGGGAGCAGTTCTACATCTACGTCAGCAAGGTCCTGCACGGTGACTTCGGCACGTCGGTGCTGACGTCGAACCCGGTGATGCAGGACATCCGCCGCACGTTTCCGGCGACCTTCGAGCTCGCCACGCTGGGCATCATCATCGGCGCCGGGATCGGCGTGCCGCTCGGCGTCTGGGCGGCCGTGCGGCGCGGCGGCGTGGTCGACCAGATCGTGCGCGTCATGGGCCTGATCGGCTACTCGGTCCCGATCTTCTGGCTCGGTCTCATGGCCCTCGTGGTGTTCTACGCCCGGCTGGGCTGGGTCGGCGGGCCGGGCCGCATCGACGTCGTCTACGAGTACACGCTCGTGCCCGTGACCGGGCTGCTGCTGCTCGATACCGCGCGCGCCGGCGAGTGGGGGGCGTTCGGCAACGCGCTGTCGCACCTCATCCTGCCGGCTTCGCTGCTCGGCTATTTCTCGCTCGCCTACATCAGCCGCATGACCCGGTCGTTCATGCTGAACGAGCTCGGGCAGGAGTACGTGGTCGCGGCCCGCGCCAAGGGCCTGTCCGAGACGCGGATCATCTGGCGCCATGCGCTGCGCAACGCGATGGTGCCGCTCGTCACCGTGATCGCGCTGTCCTATGCCGG
The DNA here is from genome assembly GCA_963751405.1 of uncultured beta proteobacterium. Classification (GTDB taxonomy): domain Bacteria; phylum Pseudomonadota; class Gammaproteobacteria; order Burkholderiales; family Casimicrobiaceae; genus CAIWHR01. The sequence goes on along the minus strand of CAVVUJ010000036.1, from coordinate 76,372 downwards.
GCTGCTGGAGGGCTCGGTGCTCACGGAGACGGTCTTCTCGTGGCCGGGACTCGGCCTGTACCTCACCAATTCGCTGCAGAACGCCGACATGAACGCCGTGCTCGGCGCCACGATCATCGTCGGCTCGATCTTCATCGGCCTCAACCTGCTCTCGGACCTGCTGTACAACGTGCTGGACCCGAGGACGCGCGCGATGGCGCAGGCACGATGACCGGCAACGAAGCGGCCGGCGGCGCGATTCCCCGGGAGAGCCTGCACGACTGGCTGATGTCCGACCGGCCGCGCTCGCGCCGGCAGGCGTCATTGGGGCGCGCGTACGGCGCGTGGCGCACGTTCGCGCGCAACCGGCTCGCGATGCTGGGCCTGCTGATCGTGATCGGCCTGGTGCTGACCGCCGTGTTCGCCGACGTGCTGAGCCCGTATTCCCCGTTCATCGGCGACCTGCGCACCACGCGCCTCCTGCCGCCGTCGGCCGCGCACTGGTTCGGCACCGACGACCAGGGCCGCGACATCCTGTCGCGCATCATCTTCGGCTCGCGCATCACGCTCTTCGTCGTGATGCTCGTGGCGATCCTGGCGGCGCCCATCGGGCTCGCCGTGGGCACCGTTGCCGGCTATTCGGGCGGGCTGGTCGACGCCACGCTGATGCGCATCACCGACATCTTCCTCGCCTTTCCGCGGCTCATCCTGGCGCTCGCCTTCGTCGCCGCGCTGGGTCCCGGCATCGAGAACGCGGTGCTCGCGATCGCGATCACCTCCTGGCCGCCGTATGCGCGGATCGCGCGCGCCGAGACGCTCACCATCCGGCACGCCGACTACATCGCCGCCGTGCAGCTGATCGGCGCGTCGCCGTGGCGCATCGTGCTGCGCCACATCATGCCGCTGTGCGTGTCGTCGGTGATCGTGCGCGTCACGCTCGACATGGCCGGCATCATCCTCACCGCCGCGGGCCTGGGCTTCCTCGGCCTCGGCGCGCAGCCGCCGATGCCCGAATGGGGCGCGATGATCGCCAACGGGCGGCTCTACGTGCTCGACCAGTGGTGGGTCGCGGCCGCGCCGGGCGCGGCCATCTTCGTGGTGAGCCTCGCCTTCAACCTGCTCGGCGACGGCCTGCGCGACGCGCTCGACCCGAAGGCCGTGAAATGAGCGCAATGGAGAGCCCTCCGCGCGAGCCCATGCTGGTGGTCGACGACCTCCGGGTCTCGTTCCCCAACCGCGACGGCGGCCGAACCGAGGCCGTGCGCGGCGTGTCGTTCACGCTGGGCCGCGAGCGGCTCGGCATCGTCGGCGAATCGGGCTCCGGCAAGTCGCAGACCGGGCGCGCCATCCTGGGCCTCACCGCGCCGGAAGGCAACGTCACCGCGAAGCGGCTGGCGTTCAACGGCGTCGACCTGCTGGGCTGCACGCCGCAGCAGCGGCGCGAGCTGCGCGGCGGGCGCATCGCGATGGTGCTGCAGGACCCGAAGTTCTCGCTCAACCCGGTGATGCGGATCGGCGACCAGATCGTCGAGACGCTGCGCGCGCACACGCGAATCGCGGCCCGCGAGGCGAGGGCGAGCGTGATCGCCGCGCTCGAAGCCGTGCAGATCGACGATCCCGAGCGCATGTTCGGCCTCTATCCGCACGAGGTGTCGGGCGGCATGGGGCAGCGCGCGATGATCGCGATGATGCTGATCGCCAAGCCCGATCTGCTGATCGCCGACGAGCCGACCTCCGCGCTCGACGTGACGGTCCAGCTGCAGGTGCTGGCCATCCTCGACGCGCTGGTCGCGGAGCGCGGCATGGGGCTCATCTTCGTGTCGCACGACCTGCGGCTCGTCTCGACCTTCTGCGACCGCATCCTGGTCATGTATGCCGGCCGGATGGTCGAGGAAGTGCAGGCCGGCCGCCTGTCCGATGCGACGCATCCGTACACGCGCGGGCTCATGAACTGCCTGCCGCGGCTGGGCGAGGACCGCCATCCGCTGCCGACGCTCGACCGCCAGCCGGAGTGGGCGCTGTGAGCGACGCGCTCGGCGTCGGCATCGAGGCGCAACACCTGCGCGTGTCGTTCGGCCGGTTCGTCGCGGTGGCCGACACGTCGCTCACGGTCGCCGCGGGGGAGAGCTTCGGCATCGTCGGCGAATCCGGATCGGGCAAGTCGACGGTGCTGCGCGCCATCTGCGGGCTCGTGCCGATCGGCTCCGGAACCGTCCGCCTGCTGCCGGGAACGACCGGGCGCGGCGATGCGACGAGCACTCCGCCCCGGCGCTGCCGTTGCCGGGCAGCAAACCGTTTCGCCGGCTGGTGCAGATGGTGTTCCAGGACCCGTACGGGTCGCTGCATCCGCGCCAGACGGTCGACCGGATCCTGGCCGAGCCGCTCGCGATCCACGACATCGGCGACGCCGAGACGCGCATCGAGCGGGCGCTGGACGAGGTCGGCCTCGGCACCGGCTTCCGCTTTCGCTATCCGCACCAGCTCTCCGGCGGCCAGCGCCAGCGCATCGCCGTCGCGCGGGCGCTGATCCTGGAGCCGCAGATCCTGCTGCTGGACGAACCCACGTCGTCGCTCGACGCCTCGGTGCAGGCCGAAGTGCTGAACCTGCTGGAGGAATTGCGCCGGCGTCGCGGCCTGACGTTCATCATGGTGAGCCATGACCTCGCCGTGGTCACCCACATGTGCGAGCGCCTGATGGTCATGCAGCGCGGCGAGACGGTCGAGCTCGTTGCGTCCGCGGACCTGGCAGCGAGCCGCGTGACCCAGGAGTACACGCGCAACCTGATGGAGGCCTCGATCGGCTTTCGCCGCAAGGAAAAGCGCCCGGACTCGATGGCCCAGGAAAGCAGCTCGTTGCGTCCATGACATTGCGCCGGGAAATCGAGCCTGACCCCTTCTTCCATTTTCTTCAACAACCCACAAGCGAGCGCCGATGATCCATTGGGAAGCCCATGCCTGCCTGCCGTTGCACCCGGATGCCGATTTCGCGCCGATCGACCGGCTGCACGCGGCCGGTGTGAACTACGTCTCGATCAACATCGGGATGGACATGAATCCGCTGTCGCAGGTGATGTCCGTCATCGGCGGATTCCGCGCGACGATCGCGGCGCACCCCGACCGCTATCGGCTGGCAGCGAGCGCCGACGACATCGAGCGCGCCGCGGCGGACGGCGTGCTCGCCATCGGCTTCGATCTGGAAGGCGCGATGCCGATGCTGGAGCAGCCGGCGATGGTGGCGCTCTATCGCGATCTCGGCGTGCGCCAGATGCATTTCGCGTACAACCGCAACAACAGCGTCGCGGGCGGCTGCCACGACGACGAGTGCGGGCTGACGCCGCTCGGCCGGCGCATGGTCGCCGCCGTCAACGAGGCCGGCGTGCTGATGGATTGCTCGCACACCGGCCGCCGCGCGAGCCTCGAGATCATGGATGCCTCGGTGCAGCCGGTGATCTTCAGCCACTCGAACCCGCTGGCGCTGGTCGAGCACGGGCGCAACGTCACCGACGAGCAGATACGCGGGAGCGCGGCGACGGGCGGCGTGATCTGCGTGTCGGGGGTCTCGGGCTTCCTCGGCACACGAACGCCCGATGCGGACGATGTTGCCCGCCATGCGGCCTATGTGGCGGAGCTCGTCGGCGTGGAGCACGTCGGCATCGGCCTCGACATCAGCTTCCATCAGGACGGGCTCGACGACACGCCGCCCGGGAATTTCGACGCGACCTACTGGTGGCCGAAGAGCGCCGGCTACGATCGCGCCGTCACGCGGATGACCTACACGCCCATCGAAACGCTGGCAGGCGCTCGCGCCGGCGCTGCAACGCACCGGGATGACCGGCGACGAAGCGGCGCTCGTCATGGGCGGCAACATGATGCGCGTGGCGCGCCAGGTGTGGCGCTAGCTGCGCCTTGCGGCAACGGCGGCGTGACGTAACAAGCCGCCGCGAGGCGCGGCGCCGTCGCGGCAGCCGCGCAGGTTGCCCCGGCCGATCGAACAGGGCATGATTTCCATCGTGCCTCGCGCTGCGCGGCACTGCAACAGGCAAATGGGGAAACCGTGGAACCGTCGAGCGTAAAACGCCGGCTGACGTGCATCCTGGCTGCGGATGCCGTCGGGTACAGCAAGCAGATGGGCCAGGACGAAGAGGGCACGATCCGCGTGCTCTCCGCCCACCGCGCCGTCATCGACGGCATCATCACCTTCCATCAGGGTCGCATCGTCAGTACCGCGGGCGATTCGGTGCTCGCCGAATTCTCGAGCGCCGTCGAGGCCGTGCGCTGCGCGGTCGAGATCCAGGAGGCCCTCAAGACCCGCAACGATTCGCTGGAAGAGCATCGGCAGATGCACTTCCGGGTCGGCGTGAACCTCGGCGACGTCGTGGTCAAGAACGAGGACCTGCTGGGCGACGGGGTCAACGTCGCTGCGCGCCTCGAGACGATAGCCGAACCCGGCGGCATCTGCATCTCGTCGTCCGTCTACGACCAGATCACCGGCAAGCTCGACCTCGGCTTTCAGGACATCGGCGAGCAGAACCTCAAGAACATCTCGCGGCCGATCCGCGTCTATCGCGTGTCTGGCGCCTCCGCGCCCGTGCGCGCCGGCGCCGGTCGCCCGCCCGGCAGCCCCCGCGCCGCGAGCGCGCAGCCCGCTGCCGTGGGTGATCGGAGCCGCCATTGCGGTGGCGATCGGGGCGGCGGTGGCGTGGCAGGGCGGTTGGTTGCGCTCCGGCTCCTCCGACGGTGCGAGCCGGACGACCGCGGCCGCGCCCGCCGCATCGCCGCCATCCGCACCGGCGGCGGAAAAAAGCGCCCCCCCGGTCTGCCGTCGTCGACGCCAATGCCACGCGCGCGCAAGCGGAGTCCGACGCGCAGCGCTTGCGCTCCGACGCCGAGGCCATCAAGCGGCAAGCCGAGGCGGAACTCGCGCGTGCCCGCGCTGATGCGGAAGCGGGCAAGGCCGCGAGGTCGAAAGCCGAAGCCGACGCGGCGGCGGCGCGCGTGCGCGCGCAAGCCGAAGCCGATGCCGCGCGAATCCGCGCAAATGCCGAATCGTCCGCGGCCCGCACCCGGAGCTGATGCCGACGCCGCGGCCCGCGCGACCGCGGCCCAGGCACCGAAGCCAGCGCCGGCCCAGCAGGATTCCACCGCCAAGGCGCAGGCTGCGCCGGTTGCGTCGGCAACGCTTGCGCCGGACAAGAGCGCACCCGCATCCGCCGGGGCGTTGGCCGCTTCGACGGCAAGTGGAACGTCACCGTCGCATGTCCGAAGCACACCGATGGCGCTCTCGGTTACACGTTGCGCTTCGTGGCCCAGGTCAAGGACGGGTTTCTGCGCGGAGACCACGGGACCGAGGGCACCCCTACCTGGCTGCGCCTCGAAGGGGCCATTCAACCCGACGGCAACGCGACACTCGAGGCGAAGACGATCACCGGCGACCCGAAATATCAACGTCGGGAACTTGAGGCAAGGCGTACCCCGTCAACTACACAGTAGTGGCCAGATTCGACGACTCGCGTGGAACCGGTCGTCGCATGCAACACCGGGAGTGCGCTTTCACGTTCGTCAAGCAGTGACATCCGCGCGGCGAGCAATCGGCGCCGTTCTCAATAGGGCAGCCCCACGTAGTTCTCGGCCAGCGCGGTCATGGCCGCATTCGAGCTGAAGAGGTAGTCGAGCTCGGCCTGCTGCATCTTTTCGCCGAACGGGCCGTTGTCGGGAAAACGATGCAGCAGCGTCGTCATCCACCACGAGAACCGCTCCGCCTTCCAGATGCGCTTGAGTGCGCGCTCCGAATAGGCATCGAGCCCGCTCGAACGACCGTTGCGATAGTGATCGACGAGGCCGTCGAAGAGATAGCGCACGTCGCTCGCCGCGAGGTTCAGGCCCTTTGCGCCGGTCGGCGGCACGATGTGCGCCGCGTCGCCGGCGAGGAAGAGGCGGCCGAAGCGCATCGGCTCGGCGACGAAACTCCGCAGCGGCGCGATGCTTTTCTCGATCGACGGGCCGGTGACGAGATCTGCAGCCGCGCGGGGATCGAGGCGCCGTTTGAGCTCCGCCCAGAACAGCTCGTCCGACCACTGCTCGACGCGCTCGGAGAGCGAACACTGGAGGTAGTAACGGCTCCGGGTGTGGCTGCGCATGCTGCACAGGGCGAACCCGCGCGCATGCGAGACGTAGATGAGCTCGTCGGACACCGGCGGCGTGTCGGACAGCACGCCCAGCCAGCCGAACGGATATTCCCGCTCGTACGTCCTGATCGCCGACGTCGGGACGCTCGGCCTGCATACGCCGTGGAAGCCATCGCAGCCCGCGATGAAGTCGCAGGTGAGCTCGTGGTCTTTCCCGCCGTGGCGATACCGCACCGTCGGGCGGTCGCTGTCGAAGTCGTGCACGCTCACGTCCTCGGCGTTGTAGACCGAAGTGGCGCCGCTCGCCGCGCGCGCCGCCATCAGGTCCCGCGTGACCTCGGTCTGGCCGTAGATGATCACGTTCTTGCCGGTGGTGAGCCCGTTCAGGTCGACTCGCTGGCGGCCGCCGGCCCAGCTGATCTCGATGCCGGCGTGCACGAGCCCCTCCGCATGGAGGCGCGCGCTCACGCCGGCCTCGTCGAGCATCGCGACGGCGCCCTGTTCGAGCACGCCGGCGCGAATGCGACCGAGCACGTAGTCGGGGGAGCGCTGCTCGACAATGACGTTGTCGATGCCGGCGCGTTGCAGCAGCTGCCCGAGCAGCAGGCCGGACGGGCCCGCCCCGATAATCGCGACCTTTGTTTGCATGGCTGGTGACTTCCTCTTTGACCTCCGATTACGCGAACTCTGCGTCCGCCGCGAACCATGCGGTCACTTGTGCTCCGGTGGCTCCGGCCCGACACCCAGCGGCGGCGGGATGAGCGAGGCAATGCGACGGAACAGCGCGCGGAACTCCCGCGTCGCCGCGACACCGACGATCGGATCGGCGTTCGACGCGAACGCCGCGTCGATCAGCGACCAGTCCTCGTCGTTCAGCGCGTCGGCCGCGAGCGGGAGCACTTCGTCTTCCTCCTGCCGCATGTGGCGCCAGTGGAAATGCGCATAGCGCTCGACGCGCTCGCGAAACGACTGGAATGTGCCCGCGTCATCGCGATACAGCGCCAGGGCCGCCTTCAGCTCCGCGAACTTTACCCGCCCCTGCTCGTGCTCGGCGTGCAGCCGATCGAGGAGCGGCGCGACGTCGGGGCGCCGCAGCCGCAGCCGCGCGAACAGGTATTCGTCTTCCTTCGGATGGTGCAGGCGCTCGGGAAAGGCCCCGATGTAGCCGAACATTGCCGCGAGCAGGTCGAAATCCGGCGCCATGCGCCTGGCGTCGATCTCGGCGAGCACATGGCGCAGGCCCTCGATGACCGCGGCGATCGAACGGTGCTCGTCGCGGATGATCTCTATCGACTTCATCGATGCCGTCCCTTCCGGAAGGCGGCCGGGCGCGTCCCCACCAGGTTACCTTCGCGCTGCGCGCTCCGGTATTCGCGCTTGGGGCGGCCCGGCGCGCTCATGCCACCGCCACCAGCCGGTGCAGCAATGCGGGGTCGCGCAGCAGCGCGTCGCTCGGCGCGCGGTGGACGATGCGGCCGCGCTCCAGCACGATCGCATTGCGCGTCAGGGTCAGGGCCAGCCTGGCGTGCTGCTCGACGACGATTACCGCCATCCCGGCATCCTCGACGAGCTCGCGGATCACGCCCATCAGCTCCTGCACGATGATGGGCGCAAGCCCCTCCATCGGCTCGTCCAGCAGGAGCAGCGCGGGGTTGACCATCAGCGCCCGTCCGATCGCCAGCATCTGCTGCTCGCCGCCCGAGAGCTGGTTGCCGAAATTCGCGCGCCGCTCCGCGAGCCGCGGGAAGATCTCGTAGACCCGCGCCACGTTCCACGGCCCGGGCCGCGCGACGGCGGTCAGGTGCTCCTCGACGGTGAGCGACGGAAACATCAGCCGTTCCTGCGGCACCCAGCCGATGCCCGACCGGCTGCGCCGGTGCGTCGGCAGCGCGGCGAGGTCGCGGCCGCGCCAGCGCAGCGTGCCGCGGTGCAGCCGCGTGAACCCCATCAGCGTCACCAGCAGCGTCGTCTTGCCCATCCCGTTGCGGCCGAGCAGCGCGAGACTGTCGCCTTCGTCGAGCTTCAGCGCGACGTCCTCGAGCACGATGCCGTCGCCATAGCCGGCGGTGAGGCCCTCGACGGCCAGCAGCTCAGGCATGCTGCGCCTCGCCGAGGTAGACCTCGCGCACGCGCGGGTCGGCCGCGATCTCGGTCGGCGTGCCTTCGACGAGGACCCTGCCGCCGACCAGCACGGTGATCCGCTCGGCGAACCGGAACACGAGCTCCATGTCGTGCTCGATGAAGAGGATCGTGACGTCCTTCGGCAGCGCCGCGATCACGGCGAACAGCTCCGCGCTCTCCGCGGACGGGATGCCGGCGGCCGGCTCGTCCAGCAGCAGGATGCGCGGGCGCGTCGCGAGCGCGAGCGCGATCTCGACCAGGCGCTGCTTGCCGTAGGGCAGGTTCTTCGTGAGCTCGTTCGCCTCCGCGGCAAGCCGCAGCATGTCCAGCAGCGCGAGTGCCTCCGCGGTCTCGTCGCGCTCTCTCGCCACCGTGCGGTGCCATACGCCAGCCCGTCCCTTGCGCTCGCAGACCGCGAGCACCACCGACTCGAGGACCGTCAGCCCGGCGAACAGCGTGTTGATCTGGAACGTGCGCGTCATGCCGAGCTTGACGCGCTGGTGCTGCGGGAGCGCGGTGATCCGCGTCGGCGCCGAGGAACACGTCCCCCGAGGTCGGCGTGATGGCGCCGGTGAGCAGATTGATCAGGGTCGTCTTGCCGGCACCGTTCGGGCCGATCAGCGCATGCCGCGCACCTTGCGGGAAGGCGAGCGTGACATCGCTCGCCGCCTTGAACGCGCCGAACTGCTTCGACAAGCCGGCGGTGCGCAGAGCTGACGTCACTTGCGCTTGCCTCCCAAGCGGCTGCGGAGGCCGTCGAGCGCGCCCAGGATGCCGCCGCGTCCGTAGAGCACGACGACCACCAGCAGGAGACCGAGCCAAAACTGCCAGTAGATCGGATTGAGGTCCGACAGGTAATGGTGGGCGAGCATGAACACCGTGGCGCCGACGAGACCCCCGTAGAGCCGTCCCGCGCCGCCCAGCACCAGCATGATCATCAGATCGGCCGAGCGCGGAAAGCCGAACACGTCGAGGCCCACGAACTGGGTGGTCTGGGCGAGCAGACCTCCGGCGATGCCGGCCATTGCCGCGCTGACCGTGTAGATCGCGATCAGCCGGCGCGTCACCGGCGCGCCGATGGCGGGCATGCGCTTCACGTTCTCGCGCACGCCGCGCAGCGAGAGGCCGAACGGCGAATTGACGATGCGCCGGGCCACGACGAACAGCAGGAACAGCACCGCGAGGCTGTAGAGATAGGCGGTGCTGCCGCGCATGTCGAATCCGAAGACCCCGAAGAGCTTCCCCATCGTGACGCCCGACAGGCCGTCCGCGCCCCCGGTCACGAAGGCGGCCTGGTTGGCGACCTCGAACAGCATCAGCCCGATGCCCAGCGTCACCATCAGTCGCGCGAGATCGGAGCCGCGCACGACCAGGAAGCTCGTGCCATAGCCGAGCAGCGCACCGGCGGCGCCGGCGACGACGAGCCCGCTGACGGGCTCCCCCCAGCCATGGACGGCAAGCAGTCCAGCCGCGTAAGCCCCGATGCCGAAGAACGCGGCGTGGCCGAGCGACACGATGCCCGCGTAGCCCAGGATGAGGTCGAGCGTCACCGCGAACAGTCCGGTGATCAGGATCTGGCTGCCGAGCACGCGGTGCTGCGGAAACGCGAAGTACGCCGCGAACGCGGCAAGCCAGAAGGCGATCTCGAGCGCGCGCCAGCGATCGGCGGGCAGCTGCGGCGCGATCGCAGCGCCCGTCGGCACTGCGACCGCCCCCATCGCCGCCCTGGAACCATTCATGCGCGGCGCCCGTACAGCCCGGCCGGGAAGACGATCATCAGCGCGACCATCAGCACGTAGATGATGAACGAGCCGATCTGGGGGACGTAGTACTTGCCTGCGACGTCGCAGATGCCGAGGATCATCGCGGCCACGAGGCCGCCCTTGATGGTGCCGGCCCCGCCGATCGCGACGACCAGCAGGAAATACACCATGTACTTCAGCGGGAACGTCGGGTCGAGCCCCAGCACGTCGATGCCGAGCCCGCCACCGAGGCCGGCGAGCCCCGAGCCCAGGGCGAAGGTCACGCCGAACACGCGGTTGACGTCGATGCCGAGGCCCGCGGACGCTGCCGCGTTGTCGACCGAGGCACGCACCTGCGCGCCGAAGCGCGTGCGCACCAGCAGCAGGTGCAGCGACACCGTGATGAGCACGACGACGCCGATGAGGAAGATCCGGTACGCGCCCAGGTCGAGCCCGAGCAGGTGGACCTGGCCGCGGAGGAAATCGGGCAGCCGGACGGGCTGCTGCGAAGGCCCGAAGAACCAGGTCGCGGCGGCCACCGACATGAACACGAGCCCGATCGAGAACATCACCTGGTCGAGGTGCGGGGCCTTGTAGAGCCGCTGGTAGAGCGTGCGCTCCAGCACGATCCCGGCGAGCGCGGACGCCGCGAACGCCACCGGCAGGCTCGCCAGGAACGGCACGCCTGCGCGCGTCATCAGGACGGCGCAGGCGTAGCCGCCCAGCATCGCGAACGCACCATGCGCGAGGTTGACGAAGTTCATCAGGCCCATCGTCACCGAGAGCCCGATGCTGATGACGAACAGCAGGCTGCCGTAGGCAATGCCGTCGAACAGCACCCCGATCAGGTGGCCGAGCATGGCGCTGCGCGGGCCGGCTCAGGAATCGATCAGCCGGGGTCCTTGACGTTCTCGACCTTGTCGAACTCGACGTTCCACGGCTTGCCGTTGACCATCTTCACTTCGCGGAGGTAGACGTTCTGGATCGTCTGGCGAGTCGCCGGGTCGATCGACATCGGACCCCTGGGGCTCGTCCACTTCATCCCCTTCATCGCCTCGACCAGCTGTTCGCCGCTCGCCGTCGGCCCGGCCTTCTTCACCGCCTCGTAGATGAGGTGCATGCCGTCGTACCCGCCGACCGAGTGGAAATTGGGCCGCATTCCGTTGTTCGCCTTCATCATGCCGTCGACGTAGGCCTTGTTCTCCGGCGAGTCGTGCGCGGCCGAGTAGTGGAACGAGGTGATGATGCCGACCGCCGGGGCGCCCATGCTCTCGAGCAGGTCGTCGTCGGTCACGTCGCCGGTGCCGATGAGGCGTATCCCGGCCTGCTTCAGGCCCCGCTCGTCGAACTGCTTCATCACCGCGAGGCCTTCGCCGGAGGGCACGAACACGAACAGCGCATCGGGCTTGGCGTCCTTCGCGCGCTGCAGGAACGGCGCGTAATCGGGGTTGCGCAGCGGCGTCCTGATCGACTCGACGATCTCGCCGCCACCTGCCTTGAACACCGCCGTGAAGGTCTTCTCGGCGTCGAGCCCGGGTCCGTAGTCGGTGACCATCGTGACGACGCGCTTGATCTTGTTCTTCAGTGCCCATTCAGCGATCGGCCCCGTGACCTGCGGCAGCGTGAAACCGGTGCGCACGATGAAGGGCGACCGGGTCGGGATCATTCCGGTGGCCGCCGCCATGACGATCATCGGCACCTTGGCCTCGGTCGCGACCGGCGCCGCCGCGAGCGCGAGCGGCGTGAGGCCGAAACCGGCAAGGATGCTCACCTTGTCCTGCACCACGAGCTCCTGCGCGATGCGCTTGGTCGTCTCCGGGGCGAGCCCCGTGTCGTCCTTCACGATCAGCTCCACCTTGCGGCCGGCGACGGTGTCGCCGTTCTTCGCGATGTAGAGCCGGCTGGCCGCCTCGATCTGCTTGCCGGTCGACGCAAACGGGCCGGTGAGCGGCAGGATCAGGCCGATCTTCAGCGGATCGGCGGCGAGCGCCGGAGTCGACAGCAGGACGGTCGCCACAGCAGCGGCGACGCCGCGCAGCAGGCGACGCCGGGCGACGGACAAGGTCTGATTCATGGTTGGCTCCTGGGTGGGTGGTTGATGCAGGCTGCGGACTTCATGCGGGTTGCGCCGTGTTCACCGCGCGCGCGGTGCGCGCGCCGAATCGCGGGAACACGCGGCGGGCATTGCCCTCGAAGATCTTCCGGCGCGCGTCCTCGGTAATCCAGTCGATCGGATCGAGGTAGCGGCGCGTGTCGTCGTAGTGATGCCCGGTCTCGGGATCGATGCCGCGCACCGCGCCAACCATCTCGGACGCGAACAGGATGTTGTCCGCGGGAATCACCTTGAGCAGCAGATCGATCCCGGGCCGGTGGTAGACGCAGGTGTCGAAGAACACGTTCTTCAGCAGCAGCTCCGCGAGCGGCGGCCGCTTCATGTCCTGCGCGATCCCGCGATAGCGCCCCCAATGATAGGGCGCCGCGCCGCCGCCGTGCGGGATGATGAACTTGAGCGTCGGAAAATCCTTGAACAGGTCCGAGGTCAGGAACTGCATGAAGGCCGTGGTGTCGGCGTTGATGTAGTGCGCGCCGGTCGCATGGAAGCACGGATTGCAGGATGTGCTGACGTGGACCATCGCCGGGACGTCGAGCTCGACCATCTTCTCGTACAGCGGATACCACCAGCGGTCGGTGAGCGGCGGCTCCTTCCAGTATCCGCCCGACGGATCCGGGTTGAGGTTGCAACCGATCATGTTGAGCTCGTTGACGCATCGCTCGAGCTCCGGAATGCAGTGCTCGGGGCGCACGCCCGGCGACTGCGGCAGCTGGCAGACGCCGACGAAGTTGTCGGGATAGAGCGTGCACACGCGGCGGATCAGGTCGTTGCATACGCGCGCCCATTCGAGGCTCGTCGCGGCGTTGCCGATGTGGTGCGCCATGAAGCTCGCGCGCGGCGAGAAGAACGTCACGTCGGTCCCGCGCTCGCGCTGCATCCTGAGCTGCGCGCCCTCCAGGCTCTCCCGGATCTCGTCGTCGCTGATGGCGAGCGAGGCGCGCGATGGTGCCTGCGACGGCTCCCCGATGGCGGCGATCTGCTGCTTGCGCCAGATCTCGAGCGCCGGCGGCGCCGTGGTGTAGTGCCCGTGGCAGTCGATGATCATCGGTCACTCCTGCTGCAGAGAAAAAGGAAGAGGAAAAGGGGCCAGGCCTGATATTGCAGGTGCGACTCGTCGGGCCAACGTTTGGTATGTGAAATCGAGTCTGGCCCCTGTGCGCCCGGATTCGAGTTGGCGGACCCGAGGGGCGTCAAGCCGCCTCGCTGGCAAGCTGGCGCTCGAGCCGGTCGAGCGTGCGGTAACACGGCAGTACCTGCGCCACGCTGGCGATGGGTTCGCGGCCTTCGCGGATCGCGGCGAAGAATTCCCGATCCTGGAGCTCGATGCCGTTCATCGAGACGTCGACCTTCGACACGTCGATCTTCGTCTCCTTGCCATCCACGAGATCGTCGTAGCGCGCGACATAGGTGCCGTGGTCGCAGATGTAGCGGAAGAACGTGCCGAGCGGGCCGTCGTTGTTGAATGACAGCGACAGCGTGCAGAGGGCGCCGGTGCTGCTTTTCAGCTGGATCGACATGTCCATCGCGATGCCGAGTTCCGGGTGCAGCGGGCCTTGCAACGCATTGGCGGCGACGATCGTGCCGCCGGTCTGGTAGGCGAAGAGGTCGACCGTGTGCGCGGCGTGGTGCCACAACAGGTGGTCGGTCCACGAGCGCGGCTGGCCCAGCGCGTTGATGTTCCTGCGGCGGAAGAAGTAGGTCTGCACGTCCATCTGCTGGACCCTGATCTCGCCGGCGGCGATCCGCTGGTGCACCCACTGGTGGCTCGGGTTGAAGCGGCGGGTGTGGCCCACCATCGCAATGCGGCCCGTGGCCTGCTGCGTCCGTACGACCTGCTCGGCGTCCGCCAGGCGGTCGGCGAGCGGTATCTCCACCTGCACGTGCTTGCCCGCCTCGAGGCAGGCGATCGCCTGGCTGGCGTGGATCTGCGTCGGCGTGCACAGGATCACCGCATCGACGTCAGGCCGGGCGAGGCTTTCCGCCAGTTCGGTCGTCACGTGGTCCACGCCGAAGCGCGCGGCCACCTCGCGTGTCGCGTCGAGCGTGCGGCCGACGAGCGAGACCACTTCCACGCCGTCGATCTTCGCGATGGCTTCCAGGTGCTTGACGCCGAAGGCGCCGGCGCCGGCGAGCGCGACTTTCATGCACGTCTCCGTTTCGTAAGGCAGTGCGCGCCCGGCCGTCCGAAGCGCACTTGGCGCCCCCGCGGGGGGCAGCGAACAACGTGAGCGTGGGGGCAGTTCATCTCATGCCGCGCGCCGTCAGCGCGGGTTCTCCAGAATGATGTGCCCGACCGCCGTGTTCGACGCCGGCACGTGATAGAAGCGGTAGATCTCGCGCGCGTCCGCATGGAGCGCGCCGCGCATGATCAGCCACATCACGAGCTCGATGCCCTCGGATCCGGCTTCGCGAACGTAGTCGATGTGGGGCAGCCGAGCGAGGCCTTCGGGATCCGTGGTCAGGCGATCGAGAAAGCGCGTGTCGAACTCGCGATTGATGAGGCCCGCGCGCGGGCCCTGCAGCTGGTGCGACATCCCGCCGGTGCCCCACACCATCACCTTCAGGTCCTGGTCGAAGGACTCCACCGCCTTCCTGATCGCCTTGCCGAGGTTGTAGCACCGGTTGCCTGTCGGTGGCGGATACTGGACGACATTGACCGCCAGCGGCACGACCCGGCAAGGCCAGGCCGCAGGCTGGCCGAACAGCAGCGACAGCGGCACGGTCAGCCCGTGGTCGACGTCCATCCGGTTGACGATCGTCATGTCGAATTCGTCCAGGATCGTCGACTGCGCGATGTGCCAGGCGAGATCCGGATGACCTTCCACGGCCGGCACCGGGCGCGGTCCCCAGCCCTCGTCGGCCGGCGCAAAGGACTCGGCGCAGCCGATGGCGAACGTCGGGATGAGCTCCAGCGAGAAGGCCGACGCGTGGTCGTTGTAGACCAGGATCACGACATCGGGCTTGTGCTCGGCGATCCAGCGCCTGGAGAAGTCGTAACCCGCGAGCACGGGCTGCCAGTAGGGCTCTGCGGTCTTGCCGAGGTCGATCGCCGCGCCGATGGCCGGCACGTGCGACGTGGCGAGTCCCGCGCTGATCCTGGCCATCCTATCGGCTCCTCTGCCCGCGTTCCGCGAGGCTGCGGTTGCCCTCGGGGGAGCGCCCCCCCGCGATCATCATCGCCCGGTACGCATCTTCCGACATGCCGGTCATCTTGGAGGCCAGATTCTGGAACGAGAAGCCATCGGTGGCGCCGATCTTCGCGAGAAAGTAGATGTTGCCGCCCAGCGCGATCATCCGGTTGTAGTCCCGATCGAGCACGGCCTGGCGCTGGTCTTCGGTCATCGGATACCGCTCGAGGAAGGCGCGCTCGCCGGCCTTGAACGCCGCGCGGTTGTCCGCCTTCATCAGCGCCATGCAGAACATGTTGAGGTGATAGCCGCGCCGCGACTGCGTCGCGTCGAACACGACGGTGCCGGGAATGTCCTTGAACGCTTCGGTGTAATCAGTCATCAATGCTCCCTTGGCGCTTCGCGCCTTGAGGCGGCCCGGCGTCGCTCACGTGCTCCCTTGGCGCTTCGCGCCTTCCCTCCGAGAGGGAGTCATTCGCGCCTTGGGGCGGCCCGGCGTCGCTCATGGCGTTCATCAGGTCCAGTAGAGGCGCAGCGGATTGTCCACCAGCAGCTTGCGCTGCAGCTCGGGCGTGGCGGCGATGCGCGGCACGAAGTCGACCAGTGCGCCGTCGTCGGGCATGTGGGTCTTCATGTTGGGATGCGGCCAGTCGGTGCCCCAGAGCACGCGCTCCGGAAACGTCTCGACCAGCCGGCGGGCGAACGGCACCACGTCATCATAGGACGGAGGCCCCGACTTCGACAGTCGCTCGGGGCAGCTCACCTTCGACCAGATGTTCGGATGCGCGGAAAGAAGCCGGACGAAGCGCTCGAACTCGGGGCCGTCGACGGGCTGCGTGACGTCGGGCCGCCCCATGTGATCGACGACGACCGTGGTGGGCAGGGCGGTGAAGAAATCCCACAGCTCGGGCAGGTCCTGCGCCTCGAAGTACACGACGACGTGCCATCCCAGCGGCGCGATGCGGCCGGCGATTTCGAGCAGGACCTCGCGCGGCGTGAAATCGACGAGGCGCCGGACGAAATTGAAGCGCGTGCCGCGCACGCCGGCGGCGTGCAGCGCCTGGAGCTCGGCGTCGGTCACGTCGCGCCCGACCGAGGCCACGCCGCGCGCCATGCCCCCGGAGTGGGCGAGGGCGTCGACGAGCGCGCGGTTGTCGTTGCCGTGGCAGGTCGCCTGGACGATGACATTGCGCTGGAAGCCGAGGAAGTCGCGCAGCGCGAACAGCTTCTCCTTCGGCGCGTCGCACGGCGTGTATTTGCGCTCCGGCGCCCAGGGGAACACGGTTCCCGGACCGAACACGTGGCAGTGCGCGTCCACCGCGCCCGGCGGCGGCGTGAATCGGGGCCGCGAGGGATGGGGATGGAAGGGCAGGTAATCGGGATCCATGGTCGTCGGTATCGAAGTGCGGGTCACTTGCCCCGGGTGAACGTGGCGAGGATGCGGTCCGCATCGGCGCGCCAATCCGCGCGGGCCGCTTCAGCGCTCGCCCATGGCGCCGGCATCGGCGAGGTCGGCCATCCAGGCCTGGCGCTGCGCCGTGCCGGCGGCGGACCACGGCTCGAGCCCGGCTTCCCGCACCGTCTGCGCGGCCTCGCGCATCTCCTCGGCGCGGCGGCGGCCGTGCTGGATCACGCGCTGGAAGAAGTAGGCTCCCTGCCGCTCCCAGTCGATGCCGGGAAAGGTCTCTGCCAGCGACGCCAGCACGGCCGCCTCGACGCCGTAGGCGCGCGCGGTGGTGAAGCTCTCGATGACCATCGCTTCGAGCCCTTTGATCATCACGCTGCGGCACATCTTGGTGGCGGAGGCCACGCCGAGCTGCGGAGATCCAACGGTGGCGGCGAAGCCCAACTCGTCGAGCAGGGGCCTGAGCTCCTCCGCGTGCGGCCCGCCCAGCAGCAGCGGCACGCGGATGCGATGGGGCGGCACGGAGGTCATCACCGCGCCTTCGACGAAGCGGCCTCCTGCGCCGTCGATCAGGGCGGCTGCCCTGACTTTCGCGCCGGGCGAGGCCGAATTGAAGTCGAGGAACCAGGTGCCCGGCCGGATCGCCGGCGCCCAGGCTTCGGCAACGGCGACCGTCTGGCTCGCCGTGACAGCGCAGAGCACGAGATCCGCATCCGCCGCCAGCGCCTGGTGCGAGGCCGCGAGTCGCACGCCGTGCTGCGCCGCGTGCGCGACGAGCGGGCCTTCCTGCGCGGTGCCGAGTTTGATGTCGTAGGCTCCGATCCGCGCCAGGCCGCGCGCGCGCAGATCCTCGGCGAGGATGCGTCCGACCTCGCCGTAGCCGACGAGGCCGACGCGGAGTTGCGCGGTAAGCGGATTTGCGCTCACCGGGCTCAATCGATGTACTTGAGGCCGGCCTTCGCCAGTGGCTCGCGCATGCCGTAGATGTCGAGCCCCAGCTCGCCGGCAGCGAGGCGGGCGCGCGTCGCTTCTTCCTTTTTCTCGCGCGCCGCAGAGGCGTCGGCCACCGCGGACGCGTCGGCGCGCGGCACCACCACCACGCCATCGTCGTCAGCGACGATCACGTCGCCGGGATGGACGAGCATGCCCGCGCAGACCACCGGCACGTTGACCGCGCCGAGCGTCGCCTTCACCGTGCCGCGCGCGCAGACCGCGCGCGACCAGACGGGAAACCGCATTTCGGCCAGGCTGCGCGTGTCGCGGACCCCGGCGTCGATGACCAGCCCGCGCGCGCCGCGCGCCCGGTACGAGGTCGCGAGGAGGTCGCCGAACATGCCGTCGTCGTTCGCGGTGGTCACCGCGACGACGACGATGTCGCCGGGGCGGATCACTTCGGCGACGACGTGCAGCATCCAGTTGTCGCCGGGCTGTGCCAGCACGGTGACCGCCGTGCCGCAGGCCGCCGCCCTCGGCCAGACCGGGCGCATGTACGACTGCAGCAAGCCGGTGCGGCGCTGTGCCTCGTGCACGGTTGCCACACCGAACCGGCCGAGCCGCTCGACCGCCGCGGGATCGGCGCGCGGCACGTCGCGCACGACGATACCCGTTGCCTGGAAATGATTCATCGCGTTCGCGCCTTTCGCTGGTTCATGTTGCCCGCCTCCGACTCGGCGCCCCCTCGGGGGGCAGCGAAGGAGGGGAAGCGCAATTGAGCGCGGGGGTTCATCCTAGGCTGCGTGCCGCATTGCCGCCTTGCCGTCCCACACCGCGTGCGGGATCAACACTTCCCCGCGCATGATGAGCCGGGCCGTGCGCAGCAACGCGGCCCGGAGCACGTCTTGCGGGTGCTCGGGGTCGAGCTCGAGCTCGACGGTGAACTCGCCGGTCGGATGCTCCACCGACACCGCCTTGCGGTGTCCCGGGGGCAGCGTTGCGACGCCATCGGCTACCGAGCCCGTCAGGACCGCGGCGGTCGCGAGCGTCACGGCGCCGAGCACGCCGACGGCCGCGTGGCAGTCGTGCGGAATGAAGGTCCGCGAGCAGAGGCTGCCGGCCGCGCGCGGTGGCGCGATCAGCGACACCTTGGGGACGACCTTCTTCGCCACGTCGCCGAGGTTCATCAATGGCCCCGCCTGCCGCCGGATCGATTCGATGCGTGCCTTGAGCTCGGCGTCGGCGTTGAGCGCGTCGCGCGACTCGTAGCCGGTACGGCCGAGGCTCGCGGCGCGAATCACGACCACCGGCATGCCGTTGTCGATGCAGGTCACCGGGACACCGTCGAAGGTGTCGACGACGCGGCCGGTCGGCAGCAGCTTGCCGCAGACGGAGCCGGCCGTGTCGAGAAAGCTGATCCGGATCGGCGCCGAGGTTCCCGGCACGCCATCGATGCGCGCCGACCCCTCGTAGGTTATCCGGCCACCGGGCGTCTGCAACACGATGTCCGACAGCATGCCGGTGTTGCGCGTCAATATCCGCACCGTGGTCTCGGCCCCGGTCGCCGCGATGAGGCCGCGCTCCAGCGCGAACGGCCCCACCGCTGCCAGCATGTTGCCGCAGTTGGGGGTGGTGTCGACGCGCGCCTCGTCGATCAGGACCTGCGCGAACAGGAAATCGAGGTCCACGCCGGGTCGCGCCGAGCGCGCGACGATGCCGACCTTGCTCGTCAACGGATCGGCGCCGCCGAGGCCGTCGATCTGGCGCGCGTCCGGCGAGCCCATCGCGGCGAGCAGCACCCGGTCGCGCAGCGCCGGATCTTCCGGCAGGTCCGATTCGGCAAAGAAGGGTCCGCGCGACGTGCCGCCGCGCATGAACAGGCAGGGAATGGCGGTTTGCATGACGGTCTCTCCAGACGCCCGCAGGAATTGTGCGCCAATGAAGATCCATCGAAAAGTCGCATTGCTGTACTATCAGCTATGCCATATTGGCATGGTAAACCGAGGCTTCCGGAAGCCAAAGGGTGCGGGCATGGATCTCAAGCAGCTCGAGTATTTCGTGAACGTGGTCGACCTTGGCGGATTCAGCCGCGCGGGCCGCGTGCTCGGGATCGCCCAGCCCGCGATCAGCCGGCAGATCCGCAGCCTCGAGGTGGAGCTGCGCCAGAACCTGCTGCTGCGCAACGGGCGGGGCGCCACGCCGACCGAAGCCGGCAAGCGCCTGCTCGATCACGCGCGCGGCATCCTGCAGCAGGTCGACCGGGCGCGGCGCGAGGTCGACGAGGCCAAGGACGCGCCGGTCGGCCATGTCGTCGTCGGGCTCCCGCCGACGGTCTCGCGACACCTCACCGTGCCGGTGGTGCGCGAGTTCAGGCAGCGTTTCCCCGGAGGCTCGCTGGCCATCGTCGAGGGCCTGTCGGCAACCATCCACGAGTGGCTGCTGGTGGGGCGCGTCGACGTGGGTGTGGTCTACAACCCGGTCGCCTCGCCGGCGGTCGACGCGCGACCGCTGCTCGAGGAGCAGCTCTGCCTCATCGGTCCGCAAGCGGACCGGGCGCGGGACGGTCACGCTGCGGCTGCGCGAACTGCCGCGCTATCCGCTGCTCATTCCGAGCCGGCCGCACGCCATCCGGATGCTCGTCGAGACGCGGCTCGCGGGCCTGGGCCTGCGCCCGCAGGTCGCGATGGAGATCGACGCGGTGCCGGCGATCCTGGAGCTCGTCGCCGAGGGCCACGGTTACGCGGTGCTCTCGCCACGGGCGCTCCATGGCGGGGACGCGGCGCGGCGGCTCTACGCGCGGGCCATCGTGCAGCCGCGACTGACGAGCAAGCTCGCCATCGCCACTTCGGCGCAGCGCCCGTCCACGCCGATCCAGCAGCGTGCGATCGAGCTGATCGAGAGGCTGATGGGACCGGCCCTCGCTTTGTCCCGAACGGGATAGAATCGGCGAAACCGTCCCAAGCCATGGGAAAGGACGATCGCCGTGACTACCCGCACGACACCGCCGTTCCGCGCCGATCACGTCGGCAGTTTCCTGCGCCCGAAATACCTGCTCGACGCGCGGGAGCAGAAGGCCCGCGGCGAGATCACGCCGACCGAGCTGCGCGCCGTCGAAGACCGCGCGATCGGCGAAGTCGTGCGCATGCAGGAGGAGATCGGCCTGCAATCGATCACCGACGGCGAATTCCGCCGGACCTACTTCCACATCGACTTTCTCCAGCAGCTGGGCGGGGTCAAATGCGAGGAGGTGGTGACGATCAGGAGGCCGGACGGCACGGAGGAGCTGGCGCCCCCGGTGATGCGCGTGGTCGACAGGGTTCGCCACGTGAAGGACATCCAGCTCGCCGATTTCCGGTATCTGCGCGGCCTGACGCGGCGCACGCCGAAGGTGACGATACCCTCGCCGACGATGCTGCATTTTCGCGGCGGCCGGGCGGGTATCAGCAAGGAGCACTACCCTGACCTCGAGCCGTTCTACCAGGATGTCGCCGACGCGTATGGCGCGGAGCTGCGCTCGCTCGCCGCCGCCGGATGCACGTATGTGCAGATGGACGACACCAACCTCGCGTACCTGTGCGATCCGAAGATGCAGGAGGCCGCCCGGCAGCGCGGCGACGACCCGCGCGAGCTGCCGCACCGCTACGCGTCGTTCATCAACCGCGTCGTCGCGCAGAAGCCGGCCGGCATGACGCTCTGCACGCACCTCTGCCGCGGCAATTTCCGGAGCACCTGGGCGGCGGAGGGAGGCTACGAGCCGGTCGCCGAGGCACTGCTGTCCGAGATGAAGGTGGACGGCTACTTTCTCGAGTACGACGACGAGCGCAGCGGCGACTTCCGGCCGCTGCGCTTCCTGCCCAAGGGCAAGATCGTGGTGCTGGGACTCGTCACCACCAAGGTCGGGACGATGGAGGCGAAGGACACGCTGAAACGCCGCATCGAGGAGGCCGCCCGCTACGCCCCGCTCGAGCAGCTCGCGCTCTCACCGCAATGCGGCTTCTCGAGCACGGTCCACGGCAACGCCATCGCCATGGAGGCGCAGGCGGCCAAGTTGCGGCTGGTCGTTGATGTCGCAACCGAGGTCTGGGGCAGCGCCTGAGGGGCCGCGCCACCGTCTGGCACGCAACGACCCGCCATGATCAGAACCTGCCCTTCCTGCAAGAGCCACAACGCCCGCCGCTCGTCGGTGCGCGCCTCCGAAATCACGTTCCGGCACATATTCTTCTCCCCTTACCGGTGCCGGGAATGTCGTGCGCGGTTCTGGGTGGTCAGCAGGAACATGTACTACTTCGCCGGGTTCATCGGGATAGCGATGGGCATGGGAGCCATCGCCTGGCAACTGGGCACCTGGCTCGAATCGGCGGACGAGGGCGTGGACCCTCCCGCGACCGTCGCCGTGCCGCGGCTCCCCGAGTTGCTGAAGCGCGCCGAGGCCAACGACGCGGCTGCCGAGCACGAGCTCGCCAGGATGTACGGCACCGGTGAAGGGGTAGCGGCGAGCCCGAGGGAGGAGCACAAATGGCTCGAGCGCGCGGCCCGCCATGGGGACGTGGAGGCGCAATACGAGCTGGGCCTGGCGCTGCGCGAGGGTCGGGGCACGGTCCAGGATTTCGACGAGGCGCGGAAGTGGCTGCAACGCGCGGCAGAGAGCGGCAACGCCAATGCGCAATACGCGCTGGGTCTCATGTATCGGACCGGAACGGGGATCCCGGTCGACAGCATGAGGGCTTATGTCTGGCTCAACGTCGCCGCGGCCCAGGGTGTGTCCGGCGCGGCGGCGGCGCGCGATTCCGTGCTGGGCCGTCTTACGTCGGCCGAGTTGCTGGAGGCGCAGGCCGAAGCTCGCCGCATGAGCGAGACCCACATCCCGAAGACGGTCTCCGCCAAGTAGTCGCGGGACTCGGTGCCCCCGCGGGGGGGGGGCAGCGCACACAGTGAGCGTGGGGGCCGTTCGACTCAGCCGAGCCCGCCGAAGCGGTGATGGAACGCAGCGGAGGCGGGAGGCAGCGTGCCGCTGGGCATCCCGCAGCGTCGCCAGCAGATGCCGTTCGGCGGCGCGATGAGTGAGGCGGTAGAAGTCTCGGCACAGTGCGTACGCTGCCGCCCCGGGCCAGTCGAGCGGCAGCAGCGTGGCCGGCAATCGTGGATCGCGCAGCAGCACGCGGCGATAGGCGTGGATCAGCAGCGTGCGCACCACGAAGGCCTGCAGCGGATCGTGGGCGGTCTGGCCCGCGAGGCGAAAGCGATCGATGACGCTGCCGAACCGCAGCAGGAACCGGCGATAGTGCGCGGCAAGCCCGGCGAGATCCCATGCCTTCGGCGCAATGTCCGCGAGCGTCTGCCCGCCCAGCGTCGCGTCGTCGCGCGCCCGGACGACGACGATGTGGCGCGCCACGCGCAGCGCCGCGGCGATGTGCGGGACGGCCGAGGCGCCCGTCGCGGGCCGCGCGCAGACGCCGGGCGCAATCGTGCCGAAGCCCTCCCAGCCCAGCTCCTGCATCAGCGCGCGGCGATGCGCCGGCGTCGAGCCGTCCGCGATCACGAGCTCCCAAGTGTCGTCCCAGCCCTCGGCAGAGGGCGCGTAGATCCGCTGGTAGGCCTGCTCGAACCGTCGCGCGCCGTCCCTCGTCAGCCGGTAAAGGCTCTCGCGGCCGACCGGCGTCGCTTTCAGCCATCCCTCGCGCGCGAGGCGGAACACGCTCGTGCGCACGAGCCGCTCGTTGATGCCGAACGGCGCAAGCAGGGCAATGAGGCCGGCGAGCATCACCGCCCCGCCGTGCGGCGCGATCGCGTCGCCCCAGACCGTGATGATGAGCGACGGCGTGCGCGGCGGAGCCGTCTCGAGCTGGCGCCGGATCCAGCGGCGAACCTGCGGATCGGGCAAGGGGGCGTGCGGGGCGGCGGGGCGCATGGCTCGAACGGACGCCCGGAGGGTCCGGGCAACGTGATACAAACTTTACACCAGATCCCGGAAAAGTGTATCGTTTCATCCCTTTGGGGGCGGGTGCCGTCCCCGGCGAAACCGCGGTCGCGCGCGCTCCCGCGACGAGGAGCCTCCATGTACGCCCAGATGGTCGACACCGGCGTCAAAGCCGTGCAGACGGCCGCACAGATGTCGGCCGAAGAGCGCGCATTCCAGGCGCGCATCGACGCCGACGTCAAGATCGAGCCCAGGGACGCGATGCCGGACGCCTATCGGAAGACGCTGATCCGGCAGATCTCGCAGCACGCGCATTCCGAGATCGTCGGCATGCTGCCGGAGGGCAACTGGATAACGCGCGCGCCGACACTGAAGCGCAAGGCGATCCTCATGGCCAAAGTCCAGGACGAGGGCGGCCACGGCCTCTATCTCTACTCGGCCGCGGAGACGCTCGGCGTCTCGCGCGACCAGATGGTCGGCGACCTGCACGCCGGCCGCGCCAAGTACTCGTCGATCTTCAACTACCCGACGCTCACCTGGGCCGACATCGGCACGATCGGCTGGCTCGTCGACGGCGCGGCGATCATGAACCAGATTCCGCTGTGCCGCTGCTCGTACGGACCCTACGCGCGGGCGATGGTGCGCATCTGCAAGGAGGAGAGCTTCCACCAGCGGCAGGGCTACGACATCATGCTCGCGCTCGCGCGCGGCACGCCCGAGCAGAAAGCGATGGCGCAGGACTCGCTGAACCGCTGGTGGTGGCCGTCGCTGATGATGTTCGGCCCCTCGGACGCGGAGAGCGTGCACAGCGCGCAGTCGTCGGCGTGGAAGATCAAGATCCTGTCGAACGACGAGCTGCGGCAGCGCTACGTCGACCAGACCGTGCCGCAGGCGGAGTACCTCGGCCTCACGATGCCCGACCCGGATCTGAAGTGGAACGCCGAGCGCGGCCACTACGATTTCGGCGCGATCGACTGGGCCGAGTTCCACAGCGTGATCAAGGGCAACGGCCCGTGCAACCGCGACCGGCTGCGCACGCGCGTCAAGGCGTGGGAGGACGGCGCGTGGGTGCGCGAGGCGGCGATGGCCCACGCGCAGAAGGAAGCCCTGCGCGCTGCGCAGACGGCCGCCTGAGCGACGCGCGCGCGACGCGGGCACGGGACAAGCAAAGGAGAAGCAATGAACGAATGGCCGTTGTGGGAAATCTTCATCCGCAGCCAGCACGGGCTCGCGCACCGGCACGTGGGCAGCCTGCACGCGCCGGATGCGAAGATGGCCATCAAGAACGCGCGCGATGTCTACACGCGGCGCAACGAAGGCGTCTCGATCTGGGCGGTGAGGTCGGCCGACGTCGTCGCGTCGGCGCCGGGCGACCAGGAGTCGCTGTTCGATCCGGCGGCGAGCAAGATCTACCGGCATCCGACGTTTTTCCCGATGCCCGACGAAGTGAAGCACCTCTGAGCGCGCCGGGCCGTCCCAAGCGCGAATGGCTCCCTCTCGGAGGGAAGGCGCGCAGCGCCAAGGGTGCACCAATGGGCGGCCTGACGCGCATGGCGGGCGCACTGCCGGCAGCTGCCGGCGGCAAGCTCCTCCGGCGCGCGGTTCGCGCAAGACAGGCAGTGTTCTTTCCGGATGGTCGATGACGCGCGACGAACAGCTTTTCCAGTACCTGCTGCACCTCGGCGATTCGCCGTTGATCCTCGCGCAGCGGCTCGGCGAATGGGTCGGCCGCGGGCCGGTGCTCGAGGAGGACATCGCGCAGACCAACGTGGGGCTCGACCTCCTCGGCCAGGCGCGGCTGTGGCTCTCGTACGCGGGCGAGGTCGAGGCGCGCTGCCGGCCTCCGGGTCGCGACGAGGACGCGCTCGCGTTCCTGCGCGAGAGCGGGCAGTTCCGCAACCTCCTCCTCGTCGAGCAGCCGAACGGCAGCTTCGCCGATACGACCGCGCGGCAATTTCTGTTCGATGCGTGGCACCTGCTGCTCCTGCGCGCGCTCGCGCAGTCGGGCGACGCGACCATCGCCGGGATTGCCGCCAAGGCCGCCAAGGAGGCGACGTATCACGTCGAGCGCTCGGGCGACTGGGTGATCCGCCTCGGGGACGGCACCGACGAGTCGCACGCGAAGATGCAGGCGGCGATCGACGACCTCTGGACTTACACCGGCGAGATGTTCACGCCGGACGCGATCGAGCCGCCGCTGGTCGAAGCGGGCATCGCCGCCGATGTGCGCTCGCTCGCGGCGCCATGGCGGCAGCATGTCGATGCGGTCCTGGCCGCGGCGACGCTCAGGACGCCCGACGCCGCGTTCATGCAGCAGGGCGGAAAGCGGGGCGTGCACACGGAGCACCTGGGCCACCTGCTCGCGGAGATGCAGGTACTGCAGCGTTCCTATCCCGGGGCACGCTGGTGACTGGCGCGCCGCAGCCGTTGGCGCCGCGTGCGCCGGCCATGGCAGCCGCCGATACGGCGGACGGCGGCGCGCGGCCGTCGCTCGGCGCCCTCTGGCAGGCTCTCGACGCCGTGCCGGATCCCGAAATCCCGGCCGTTTCCGTCGTCGAGCTTGGCATTCTGCGCGGGGTCGAATGGGATGCCACCGACCCGTTGCTGCTCGTCGTGACCGTCACGCCGACCTATTCCGGCTGTCCCGCGACCGAGCTCATCATGACGTCGATCCGCGACGCGCTCGCCGCGGCGGGTGTCGCGAAGGTCCGGATTGCAATGCGGCTGGCGCCGGCGTGGACCACCGACTGGATGACCGCAGAGGCCCGGCGCAAGCTGCGCGACTTCGGCATCGCTCCGCCGGGCGCCGCACCGACGCCGTCGGCTGTCGATGTTGCGGGCATCAGCCCGCTGCGCCGGGCCGGCGCCGCGGTGGCCTGTCCGCGCTGCGGATCAAAGCAGACGCAGTTGGTTTCCCAGTTCGGATCGACCGCATGCAAGGCGCACTTCCGCTGCCTCGCATGTCTCGAGCCGTTCGACTATTTCAAGCCGCATTGAACCGGGTCCTTTCGTCGCAATGAGCAGATTCCACCGCCTGGTCGTCGCGAAGGTCGAGCGCGAGACGCGTGATGCCGTCGCGATCACTTTCGCCGTACCTGATGCCTTGGCCGAGCCCTTTCGCTTCGCCGCCGGCCAGCATCTGACGCTGCGCGCGGACATCGGCGGGGAGGACGTGCGGCGATCCTACTCGATCTGCTCCGGCGTGCAGGACGGCAGCCTGCGCATCGCGGTCAAGCGCAATCCGGGCGGCGTGTTTTCGACGTGGGCGAACGAGACGCTGAAGGCGGGGGACGCGCTCGACGTGATGCCGCCGCTGGGGCACTTCGGCGTCCCGCTCGCGCCCGGCAGCCGCAGGAGCTACGCGGGCTTCGCCGCCGGCAGCGGCATCACGCCGCTGCTCTCGATCGTGAAGACGACGCTGGCCGCGGAGCCTCTCTCCCGCTTCACGCTGTTCTACGGCAATCGCGCGTCGGGCACCGTGATGTTCAAGGAGGAGCTTGCCGCGCTGAAGGACGCCTACCTGACGCGGTTCAACCTGGTCCACGTGCTCTCGCGCGAGGCGCAGGACATCGACCTCCTGCACGGCAGGATCGACCGGACCAAGGCCGATGCGCTGGCCGCGCATTGGCTCGATCTGGATTCCGTCGACGCCGTGTTCGTCTGCGGACCGGACGGCATGATGCAGGCGGTCGCGGAGGCGCTGAAGGCGCGCGGTTGCCCCGACGCAAAAATCAGGATCGAGCGCTTCGCGACGAGCGTCCCCAGGCACGAGCACAGGCCGGCGAAGCCGCCGGAGCCGGGGCACACCGAGTGCGCGGTGACCGTCGTGCTGGAGGGCGCTACCCGGACGTTCACCCTCGAGAAGGGCAAGGAGAGCATTCTCGAGGCCGGTCTCAGGGCCGGCATCGAGCTTCCCTACTCGTGCAAGAGTGGCGTCTGCTCGACCTGCCGGGCCAAGCTGACGGCGGGCGAGGTCGACATGGACGTCAACTTCGCCCTCGAGGACTACGAAGTGGCCCGCGGCTTCGTGCTCACGTGCCAGAGCCATCCGGTGACCGACAAGGTCGCCGTGGATTACGATCAGTCGGCCTGACGCCGCGGTTCCCTGCTAGAGTTTCACCGCCACCGACCACCGAAGGAACCAACGTGCCGCATCCGCTGTTCGAACGCCACGCCCCCGTTCTCGAGCGCGCGCTCACCGCGATCGCCGAACGCGGATACTGGAGCCCCTATTCCGAGTCGCCGAGTCCGAAGGTCTATGGCGAAGGCGCGGCGGAGGCCGGCAAGGCGGCGTTCGACGCTCTGCGCGACCAGCCGTTCGCGCTCGACCAGCCTGGCACCGTCGGCACCGTTGGCCGCGAGATGTCACCCTATGGTTTCCCGCTGGGCATCACGTACCCGAAGGCCGATCTCGCCGGGCTGTTCGCAGCGATCGCAGCGGCGGAACGCGAGTGGCGGAAGGCGGGGCCGCAAGCCTGGGTGGGCGTGTGCGCCGAGATCCTGCACCGGATCAACCGGCAGAGCTTCCTCTTCGCGAACGCCGTGATGCACACGACCGGGCAGGCGTTCATGATGGCCTTCCAGGCGGGCGGCCCGCATGCGCAGGACCGCGGGCTCGAAGCGGTCGCGTACGCATGGGCCGAGATGAAGAAGATTCCCGCGCAGGCACTCTGGGAAAAGCCGCAGGGCAAGAACGAGCCGCTGCGGATGGAAAAGCACTTCCGGATTGTGCCCCGCGGCATCGGCCTCGTGATCGGCTGCTGCACGTTTCCGACGTGGAACGGCTTTCCCGGCTTCTTCGCCGATCTCGCCACGGGCAACGCCGTGGTCGTCAAGCCCCATCCGGCGGCGATCCTTCCGCTCGCGCTCACGGTCAGGATCGCGCGCGAGGTGCTCGCCGAGGCGGGTTTCGATCCCAACGTCGTCACGCTGGTCGCGCACGAGGCCGGCGACGACGTCGCGCAGAAGCTGGCGTTGCGCCCCGAAATCCGCCTGATCGATTTCACCGGCAGCGCGGCGAACGGCAACTGGCTGGAAGCAAATGCGCGGCAGGCGCAGGTCTACACCGAGAAATCCGGCGTCAACCAGATCATCATCGACTCGGCCGACGACTTCAAGGCCGTCGCGCGCAACATCGCGTTCTCGCTCGCGCTCTACACCGGCCAGATGTGCACGGCGCCGCAGAACATCTACGTGCCGAAGGACGGCATCGATACGGCCGCCGGGCATCTTTCGTTCGACGAGGTCGCCGCGGGCATCGCCGAAGCGGTGCAGAAGCTGCTCGGTGACCCGGCGCGCGCCGTCGAGATCCTGGGCGCGGTGGTCAACGATGGCGTCATGGCGCGGCTGGAAAAGGCGCGGGCGCTGGGCAACGTCGTGCTCGACACGCAGGCGATCCCGCACCCGCTCTATCCGCAGGCGAGGATTCGCACGCCGCTCATCATCAGGCTCGGCGCCGCGGACAGCGACCGCTATCTCACCGAGTGGTTCGGGCCCGTCTCGTTCGTGATCGCGACCGACTCGACCGCAGCGAGCCTGGCGATCGCGCGCGATGCGGTCAAGGCGCACGGCGCGCTGACGCTGTCGGTGTATGCGCGCGACAAGGCCGTGATCGAGCGCGCGATCGAAGCGGCGGAGGACGCCGGTGTCGCGCTGTCGATCAACCTGACGGGCGGCGTGTTCGTCAACCAGTCGGCGGCGTTCTCCGATTATCATGGCACGGGCGCCAATCCGGCGGCCAACGCGGCGCTGACCGACGCGGCGTTCGTTGCGTCGCGCTTCCGCGTCGTCCAGCATCGGCTGCATGTCTGAGGAACGACTGGGATGGCCTACGAACACATCCTGTTCACGATTGACGCCGGCATCGCGCGGCTGACGCTCAATCGCCCCGACC
This sequence comes from uncultured beta proteobacterium, assembly GCA_963751405.1. Classification (GTDB taxonomy): domain Bacteria; phylum Pseudomonadota; class Gammaproteobacteria; order Burkholderiales; family Casimicrobiaceae; genus CAIWHR01. Next base: position 47,016 of record CAVVUJ010000036.1, on the reverse strand, counting down.
GGCTCAACAGCTTCAACGACGCGATGCATGCCGAGGTGCGCGATGCGCTCGCGCGCGTCAAGGCGGATCCGTCGGTGCGCGTTCTGCTGCTGACCGGCGCGGGCCGCGGCTTCTGCGCCGGCCAGGACCTCGGCGACCGCGCCGTCGCGCCGGGGGCGGAGCCCGTCGACATCGGCGCGTCGATCGAGCGCAACTACAAGCCGCTCGTGCTCGCGTTGCGCGCGTTGCCATTGCCGGTCGTCTGCGCGGTCAACGGCGTCGCCGCAGGTGCTGGCGCGAACGTGGCACTCGCCTGCGATCTCGTCATCGCGGCGAAATCCGCGAGCTTCATCCAGGCGTTCTGCAAGATCGGGCTCATGCCCGACGCCGGCGGGACCTACTTCCTCCCGCGTCTTGTCGGCAGCGCGCGCGCGCTTGGACTCTCGCTTCTCGGTGACAAGCTCCCGGCGGAGCAGGCGGCGCAGTGGGGGCTCATCTGGCAATGCGTGGATGACGCGGAACTGTCCGCCGCCACCGACAAGCTGCTCGCCCATTTGGCGCAGGCACCCACGCGCGCGCTGGCGGCCATCAAGGAGGCGCTGCAGGCTTCCGCCGGCAACTCGCTGCCGGCGCAGCTCGATCTGGAGCGGGACCGGCAGCGGGAATTGGGCCGCGCCGACGACTATTCCGAAGGCGTCGCCGCGTTCACCGCCAAGCGCCCACCTCGCTTCACCGGTCGGTAAGATGGACAGCCCCCACGCTCACTTCGTTCGCTGCCCCCCGTGCGGGCACTGATGGCAACTCGATGACCGCCGCGCTGCCTCCGGACTCCACGGTCGCCGTCATCGGCGCCGGCGCGATGGGCGCCGGCATCGCGCAGATCGCCGCGCTGCACGGGCATAGGGTCCAGCTGCACGACACGCGTCTTGGCGCGGGCGATGCCGCGAAGAAGGCCATCGCCGAGACGTTCGACAAGCTGGTGGCCAAAGGCCGGCTCGCACGCCTGGATGCGGATGCCGCCGTCGCGCGGATCGCCACCGTCGTGACGCTGCCCGACGTCTGCGTCGCGCAGCTGGTGATCGAAGCGATCGTGGAGGACCTCGAGGCCAAACGGGAGCTGTTGCAGCGTATCGAGAATGTAGTGACTCCGGAGTGCATTCTCGCGTCGAACACTTCGTCGATTTCGATCACCGCGCTCGGCGCCGGCATGAAGTTACCCGGGCCGCGTCGTCGGCATGCACTTCTTCAATCCGGCGCCGCTGATGCCGCTGGTCGAGATCGTGTCCGGGCTTGCGACGTCGTCGTCCGTGGCCGAAGCGACATTCGCGACGGCGCTGGCGTGGGGCAAGACGCCCGTTTACGCGTCGTCGACGCCGGGCTTCATCGTCAACCGCTGCGCCCGGCCGTTCTATGCCGAAGGCCTGCGGCTGCTCGCGGAGCGCGCGGCCAATCCGGCCACGCTCGACGCCGTGATCCGCGAGGCGGGTGGCTTCCGGATGGGTCCCTTCGAGCTGATCGACCTGATCGGCCTCGACGTGAATCTCGCGGTGACGAGCAGCATCTGGGACGCCTACTTTCACGATCCGCGCTACGCGCCATCGGTGCTGCAGCAGGAGCGCGTAGCGGCGGGTTACTTCGGCCGCAAGGCAGGACGCGGATTCTACGATTACGCTCCGGGGGCGGCGAAGCCCGCGCCTGATACCGAGGCGGGGCAGCCCGCGCCGGCGCAGGTGACCGTGCATGGCGATCTCGGGGTCGCGTCGCCCCTGGCGGAGCGTCTGGCCAACGGCAGTGTGACGGTCGAGCGGGCACGCGCCGATTCGCGGTTCCCGGACGGGGCGATCCACGTCGCGGGCGGCGCCGGCGGCGCATGGCTCGCGCTGACCGATGGCCGCACCGCGACCCGCCGCGTGATCGATGCGGGCGTGCGCGACCTGGTGCTCTTCGACCTCGCGCTCGATTACTCGGCGGCGACCCGCCTCGCGGTCGCCCGGGCGGACACGTGCAACGACGCGGCGTACGCGTCGGCCGTCGGCGCGCTGCAGGCGGCCGGCATCGCGGTTTCGCGTCTCGACGATGTCGCCGGACTCGCGGTGCTGCGCATCGTCGCGATGCTCGCGAATGAAGCGGCGGATGCCGTTGTCCAGGGGGTGGCCGCGCCGGACGCCATCGACATTGCGATGCAGAAGGGTGTCAACTACCCGCGCGGGCCGCTCGCGTGGGCCGACGCCATCGGCGCGGGCGCGGTGCGCGACGCGCTGGCGAACCTCGCCACGCACTACGGCGAGGACCGCTACCGCACTTCGCCGCTGGTCGCGCGCCGCGCGGCCACGGGAGGGCGTCTCGGTGGGTGAGCATCATCCGGCGATGACGACGGCCGACGCGCGCACGCTGGCCGAGCGCGTCGCCGATTCGATGTACGAGCGGGACACCGCGACGCAGGCGCTCGGCATCCGCATCGCGCACGTCGGCCCCGGTTACGCCGAGCTGGCGATGACGGTGCGGGCGGACATGCTGAACGGCCACGAGATCTGCCACGGCGGGTTCATTTTCACGCTCGCCGACAGCGCGTTCGCCTACGCGTGCAACAGCTACAATCTGAACACCGTGGCGTCGGGCTGCGCGATCGAATTCACGGCCCCGGCGCGGGCGGGCGACGTGCTGGCGGCGCGGGCGCACGAGCGGCAGCTGGCGGGGCGCACCGGCGTGTACGACGTCGAGGTGGCCAATCAGCGCGGCGAGACCGTCGCGCTCTTCCGCGGCAAGAGCTACCGGATCAAGGGTCATCTGATCGAGGAATAGGAGGAAGGCATGCCTGTCAAGCATCCGAGTCCGGGCGAGCTCGAGCCCATCGAGACCGCGAGCGCCGCAGAGCTCAAGGCGCTGCAACTCGATCGCCTGCGCTGGACGCTCGCGCACGCGTACGATTGCGTGCCGCACTATCGACGCAAATTCGACGCCGCCGGTGTCCATCCACGCGATCTGAAGACGCTCGCGGACCTCGGGAAGTTTCCGTTCACGGCGAAGAAGGACCTGCGCGACAACTATCCGTTCGGGATGTTCGCGGTTCCGCGCGAGGAGGTCGTCCGCATCCACGCGTCGTCGGGCACGACCGGCAAGCCGACGGTGGTTGGCTACACGGTGAAGGACATCGACATGTGGGCGACGGTGATGGCGCGCTCGATTCGCGCGGCGGGCGGGCGCCGCGGCGACATCATCCACGTCGCCTACGGCTACGGACTCTTCACGGGCGGATTGGGCGCGCACTACGGCGCGGAGAAACTGGGCGCTACCGTCATTCCGATGTCGGGCGGCATGACCGAGCGGCAGGTGCAGCTCATCCACGATTTCAAGCCGGACATCATCATGGTGACGCCGTCGTACATGCTGGCGATCGCCGAGGAGATGGAGCGGCAGGGGATGGATCCGCGCGACTCGTCGCTCAAGATCGGCATCTTCGGCGCCGAGCCCTGGACGCCGGCGATGCGCACGGCCATCGAGGCGAAGGTGGACATCGATGCGATCGACATCTACGGGCTCTCCGAGATCATCGGTCCCGGCGTCGCGCAGGAATGCATCGAGACCAAGGACGGGCTGACGATCTGGGAGGACCACTTCTATCCGGAGATCGTGGATCCGGAAACGGGGCAGGTGCTCCCCGAGGGCGAGAAGGGCGAGCTGGTCTTCACCTCGCTCACGAAGGAAGCGCTGCCGATGATCCGCTACCGCACGCGCGACCTCACGCGGCTCCTGCCGCCGACGGCGCGGTCGATGCGCCGGATGGAGAAGATCACGGGGCGCTCGGACGACATGCTGATCATCCGCGGGGTCAACGTTTTCCCGACTCAGATCGAGGAGCTGATCCTGAAGGAACCCGAGCTCGTGCCGCATTACCAGCTCGAGATCACCCGGCCGAAGAATCTCGACGAGATGGCGGTGCTGGTCGAGCGCTCGCCGGCGGTCGGCAGCGCCGACGGCGACGCCGCCGGGGCCCGGCTCGCGCACATGGTCAAGTCGATGATCGGCGTGACGGCGGAAGTGCGCGTCGTCCCGCCGGGCATGATCGAGCGCTCGCTCGGCAAGGCGAAGCGGGTCGTCGACAAGCGGCCGAAATAGCATCCGCGCCAAGAATGGCGGCTGCGGCGCCCGGCGCCGATCGCGCCGCGCGCCTGCCCACCACGATCGATAACCACCCAGCGAGCCACCGTGACCCACGCCTTCATCTGTGATGCCATCCGCACGCCGATCGGACGCTACGGCGGCGCGCTTGCCGCCGTGCGCACCGACGATCTCGGCGCCATCCCGATCCGGGCGCTGATCGACCGCCATCCGGCCGTCGACTGGGCCGCCGTCGACGAGGTGTTCTACGGCTGCGCCAACGGGGCGGGCGAGGACAATCGCAACGTCGCGCGGATGGCGGCGCTCCTTGCCGGATTGCCGCCCGCCGTGCCGGCGGCGACCGTCAACCGGTTGTGCGGCTCGGGCCTCGACGCGCTGGCGCTCGCTGCGCGGACGGTGCGCGCAGGGCGAGGCCGGGCTCGCGCTCGCCGGCGGCGTCGAGAGCATGACCCGTGCGCCGTTCGTGCTGGCCAAGGCCGACAGCGCGTTCTCGCGCGTGGCGAAGATCGAGGACACGACGATCGGCTGGCGCTTCGTCAATCCGCTGATGAAGGCGAAGTACGGCATCGACTCGATGCCCGAGACCGCGGAGAACGTCGCGGCCGAGTACGGCATCGCGCGCGCGGACCAGGACGCGTTCGCGCTGCGCTCGCAGACGCGCGCGCTCGCCGCGCAGGCGAACGGCGTGCTGGCGCAGGAGATCGTCGGCGTGCCGGTGGCGCAGAAGAAGGGCGACGCGATCGTCGTCGACCGCGACGAGCATCCGCGGGCGACCAGCCTCGAAGCGCTCGCGAAGCTCAAGGGCATCGTGAAGCCCGACGGCAGCGTCACGGCCGGCAACGCGTCCGGCGTCAACGACGGCGCCTGCGCGATCCTGGTCGCGAGCGAGGCGGCGGCGGCGAAGCACGGCCTGACGCCGCGGGCGCGGATCGTCGGCGCGGCGACCGCCGGCGTGCCGCCGCGGATCATGGGCATCGGCCCCGCGCCGGCGACGCAGAAGCTGCTCGCACGCGTCGGACTGAACATCGGCGACCTCGACGTGATCGAATTGAACGAGGCCTTCGCCGCGCAGGCGCTCGCGGTGACGCGGATGCTGGGGCTGCCGGACGACGCGGCGCACGTGAATCCCAACGGCGGCGCGATCGCGCTCGGCCATCCGCTCGGCGCGTCGGGCGCGCGGCTCGCGACGACGGCGCTCTGCCAGCTGGAGCGAACCGGCGGGCGCTACGCGCTCGCGACGATGTGCATCGGCGTCGGGCAGGGGATCGCGCTCGTCATCGAGCGCGTGTAGCGCGGGGCGGCTTCGCGCTCGGGCGCGGGCGAACCAGCGCCGCCCGAGGCGCCTGCGGAATTCCGGGTGGCTGCCGCTCAGGGGACGATCGTCGTGAAGAGGTACGTCGCGAAGATCACGAGGAGCACGGTGCCCTGCAGCACCGTGGTGCGCCCGGTGCCCAGCGATATCGAGGTCACGAACAGCGACAGCAGCAACAGGACGGTCGACTTGACGTCGATGCCGAGCGTGAGCGGGAACCCGGTGGCGAGGGACAGGATGGCGACCGTCGGAATGGTCAACCCGATGCTGGCGAGCGCCGAGCCCAGCGCCAGGTTGAGGCTCGTCTGCAGGCGATTGGCGCGCGCGGCGCGCAGCGCGGCGAGCCCCTCGGGAAAGAGCACGACGCCGGCGATGATGACGCCGACCAGCGCGTTCGGCGCGCCGAGCGCCGCGACGCCCGCGCCGATGCTCGGGGCGAGCGCCTTGGCGAGCAGCACCACCACGGCCAGGCTTGCGACCAGCAGCACGGCACTCACCGAGGCGGCGCGCCGGCGTCGGCGCGGCGGCGTGAGTCGCCTCGTCGCCGGGGGTTGCCGCAGGCAGGAAATAGTCGCGGTGCCGGACGATCTGCGCGAACACGAACGTGCCGTAGAGGATCAGCGAAACGACCGCGATGAACGCAAGCTGGCTCGCGTTGAAGTAGGGGCCCGGCTTGCTGACCGTGTAGTTCGGCAGGATCAGCGTCAGGACGACGATCGCGGCGAGCGTCGCGAACGCCGCGCTCACGCCGTGGAGACCGAAACGCTGCTCGTGGTGGCGCGCGCCGCCGAGCAGCAGGCAGCCCCCGACGATGCCGTTGAGGATGATCATCACGGCGGCGAAAACGGTGTCGCGCGCCAGCGCCGTCGCTTGCGCGCCCCCGCCGAGCATCAGCGAAACGATGAGCGCGACTTCGATGACGGTGACCGCAACGGCCAGCACGAGCGTGCCGAGGGGCTCGCCCACGCGGTGCGCGACCACCTCGGCGTGGTGCACGGCCGCCAGCACGCTGCCGATCAGCCCCGCCGCAACGAGCAGCAGAAAGGCACCCCCCAGCCCGAATTGCGCGCCCGCGAACAGCAGCCACGCGATGGCCGGCGCCGCCAGGGTCCAAACCGGCAGGACAGGTGCAGTCTTCATCGGGGGACTATAGCTCAAGGGCGGGGCGGGGCGTGCGCCCGACTCGCGGTCGTGACGAACGCCGTGGTTTGCCGCGGCAGTGGTATCGGCTACCATTCCTCCTCGCACCGCAGCCGGCCGCGCGCCGCCACCGCAGGGGAATCACGATGACCGAAAAGAAATTCGCGTCGCAAGCCGATCTCGTCGAGAAGAAGGTCAGCTTCGACAAGCTCTCCGATCACGCCTACGCCTACACCGCGGAGGGCGACCCCAATACCGGCATCGTCGTGGGCGACAACGCGGTGATGGTGATCGACACGCAGGCGACGCCCGTGATGGCGCAGGACGTCATCCGGCGCATCCGCGAGGTCACCGACAAGCCGATCCGCTACGTGGTGCTGTCGCATTACCACGCGGTGCGCGTGCTGGGCGCCACGGCGTACAACGCCGATCACGTCATCGCGAGCCGCGACACGTACGATCTCATCGTCGAGCGGGGCGAGCAGGACATGAAGAGCGAGATCGAGCGCTTTCCCCGGCTGTTCCGCGCGGTCGAGTCGGTGCCGGGGCTCACGTGGCCGAACCTCGTGTTCAAGAAGCGCCTCACGCTGTGGCTCGGCAAGCTGCAGGTCGAGATCATGCAACTGGGCCGCGGCCACACGAAGGGCGACACCGTGGTGTGGCTGCCGCAGGAGAGGATCCTGTTCTCGGGCGACCTCGTCGAGTACGAGGCGACGCCCTACACCGGCGACGCCTACCTCGCGGACTGGCCGGACACGCTGGACAACATCGCTGCGCTGAAGCCCGCGAAGCTCGTCCCCGGACGCGGCGCCGCGCTGATGACGCCCGAGGCCGTCAAGGCCGGCCTCGACGGCACGGACCGGTTCGTGAGCGAGATGTTCGCATCGGTGAAGCGGGGGGTGGAGGCGGGGAAGGACCTGAACAGCGTGTACAAGGAAACCTATGCGACGCTGAAGCCGAAGTTCGGCCACTGGGTGATCTTCGACCACTGCCTGCCGTTCGACGTGACGCGCGCCTACGACGAGGCGACGCAGTACCCCGATCCGCGGATCTGGACGGCGCAGCGCGACAAGGAAATGTGGGAAACCCTGGAAGGCTGAACACCGATCACCGCCGTTCGACGATGAAGACGTACGCCAACCCCGTCTTTCCATACCTGCGGCCCGCCGAGCTCGACGCGCCGGGCGCGCGGCGGCCGGTCGCTGATCGTCGGCGCCGGACCGGTCGGCCTTGCCGCGGCGATCGACCTCGGCCAGCGCGGCGTTCCGGTCGTGGTCCTCGACGACGATCGCACGGTGTCGGTCGGATCGCGCGCGATCTGCTACGCGAAGCGCGCGCTGGAGATCCTCGATCGGCTGGGCTGCGGCCAGAAGATCGTCGCCAAGGGCATCGGCTGGAACGTCGGCAAGGTCTTCTTCCGCGACGAGCTCGTCTATCGCTTCGACCTCCTGCCGGAGCCCGGCCACCGGCGCCCCGCGTTCGTCAACCTGCAGCAATACTGGTTCGAGGAGTATCTGGTCGAGCGCGCGCAAGCCGTGGCCGGGGTCGAGCTGCGCTGGGAGAGCAAGGTGGTCGGCGTCGCGCCGCACGCGGACGGCGTCGACGTCGACCGTGGCCACGCCCGATGGCGAATACACGCTCGCAGTGCGACTGGCTCATCGCCGCCGACGGCTCGAAGAGCGCGGTGCGGCAGCTGCTCGGCCTCGAATGGGAAGGCCAGGTGTTCCACGACCGGTTCCTGATCGCCGACATCCACATGAAGTCCGATTTTCCGACGGAGCGGTGGTTCTGGTTCGATCCGCCCTTTCACCCGAATCAGTCGACGCTGCTGCACCGGCAGGCCGACGACGTCTGGCGCATCGATTTCCAGCTGGGCTGGGACGCGGACCCCGAGGAAGAGCGGAAGCCCGAGCGCATCCTGCCGCGCCTGCGCGCCATGCTCGGCGACGACGCCGATTTCGAGATCGAATGGGCGAGCGTCTACACGTTCCAGTGCCGGCGCATGCAGCGCTTTCGCCACGGCCGCGTGCTCTTCGCCGGCGACGCCGCGCACGTGGTGTCGCCGTTCGGCGCGCGCGGGGCCAACAGCGGGATCCAGGACGCCGACAACCTCGCCTGGAAGCTCGACCTCGTGCTGAAGGGCGTTGCGCCGGACCGGCTGCTCGACACCTACGACGCGGAGCGGACGCGGGCCGCCGACGAGAACATCCTCAACTCGACGCGCTCGACCGACTTCATCACGCCGAAGAGCAACGTGTCGCGCACGTTCCGCGACGCGACGCTGGGGCTCGCGAAGCAGCACGCGTTCGCGCGCCGTCTCGTCAACAGCGGGCGGCTCTCGGTGCCGGCGATCCTCGCGGATTCGCCGCTCAACACGCCGGATCGCGATCCGGATTTCGCGCGCGGGCCGGGGGCGATGGTTCCCGGCGCGCCGGCCGCCGATGCTCCGGTCGCGGGGCCGGCGGGAGAATGGCTGCTCGGCTACCTCGGCGGGGACTTCACGCTGCTCGGATTCGACGCCGCCGTCGGGCCGTTCGGTGTCGCGGCGCTCGCGCGCGAGCCGATCCCGTGCAAGGTCGTGCAGGTGGGCGGCAAGCCGACGGCCGGCGCGACGACGATCGAGGACGTGCAGGGCCTCGCGACCCGGCGGTACGAGGCAAGGCCGGGCACCGTCTACCTGCTGCGTCCCGACCAGCACGTCTGCGCGCGCTGGCGCGAGTTCGACCTGCCGAGCGTGCGCGCGGCGATCGCGCGCGCGACGTGCACCGACCGATGAACAGCCCCCGATCCTCGCTGACGATGCCCGTCGGGCGGCCGGGCGGGCGCTGACGAGGATTTCCATGGCCACGCTCAACACCGAAGCCAACATCGCCGCGCCGGACGACTTCTACGAGCGGCTGATCGCCACGCACCGCGGGCTCACCGATGCGCAAAGCGCGCTCGTCAACGCCAGGCTCATCCTGCTGCTCGCCAATCACATCGGCGACCCCGGCGTGCTCGCGCAGGCGATGGCGGCGGCGCGCGACGGCGTGGGTGCCGCGCCGGACGCCGGAGCGGGATGAACCGCCGCATCCCGTCGCGGCGACTGACGCCAGACGGTTTGACGCACGCGATTGTGCTGCATGTGCGGCGGTGGCGCTGCTGCATCGAATGGAAGCGCAACCAAACGTCGCGCGGATTGACAATTGTCAATGTGCCTCGCCCGGACTGCAGTACAGTGAAGGCACGAACTTTCGCGCAAACGTGAGAGTGCGCGTGCCGATGGTCAGCTGATGGTCCACATGTGCACGCCGAGCGAAGATGTCAGGTTGCCACCATGGCGAGCGCGTGCGTGCAAACGATGATGCGCGCATAGCCGACCGGCGTGAATTCATCTACGCCCTCGTGCGGCGCAGAGCGGTTCGCACGCTGGTAGAGGAGTCTCTCGCCGCACATCGGCTGGCGCTGGGTTGCGCCGGCGCACTGCGGAGGCGGCTCGAAGCAGGATGCGAGCCGCTTGCCGATGCGGACGCCCCGCCACCTCTCTCGCGGGTCCGTCATCGGCAGCGTGCTCTTGTGGTGCCTGTCCCTGTTCGCGCTGTTGGCCCAGCCCGCGGCCTGCGCCGATCTCATATCACCCGCAACCGGTCGCCTGACGGTCGAAGCCGTCGACCACGAGCTGTCGACGCCGCTCGGACCGCTTCCGGTGACACGACTGTATCGCGACGGCGCGGCGCCCGCCGGCCTGGGGCGAGGCTGGGCGCTCGATATCGCGCTTCGGATCGACGTCGTGGACGAGCAGCGCGCTCTGGTCATGCGCGGCAATGTGCCCGTCGCCGCACTCGAAGCGCGCGACGGGAAGCCGTTCGAAGGCGACGGCGGGTGGCGGGGGCAGCGCGACGGCAACCGGTGGCGGGTACGCTGGCCCGATGCGACGACGAGCCTCTGCGACGGCAACGGGCGCGAGGTCTCGCGCACCGACGCCAACGGCAATGCGATCACGTTCACTTACGACGATGCCGGACGGATCACCCGCGCGAGCTCGCTCGCAGACCGCAGCCTGACGTTTGCCTACGGCGAAAGCGGGCTGCTCGCCGAGTTGCGCGACGCAACGGGACGCAGGGTCGCCTACCGTCACGACGCCGCGGGAAACCTCGTCGAGGTCGTCGCCATCGACGAGCGCAGGAACACCTACGCCTATGCACCCGACGGCAGGCTGGCGAGCATCGTCGATCCGGCCGGCGGGACCGTCGACTTTCGCTACGATCCAGGCGGTCGTGTCGCCGAGCGCACCGCGTCGAACGCGGCAACGCTGTCGTTTTCCTATGGCGCCGCCACGCGCGTCACGCGCAGCGACGGCTACTGGTCGGAAACCCGCTACGACGCCGGGCATTTGCCGACGTCGAGCGTCGACAGCCTCGGCAACCGCCAGAGCTGGACCTGGAATGCGCAGGGGCAGCTCACGCAGGCGACCTTTGCCGACGGCAGCACGATCGCCTACAGCTACGACGGCGCCGGCCGTGTCGTCGCGCAGCGTACGGCGCCTGGACGCACGCTCCAATTCGCGTACGACGGCGCCAGCCGCCGGCCGCGCATGGTCGACCTCAACGGCGCCATCGTGCGATTCGCCTACGACGGACGCGGCAACCTGGTCGAAACCACGACACCGGCCGGTCGCACGACGAGCTTCGCTTACGACGCGCAGGGGCGGCGCAGTGCCGCAACGGATGGAGCCGGACGCACCACGCGCTTCGACTACGATGCCGCCGGCAATCTCGTCTGGCAGGCGAACCCGGCCGGCGGCACCACGACGTGGGAATACGACGCCGGTGGGCGGCTCGTGCGGGAGCGCGATGCCGCCGGAAACACGGTGACGTATCGGTACGCGGCGCAGGGGTGGCTCGCGTCGGTCACCGGTCCCGGCGGACAGGTCCTCGCGTATACGCACGACGCCGCCGGCCGTGTCGCGACCGAAACCGCGGGGAGCCTTGTCACGCGCTATCGGTACGACGGCGCCGGGCGGCTCGCGGCGGTCGAGTCCGATGATGGCAGAAAGCTGGCGCTTGCCTACGACGCACTTGGCAATCTCGCCCGTATCGCGGACGAATTGGGTCGCATCACGATGATCGAATCCGACCCGCTCGGGCGTCCGACCCGAACGACGCTGCCGTCGGGTCTCGGCGTGACGCGAACCTACGCGGCAAACGGCGCGCTCGGATCGATCGACGTCGGCAAGGCCCGCTGGACCGCCGTCGCGGATCCCGCCGCAGGCACCATCCGGTTCGTCGACGCCGCGGGGGCGGTCGACGCGGATGACGCGTGACGTTTTCGGCCGCATTGCCGCAATCACGCTGCCGGGCGGCGGGCAGGAGCGGCGCCGTTACGACGCTCGATGGCCTGACCGAGTCGGTCACGCTCCCCACGAACGAGATCGTGGCGGTTCGCGTACGGACCGGACGCCGCGCTGCGCGAGATCGGATTCCCGGGCGGCGGCAGCGAGCGCTTCGAGTACGACGCCGCGGGGCGTCTGGCGGGGCTGACCTATCCATGGGGTGGCAAGGTCTCCTACCGGTACGACCTCCTCGACCGGATCGTCGAGCGCGCAGGCGCCGACGGGCGCCGCACCGAATACCGGCATGACGCCGACGGCCGGCTGATCGGCAAGAAGACTCCGGACGCCGAGTGGAGCTACCGCTACGACAGCGACGGCCGTCTCGTCGAGGCAGCCGGCCGTGATTACACGATCCGCCACGAATACGACCGCTTCGGGCGCGTCATCAGGACCGAATACCCGCAGTGGAAGAAGAACGTTTCGTACGCGTACGACGCGCTCGGTCAACTGGCCGCGCGCACCAACCCCGATGGAACGGTCGTGCGGTATTCCTACGATTCGCTCGGACGCGCGTCGGCCGTCGAGACCGAGGGCCGGCGCTTCACGTTCGCGTACGACGAGCTCGATCGGATCACCAGGCGCACCGCGCCCAACGGCACGACGACGCAATTCGAGTACGACGTCGTCGGGCGCGTAGCTGCCGTCACACATGCCGATGCCGCGGGCACGCCGTTCGCCGCCCGCCGTTACCGATACGATGCGGACGGCAACCGCGTCGAGGTCACCGACGAGCAGGGCCGCATGGGCCGCTACCGCTATGATCCGGCGGGGCAACTCGTCGCGGAGGATGCCGCCGGTCAGAATCGCGAATACACGCTGGGGCCGGACGGCAATCGCACGAGACTGCGCAGTACGTCCACGACGGCCGACTACCGCTACGACGCCGGAGGTCGCCTGGTCCAGGCCGGCGACGTCGGCTTCGAATACGATGCGAACGGGAATCTCGCGACGCGGCGCGATTCGAGCGGTGCGACGCGGTACCGGTTCGACGCCGAAGGCAACCTGATCCGGGTCGAGCTGCCCTCCGGCAAAGCCATCGCTTATGGCTACGGGCCGTTCGGCGAGCGACTCTGGCGCGAGGAGGATGGCAAGCGCAGGCATTACCTCTACGACGGCGACGACGTGCTCGTCGAGCTGTCGGAGAGTTTCGAGGCGCTGCAGTCGTATCTGTATGCGGGCGTCGACCAGCCACTGCTCGTGACGGCGCGTGGCGGACCGGCACACTTCGTTCACCAGGATGATCTCGGCAGCACGCTTGCGCTGACCGATGCGTCGGGCAAGCCGAGCGGGCGGTACGCATTCGATGCGTTCGGCAACGTGCTTTCGCAGACCGGCACGGCTGCCGCCTTGCCGCCGCGCTACGCCGGGCGCCCGCTCGACCCGGCGACCGGCCTCTACGATCTGCGTGCGCGCTACTACGACCCGAAGGTCGGGCGATTCATCTCGCCCGATCCCATGCTCGGAGACATCGAGCGATCCGTTGTCCTTCGCGCCCTACGCCTACGCGCGCAACAATCCCGCTGCGATATGTCGATCCCTTCGGTCACAGCAAGCATGACGTGGACGCCCGACGTTGGCTGGGATGCACAACTACATGGGTCCCGAACGCCCCTTGCCGCCGCTCGTGCTCCCGTTCGGGCGGCCTGGCATCGGGTACTTTCCGTATGAGCAAGCCCATCACACGTCTCACCGAGGATGTCCCACGCTACTCCGCACGTAGGGTAGCGCAACGACACGATTCCTTTGTTCGATTCACGAGCGCTGGACCGACGAACAGGCTGCGTTCGAGCCCACCTGCGCCCGCCTCCAGCGCCGCCGGCCGCCCGACTCACGACTACGAAGGTGCCGCCGGGCGGCGCCACGCGCCGTACGCGCTTTGTCTCAAAACGGTCCCCGGTGGCCCGACCGTCATGACGGCGCAACCGGCAGGCGGCGGACCGTTCCCGCTCTTCGCGGGGCGGGGACCGCGGTCAGCGATGCCGCCGGCTCGCGGCGCTGCCGCCGTGCGCGCCGTCGGCGCGCGGATCGAGGCCGCGGCGCTGCCCTACACCAGCTTTGCGCAGCGCCTCGGCACCGTCGCCGGGCTGCGGCTTGACGGCGGTTCGCATGGCGGTCATCGTCGGCGAAGCCTACTAATCGGATGACCCGTCGAAAGTCCTCGCGGATCGGGGGCTGGAGTCTCGCCGGCGCGACAGTCCTGTCGGCGGCGATTGCCCCGGTGACGAGCTACGTCGCCGCCGCTGCGCCTGCCGTCGTCACCGTTGGCGGCGCCGCCGTCGGCGCCGCGGCGCTCACCTATGCTACGCCGCGAATCAGATTCTCGCCCGCCATGCGAGGAACATCTGGAGCGCGATCTCGCTCAACAGCGCGCCGATAGGGCGGTGCTGGCACAGCAGGAGCAGCAGCGCGATCTCTTGAGCCAGCAGAAGGCGATACTCGATGGACTGCGTGGAAGAATCGCCGAAGCCCGCACGCTGGCCGCCGGACTCGGTGGCATTCTGGAAGATCTCGGGGAGCGGCGTTCGGCGGTGACCAATCGCGGCGCTCGCGTCATGGCGAACGTCGCGCAGGCGTCGGCGCTGTCGGCGAGCGCCGAAGCGGCGGCGAACAAGAGCGCGAGCCTCGCCGCGAGCGTCCAGCGATTCGGCGCCGCGGAGAGCGCCGCCGGCGGCAAGCTCTCGGAGGCGCAGATCGCGGCGACCGAGGCGTGCTCGACCGATCAGAGCGCATCGCCATCGTCCGAGCAGGTGGCGCGCGCTGGCGCAGCGGCTCAGACGGGCCGCGCAGCTTGCCGCGCTGGCCAAGACGAGCCTGCCGCTACCCCTCGATTTCGGTCGCCGCCATGCTGCTTGCAAAGGATGCACAAACACCGTCGAACGAATACACATCGCTGTTGGCTTCTGCAGCGAGCGATCTGGCGGCGATCGACGCGCACGTCGGCGTCATGGAGGGACGCGCGGCGCAATACGACCGCGACGTCGCGAAGGCCGTGTCGGTACGGGACGATGCCCGCCAGCGCGCCATGCGGTTGACCGTTTTCGACGAGCTCAAGGCCGAGGCGGCCGCGATCGCGGCGGACGCGAGTTCCGTGCCGGTGCCGGGAGCGGGCGAGGCGCAGGCGCTGCTCGCCGATGCTCGCCAGACCGCCGCTCAGGCGCGCGCCGCCTACAGCAGGATGTCGCCCACGCTCGTTTCCACCAACGTCGTCGACAATCTGGTGGCGTTCGAGCATACGTTCGAGGCCCTCCGGCAGAAAGCCGACGCTGTCGCCAGCCGCGCCGCGGATTGCGCGAACAAGCTTGCGGTGGCCGCCGCAGCCGCCCCTGCATCGTCGACCTGCAAGACCGATGTGGATTGCCCGATCGGCTCCGTCTGCAGTCCGCAGGGAATCTGCGTCAAGGAACTGCCGAAGGACCGGGACGGCAGATTCGCCATCGGGCGTCGCGGCGGCAACGGGCCCCGGCGCGACGCGCGAGCCGGTCGAGTGCCAGGTTCATACCGACTGTGCCGATGACTACGCCTGCGTGAACAACAAGTGCGTCAAGTCGCCGTCGCCGGCCGAAGTGGTGGCCGGTACCAACCGCGACACCGGGCGCGGTATCGGCACCTCGGGCAACGTGGGTGGGGTGGTGACGGGAACGACGCCCGGCCTTACCCCAACGGGCCGCTACGGTTCCGACACTTTGCAGGGCGCCATGCGTGACCGCATGGCGGCAGCGGGAGTCGGCTCGGGCGATACAAGGGGAAGCAGGTGCAGGTCCGAAACCGATTGTCCGCTGGGTTCCACCTGTAACTCGGCGGGTGTCTGTGTGCCGGCGCGAACGACGTCGGTACCGGGACTGGCACAGGCGCAGGCGCAGGCGCAGGCACAGGCACAGGCACAGGCACAGGCACAGGCACAGGCACAGGCACAGGCACAGGCACAGGCACAGGCACAGGCACAGGCACAGGCACAGGCACAGGCACGAGGCACTGGCACAGGCACAGGCACAGGCACAGGCACATGGCACTGGCACGGCACAGGCACAGGCACAGGCACGAGGCACAGGTACCGGCACCGGCACCGGCACCGGCGGTTTCCCGCCGGTCTACGAAGCGCCTCTGCCGACCGGCAGTCCAACCGGGCTCTTCGAGCGCTACCGCGTGGAACGCTTCGAGCAGATGTACGAGCCGAGCACGAACCGGCGATGCACTACCGTCTACTACTCCTACGACTTCATCCGCCCCGCTGACTTGGCGGGTTATCGGCAGCGCACGATGGCCGAATTTCAAGCGGCGATCCGTCAGGCTGTTCCCGGCGCGCGAGTGCACAAGATCGTCATCAATCTCTATTACGCGCCAGTTCCCCGGAATCAGACGGTGCCGCCGGAACAGCCGTTGCCGCCCACCCGCCTCGAATGTCACTGATCGGCACCCTCAAGAATGGCCGTTCCCGATGAAACAACCCGAACCTGGCAGTCTCAAGCAATTCGTCGAAACTCCCGACCGCAGCAAATCAACGCTGCAAGCCGAGATTGTGGCGCTGCCTGGTACGGGCCATCAGGCGCCGGATGCGCGGAATCGGACGGGCGGGTCAGTGCGCCATTGTCCTTCTGTGCGGATGGACCCTTGTGGCGAGCGCGCAACACATGGGAGTCGTCGTTCGCGACGCGAAAACGCCGCCTGGGGCGGAAGTGACGTCGGTCACTGCCGGCACTCCCGCGGCCAAAGCCGGGCTGCAACCCGGCGACGTGATCGTGCAGGTGCAGGGCGAGTCGGTCCGGAACGCCGAACAGTTCACACGGGCCGCGCATGCGGCGCCCCCCGGAAGCGTCGTGGTGCTGCGAATTTCGCGGCAGGGTTGGGAGAAGGAGTTGCCCCTTCCATCGCCGCAGGCAAGCTTGAGTTTCGGATTCGGGGTCAGGGATGCGTCGCCCGGACCGGGCGTCGAGATCGCATCCGTGTCCGCCGGGAGTGCGGCGGGCGCTGTCGGCCTCGCGGAAGGCGATCGCGTGACTCGGATCGACGGACGAGTGATTTCGGATGCGCGTGGATTGCAGGCGCAGATCGAGGATGCGGCAGGCCATGCGAAACCCATCGTGCTGACCATCGACCGCAAGGGGTGGGGCAAGGACGTCACGATTGCGCCGAAAGCGGTCGCTCCCGGCGACGGTCGCGACCCCGGTTCCTGCCGAAGCGGTCGCGCGCGTGCGCACCGGTCCGGTGCCCGAAACCGGCCTGTCCGTTGAACATGGACGAAGCCAATCGTCAATACGACGCGCGAAACTGGCGCGATGCCGAGGTCGTCGTATCGACGACTTCTGCAGACCGGTTCCGACGACCCGAGAATCGTAGGGCGGTTGTGCCACGTGCTGGTCATGCAGGAACAGTTCGAGAACGCGGTCGAGATGTGCCGGCGGGCCGCGCAACTCGCCCCTGGCGAGGCTGGAACATTCCAGAACATCGGGTACAGCCTTTCGCGGCTCGGCAAGCATGCCGAGGCGATTGACGCGTACCAGAAGGCCATCGGACTCGCGCCGAACTGGCCGCCGCCTTATTTCGGTATCGCCACAGCCGAGTTGCGCTGCGGAACTGGGCGAGGGCCGCCGAGTATTACAGGATGGTGGTCGACCGCGAACCTGCGAATTCAACGGCGTGGCAGGCACTCGGTGACGCCGCGGGTGAGCAGGGCAAAGCGGCGGATGCGATTGCCGCCTATCGCAGAGCGCTGGAGGCACGGTGCGCCGAACGCGACGCTCTACCGCAGTCTTGGCTGGCAGCTCTACCGTGACGGCCGCATGCCGGACGCCGAGCGGGCGCTGGTCGAAGCCAATCGCCTCAATCCGCGCGACGTGAGCACACTGGTGTCGCTGGGCGTGGTTGCGGAGAAGCTCGGCAAGCTGTCCGAGGCGAAACAGGCCTGGCAGCGCGCGTCCGAGCTCGATCCCGCCGGCGCCACCGGATCCATCGCGCGGCAGAACCTGGCCGCGCTCGCGACGCAAGCGCCACCGGCCATCCCGCCGCGCCGCTGTTCCTGGGTGCGGCCGTGGAACGCTCGGGCGCCCAACCGGAACCCACGCCGCGGGCGACGGCCGCCGCCGCGCCACCGGCGGTGCCGCTCCGCGCCCGCGGCCGGGACGCCGACGGCGCGTCCGGCCCCACCATCCGGCGCGCAGGCCGGACGCCTGAAGGTCGCGATCGCCGTCGGCGACTTTCAGGTGAAGGCGGCCAATGCGGGCCAGTACATCGGCGACGGTCTGCGCGAAATGCTGGTGACCGCGCTGCACGGCAACGGGAACTTCATCGTCCTCGAGCGCATGGACCTGAAGGGCCTCGCCGCCGAGCAGGCGCTGTCGCGGTCGCGCATGGCGCGTCCGGGCGAGGCGCTGCCCGAAGGGCAAATGGACGTCGCCGAGATCATGGTCTATGGCGCAGTCACGGAATTCGAGCCGGAGGCCAGGGGTGGCGGTCTCAATGTCGGACTCGGCAATATCCCGCTCACGCTCGGTGTGCAGTCGAAGGCCGCGCACATGGCGATCGACATGCGCGTCGTGGACGTTGCGTCGGGCCGGGTCCTCGCGACGGGCCGCGTGAGCGGAGAGGCACAGTCCGCGCAGGCTTCGATCGGTGCCAATATTTCCGCACGGGGCACGTCGATCCCGGTGACGCTGGGGGGCTTCCAGAACACGCCGATGGAGCAGGCGATCCGCGAGTGCATCGGCGGAGCGACCGCGTACGTCGTCAACAACACGCCGCCACAGTATTTCCGGCACCGCTGAGAACGCTGCCGGGACACGTTCCACCACGTTTCAACAGCGCAACGTCGGCGGGTCCTGCGCGCGAGCGCGCCTGCGCAGCCCGAGAACCGGATCGGCGCCGATCCCGCACCGTGCAATGTGCGCGAGCCAGCCGGTCGCTGCGGTCGATTCCGAATCAACGTTTTTCCCCGGACCTGCGCGACATCGGCTAACGTATGCCATGATCGGACAATTCGGCCTCTCTTTCGACGGTTTCACAGGCGCCGCTCCGGTGCAATGGCGAACCGGCGCCGGCGTGACCCTGCGCATGCACCGGCGAACAGGATACCGGCGTGAGATCGAGCTGCGGCCGAGCTGGCGCAGTCAGGCGCTCAACGCGCTGTTGCGCCTGACGATGGGCAAGCCGCTCACCCACGAGTCGGACATCGTCGCGCTGCGCCGCCAGTACGAGAAGCTGGACGCCCGGCAGTTCCGGGTCGGGCCGGATGTCGAGCGGACGCCCGTCGAATGCGGCGGCGTGCCGGGCGAATGGATCGTCGTGCCGGAGACGCGCGTCGCGCGCGTCCTGCTGTACCTGCACGGCGGGTCGTTCGCATTCCGGTTTCCCAATGCGCACGCGGCGCTCGCCGCCCGCCTGTGCCGCCAGCTTCGCGCTCGGGCGCTGATCCCGGACTATCGGCTGGTCCCGGAGTTCCCGTTTCCCGCCGCGCCCGACGATTGCCACGCCGCGTACCGCGGCCTGCTCGCCCAGGGCGTCGATCCCGCGAACATCGTGCTGGCCGGCGATTCGGCCGGCGGCAATCTCGCCCTGGTCACGCTCCACCGCGTGCGCGCCGCCGGGGAGCCGCTGCCCGCCTGTGTGGTGCTGCTCTCGCCGGCCGTCGACTGCACGATGGGCAGCCCGAGCATGGCGACCTTCGACGGGCAGGACCCGATGATCCGGCTCGCGAGCCTGCTCGTGCTCAGGCGGCACTACGTGTCGTCGCCGCACCTGTACACGCACCCGGAAGTCTCGCCGCTGTTCGCCGATTTCGAGGGCTTCCCGCCGCTCTTCTTCCAGGCCGGCAGCACCGAATTGCTGCGCGACGAGGCGATCCGCGCCGCCGAGAAGGCGCACGAGGCGGGCGTCGACGTCGAGCTCGAATTGTGGCCCGGGGCGGCCCACGTGTTCCAGATCGCGGGTTTCCTGCCCGAGGCGGCGCTCGCCATCAACCACATCGCGCGCTTCGTGCGCATGCGCACGGGCTGGCAGGACATCGGCACCTGAGGGTGGCGCGCGCTCTTCACCCCCCGTTTCCTTGACCTCGCGCAAAGGTGCGTCGCCGCGGCGAGCGCGGCGCCGCCACGGCGCCCGTCCGCCGACGTATGCTGGATGCGGATGGACACGACTGACGCCGACCGGCGCTCGCCGGTATTCGTCGCGCGGAAGCTCACCAAGATCTACCGGATGGGCGAGGTGGCGGTGCGCGCGCTCTCCGATCTCGACCTCGAGATCCGCGCGGGCGAATTCATCGTGCTGCTCGGGCCGTCGGGCAGCGGCAAGTCGACGCTGCTCAACATCCTCGGCGGGCTCGACACGCCGACGTCGGGCGAGGCGTTCTGGCGGGACCACAACCTCGTCACCGCCGACGAGGCCGAGCTCACGCGCTACCGGCGCGAGCACGTCGGCTTCGTGTTCCAGTTCTACAACCTGATTCCGAGCCTCACCGTGCGCGAGAACGTCGCGCTCGTGACCGATATCGCGGTGTCGCCGATGCCCGCCGAGGAGGCGCTCGACGCGCGTCGGGCTGTCGGCGACGGCTCGACCACTTCCCGTCGCAGCTTTCGGGCGGCGAGCAGCAGCGCGTCGCGATCGCGCGCGCGATCGTCAAGCGCCCGGACGTGCTGCTCTGCGACGAGCCGACCGGCGCGCTCGACTATCCGACCGGCAAGGTCGTGCTGGAGGTGATCGCCCGGATCAACGCGGAGCTCGGCACGACCGCCGTGGTCATCACGCACAACGTCGCGATCGGGGGCATGGCAGACCGGGTGATGCACCTCGCCGACGGCCGCATCACGCACGTCGACGTGAACGCGCGCAAGCTGACCCCTTCGGAGCTGTCGCTGGTGAAGGCCGCTCGACCGCAAGCTGCTGCGCGACCTCTGGCAGATGAGGAGCCAGGTCGTCGACCGTCGCGCTGGTTGTCGCGAGCGCGTTCTCCGGCTTCGCCGGTTCGCTCGCGACGTACTACTCGCTGGAGCAGGCGCGCGAGCGATTCTACGAGTCGGCACGCTTCGGGCACGTGTTCGCCGACCTCAAGCGCGCGCCGCGCGAGATCGAGCGGCGCAGTCGCGCGTCATCCCGGGCGTCGAGCGAAGCGGAGACCACGCGTCGTGTTCGACGTGACGCTGGACGTCGCCGGCGTCGCGGAGCCGATCGTGGGCCGGATGATCGGCCTGCCGGAAAGCGGCGCGCCGCGGCTCGACCAGCTGGTGATCCGCCGCGGGCGGGCGCCGGAGCGCGGTGCTTCGAGCGAGGTCGTCGTCTCCGAAGGCTTCGCCAACGCCCGCGGCCTCGGACCGGGGACGAGCGTCACCGCGCTCATCAACGGCCGGAAGAGACGCTGCACATCGTCGGCGTGGGCCTGTCGCCCGACTACATCTACGCGACGCGCGGCGGCGCGTTCCCCGACGACCGCAACTTCGGCGTGTTCTGGATCGCGCGGGACCGGCTCGCCGCGGCGTACGACATGGAGGGCGCGTTCAACCATCTCACGGTGCGGCTGACGCCCGGCGCCACGGAGCGGGCGGTCATCGACGCGCTCGACCGGCTGCTGGAGCCCTATGGCGGCATGAACGCGCATGGCCGCGACGAGCAACTGTCGAACCGCATCCTGAGCCAGGAAATCAACCAGTGGAAGGTCATCGGCACGCTGATCCCGTCGATCTTCCTGGCGGTCGCGGCGTTCCTGCTCAACGTCGTGCTGAACCGCCAGGTGGCGACCCAGCGCGAGCAGATCGCCGCGCTGAAGGCGCTGGGTTACGGCAACGGCGCGATCGCCGCGCACTATCTGCTGCAGGTCGTCGTCGATCGTCTGCCTCGGCATCGCGATCGGCATCGCCGTCGGCTACTGGTGGGGCGGCGCGCGTGACCGGCGCTGTACGCGCGAATTCTTCCACTTCCCCAGCTACCGCTTCTTCATGCCGCCCTGGGTCATGCTGACCGCCGGCGGCGGTGACGCTGCTCGCGGCGGTGGGAGGCGCCATGGGCGCGGTGCGCAACGCCGTCGCGCTGGCGCCGGCCGAGGCGATGCGCCCGCCGTCGCCGGGGCGCTTCGGGCCGACGCTGCTCGAGCGGCTCGGCCTCGGCCGCCTGCTCTCGCCGGCGATGCGGATGGTGATCCGCAACATGGAGCGCCGGCCGCTGCGCGCGCTGCTCACGACCGTCGGGCATGGCCTCGGCGGTGGCGATCATCGTCTCGGGGCTGTTCTGGCGCGATGCTCTCGAGTACATGATCGACGTCCAGTTCGAGGCCGCGCAGCCGGGCGATGCCGAGATCGCGCTGGTCGAGCCGCTGGCGCCGCGATCGCGGCACGAAATCGCGCGGCTGCCCGGCGTGATGCAGGCCGAAGGCTCGCGCGACGTGCCGGTCCGGCTGGTCGCCGGGCCACCGCCACTACCGCACGGCGCTCATCGGCGTGCCGCCCACGGCGAGCTGCGGCGCCTGCTCGACGCGGACCTCGCACCGGATAGCGGTGCCGCCCGAAGGCATCCTCCTCACGCGACCGGCTGGCGGAACGGCTGGGCGTGCGCGTCGGTGATCGCTCGTCGTCGAGGCGCTGACGGGGAGCCGCAACCAGCGCGACGTTCCCGTCGTCGGCGTCGTCCGCGATCTGATCGGACTGTTCGCCTACATGGACCTCGACGCCCTGAACCGGCTGCTCGGCGAAGGCGACATGTCTCCGCCTTCTCGGTGCGCCTCGACCGGTCGCAGAGCGACGCGCTGTTCCGCGCAGCTGAAGGAGATCCCCGCGCGTGGCGACGGTCGCCAGCAAGGCCGCGATGCTGCAGAGCTTCCGCGAGACCTCGGCGCGCAACGTGCTCTATTTCACGACGATACTCACCGCGTTCGCGTCGGTGATCGCGATCGGCGTCGTCTACAACAACGCGCGCATCGCGCTGCAGGAGCGCGCGTGGGAGCTCGCGAGCCTGCGCGTGCTCGGATTCACCCGCGGCGAAGTCTCGACGTTCCTGCTGGGCGAGCTCGCCTTCGAGCTCGCGGCTCGCCATCCCGCTGGGTGCGCGCTCGGCTATCTGCTGTCGCTGGGCGATCGTGGCGATGAGCCACACCGACATGATCGCGATCCCGATCGTCGTCGCGCCGCGCACCTACGCGTTCGCCGCGCTCGCGATCGTGCTCGCGGGCGCTCGCGAGCGCGCTCATCGTGCGCAGACGGATCGACCGGCTCGACCTGGTCGGCGTGCTGAAGACGAGGGAATAGCGATGGACAAGATCTGGTTGCGCAGAGGCTCCTGGATGCTCGCCGGCGTGATTGCCGCGGCGCTGCTGGCGTGGGCGTTCGCGCCGCGCCCAGTCGAGATCGAGACCGCGACCGTCACCCGCGGGCCGTTCCGCAAGACCGTCGACGAGGACGGCAAGACGCGCGTGCGCGATCGGTACGTCGTGTCGGCGCCGATCCCGGGCCGCTGCTGCGCGTCGACCTCAAGGCGGGCGCGGCAGTCGAGCCGGGCGACGCTGGTCGCACGGCTGGCGCCGGCGGCGCCGACGCCGCTGGACGCCCGCACCGAAGTCGAATACCGCGAGCGCCTCGGGGCGGCCGAGGCCACACGGTCGCGGGCCACCGCCAACACGCGAACGGGCGAGCGTCGCGCTCGAACAGGCGAAGGCCGAAGCGACCCGCGCGCTCGAAGCTCGCGGATCAGGGATTCACTTCGCGCCAGGCGCTGGACAATGCGCAGCGCGAGGTGGAGCTCAAGACGAAGGAGCTCGCGGCGGCGCAATTCGACGCGCATGCGGCCGAGCATCAGGTCGCGCTGGCGCAGGGCGCGCTCGCGCGTTACCGGCAGGACGCCGGAGGCAAGGTGGCGGGACCGGTCTGGGAGATCCGCTCGCCGGTGCCGGGCCAGGTGCTGCGCGTCGTCCAGGAAAGCGAGGCCACCGTCGCGGCCGGAGCGCCGATTCTCGAGATCGGCAATCCGCGCGAGCTGGAGGTTGTCGTCGACGTGCTGACGGCCGATGCGGCGGCGATCCGTCCCGGCGCGGCGGCCGAGCTCGACCACGGCGGCGGCGCGCCGGTGCTCGCCGGCCGTGTCCGCCTCGTCGAGCCGGCGGCGTTCACCAAGGTCTCGGCGCTCGGTGTCGAGGAGCAGCGTGTCAATGTCGTGATCGACTTCGCGGCGCCGCCGACGGCGTGGGGAAATCTCGGTGACGGCCATCGCGTCGACGCGCGGATCACCGTCGAGACGGCTGATGACGCGGTGCTGGTGCCCTTGAGCGCGCTGTTCAGGCACGGCGACGGCTGGGCGGTGTTCGCGGTGTCCGGCAGCCGCGCGCAGCTGCGGCCGGTGAAGACGGGCGGGCGCAACGGCATGGTCGCGGTCGTCCTCGGCGGACTCGACCCCGGCACTCAGGTGATCGCCTATCCCGCGGATGCCATTGCGGATGGCATATCGGTCAAGGTGCGCGGGCCGGGGCGAAAGTAATCCCTTGCGCACGAGAGAGGTCGGTGCGGTGGTCACCGGCGTCGAACTTGATGCGGATCATGGCCGGATGCCCTGCACGGCGGCATCCTTGCCCGCATGGCCGACGTCCTCAGCCCGGATCCGGACCGACGACGCGCAAGGTGCAGGATGGCGCGCGCCACCCCCGGCTCGCGCGTGAGCTGAAGACAATCCGCGCGATGGCGCGGATCTATTGCCGCAAGCATCACGGAACGGGAGCGAGCGACGGCTTGTGCGTGGAGTGCGAGGCGCTGCTGCATTACGCCACCCGCAGACTCGATCGCTGCGTGTTCGGCGACGACAAGCCGACCTGCGCGAACTGCAAGGTGCACTGTTACAGCGAGTCGATGCGCGAGGACGTCCGCGAAGTCATGCGCTACGCCGGCCCGCGGATGGTCTGGCGGCATCCTGTGCTCGCCATAGCGCATCTGCGCGACGGGCGCCGCCCGGCACCCGATCTGCCGGCGCGGAACCGGGCCAGATCCGCCGCGGCACCGGCCCGGCGACCGGGCCGCGACTCGCGGCACGCGATCCGGACTCGATTCCGGGACGCAACTCGTGGAGGCGATCGCCGTGCGGCCGGCGCTGACGATATTCGGCGTGGTCTTGATCTTCGTCAACGCGCGGGCGGTGAACTTTGCGGCGCAGGCGGAAAATTCATCCAGGGACAGGGTGCGCATGGGCAGATGGGCCTTGCGCATTCCCGCCCCGGCGGCATGTGAAGGAGGCTGGCAATGAAAGCATCGGTGGGAAGCAAACCCAGGGTTCGCGACCCGGCCCGGATGGCGAAGCGGCATCACGCCCATCTGCACGGGCAACGCATGCGCGAGGTTCCGAACGTCGAAGTGGACGACGAATTCGAGCAAGGTCCGGATGCATCGGCGATCGATGTGCTCGGAGCGGAGTTCTGCCATCGGATCGTCAGGGATCTGGCCGACGGAGGGAGTGGCGAGGGTGCCGAGGTGGACGGGTACGACCCGACCGATTGGCTGCAGTCCGAAGCGGACGGAGCGCACCTGCTGCAAACGCCCCGGCACTGATGAAATTCAAGGACTACTACGCGATTCTCGGGGTCGAGCGGGGCGCCACAGCGGATGCGATCAAGGACGCCTATCGCAAACTCGCGCGCAAGTATCACCCGGACGTTTCCAAGGAAGCCAACGCCGAGGCGCGCTTCAAGGAGATGGCGGAGGCTTATGCGACGCTCAAGGATCCCGCCAAGCGGGCGGCCTACGACCAGTTGGGGCGCCATGGGTCCGGCGAGGATTTTCGCCCGCCACCGGATTGGTCGACGCAGTTCGGCGACGCGGTCGCGGAGCCTTCGACGGCATGGATTTCGCCGATCTGTTCGCGGGACTGGCCGGGCACCCGCGCGGTGGGGGTCGGCAGGGTTCCGCGCGGGCGATGCGGGGGCAGGATTACGAGATCGCCGTGCCCATCACGATCGAGGAGTCGTTCGGCGGCACCGAAGTGAGTCTCGATCTGACGACGACCGAATTTGACGATCAGGGAGCGCCACGGCGGGTGCCGCGGAACGTCAAGGCGCGCATTCCCAAGGGCGCCACCGACGGGCAGGTGCTGCGACTTCCGGGCCAGGGCGGGAAGGGCTTCCATGGCGGTCGCGACGGCGACGTCTATCTCAATATCTCGCTGCGCCCGCACCGGCTGTACCGGGCAAGCGGGCATGACCTCTTCCTCGACTTGCCGGTGACGCCCTGGGAAGCCGCGCTCGGGACGGATGCGGCGATCCCGACACCCGCGGGCGCCGTCAAGCTCAAGGTGCCTGCAGGGACGCGCGGCGGGCAACAATTGCGCCTCGCCGGCCGCGGCTTGCCGACGCCGCAGGGCGGGGCAGGGGACCTCCACGCGATCGTCCAGATCGTGCTGCCGCCGGAACTGACCGAGCGCGAGCGCAGCCTCCTGCGCGACCTCGCGGCCGCGTCGACGTTCAACCCGCGCCGACACCTCGAATAGGAGCCTCTCCATGACGAGCGAACACGCTCCCGCTGCATGGTCCGGTGAAGGCGACCGCCTGCGGCTTTCCGAGCTGGCCGACCTTGCGGATCTCTCCGAAGCCGAGTTGCTCGAACTGGTGGACTGCGGTGCACTGACGCCGGACGAAGACACGCCGGGCCAGTGGGTGTTCGGCCTCACCTCGCTCACCGTCGCCCGCACGGCCCGCCGCCTGCGCGAGGACTTCGAGCTGGAGCCGCATGGCGCAGCCCTGCTGCTCGTCTTCGTCGAACGGATACGGCGGCTGGAAGAGGAGTTGCGCGACCTGCGGGCGAGATTGCCCCGCTAGTTGCACGGGACGCCGGCCTCCGGGCCCGGCGCGCCCCGGTTATGTCACGCCGTGCGCCGCTTGCGGTCCATCAGCTGCAGGATCATCGGCGTCAGGATGAGTTGCATCGCGAGGCTCATCTTGCCGCCGGGCACGACGATGATGTTCGGCCGCGACATCCACGAGTCGTGCAGCATCGACAGCAGGTAGAGGAAGTCGATCCCCTGGGGCTTGGCGAAGCGGATCACCACCATGCTCTCGTCGACGGTCGGAATGTCCTTCGCGATGAACGGGTTCGACGTGTCGACCATCGGCACCCGCTGGAAGTTGATGTGCGTGTGCGAAAACTGCGGGCAGATGTAGTTCACGTAATCGGGCATCCGGCGCATGATGGTGTCGACGACGGCTTCCTGCGAATAGCCGCGCAGGTTCTGGTCGCGGTGGAGCTTCTGGATCCATTCGAGGTTGATGATCGGGACGACGCCGATCAGGAGGTCGGCCAGCGCCGCCACGTTGAGCCGGTCGGTCACGACCGCGCCGTGCAGGCCCTCGTAGAACAGCAGGTCGGTGCCCGCCGGCACGTCTTCCCACGGCGTGAACGTGCCCGGCGGCTGGCCGTACGGCGCCGCTTCCTGCGCGTTGTGCAGGTACTTGCGGAGCCGGCCCGTCCCGGTCTGGCCGTAACTGCGGAACAGCGCCTCCAGTTCGTCGAGGAGGTTGGCTTCAGGCCCGAAATGGCTGAAGTGCTGGTTGCCGGCAGCGGCCGCTTCGGCCATCTTCGCCTTCATCTCCATCCGGTCGTAGCGGTGGAACGAATCGCCTTCGACAACCGCCGCGTTGATGCCTTCGCGCCGGAAGATGTGCTCGAAGGTGCGGGTGACCGTGGTCGTTCCTGCGCCCGAGGAACCGGTGATCGCGACGACGGGATGGCGCCTGGACATGGTGGGGCCTCGCTAGGTGGGTTCGTTCACTCGGGCGCGATGGCAGCGCCGAACAGCGAGCGCTCCTTGAACAGCGGCGAGCTGAACGCGACATCGCCCCGATCGTATTCGGCGTGATAGCGCTCGAGCCGCTCGACCTCGCTCTTCGAGCCGAGGATCAGCGGCATGCGCTGGTGCAGCGCCCCGGGCGCGACCTCGAGGATGCGGCCGCGGCCGGTGGACGCGGCGCCGCCGGCCTGCTCGATCAGCATCGCCATCGGATTCGCCTCGTAGAGCAGGCGCAGCCGGCCCGGCCGCGACGGGTCCTTCGTGTCCTTCGGGTACATGAACAGACCGCCGCGCATCAGGATCCGGTGCACCTCGGCGACCAGCGAGGCGATCCAGCGCATGTTGAAATCCTTGCCGCGCGCGCCGTTCTTCCCGGCCAGGCATTCCTCGACGTAGCGCTTCACCGGGGGCTCCCAGAAGCGCTGGTTCGACGCGTTGATCGCGAACTCCTGCGTGTCGGCGGGAATGGTCAGATCCGGGTGCGTGAGTATGTAGGCGCCGATCTCCGGGTCCAGCGTGAAGCCGTGCACGCCGGTGCCCAGCGTGATGACGATCATCGCCGCCGGCCCGTAGAGCGCATAGCCCGCGCAGACCTGCCGCGTGCCGGGCTGCAGGAAGTCGGCGGTCGCCGGCTCGGTCACGCCTTCGGGCGCGCGCAGCACCGAGAAGATCGTGCCGACCGTCACGTTGACGTCGAGGTTCGACGACCCGTCGAGCGGATCGAAGACGAGCAGATAGCGCCCGCGCGGATAGCGCGCCGGGATCGAGTAGGGCGCGTCCATCTCCTCCGACACCATGCCGGCGAGATGGCCGCCCCAGTCGCAGCTGCCCAGCATGATGTCGTTCGCGATCACGTCGAGGGGCTTCTGCTCCTCGCCCTGCACATTGACGGTGCCGGCGGAGCCGCGCGCGCCGGTCATGAGCCCGCCGGGCCGCCCCAAGGGCGAATCGCCGCCGAGCGCGGAGCGCGAAGGCAATTCGTTGAGCTGCCCGCGCGCGACCGCGCTGGCGATGTACTTGCAGGCGGTCTGGATGTCGTTGACGAGCGCGATCAGCTCGGCGCCGCCCTCCAGCCGGCGTTGCTCCTCGATGATGAATTTCGACAGCGTCGTGCGACCGTAGAGCATCGTCACCCTCCCTGGAAGACGCGGCTCGCCCGGATGTCGGCGGCCGAAATCGTCTGCAGCGCCTCGCGCGTGACCGGCGTCGCGGCCGCGAACAGGCGATTCGCCTGGCGCAGGCGGGCGCGGTCGAGCGCGTTGCGGATCGATCGCGCATTGGCGAAATTGGGCTGCGTCCGGCGCAGCGCGATGTATTCGTGGAGCGCCGCCTCCGCGCCGGCATCGAGCCGGTAGTCGAGCTTGTCCAGCATCAGCGCGGCGATCGCGTAGAGCTCGCCCTCGCCGTAGTCGGGGAAGTCGATGTGATGGGCGATGCGCGACGCCATCCCGGGATTGCTGCGGAAGAACGTGTCCATCCGGTCCTTGTAGCCGGCCAGGATCACGACGAGATCGTCGCGCTGGTTCTCCATCACCTGCAGCAGGATCTCGATCGCCTCCTGCCCGTAGTCGCGCTCGTTCTCGGGGCGGTAGAGGTAGTAGGCTTCGTCGATGAACAGCACGCCGCCCAGCGCGCGCTTCAGCACTTCCTTCGTCTTCGGCGCGGTATGGCCGATGTACTGGCCGACGAGGTCGTCGCGCGTCACCGAGACGAGATGCCCTTTGCGCACGTAGCCCAGCCGGTGCAGGATCTCGGCCATGCGCAGCGCGACGGTCGTCTTGCCGGTGCCGGGGTTGCCGGTGAAGCTCATGTGCAGCGACGGCGGCGCGCCGGTCAGGCCGAGCGTCGCGCGCGCCTTCGACACGACCAGGTAGGCGGCGATGTCGCGGATCCGCTGCTTGACCGGCGCGAGGCCGACCAGCTCCCGATCGAGCGCCTCGATCACGTCGAGTACGTTCGCCTCGCGCAGCAGCGCCTGCAGATCGACGGTGGCGGGGGCTTGGTCGTTCATGGCCGGACGGGGAGAAGGAGGCGCGATCGGGCGGGCCGCGGTCAGTAGCGGCTGCCCTCGGGCCGGTCGACCGCGTAGCTCTCGACGGTGTAGCGGATGCTGCGCCCGGCGGTCTCCTGCCGGATGACGCGGAAGCCGGGCTCGTTCCTGGGCCGGTTGACGATGAACGAGAGGCGCGTCGATTCCCACCCCTGGGTCGAATCGAACGCGTTGATCTTGATGTAATGATCGGGGAAGGCCTTGCGGCAGGCATTGACCTCCATCATGGCGCCGGCCGCGTCCTTGAGATCGAACATCGGCATGCCCCACATTTCCCAGTAGACGTTGCGGGGATGCGGCTCGTCGGTGTACTCGACCGCCACGGCCCAGCCGTTCTTCAGTGCGTATTCGATCTGCGCCCTGATCTCGGCGTCGGTCAGGTCGGGCAGGAACGAAAAGGTGCCTTGGGTGACGCGCATGGTGTCCTCTCTCTCGAATGTCGGTGGCGGATGACGGTGTCAGGAGGCCGTGGGCGTGGCCACGAAGTCGGGCGTGTCCGTCGACGCGTAGTTGAACGAGACGTCCTTCCACGTGTCGAGCGCCTGCGCGAGCGGCTTGCATCCGCGCGCGGCATCGACCAGTATCGCCGGCCCCTCGTTGACGATGTCGCGGCCCTCGTTCCTCGCCTTGACCATCGTTTCGAGCGCGACGCGGTTGGCAGTCGCGCCGGCCTGGATGCCGGCCGGGTGGCCGATCGTGCCGCCGCCGAACTGCAGCACGCAGTCGTCGCCGAAGAGGTCGATCAGCTGGTGCATCTGCCCCGCGTGAATCCCGCCCGAGGCCACGGGCATCACCTTGCGCAGGTTCGCCCAGGGCTGCTCGAAGAAGAGGCCGCGCGCGAGGTCGACCGCGTTCTTCTCCTCGCGGCAGATGTTGTAGAAGCCCTGCACCGTCAGCGGATCGCCCTCGAGCTTGCCCACCGCGGTGCCGGCGTGGATGTGGTCCACGCCCGCCATCCGCATCCACTTGGCGATCACGCGGAACGACACCCCGTGGTTCTTCTGCCGCGTGTACGTCGAATGGCCGGCCCGGTGCAGGTGCAGGATCATGTCGTTGCGGCGCGCCCACTTGGCCATCGACTGGATCGCCGTGTAGCCGATCACGAGGTCGATCATCACGATCACCGACCCCAGCTCCCTGGCGAAGTCGGCCCGCTCGTACATGTCCTCCATCGTCGCCGCGGTCACGTTGAGGTAGGTGCCCTTGACCTCGCCGGTGGCGGCCGATGCCTTGGCCACGGCCTCCATGCAGTAGAGGAAGCGCTCGCGCCAGTGCATGAACGGCTGCGAGTTGATGTTCTCGTCGTCCTTGAGGAAGTCGAGGCCGCCTTTCAGCCCCTCGTAGACGACGCGGCCGTAGTTCTTGCCGGACAGGCCGAGCTTGGGCTTGACGGTGGCGCCCAGCAGCGGGCGGCCGAACTTGTCGAGACGTTCGCGCTCGACGACGATCCCCGTCGGCGGGCCCTGGAAGGTTTTCAGGTAGGCGACCGGGATGCGCATGTCCTCGAGGCGCAGCGCCTTCAACGGCTTGAAGCCGAACACGTTGCCGATGATCGAGGCGGTCAGGTTGGCGATCGAGCCTTCCTCGAACAGCGCGAGGTCGTAGGCGATGTACGCGAAGTACTGCTGCTCCGTGCTCGTGCCGGGGCCGGTGTTGGGCACCGGATCGACGCGGTACGCCTTGGCGCGATAGTTGTCGCAGGCGGTCAGCCGGTCGGTCCAGACGACGGTCCAGGTCGCGGTCGAGGATTCGCCGGCCACGGCCGCGGCCGCCTCGTCCGGCTCGACGCCCTCCTGCGGCGTGATCCGGAACAGCGCGATCAGATCGGTCTCCGAGGGCTCGTAATCGGGCCGCCAGTAGCCCATGTCCTTGTACTTCATCACGCCGGCCTTGTAGCGCTCCTTGCCGGTCAGCGCGGCCTTGCTCGCGGTGTCGTTCATCGGGGTTCCTTTCGGTCGCGGCGGTCTGCCATGAGTCGACTCATCGTAGCCCCGGCTATTGACAATGAAAAGTTAATTGTTTTAACTGGCAACGTAAGTAATCAGTTAAGTCGAAATCACGGTATCCCGATGCGCGGCGTCACCATCCGGCAGTTGCAGATATTCGTCACCGCGGCGGGGCACCTGAGCTTCGTGCGCACGTCCGAGCAGCTGCATCTGACGCAGGCAGCGGTGTCGCTGCAGGTCAAGCGGCTGGAGGAGATCGCCGGGATCGCGCTGTTCGAGCGCCGGGGCAAGAAGCTGGTCCTGACCGAGGCCGGCGGCGAGTTGCTGCGTTACGCGCGGCAGATCCTCGACGCGCTGAAGGATGCGGACGCCGCGATCTCGGCGCTGAAGGGGCTCACCGGCGGGCGCATCAGCGTCGGCGTCGTCAGCACGGCCAAGTATTTCGCGCCCGCGCTGATCGCGCGGTTCCAGCGGCGCTACCCGGGGGTTCGCGCCTCCCTGTCGGTGAACAACCGCGAAGTCATCGTGCGCGAGCTCGAGAAGAACGAGATCGACGTCGCGATCATGGGGATGCCCCCGCAGCGGATCGAGACGAAGGCGATGCCGTTCGCCGACCACCCGCTGGTCGTGATCGCGCCGCCATCGCACCCGCTGGCGGCGGCCCGCCGCATTCCGCTTGCGGCGCTCGCGGATGAGACGTTCCTCGTGCGGGAGCAGGGATCGGGCACGCGCTCGTCGATGGAACGCCTGTTTGCCGAGCGTGGCTTCATTCCGAAGATCGGCAACGTGATGAGCAGCAACGAAACCATCAAGCAGGCGGTGATGGCGGACATGGGGCTCGCCTTCATCTCGCGCCACACGATCGGGTTCGAGCTGCAGATGGGCCGGCTCGTCGAGCTCGACATCGTCGGCCTGCCCCTGATGCGCCGCTGGTATGTCGTGCACCGCGCGGGCCGGTTCATGAGCCGGGCCACCTTGGCGTTCGTCGATTTCGTCGTCGAAGCGGCACCGGGGCTCCTCGCGGAGCTGCATCCGCCCGTCAAGGGCGCGCAAGCGGCGACGCCATCGTCGGCGCGCGCTGCGGCACGCCCGCGCGGTACCCGGCGGTGAGTCGATGGGCGCGCCCCATGTGCGCGTCAGACAATGGGCATTTCAGGGTATCCTCGGCCCATGCCCGGTCCCCGGTGGCGGGATCGATCCTTCCGGCCTTCCGGGACCCCCCGCCCCGCCTTGTTGCGGGGCCGCGCAAGCTCCCAGCCGTTCCCCGCCGCGAACCGATCGGCCGTAATCGCAGCACCGCGCCGTTGCAGCTACCCGTGTAATTTCGTCCTGCAGCAAAGGACATCGCCAGGCAGGACTCCGGTGAGTCGCCGGCAGCGATTTGCGCTCGGGCCGATGCTGGCGATTCCCGCGCTGGCGGCGATCGCCGTCTATCTGCCGGCGCTGCCCGGCGGATTCCTCTCCGACGATTACAGCCTGCTCCACACGTTCTACGGCGCGGACGCGCGCGAGGTCGCCGCGCGGGTGGGCAAGACCTTCGTCTCGGGCGTCGGCCCGCCGTCCAACCAGTACCGGCCGCTGACGATGGCTTCCTTCGCGCTCAACACGTATTTTTCAGGCGCGAATGCCGCGGCGTGGCGCCTCGTCAACGTGCTGCTGCACGGGGCCAACGCGGCGCTGGTCGCGCTGCTCGCCTGGCAGCTTGCGGGAGCGGCCGCGCGTGGCGCACGGTCGGCGGCGCTCGCGGCGGGACTGGCGTTCGCGTGGTTCGCGCCGAGCGTTGAGGCCGTCGCCTGGGTTGCGGCGCGCTTCGACGGGATGTCCCTGTTCTGGACGCTCGTCGCCGCCTGCACGTTCCTGGCGAGCGACCGATGGCGCGATCGCTACAGCCTCGCGAGCCTCGGGGCCACGGTGCTCGCCTTCATGAGCAAGGAATCGGCGGCGATCGCCCCGATGCTGATCGTCGCGCTGGCCTGGGTCAAGCGACCCGAGGACGAGGGACTGCTGCGCGGGACCGTGCGCGCGGTGGTTCGCGCGCTGCCCTGGATCGCGATCGCCGGCGCCTATTTCGTGTTTCGCACGTCGATCTTCGGCGACCCGTTCCGGTTCTATCCCGGAACCTCGCCGGGG
The DNA here is from genome assembly GCA_963751405.1 of uncultured beta proteobacterium. Classification (GTDB taxonomy): domain Bacteria; phylum Pseudomonadota; class Gammaproteobacteria; order Burkholderiales; family Casimicrobiaceae; genus CAIWHR01. The sequence continues at coordinate 13,240 of CAVVUJ010000036.1, read as the reverse complement.
ATGGCGCTGCTGTCCGGAAAGTGGCTTGCGGCATTGCCGGCGAGCCGCGACTGGTGGCCGCTGGCGCTCCCGGAAACGGGTTTGCGCACGGCCTTTGCCTGGGCCAGCCTGCTGCTCGGCATTGCCGCCGTGTCCGCGAGCCTGCGCCACCGGGGAGAGCGTCGCGTGCTCGTCGCTCTCGTGCTGACGTTCCTCGCGGCGCTGGCCATGCTGTTCTCGCATACGGGCTGGTCGCTGACTGGCGAGGGCGGCCGCGTGCTCTACGCCATCGCCGCGATTGCCGCGCTTGCCCTGGCGATACCGCTGCGCACACCCGACCGCCGGCTGCGGATCGCCGCGTGGATCGTCGCCGTCGTGCTGCTGGCGAGCGGATTCGCGCTGACGCAGGCGGCCGTCGAGCGCCGGACCCAGGCCGGCGCCGAGGTGCGCGCGCTGATCGCCGCGCTGCTCGAGACCGCGGATGCGGTGCCCGCCAGCTCCTACGCGTTCGTCATCGTGCCCGACCACCTCGGCTCGATCCCGTTCGCGCGGAATGCTCAGGGCGGCCTGATGCTGCCCCCGGTGCAGCCGCGTTCGTTGTCGCCGCAGCTGGTCGTCCAGCTCGCGAATGATCTGCCGGCGTGGCCGGCCCAGCTGGAGAAGAACATCGTCGGGCGGCTGAAGGCCGAGTCGCTTGCGGACGTGGCCGCCGATCGGGAGGCCTCGGCGACGCAGCTGCCGCCTGCCGTGCCGGACCGCTTCTTCTGCTGGAGTACGCGCCGCCATGCGCTGGTCGCGCTGCCGCTGGTATTCCAGCCGGGCTTCAGCGACTGGGACGAAGTGTGGTCCCGCGCCCTGGATGCCGCCGGCTGCCGCTCGTGATCGCCCTCAACGACCTGGCGCGCCATCACGTGCCGCTGCGCTCAGAGCTCGACGCGGCGATGGCCCGCGTCCACGATCGCGGCTGGTACATTCTCGGGCCCGAGGTCGACGCCTTCGAGCGCGAGTTCGCCGCCTACTGCGACACCGGCCATTGCATCGCGGTCGGCAACGGCACCGATGCGCTCGAGCTCTCGCTGCGGGCACTGGCGATCGGCCCGGGCGACGAGGTCGTGACCGTGGCGAACGCCGGGATGTATGCGACGACGGCGATCCGCGCCGCCGGCGCGGTGCCCGCCTATGTCGAGATCGACGAGTCGACGCAGCTGATGGACCTGGAAGCGCTCGTTGCCGGCCTCGGCGCGCGCACGCGGGCGGTGATCGTGACGCACCTGTACGGACGCCTCGCCGATGTCGCGAGCATCGTGCGCATCGCCGGGGAGCGGGGCGTCGCCGTGATCGAGGACTGCGCGCAGGCGCACGGCGCGCGGGCGGCCGGCGGCATGGCGGGAACCCATGGTGCGCTCGGCTGCTTCAGCTTCTACCCGACGAAGAATCTCGGCGCAATCGGCGACGCCGGCGCCGTCGTCACCGGCGACCGGGAGCTGGCGGCGAAATTGCGCGCGCTGCGCACCTACGGCTGGGGCGCGAAGTACCATTGCACGATGGCAGGCGGGATGAACTCGCGGATGGACGAGCTGCAGGCGGCGGTGTTGCGCGTCAAGCTCCCGCGCCTGGACGGATGGAATCGCCGGCGGCGCGACATCGCGGCGCGCTACGGCCGGGCGCTCGACCACCCCGATATCGTGCTGCCACCGCCGGCGAGCGCCGAGAGCGACGTCGCGCACCTGTTCGTGGTCCGCACGAGCCAGCGGGACGTCGCTGCGCGCGCATCTCGCCGCCGCCGGCGTGGCGACCGACATCCACTATCCGATTCCGGACCACCGGCAGCCGGGCGCCGGGGGAGCACCGCCCTCGGGACTCCCGCGCACGGAGCGGGCCTGCGCCGAGGTGCTGAGCCTGCCGTGCTACCCTGAGCTCACCGACGCCGAAATCGATGCCGTCGCGACGGCATGCAACCAATGGCGACCCGTTACTCGCTCGTAGTGCCCGTCTATCGCAACGAGGAGACGATTCCCGATCTCCTCGAAGCGCTTGCGGGCATCGACCGCGAGCTCGGCGGCGCGCTCGAGGTGGTCTTCGTCATCGACGGCAGCCCGGACCGGTCGCTGGCCATGCTGGTCGATGCGCTGCCGCGAACGGGTCTCACCGCGCAGGTGCTCGAGATGTCGCGCAACTTCGGCGCGTTCGCGGCGATCCGCGCCGGGCTGATCGAGGCGACGGGCCCGCACTTCGCGGTCATGGCGGCGGACCTGCAGGAGCCGCCGGAACTCGCGGTCGAGTTCTTCCGCCGGCTGGAGCAGGGCGCCTGCGACGTCGTCTGCGGCGTGCGCGCGGGGCGCGACGATCCGTTGCGGGCGCGGCTGGCCTCGGCGCTGTTCTGGGCGGCCTATCGCCGGCTGGTGCAGCCCGAGATGCCGCCGGGCGGCGTCGACGTGTTCGGCTGCAACGTCCGGGCCCGCGACGCGCTGGTCGGCCTGACGGAGGCGCATTCGAGCCTGATCGGCCAGCTGCTCTGGATCGGGATGCGGCGCGACGAGGTTCCGTACCATCGTCGCGCGCGGCAACGCGGCAAGAGCGCGTGGACACTGCGCAAGAAGCTCGCGTACCTGTTCGACAGCAGCCTTGCATTTTCCGATCTGCCGATCCGGCTGCTGTTCGGCGTCGGCATGCTCGCGCTCGCCGTGGCCGTCGTCTACGGCGGAATCGTGCTCGCCGCCCGTCTGACGGGCCTGATCGCCGAGCCGGGCTACGCGCCCACGGTGCTCCTGATCTCCGGCTTCGGCGCGCTGAACGCGCTCGGGCTGGCGGTGGTCGGCGCCTATGCGTGGCGCGCGTTCGAAAATACCAAGGGCCGTCCTTTGGCGATCGTGCAGCGGCGGTTCGCGTTCGGGGAGGGCGCAGCGGCGAGTGCCGCAAGCGTGGGGGTACGCCAATGACCTTCTTCAAGCATCCGCAGGCGATCTGCGAGACGAAGAGGGTCGGGCCGCGCACGCGCATCTGGGCGTTCGCGCACGTGTTGCCCGGCGCGCGCATCGGCGCCGACTGCAACATCTGCGATCACACGTTCATCGAGAACGACGTCACGGTCGGCGATCGGGTCACGGTGAAATGCGGCGTCCAGCTCTGGGACGGCGCGCGGATCGGGAACGACGTTTTCATCGGCCCCAACGCGACGTTCTCGAACGACCGCTTTCCGCGCAGCAGGCGGCCGCCGAAGGCGTTCCTGCCGACCGTCGTGATGGAGGGCGCGTCGATCGGCGCCAATGCGACCATTCTCCCGGGGATCACCATCGGCCGCGGCGCGATGGTGGGCGCCGGCGCGGTGGTCATCGCGTCGGTGCCGCCGTATGCGGTCGTCGCCGGCAATCCGGCGCGCATCGTGAGCTACTGCGATGCCGGGCCGGCCGCCGCCGCGCCTGCGACTCGCACCGAGGCTGCGCGCGGCGGGAAGAGCCGGGTGCGCGGCGTCTTCGTCGAGCATCTCGCGGCGGTGGAAGACCTGCGCGGCAAGCTGGTGGCGGGCGAGATCGATGCGTTCCTGCCCTTCAAGGTGAAGCGCTTCTTCATGGTCCACGGCGTGCCGGGCCGCGAGGTGCGCGGCCAGCACGCGCACCGCAAGTGCCACCAGTTCCTCGTGTGCGTGCGCGGCAGCTGCCGCGTGATCGCCGACGACGGAAGCAGCCGGCAGGAGTTCCTGCTCGACCAGCCGGCCGTCGGCGTCTACCTGCCGCCGAAGACCTGGGGCGTCCAGTACGACTACAGTCCCGACGCCGCGTTGCTCGTATTCGCGTCGCACGCCTACGACGCGCGCGACTACGTCCGCGATTACGAGGCGTTCCTGAAGCTCGTGCGGCGCTGAGCGCCCGGGCGTCCCGCGCGCCATCGTGCAGTTCGCCCGCTTCGTCTTCGTCGGCGCCGCCAATACGGCGGCCAGCTACGTGATCTATCTGCTTCTGCTGGCCGTTGCCGATTACCGCATCGCCTACACGATCGCCTACATCGCCGGCCTCGTCGGCGGTTACCTGGCGCACGCGCGCTTCGTGTTCGGCGCAAAGCCCGGGGCGCGCTCGGCGGCAGGCTACCTCGCGACCTACGGCGCGATGTATCTCGCGTCGCTGCTCGTCCTCTACGTCGCGGTCGACCGGCTGGCGGTGCCGAAGGCGCTCGGCATGCTCGCGGCGCTCGCATTCACCGTGCCGGCCTCCTTTGTCCTGCTGCGGCGGGGCTTTCGCCCGCGACCGTCCGCCGACAGCGAGGCGGACCGCTGACGACCCGGCCCGGCGAGCGTGCAGCCCGATTCACGCCGGCCGGGAAGGCCGCACGACGATCTTGCCGCGTCCGTGGCCCGTTGCCATCGCACGCTGCGCGTCCGCGACGTCCTCCAGCGCGATCGTGCGCTCGATGTGGGCGTGCAGCACGCCCACCTGCGTGAGCGCCGCGAGTCGCTCCCAGCGCGCCGATCCGCTGGCCAGCACGATCGGGACCGCGCGCTGGCGGGAGCTGAACCGGGCGAGGAATGCATTCACCGCCGTGCCGACGGCGGCGGCCGCATCGCCGCCCGTGTTGAGGTAGCAGCCGGCAGCGGTGAGCACGGCCCGCGCTGCGGTGAACGACGACGCGCACGCCGCGTCGAACACGACGTCGAAGCGGTCGGCGCGCCGCGTGAAATCCGCGCGCGCGTAGTCGACGACTTCATCGGCGCCCAGACCGCGCACGAAGTCGGCATTGGCTGCGCCGCAGACGGCGACGACGTACGCGCCGACGTGCTTCGCGATCTGCACGGCGAAGTGCCCGACCCCGCCCGCGGCGCCGGTGATCAGGATGCGCTGGCCCGCGCCAAGGTGTGCCTCGTCGACGACCGCCTGCAGCGCCGTTCCCGCCGCGACCGGCAGTGCGGCGGCCTGATCGAAGCCGAGGTCGTCCGGCATCGTCGCCAACCGATCCACGCCGGCGACCATGAATTCGGCCAGACTGCCATCGCGCCCGAAGGGCAGCAGCGAGCCGAACACGCGCTCGCCGACGTAATGCGACCGCGCGCCGGCCCCCACGCCGACGATCTCTCCCGCGAAATCGCAACCGAGAGTGCGCGGCGGCCGGCGGAACACCGGCAGCCAGCGCAGGTGACCGGCGCGTATCTTCCAGTCGAGCGGATTGAGGCTCGCCGCATGGACGCGCACCTTCACCTCGCCTGCCTGCGGCACCGGCTCGGGCACGTCGACGACGTGCAGGACCTCCGGCGGTCCGAAGCGGTCGTAGCGAAGCGCGCGCATGCGTTCAGCGCCCGCCCGGCCGCCCGAAGGGCGCTGAGCGCCCCCTCGGGGGGCAGCGAACATCGTGAGCGTGGGGGTCGTTCAATCAGTGGAGGTCGAGCGCGTGCCGGCGCAGGTCGGCGAGCGGAATCACGGCGAGCGTCTCCTCGTGCGTCGCCGCCAGGATCACCGGCGGCGCGACACCCGCGTCGAAGGCCTGGCGCCAGGTCGCGGCGCACACGCACCAGCGATCGCCGGGAACGAGGCCGGGAAAGCCGAACTCGGGCACGGGCGTGATCAGGTCGTTGCCCTGCGTGCGCGCGAAGGCGAGAAATGCGGCCGTCACCTGCGCGCAGACGACGTGCAGACCGAGGTCCTCGGGGCCTGTATTGCAGCAGCCGTCGCGGTAGAAGCCGGTGCGCGGGGCAGTCGAGCACGGGGCGAGCGGGCCGCCGAGCACGTTCTTGTCGTCAGCGGGCATCGGAGGTCGGGGCCGGACGGAGGATCGCGTTCATCCGGTCATGATAACGTGCGCGGCAGCGAAACAGGCCGCGGTGCTTGGGCCCCGCTGCCGAAGCATTTGCCGGCGCCGATCCGCGAGTGCGCTCACGGCGGGCCGAGGGCCGCTGCGGTCGCACCGGCCGCGCGCCCCAGCGTGACCGCGGTGAGCAGGCCGTTGCCCGACAGGTAGCCCCAGACGTGCGCGCCGGACACGCCGCGCGCGGCACCGCCGCCGGCGAAGAGATTGGGCAGCGGGGTCCCGTCGCGGCGCAGCACGCGCGCCTGCGCGTCGACCTCGAGACCTCCCTGCGTGTGAAACAGTGCGCCCGTGACACGCGCCGCCCGATACGGCGCGACCAATGCCGGCTTGGTCGTGAAGTCACGCCCGTGGGGATCCACGGCTGCGCCCGCGGCATACCGCGCGACGTCGTTGAGCGTGCGCGCGAGAGCGGCGTCGGGCAGATTGCAGGTCGCAGCCAGCGTGGCAACGTCCGGCGCGCTGCGAATTGCGCCGGCCGCGAGCGCCGCGCGATAGTCGTCGAATTCCATTCCCAGTCGATGCAGGCGCTCGTCGAACACGTTCCACACGCAGCCTCCGGGCTGCTGCAATACCGGCAGGCACTGCTCCGAATAGCCGCCGTGCTCGTTGGCAAAACGTTCGCCGTGCGCGTTTACCTGAATGCCTCCTTCCATCATCAGCGCCCATGTGATCAGCAGGCCATGCGGCGTCGCGACCGAGCCGTGGCCCTGATAGGAGGACAGGTCGCGTACCGCGGCGCCCAGTGCCTCGCCCCAGCGGATCGCGTCGCCCTGATTGCCTGTGTGGCCGAAATAGGGCGCCTCGGCGATCGCCGGCAGCTGTGCGCGCACCATCGCCGCATTGCCGCCGAAACCCGAGGTGGCGAGGACCAGCGCGTCGCAGCCCACCGTTTCGCGCGACCCGTCCGGACGCGTGAAGCCGACGCCGAGGACGCGACCGCCCGGCGTGGCGATGATCTGCGTCACGTGCGCCGAGGGGAGCATCTCGACGCCGGCGGACGCGCACGCGCGCAGCAGCTCGGTCATCAATGCGCTCCCGGTCTTGGCGGGTACCGCATGCATGCGCGGAGCGGTGTGGCCCGGATACAGGAAGCCTTCGACCAGAACGAACGGAACGGCATGCCTGTCGGCGAGCCACTCGAGCGTTTCCCCCGCCGTCGCGCAGATGGCAGCGACGATGCGCGGATCTGCCCCGTCGCGATTCTTGCGCCGGATGTCGGCGGCCATGCACGCCGGGGAATCGGCGACGCCGGCCGCACGCTGCCAGCGGGTGCCCGCCGCGGGAATGAACCCCGACGACAGCGCCGTCGAGCCCGAAGGCGCCGCATCGCGCTCGAGCACGAGCACCTCCGCGCCGGCGTCGCGTGCGGCGAGGGCGGCGACGAGGCCGCACGCGCCCGCGCCGGCGACGACCACCGGAAAGCGCGCATCGAATTCGCGCGCGGCGGTGAAGACGACGCTCATCCCGACGCCGCCGGCCGCGTCAGGCCGTCGGCCGGTGCAGATACCGGCCGCGCGGCCCCGCCCACGATGTTGCTGCCGTCGTAGACCTGCTCGCCGCGCAGGTACGTGCTCTTCACGCGCCCGGTGAGCTCCTGCCCCTCGAACGGCGTATAACCCTGCTGCGACGGCGAATCGGCGGCGCGCACGACAAACGATTCGGCCGGGTCGACGAGCACGAAATCGGCATCGAAGCCCACGGCGATGTCGCCCTTGCTCCGGAGTCCGTAGCGCTGCGCGGGATTCCAGCAGAGGAGCTCGGCCACGTGCGCAAGGGACATGCCGCGCTTCGTCCCTTCGGAAAGGACGCCCGAGAGCAGGTACTCGGTGCCGCCGAAGCCGGCCTTCGCCAGCCAGATGTCGTCGGGTCGGCGGCCGACCACTTCTTTTCGGACGAGCAGCATGCGTGATCGCTGACGATCCAGTCGACTTTCCGGTCGAGCACCGCCTGCCACAGCGCCTCGACGTCCTCGCGGGGCCGGATCGGCGGGTTCACCTTGGCGTGGACGGCGCACTCGCTGTCCACGTCGAGGAGCAGGTGGCCCACCGTCACTTCGCGCTTGAAGCGGATGTGCGGAAAGACGTCCTGCATCATCAGCGCGGCTTCGATCGCCTTGCGGGAACTCAGATGCAGCAGGTTGATGTTGAGGCACTCGGTCTCGTAGGCGAGGTACGACGCGATCCAGATCGCGAGCCCTTCGGAGTGCGGAGGGCGCGCGGCGCTGTACGCGCGCAGCCCCGTCAGGCTGGCGTCGCGCTCGACGAGCTTGGTATAGGCGGTGAGGATGTCGGCGAGCTCGCAATGCAGGCTGACGCTGATCGAGTCCGCCAGCTCGGGATGCGCATTCATCAGCCGGCGCGCGCCGCGCATGACGAACTCGAAGTGCGCGATGTCGTAGCGATCGTCGGGGCCGATCATCAGGAACTCGTTTTGCGACGATGATCTTCCGTGCAGCCCGTAGCCGCCGTAGAACATGAAGATCTTGAACGACGGCACGCCCCACCGGGTGAGCAACGAGTCCATCTCGTCGATGTGCGACGCGGCGATGGGCGCGATGTGGAAGCCGTAGTCGACCCAGAAGTTGCCGTCGGCCAGTCGCATCGCCTCCGGCATGAACTCGGCGTACGGACCGCCGCGATTGAGGTAGTACTGGCCCGTGCGCAGGTAATTGAGGCTGCTGGTGACCCCGCCCATGGCCGCGGCCTTGCTCTCCGTGACGGCATCGGCGGCCAGCGGCTGATAGATGCCGATGTGCATGTGGGCGTCGACCACGCCGGGAAACGCAAGACGGTTCCGTCCGTCGACGGTCGCCTTGCCTTCCTCTGCGCGGATCTCGGGCGCGACGCAGGCGAACCGGCCATCCCGGATGCCGATGTCCTGGCGCTCCACGGCGGTCCGGTTTGGCCGCACGACGCGGACGTTCTTGACGACGAGGTCGTAGGTCGGGGGCATGAGAGTGTCACTCCGGTGGGTTGGGTCGGGGTTCGCGTTGCGCGGCGAGGTGGCGTTCGAGCCAGGGGACGAGGCCACCGGCCTCGACCACGGCGAGGAGGTGGGCCGGAATCGGTTCGCAGCGGTGGACCGTGCCGGCGTCCACGTCGACGAGTTGCGCCGCCTCGCGATCGATCCTCACCCGGGCACCCGCGCGAATCCGGTCCGCGTTCGGACACACCAGTGCCAGCAGGCCGAGGTTGAGCGCGTTGCGGTAGAAGATGCCGGCAAACGAGGGCGCCACCACGGCCGCCACGCCCAGGTGCCGCAACGCCTCCGCCGCCTGTTCGCGCGACGAGCCGGCGCCGAAGTTGCGTCCGCCGACGAGCACGTCGCCGGGGCGCACGTTGGCCGCGAAGGCGGGGTCGATGGCTCTCGAGACAGTGCCGCGCGATCTCGTCGATCCCGTATTTGACGTAAGCGCCCGGCGCCAGCGCATCGGTATCGACGTTGTCGCCGAACACCCACGTGCGCCCGAATCCCTGCTTCACAGCATCTCCCGGGGGTCGACGATCGTCCCCGCGACCGCGCTGGCGGCAACGGTGAACGGGGAGGCGAGGAAGACCTGCGCGGAGGCGTCGCCCATGCGTCCCCTGAAATTGCGCGCCGTGGTGGAGATCACGACGTCGTCCGCGCCAAAGCGATGGCTGCCGTAGCCGGCGCAGGCGCCGCAGGCGCTGGGCAGCAGCTCGGCACCGGCGTCGATGAGGGCCTGCAGCGTCCCGTCGGCGCGCGCGGCCGCCGCATCCTTCGTCGACGCCGGCGCCACCTGCAGGCGAACGTGCGCCGCCTTGTGCCGGTGGCGCAGCACGCGGGCGGCCATCCGCAGGTCGGCAAGCTTCGCGCCGGTGCACGCGCCGATGTAGGCCGCGGTGAGCCGCGTGCCCGCGTGCTCGCCCACCGGGGCCGCGTTCGCCGGACTGTGCGGCGCCGCGACCTGCGGCGCCAGCGCCGCCGCGTCGAAGCGATGCCGTGCGCGCAGCGGCGCATCCGCATCCGTATGCCAACGCGCGAGCTCGACATCGGCGACGCCCGCGTCGGCGAGCCAGGCGCGCGTGGTGGCATCCGGAGCGATGAGGCCCGTCTGCCCGCCGAGTTCCGCGGTCATGTTGGCGAGCGTCATCCGTTCCTGCATCGGCAAGGCGACGATCGCCTCGCCCGCGTATTCCACGGCCTGGTACTCGCCGCCGTCCATCCCCAGCCTGGCGCAAAGGAAGAGCATGACGTCCTTGGCGGTGACGCCGTCGGCGAAGGCCCCCGTCCACTCGATGCGGATCGTGTCCGGCACCTTCAGCCAGATGGTGCCCGTCACGAGCACGCCGAGCATGTCGGTGGAGCCCACGCCGAACATGAAGGCGCCGAACGCGCCGCCGGTCGGCGAGTGGCTGTCGCCGCCGACGACGAACATGCCGGGTCGCAGATGCCCCTGTTCCGGCAGCACGACGTGACAGATGCCGAGCCCGTCGTGGAACTTGCGCACGCCGTTGGCGGCCACCCATTCGCGCGCGATGCGTACGATCCGGCGCGATTCGTCGTCGTGCTCCGGCAGGTAGTGATCGGTCACGACGACCACCCGCTCGGGATCCCACACTTTCGCACCGAGGCGCTCCAGCAGCGGTTGCACCCGTCGCGGCCCGCCGGAGTCGTGCATCATGGCGAGATCGACCTGGCAGGTGACGATCTCTCCGGGCGTCACGTGGTCGAGACCCGCGGCCCGCGCCACCAGCTTCTGGGCGAGCGTCTGCGGAGCCGGCGAGGGCCGACGGTCGATCATAGGCCGAGATAGGCGCGCTTCAGATCGCCGTTGGCGAGCAGCTCCGCCGGCGTGCCGTGAAAGCGGACCGCGCCGTTCTCGAGCACGTACGCGCGATCGGCCACGGCCAGCGACTCGCCGACGTTCTGCTCGACCAGGAGCACGGCCAGACCATCGTCGTTGAGGCGGCGGATCAGCGCGAACATCTCTTCGACGAGCAAGGGCGACAAACCCAGTGACGGCTCGTCGAGGATCAGCAGCCGCGGCTCGCCCATCAGCCCCCGGCCGATCGCCAGCATCTGCTGCTCGCCGCCGGACAGCGTTCCCGCGGACTGCCGTTGCCGCTCCGCGAGGCGCGGAAAGACCGCGAAAACATGCTCGAGCGTCGTCGCGCGGCGTTCGCGCCCGCGGCGGTAGCTGCCAAGCTCGAGATTCTCCAGCACCGACAGGTTCGGGAAGACGCGACGACCCTCGGGGACCTGAATCAGCCCGGCCGCGACGATATCCGCCGTGCCGGCCCGCGTGATGTCGCGGCCGGCGAAGCGCACGCTGCCGGCAAAGGCGGGAAACAGTCCGCACACCGTGTTGTTCAGCGTGGACTTGCCGACGCCGTTGGACCCCAGCACGGCGACGACCTCCCGGGGATGGATGACGAGATCCACGCCCCGCAGCACCTCGACGGGACCGTAACCCCCGCGCAAGCCGGCGATCTCCAGCAGGGGCGCGTCAGTCATTCGCGATCCCGGCGGCCAGGCGCAGCTTCTCCGCAGTGCCGCGCCCGAGATAGGCCTCGATCACCGCCGGATCCTCGGCGATCGCGGCGGGCGGACCCGAAGCGATCATCCGGCCGTTGGCGAGCACGTGGACGTCGTCGGCGAGGCTCATCACCGCCTGCATCACGTGCTCGATCATCACGATGGTCACGCCGTCCGCGCGGATCGCGCGCACGATCGGGATCATGTCGGCGATCTCCTGCGGATTCAGCCCCGCCAGCACTTCGTCCAGCAGCAGCAGCTGCGGCTGCGTGGCCAGCGCGCGCGCCAGCTCGAGCCGCTTGCGGCCGGCGATCGTCAGATTGGCGGCGAGCTTGTCGAGCTCGGCGGCGAGCCCCACGCGCGCGGCGACGTCCTCCGCGGCGCGGAGCGCGGCTGCCCGGCGGCGGTGGTGCAGATGCGCGCCGACGGCGATGTTGTCGCGCACCGTCTGGCCGGCGAAGGGCTGCACGATCTGGAACGTGCGCGTCATGCCGAGACGGCAGATCGCGTGCGGCGGCATGCCGGCGATGTCGCGCGACCGGAACGCGATCGATCCGGACTCCGGACGCAGGAAGCCCGACAGCAGCGCGAACAGCGTGGTCTTGCCGGCGCCGTTGGGACCGATCAGGCCGACGATCCGGCGCGCTTCCACGGTCAGCGAGACCTGCTGCAGGGCGGCCACGCCTCCGAAGCGGATCGACAGATCGCGGGCGACCAGCATTTCAGCGCCCGCGGTGAGTGAAGAGGCCGATCAGCCCGCGCGGCATGTACCGCACCATGACGATCAGCACGATGCCGTAGAGCGCGAGACTGATGCCGGGCGCATCGCCGAACAGGTTGCGCGTGCCCTCGGACAGCGCGTGCAGCGCGACCGCGCCCAGCAGCGGCCCGAACAGCGTTCCCATGCCGCCGACGATCGGAACGAGCAGCGCCTCCACCGAGACCGCCGGCCCGTAGGCGATCGCCGGATCGAGGTAATGCAGGTACTGGATGTAGAACACGCCGCCCGCCGCCATCAGCGCGCCGGAAATCATGATCGCGCCGAGCTTGACGCGGAACACGTTGACGCCCAGCGCCGATGCCGATGCCTCGTTGTCGCGCACCGCCGTGAGGCGCGCGCCGAAGCGGGAATGACCGAGCCAGAGGTGCACGGCGAAGCCGGCGAGAACGAAGCCGAGAATGAGGTACAGATATCCCGCCCGGCTGCCGAACTGCAGCTGCGCCGGCGCATCGGCCAGCGGCAGCATGAGCCCGACACCCGCACCGGTGAAGGCGAACGTGTTGGCGAGAATCCGGAACACCTCGGCGAACGCGAGCGTCACCAGCGCGAAGTAGGAGCCGCGCAGACCGTAACGGAACGTCAGCGCCCCCACGAGCGCCCCCACGGCCGCTCCCGCCCCGATCGCCATCGGCATCGCCAGCCACGCGCTCAGTCCGTAGCGGATCTGCAGCACCGCCATCGCGTACCCGCCGGTGCCGAAGAACACGGCGTGGCCGAACGAGAATTGACCGCCGTATCCGCCGAGCACGTTCCACGCCTGGCCGAGCAGCACCGCGTAGAGCGTGAGAATCACCGCGTTGAGCACCGCGCCCGACGTCACGAAGACCGGCACCAGCGCCGTGGCCACCGTGAACGCCGCCACACCCGCGAGTTTGCGCATTTCTTCAGGCTTCAGGTCCGCGCGCCGAACAGGCCCTGCGGACGGAACAGCAGCACCGCGATGAAGATCGTGAAGATCGCGAGCTGGCCCATGTTCTCGCCGGCCCCGAGCGCGATGCCGGCCAGGCCGCCGAACGACTCGGCGATGCCGACGACGAATCCGCCGGCGAGCGCGCCGCCGAAGCTGCCCATTCCTCCGAGGACGACCGTCGTGAATGCGATCAGCACGAAGCCGCTGCCGACGGTGGGATTCACGTAGTACGCGGGCATCAGGAAGCACGCCGCGGCGCCGAGGCAGGCGAAGCCGAT
>CAVVUJ010000035.1:0-44337 GCA_963751405.1 uncultured beta proteobacterium | reverse complement strand
CCAGGGACGGCGAACTACGCCGTTCGGCGCTCGCCGCGACTTCGTTCGCGGAAGGTTGCCACAGCCGGCCCGCGACAGGTCCGTCGGCTTGGCAGTGGGTGAGCGTATTCGGCAAGATAGGGGTTCCTGCAGCTCCTTGTCGCCACAGCCGGACGAGCGGCGCAGGGGTGCCGAAGCCGAAGCGTCCGCCCTTGGGCGACAGGGCTTGGGAAGACATGAAGCAATCCTCGTGCCGAAGGCTTCCGCGACAGGAAAGGCGCATGCGCAGCCGCCGGGACGACCTGCGGTCGCTGGCCCGAACGAGGGGCGACCGAACGGCGCAACTCGCGGGATGGCGCGGAAGAGCTATCGCCTAAGGCAATGAAAAAGGGCGCCCCGAGGCGCCCCTTTTCCGATCGCGCAATGCGCGTCAGGCCATGGCTTTGATCGCGTGCGCGAGCCGCGATTTCGTGCGGGAGGCGAGATTCTTGTGGACGATCTTCTTGTCCGCGATGCGATCGATCACCGCCTGCGAGGACTTGAGCTTCTGCGCCGCCGCCGTCTTGTCGCCGCCGGCGATGGCCTTGCGGACCTGCTTGACCGCGGTGCGCAACGCCGAGCGCAGGCTGGCGTTGTGCTTGTTGGTTTCTGCCGCCTGCCGGGCGCGCTTCCTTGCTTGGGCGCTGTTCGCCATGGGTCGAAAATCCTTCGTGATCTGGAGTAGCCGAAAAAGACCAAGCATAATAGCAGCTTACCGTTGCCCGCGCAATACCGCCGAGCCTTGCGGGCGGCAGCGGCAGGCCCACCCCGAATGTCCGTCCCGACTCCCGACATCTCCCTCCCGTGCCACGGCGCCGCGCGACGCGCCCGACGCCCGGGGGACGTGCGCCGGCGGCCGCGTTGAATCTGCTCCGGACGCTCTCGACGGTCAGCGGAATGACGCTGCTGTCGCGGATCACCGGGCTCGCCCGCGAGAGCCTCAAGGCGACCGCGTTCGGCGCCGGCGTGCAGATGGACGCCTTCGAGGCGGCCTTCCGCCTGCCCAACATCCTGCGCCGGCTGTTTGCCGAGGGCGCGTTCGCGCAGGCGTTCGTCCCGATCTTCGCTGAGTATCGCCGGCAGCGCGGCCAGGAGGAGACCCGGGCTCTGGTCGGCCGCGTCGGGACGCTGCTCGCCGTTGCGCTCCTCTTCGTGACCGTCATCGGCGTGCTGGCGGCGCCCTGGCTCGTCTACGCGCTCGCGTCCGGTTTCGCGGCCACCCCCGGCAAGGTCGAGCTGACGGCCGACATGATCCGCATCGTCTTTCCCTACCTGCTCTTCGTGTCGCTGGTATCGCTCGCCGGCGGCGTGCTCAACGTCTACCGGCAATTCGCCATCCCCGCGTTCACGCCCGTATTGCTCAACGTCTCGATCATCGGCGCCGCGCTCTTTCTGGCGCCTTACTGCGATCCGCCGATCAAGGCGCTGGCCTGGGGCGTGCTCATCGGCGGCATCGCGCAGCTCGCGCTGCAGCTCCGCCCGCTGGCGAAAATCGGGATGCTCTGGCGGCCGCGCTTCGATTGGCGCGACGAAGGCGTGCGCCGCGTGCTGGTGGCGATGGGGCCGGCGGTGCTCGGCGTGTCGGCGGCGCAGATCTCGGCGCTCATCAACACGCAGCTGGCCGCGGCGCTGGGTGATGGCCGCATTTCGTGGATCACCTATGCCGACCGGCTGATGGAGTTCCCCAGCGCGCTCCTGGGTGTCGCGCTGGGTACGGTGCTGCTGCCGTCGCTGGCGAAGCTTCACGCCGACGCGAATCCCGACGAGTACACGTCCCTGCTCGATTGGGGGCTGCGGCTCGCGTTCATGCTGGCCCTGCCGGCGGCAGTCGCACTCTGGGTGCTCGCGATTCCCCTCATTTCGACGCTCTACCAGTACGGCCGTTTCACCGTCAACGACGTGCTGCAGACGCGCACGGCACTGCTCGGCTACAGCGTGGGCCTGCTCGGGTTGATCGTGGTGAAGATACTGGCGCCGGGCTTTTTCGCGCGCCAGGTGATGACGACGCCGGTGAAGATCGCCTTCGTGACGGTGCTGGTGTCGCAGACGCTCGCGCTGATCCTGATGTTCCCGCTGGGCCACGCCGGCCTGACGCTCTCGACGTCGATCGGCGCCTGCTTCAACGCGGGGCTCCTGTTCTGGTTCCTGCGCAAGCGCGGCATCTATGCGCCCCGGGCTGGCTGGCCGCTGTTCGTGGCCAAGCTCGTCGTCGCGCTGTTCGTGCTCGCCACCGTGCTGCTGTGGCTCGGAGGGCCGGCGTCGTACTGGCTCGCGGCGTCGCTGTGGGAGAAGGTCCCCCGGCTCGCGGGCGTGTGCGCCGCGGGCGCGGCAGCGTATTTCGGCGCGCTGTGGCTGCTGGGTTTTCGCCTGGCCGACTTCAACCGCCGGGACGTCGCGGCGGAAGAACAGTAGGGGCAGATCGGGCGATCGCCCGGGCGGGCACCGGTTGCCGGCGGGTGTGCCGACCCGGCTCCGACCCTATTTTGGCTTGCGATGCGGGCAGCGCGGCTTGACGCACTGCGCGTACAGGTACAGAGCGTGCTCCGAAATCTCGAAGCCGCGCTCGCGGGCCACCGCATGCTGCCGCTTCTCGATGGCCGCGTCGTAGAACTCCTCGACCCGCCCGCAATCAACGCAGACGAGGTGGTCGTGATGACGGCCTTCGTTCAGCTCGAACACGGCCTTGCCGGAGTCGAAATGATGGCGGACCAGGATGCCCGCCTGCTCGAACTGGGTCAGCACGCGGTAGATCGTGGCGAGGCCGATGTCGGGTCCGTCGGCCAGGAGTTTCCGGTAGACGTCCTCAGCCGACAGGTGACGCACCTTCGACGACTCGAACAGGCCGATGATCTTGAGCCTCGGCAGTGTTGCCTTGAGGCCGGCGTTCTTGAGGTCAGACGGCGAGGACACGAGGGCGGCGGGGGGGCTGTTTGGATGGACGGGGCACCGGCACTATCCGGCAGGAATTTCGAACGCGCCCGGAGCCACGGCTATAATAGCCGATTATCCTGCCAAATACAGGCACCTGCGTTGATCCCGACGTCCCCGCGACCCTTCCTGCGTCACCTTGGCCTCGCCGCGCTCGCCGGCGCGGCACTTCTCGGCGGCTGCGCGACGGTGGACACGTACCTGCCGACGCTGCGCTCGTACGGCGTCTACATGCTCGACATCAACCAGGGCAATTACCTGTCCCAGGACATGGTGGACAAGCTCAAGGTGGGCCAGACGAAGGTCCAGGTGCGGCAGTTGCTGGGCACGCCGCTCGTCGTCAGCGTCTTTCGCGACAACCGGTGGGACTATGTCTACGAGTTCACCCGGCAGGGCGCCGTGCGCGAGCACCGCACCTTCACTGTGTATTTCGTCGCCGACAAGCTCGCGCGCTGGGAGGGCGATGAAATGCCCGCATCGGTGGCGGAGCTCAACAAGTCGGCGGCCGCGATCACCGCCGGCGAGGCCGCCTGGTCCGACCCGCGCTCGTGGTGGGAGAAGCTGGTCGACGTGTTCAAGAACTGACGATGGCAACGCGGATCGCCATAGCGGGGGCGGGCGGGCGGATGGGGCAGGCGCTGATCGAGGCGGTGCTCGCCGACGCCGGCAGCGAGCTCGTCGCCGCCTTCGACGTCGCCGGCAGCAGCGCCGTCGGACGCGACGCCGGCGAGCGGTTCGGCCGCGCGACCGGGGTGACGGTCGGCACCGATGCCGATGCCGCGGCGGGCGTCGCCGACGTCATGATCGACTTCACGCGTCCGGAAGGCAGCATCGCCCATCTCGCCGCGTGCGCGCGGCACGGCGCCGGCGCGGTCGTGGGCACCACGGGATTCTCGGCGGAACAGAAGGCGGAGCTCGCGCGGCACGCGCAGACGATCCCGGTCGTGTTCGCGCCGAACATGAGCGTTGGCGTCAACGTGCTGCTGGCACTGGTGGAGTCGGCGGCGGCGCGGCTCGGCCCCGCGTACGACATCGAGATCGTCGAAATGCACCATCGGCACAAGGTCGACGCTCCTTCCGGCACCGCGCTCGGTCTCGGCGAGGCGGCGGCGCGCGGCGCCGGGCGCGCGCTGGCGCAATGCGCCGTCTACGCGCGCGAAGGCGTGACCGGCGAGCGCAGGGAGGGCGCCATCGGCTTCGCCAGCCTGCGCGGCGGCGACGTTGTCGGCGAGCACACGGTGATCTTCGCCGGCGCGGGCGAGCGGATCGAGCTCGCGCACAAGGCGACGTCGCGGCAGAACTTCGCTGCCGGCGCGCTGCGCGCTGCGCATTTCGTCGCCGCGCGCCGCGCCGCCGGACAGCCTGGCCTGGCCGACATGCAGGACGTGCTGGGCTTGCGGTGATCGCAGCGGCGCATCCTTTCGATCTGACAGGCACGCGCGCGCTCGTCACCGGCGGCGGTTCCGGGCTTGGCTTCGCTATCGCCCGGGGCCTCGCACGCGCGGGCTCGCGCGTCGTGCTGAACGGCCGCAACCGGGACAAGCTCGCCAGGGCGGCCGAGGCGATGGCGCGCGAAGGCATCGACGCCGGGCTCGCGCCGTTCGACGTCACCGATGCCGATGCCGTGGCCGAGGGCGTCGCGCGCACCGAAAGCGAGGCGGGCCCGGTCGACATACTCGTGAACAACGCTGCGATGAACCAGCGCAAGGCGCTGGAGCAGTTCACGCCGGACGAATGGCGCGCGCTGATGGCGGCGAACCTCGACGGCCCGTTTCTCGTCACGCGCGCGCTGCTGCCGGCGATGAAGGCGCGGCGCAGCGGCAAGATCATCAACGTCTGCTCGCTCGCCTCCGACCTCGGACGGCCGAACATCGTCCCGTACGCGGCGAGCAAGGGCGCGCTCAGGATGCTGACGCGCGCGCTTGCCGTGGAACTCGCGCCGTCGAACATCCAGGTGAACGGCATCGCCCCCGGATTCTTCCGGACCGAGATGAATGCGCCGCTCATCAATGATGCCGAGTTCTCCGCCTGGGTCGCGCGGCGCACACCGGCCGGACGATGGGGCGAGCCGGCGGAGATTGCCGGCGCCGCGGTGTTCCTCGCCTCGTCAGCGGCGGACTACGTGACCGGCCACCTGCTGTACGTCGACGGCGGCTTTTCGGTCGCGTACTGAAGGCGAAGCATGGCCAACGCGCGGTTGTAACGCCGCGCCCCCGCCGGTATAATCGACAGTGTCAAAGCGGGAACGGCTGCGGGTGACGCTGGCGTTCCCGCTTCGCACGTCCGGACACCGGACCGCCCCCCGTGGGCGGTCCGCCCCAAGCCGATCGCGCCTCCGCCATGCCCGCCACGACCACCACCGCCAACGCCCGCCCGGCCCTGTTTCCGGAGGCTGCGCCCGCGGTCCTGGCGCTGGCCGACGGCACCGTGTTTCGCGGCCGGGCGATCGGCGCGCAGGGCGCCTCGGTCGGCGAAGTCGTCTTCAACACGGCGATGACCGGATATCAGGAAATCCTGACCGATCCGAGCTATGCCGGGCAGATCGTCACGCTGACGTATCCGCACATCGGCAATGTGGGCGTCAACGCGGAAGACGTCGAATCCCGGCGGCCGTTCGCGGCGGGGCTCGTCATCCGCGACCTGCCCCGGCTCGTGTCGAATTTCCGTTCGACCGGCGATCTCGGCGCGTATCTCGCGGCCAACGACATCGTCGGCATCGCCGACCTCGACACCCGCCGCCTCACCCGCATGCTGCGGGAAAAGGGGGCGCAGAACGGCTGCATCGTCGCGGATCCGGCGGCGAGCGGCGCGGATGCCGACGAGGCCGTCGCGCGGGCCCGCGCGGCGCCGTCGATGGCGGGACGGGATCTCGCGCGCGTGGTGAGCTGCACGTCGTCGTATCAGTGGACAGAGGGAGCCTGGGCTCTGGGCGCGGGCTTCCAGCCGGCCGGCGCCGCGCGCTGGCACGTGGTCGCGTATGACTTCGGCATCAAGCACAACATCCTGCGCCTGCTGGCGGAGCGCGGGTGCCGCCTCACGGTCGTGCCTGCCGGGACGCCGGCAGAAGCAGTGGTCGCCCTTGCTCCGGACGGCGTCTTCCTGTCGAACGGCCCGGGCGACCCGGAGCCGTGCACGTATGCGATACGTGCCATTGCGACGATCGTCGACGCCGGCATTCCGACGTTCGGCATCTGCCTCGGGCACCAGCTGCTGGCGCTGGCGTCGGGCGCCCGGACACTGAAGATGAAATTCGGCCACCACGGCGCGAACCACCCGGTGCTCGACAAGGACACCGGTCAGGTGCTCATCACCAGCCAGAATCACGGCTTCGCCGTCGACGCCGCCACGCTTCCGGCGACCGCGCGCGTCACGCACGTGTCGCTGTTCGACGGCAGCCTGCAGGGCATCGCGCGCACCGACCGGCCGGCGTTCGGCTTCCAGGGCCATCCCGAGGCCAGTCCCGGTCCGCACGATGTCGCGTACCTGTTCGACCGCTTCATCAAACTGATGGACCGGTAAGGCGATCAGGCGAGCAGCCGATGCCCAAGCGCACCGACATCGAATCGATACTGATCATCGGCGCCGGCCCGATCATCATCGGGCAGGCGTGCGAGTTCGACTATTCGGGCGCGCAGGCGTGCAAGGCGCTGCGCGAGGAAGGCTACCGGATCATCCTGGTGAATTCGAATCCGGCGACGATCATGACGGACCCCGAGATGGCGGACGTCACCTACATCGAGCCGATCACCTGGCCGATGATCGCCAGGATCATCGAGCGCGAGCGTCCCGACGCGCTGCTCCCCACGATGGGCGGGCAGACCGCGCTCAATTGCGCGCTCGACCTCGCGCGCGAGGGCGTGCTCACCCGGTTCGATGTCGAGCTCATCGGCGCGTCGAAGAAGGCGATCGACAAGGCCGAGGACCGCGAGAAGTTCAAGGCGGCCATGACGCGCATCGGCCTCGGGTCCGCGCGCTCGGGGATAGCGCACAACGTCGACCAGGCGCTGGCGGTCCAGGAAGACATCGGTTTCCCGGCCGTGATCCGGCCGTCGTTCACGCTGGGGGGCACGGGCGGCGGGATCGCCTACAACAAGGACGAGTTCGTCGAGATGTGCAAGCGCGGCCTCGCGCTGTCGCCCACCCACGAGCTGCTGATCGAGGAGTCGCTGCTCGGCTGGAAAGAGTTCGAGATGGAGGTCGTCCGCGACCGCAAGGACAACTGCATCATCGTCTGCTCGATCGAGAACCTCGACCCGATGGGCGTGCACACCGGCGACTCGATCACCGTCGCGCCGGCGCAGACGCTGACGGACAAGGAATACCAGATCATGCGCAACGCGTCGATCGCCGTGTTGCGCGAGGTCGGCGTCGACACCGGCGGTTCGAACGTGCAGTTCGCGATCAATCCGGACGACGGGCGGATGATCGTCATCGAGATGAACCCGCGCGTCTCGCGCAGCTCGGCACTGGCGTCGAAGGCGACCGGTTTTCCGATCGCCAAGGTCGCGGCCAAGCTCGCGGTCGGCTACACGCTGGACGAGCTCGCGAACGACATCACCGGCGGCGCCACTCCGGCCTCGTTCGAGCCGACGATCGATTACGTCGTCACCAAGGTTCCCCGGTTTGCGTTCGAGAAGTTTCGCCAGGCCGACGATCGCCTGACGACGCAGATGAAATCGGTCGGCGAGGTGATGGCGATCGGCCGCACGTTCCAGGAGTCGCTGCAGAAGGCGCTGCGCGGGCTCGAGACGGGTGTAGACGGCTTCAATCTCAAGACGGTCGACCCGGACAAGATCGGCGACGAGCTCGCGTATCCCCGTGCCGAGCGGCTGTGGTACGTCGCCGACGCATTCGGCGTCGGCATGTCGCTGGACGAAATCCACCGTTACACCAGGATCGACCCGTGGTTCCTCGCGCAGATCAAGGAGATCGTCGACGTCGAGTTGCGGCTGGAACAGCGCTCTCTCGCGGAACTGTCGCGCGACGATCTGCGGGCGCTGAAGCGCATGGGCTTCGCCGACCGGCGGATCGCGCACCTCCTCAAGGTGAACGAAGGCGCGGTCCGGGCGAAGCGGCACGAGCTCGGTATCCGGCCGGTCTACAAGCGCGTGGACACCTGCGCCGCCGAATTCGCGACGCAGACGGCCTACCTCTATTCGACCTACGAGGACGAGTGCGAGGCTCTGCCTTCCGACCGGAAGAAGGTGATCGTGCTGGGCGGCGGGCCCAACCGCATCGGACAGGGGATCGAGTTCGACTACTGCTGCGTGCACGCCGCGATGGCGCTGCGCGCGGACGGCTACGAGACGATCATGGTCAACTGCAATCCCGAGACCGTCTCGACCGACTACGACACGTCGGACCGGTTGTATTTCGAGCCGCTCACGCTGGAGGACGTGCTCGAGATCGTCCATGTCGAAAAGCCGTTCGGCGTCATCGTCCAGTACGGCGGGCAGACGCCGCTGAAGCTCGCGCGCGACCTCGCGCAGAACGGCGTGCCGATCATCGGCACGTCGCCGGACATGATCGACATGGCGGAGGACCGCGAGCGCTTCCAGCAGCTGCTGCACCGCCTGGAGCTGCGGCAGCCGCCGAACCGCACGGCGCGCACGGAGGAAGCCGCCATCGCCGCCGCGGAGGAGATCGGTTACCCGCTCGTCGTGCGGCCGTCGTACGTGCTGGGCGGCCGCGCGATGGAGGTGGTGCACGAGCGGCGCGACCTCGAGCGTTACATGCGCGAGGCGGTCAAGGTGTCGAACGATTCGCCGGTGCTCCTCGACCGCTTCCTCAACGACGCGATCGAGGTCGACGTCGACGCGCTCTGCGACGGCGCGGACGTCGTGATCGGCGGCATCATGGAGCACATCGAGCAGGCGGGCGTGCACTCGGGCGACTCCGCGTGCTCGCTGCCGCCCTACTCGCTGTCGGCCGCCACGCAGGACGAGCTGCGCCGGCAGACGGCAGCCATGGCGCGCGGGCTCTCGGTCGTCGGGCTGATGAACGTCCAGTTCGCGATCCAGGCGGGCCTCATCTACGTGCTCGAGGTGAACCCGCGCGCATCGCGGACGGTGCCGTTCGTGTCGAAGGCGACCGGCCGCCCGCTCGCCAAGATCGCCGCCCGCTGCATGGTCGGACAAACGCTCGCGCGGCAGGGCATTGCCGGTGAAATCGTCCCGCCGTACTTCTCGGTCAAGGAGGCGGTGTTTCCCTTCATCAAGTTCCCGGGCGTCGACACGATCCTCGGCCCCGAGATGAAGTCGACGGGCGAGGTGATGGGCGTCGGCGAGACGTTCGCCGAAGCGTTCCTGAAGTCGCAGCTCGCCGCCGGCGTGAAGCTGCCCGTGGCCGGCAATGTCTTCGTCAGCGTGCGTGATGCGGACAAGCCGCGCGTGGTCGAGCTCGCGCGGATACTGGTCGAGCTCGGCTTCGCGCTCGTCGCCACGCGCGGCACCGCGGCGGCGCTCAAGGCGGCCGGCGTCGCGGTGACGCCGGTCAACAAGGTGCACGAAGGCCGCCCGCACATCGTCGACATGATGAAGAACGACGAGATCGCACTCGTCGTCAACACGGTGCAGGAGAAGCGCTCGGCGATCCACGACAGCTACCAGATCCGGCGCGAGGCGCTGACCGACCAGATTCCGACGTACACGACGCTGGCGGGCGCGCGCGCCGCGGCGCTGGGCGTTGCCGGCATGCGCGAGCTCGTTCCCTATTCGATCCAGGCATTGCACGAGCGTCTCGCTTGACGCCGGGCAGGCCGGATCATCCGCGCGTGCAATCCATCCAGGTGCCGTGACATGACCAAGAAAGTTCCGATGACGGTGGAGGGCGCGAAGCGCCTCAAGGCCGAGCTGCACCGCCTGAAGACGGTCGATCGACCGGCGGTCATTGCCGCGATCGCCGAGGCGCGCTCGCACGGTGACCTCGCCGAAAACGCCGACTACGACGCGGCGAAGGAACGGCAGGGTTTCATCGAGGGCCGGATCGGGGAGGTCGAGCGGCGGCTCGCGCACGCCCAGGTGATCAACCCGGCCGAGATCGACGCCGACGGCCGGGTCGTGTTCGGCGCCACCGTGGAGCTCACCGACGTCGCGTCGGGCGCCCCGGTGACCTACCAGATCGTCGGTGACGACGAGGCCGATCTCAAGCACGGCAAGATTTCCGTGAGCTCACCCATTGCGCGGGCGCTGATCGGCAAAGTGGAGGGCGATACGGTCGAAGTGCACGCTCCGGGCGGTGTGCGCGAGTACGAAATCCTGGCGGTGCGCTACGGCTGAGAGTCGTGCGCTGCTCTCCGGCGCGTCACGGCGCGATGCGCCGCCAGGTCCGGATGACGCGATCGGCGATCATGTTCGTGGTCGCCGCGACGAAGGCCGCGAAGTGGGGCGACGCGAGGTGCGCGTCGAACGCGGCGCGATCGTCGTAGAGCTCGTACAGATACACCGAGGCGGGCCGCGTGTCGTCGACGCTGACGTCGAACTGCCGGCAACCGGGCTCGTCCTCGCGCGAGCGGTGCGCGTTTTCCAGCATCAGCGGCAGGAATTGATCGAATTGCCGCGGGTCGATTCCGAACTCGACGGTGACGACGTACACGCGATGGCTCCTCAGCTGGGAAAGGCGGTTTCGAGGTCGGCGATCTGTGCCGGCGTCAGCAGCGACAGCGGCCGCTCGCCGAGCAGCAGCGCGAGCTTCGCCGTCTGCTCGAGCTCCTCGGCACTGTCCACCGCGTCGTCGAGCGATTTGCCCGCGACGACCGGCCCGTGGTTGGCGAGCAGCACCGCCCGGTGCTTTGCCGCGACGCGCCGCACCGCTTCGGCCAACGCGCGGTCGCCGGGGCGGTGATAGGGAATGAGGGGCAGGGTTCCCACCCGCATCACGTGATACGCGGTGAGCGGCGGCAGCACGTTGCGCGGATCGGCGTGCGCGAGGCAGGAGATCGCGACGGCGCAGGTGCAATGCAGGTGCACGATCGCGTTGGCGCTCGCGCGCTCGGCGTACATCGCGAGATGCAGGAACGCCTCCTTCGATGGCGGGTCGCCCGTCACGTGCACGCCGTTGGCGTCGACCTTGGCGATCCGGGCCGGATCGAGCCGGCCGAGCGAGCTGCCGGTCGGCGTCACGAGGATGCCGTCGTCGACGCGCGCGCTGAGATTGCCCGAGCTGCCGTGCGCGTACCCGCGGTCGTGGAGCGACCGGCCGCGCAGGACGAGCGCTTCGCGCAGCTTTTGCTCGTTCATCGCAGCGCCGCCGTCGCCTTGGCGAAGAAGTCGGGTCCGCCGAAGTTGCCCGACTTGAGCGCAAGCCAGTAGGGCTCGCCACCCACAGCCCGGGTCCACGGCACGCCGGGATCGATCTCCGGGCCGATTGCCAGCGCGCGCACGCCCAGCGCTTCCACGACGGCGCCCGCAGTCTCGCCGCCCGCCACGACGAACGCGCGAACGCCGCTCGCCGCAAGCGTCACGGCGACGGCGCGGAACGCCGCCTCGACGAGGCTCGCCGCGCGCTCGGCGCCGAGCGCCGCCTGCGCCGCGGCAATCTCGTCCGGCGGTGCCGTGGCGTAGACGAGCACGGGGCCCCCGGACAGCGCGGCGGCGGCCTGGGCGGCAATCGCGGGGACAACGTCGGGATTCCCCGCGATCGCGAGCGGGTCGATCCGGAATGAGCGCACGATCTCGCGCGCCACCGCAACCTGCCTGCGGGTGGCATCGGAACAGCTGCCGGACAGCCAGGCGACCGGGCCAGGCGGTGAGGGCGTCGTCCAGGCGCCGCCGACGGGGTGGGCGCGATCACGCAGCGCGCGTGCGAGGCCCAGCGCAAGTCCCGCGCCGCCGGTGGTGAGCGGCAGGTCGACACAGGCGCGACCGGCCGCGACCAGGTGCTCGTCGCGCGTCGCATCCACGATCGCGTGCGCGCTGCCTTCGGCGGCAAGCGCCGCGAGCCGCGCACGCACGGCGTCCGCCCCTGCCTCCACGTCGGCATACGGCACGAGCCCGACCTTGCCCGTCGTCTGCGCCGCGAGCACGCGGACGAGGCTCGCATCGGTCATCGGCGTCAGCGGATGGTTGCGCATGCCCGAGTCGGAGAGCAGGACGTCGCCGACGAACAGGTGGCCGCGATAGACCGTGCGCCCGTTGCGCGGATACGCGGGCGTCGCGGGCGTCGGCAAGCCGCCCGGCGCGACGCCGAGCGCGGTGCGCAGCGCTTCGGTGACCGGGCCGATGTTGCCGCGCGGCGTCGAGTCGAACGTCGAGCAGTACTTGAAATAGATCCGTTCGGCGCCGTGCGCGCGCAACCACGCGAGTGCGGCGAGCGCTTGCGCGATGGCGTCCGCCGGCGCGATCGTGCGCGACTTGAGCGCAATGACCACCGCATCCGCGACAGGAACGGCGAGGTCGGGATCGGGATTGCCGTTGACCTGGATGACGGACAGTCCTTCGCGGGCGAGGGTGATCCCGAGGTCGGTGGCGCCGGTCAGGTCGTCGGCGATGCAGCCCAGCAGCAGCACATCATTCTCCTAGATCATGAGCCGCCAGACCACCGTGGTGAGCGACGGCACGTAGGTGATGATGAACAGCGCGATGATCGCGGCGATCAGGAGCGGCATCAGCGCCTTCGTGATTTCGCCGATTCCCGCTCCGGCGAGCTTGGCGGCAACGAACAGCGTACCACCCACCGGCGGCGTGTAAAGCGCGATCGCGAGGTTGGCGGTGACGATCACGCCCAGGTGCACGAGGTCGATCCCGAATGCCTGCGCGACCGGCAGCAGCAGCGGCACGGTGAGCAGCATCGCCGGCAACGGCTCGATGAAGATGCCGAGCAGGAGCAGCGCGATGTTGACGAGCAGCAGGAACATCCACGGCTCGCTCGCCACGAGCTTGATCCAGACCGCCATCTGCGTGGCGACCTGCTCGACGGTGATGAGCCACGCGAGCGCGCCCGTCGCGCCGATGACCAGCATCACCGTCGCGCTGGTCTGGAAGGCGTTGACCAATAGCCGTGGCAGGTCGCGCACGGTGATGTCCTTGTACAGCGTCAGGGAGACGATCACGCCATAGACCACCGCCACGGCAGCCGACTCCGTGGGCGTGAAGACTCCCGACCAGATCCCGCCGACGATGATGACCGGCATCAGCAGCGCCGGGCCGGCGTCCTTCGTCGCGGCCCAGACCTTCCGCGCCGAGAGGCGCCCGTCGCCGTTGTCGCAGCCGGTGCGCCTGCCGTGCCACATGCACACGCCCATCAGGCCCGCCGCGGCGAGCAGCGCCGGTACGATGCCGGCCATCGACAACTGGCGCATCGACACGCCGGAGATGAACGCGTAGACGAGGAACGGGATCGACAGCGGCATCAGCAGCGCCAGCGTTCCGGCCACCGCGAGCAGCGCCGCCGCGAAGGCGCGTGAGTAGCCCCGTTGCACCATCGCCGGGATCACGAGCGAACCGATCGCCGCGGTATCGGCGATCGCCGATCCCGACACGCCGCCGAACATCAGGCACGCGGCGACGGTGACCACGCCGAGGCCCCCCGGCAGGAATCCGAGCAGCGCGCGCGCGAACTCGACGATGCGCTTGCCCACGCCACCCGACGACAGGATTTCGCCGGCGAAGATGAACAGCGGCACGGCAATCAGGATGAACGGCTCGACGCCGCCGATGAACGACAGGAAGATCGTCTCCAGCGGATGCGTGAGGCCGGCGATGACGATCGCGCCGACCGTGGCGCCGAGCAGCGAGTACATAAGTGGCACGCCGGCCAGCGCGAGCCCGAAGAAGCCGAGAAAGAGCAGTCCGGTCAGCATCTCAGCGCCCGCCCGGCCGCCCGAAGGGCGCTGTGCGCCCCCGCGGGGGGCAGCGAGCGCAGTGAGCGTGGGGGTCGTTCATCTCAGTTCTTCAAGCGCACTTCGCGCGAGTCGCCGCGCGCGATGCGGAAGAGATCCCACAGCACCCATACCAGCATCGCCGCACAGCCCACCGGCATCCCGGCGTACTGGATCGACATCGGCACGTGCAGCACGGTGAGCTCGTTGCCCCAGCCGGCGATGGTGAGGTTGATGCCGTACCAGACCAGCGCTCCCAGCACGCCCGCGGCGAACAGGTCCACGGCCGCGTCGGCGGCGCGTCGCGCGTCGCCGTTGAGCTTGTCGATGAACTCCGTGATCGTCATCTGCGCGCCGCGCCGCGTTGCACATGCGCCACCGAGAAACGTGACCCAGACCATCAGCAGTTCGGCCAGTTCGGTGACCCAGGCGAAGTCCTTGCCGACCACGTGCAGCATCACGTTGGCGAAGACCAGCGTGATCATCACCGCGCCGATGCTGACCACGGCCCAGTCGACCGCGGCGCCGAACGCCGCGAGCGCCGCAGGTGCGTGCGGTGCCGGCGGCAGGATCCCTCCGCCTCGACCCTTGGCTTCACCCGGCACGCCCGGACGTGCTGGCTGTCGCCGGCGGAGAGTTTGCTTTCGATCATGAGGGTGGGCCTGGTCCGGTGGTTGGCGCGAAGCCCCCCGGCACGGCGACCGGGGGGCAGCGACAATGGACGGCGTCGGTCGGTCTATTTCACCGGCAGCGCTTTGCGCACTGCGTCCGCATCGGCCAGGATGGCGTCGACGTCGGCGCCGTACTTTTCCTTCGCCTGCACGTAGACGGGCTTGACCGCATCGCGCCAGGGTCCGATGTTGGGACGCGCGATCTTGGCACCCTTGGCCGTCATCTCGGCGAGCAGGCGGTCGTCGTTGCTGCTGACTTCCTTCCGGCTCCAGTCGGAAGCCTCCTTCGCTGCCTTCTGTACTGCCTCCCGGTCGGCGGGGGACAGCTTTTGCCACGTCTTTTCCGAGATCGTCATCGGGATGGGACTGTAGACGTGCTGCGTCAGCGTGACGTTCGGCGCGACTTCATAGAATTTGTTGGCGTAGATGGTGTCGATCGGGTTCTCCTGCCCGCTTACGGTCCCCTGCTGGATGGCAAGGTAGACCTCCGGCAGCGGCATGATCTGCACGTTGAACCCCATCGCCTCCAGCTGCCAGCGCATCATCTCGTTGGGGAAGCTCCGGAGCTTCTTGCCCTTGGCGTCGGCCGGTGTTGCCAGCGGTTCCTTGGTCGTCATCGAGCGGAACCCGGCCTCGAACGGCGACAGGAAGCGGAAGCCCTTCTCCGGACCCTTGGCGAACTGCGCCTGCATCCATTTCGATTCGTCGTAGAGCTTCCAGCCCTGCGGGTAGCTCTCGACGAGGAACGGCAGCGCGGTCAGGTTGAGCGTGGGAATGTGGGTCGCATAAGTGCCGGTTCCGGTCACCGTGAAGTCGATCCCGCCGAGTTGCAGCTGTTCGACGGCCTTCGGGTCGTTCGCGATCTGGCCCGCCGGATAGACCTGCACCTTGTAGCGTCCCTGCGTGTACTGCTCGACCTTCTGCGCCGAACAGCTCCGCCGCCTTCTGCCGCGCGCCGCCCGGCTGGTCGGTGTGGCTGAACTTGAGCACGGTCTGCGCCTGCGCGCCGACCGCGAAGCCGGCTGCAAGGGCGACCGCGAGCATCGTCTGCTGTACGAACATTCTGCGTTTCATGCGTTCCTCCGTGGTGTGTTCCGGCCGTGTGCGGGCCGACTAGACGACCGAAAGTGCCGCTCCGGCGAGCGGCGGTGAAAAATCAGCGAGCGCGACGCGCCGCCCTTCGCGGTGGGACACGTACACCGCTTCCTGCACCTTCAGGTTCGCGAGATAGTCGCGCCCCGTGTTCTCGACCGGTGCGCCGGTGCGCAGGTGCGCCACGACGTGCCGCTGCAGCCACTCGCAGCAGCCGCCGCCGAACATGTCGAGCTTGCCGCGATCGTAGGTGTGTTCGGCCTCGTCGCCGCCATGCGGCTTCCACCACAGCCGCGCGTCGCCGTCGAGCCGCAGCACGCCGCCGGACCCTTCGAGCCACATCTCGCCCATGGTCCGGCGCGGGTTCTCCGCCACGTGGTCGTTGAGCCGGTTGCCGTCGAACAGTCCTGCCGCGCCGCCCGCGAAGTCGAAGATCAGGTAGCCGGCATCCTCTCCGGCGATCACCGGGTTCGCGCGCCGCAGCCGCGCCGTGACGGCCTCGACCTCACCCATCAGGTAACGGAACGTGTCGATCAGGTGGATCGCCGTCTCGACGACGAGAAAGCGCGGCATGCCCTGAAAGTACGGCTGCCGGTCGAGGTAGGCGCGCGGCCCCTGACCGTCGCCGGGCCGCAGCCGGAACGCGATCGCGTGCAGCGCGCCCAGGACGCCGGCGTCCACCAGCCGCTTCGCCTCGCGGTACCACGGCTGGAAGCGGAAATTCTCGTGCACGATGAGCGGCACGCCGGCGCGCTCGGCGACGTCCACGATGTCCACGGCATCGGCGTAGCTCGCGCCGAACGGCTTCTGGCAGATCGTGGCGATCCCGCGCGCCGCCGCGGCGCGCACGTACTCGTTGTGCGTGACCGGCGACGTGATGACGTCGAGCAGGTCCGGCTTGCTCTCCTCCAGCATCCGCTCGAGCGACGTGTAGGTCCGCGGGATGCCGTAGGTCGCCGCGCTGGCGCGCGCCTTTTCCTCGCTCCGGTTGCAGAGCGCGACCATCTCGACGTCCGCCATGCACTTCCAGCCCTCGAGCTGGAAACGGCTGAAGTAGCCGGCTCCGACGATCGCGACGCGCAATTTGCCCATCGTCAGGTCCTCACAGATTGGCGAGGACGGCGTCGCGGATTGCCGCGGTCCCGGTCTGGCCGCCCAGCTCGAACGGGAGCAGTTTTCCGGAAGCGAATGCGGCGTCCACGGCGCGCTCGAGCCGTTGTGCGGCCGCCGCGAGGCGCGGGTCCTCCTGCCGCTCCGCGAGCCAGTCGAGCATCATGGCGGCGGACAGGATCATCGCGGTGGGATTCGCCTTCCCCTGTCCGGCGATGTCCGGTGCGGAGCCATGGCACGGCTGGAAGAGGCCGTGCCGATCGCCCACATCGGCCGAGGGCGCCATGCCCATGCCGCCGACAAGCCCCGCGCATTGATCGGACAGGATGTCGCCGAACATGTTCTCGGTGACGAGCACGTCGAAGCTCCAGGGCTTGCGGACGAGATCGAGCGCGGTCGCGTCGACGTAGTGGTGGCGGGCGGCGATCCCGGGATGACGGGCGGCGACCTCGTCGAAGATCCTGCGGAAGAACGCCATCGACACGAATACGTTCGCCTTGTCCACGCAGGTGACGTTCCCCGGCCGGCCGCGCGCGCGCCGCCGCTCGGCCAGGCGAAACGCGAATTCGTGCACGCGTTCGGATCCGGCGCGCGTGATCACCATGGTGTCGCGCGCTTCGCGGTCGTCCTCGACCACACCGCGGCCGCGCGAAGCGAACAGACCTTCGGTGGATTCGCGGACGAGCACGAGGTCGATGTTCCTGGCGCGAGGATCGGCCAGCGGCAGCGGAACGCCGGGAATCGCCCGTGCCGGACGCACGCCGGCGTAGAGTTCCAGCCGGACCCGCAGGTCGAGCTGCGGCGCGATTTCGGTGCCGTCCGGATAGCGAATCTCGGGCCAGCCCATCGCGCCGAACAGGATCGCGTCGGCCCGCTCGGCCGCCGCAAAGGTCGCGTCGGGCAGCGCGTCGCCGGTTGCCTTGTAGTGGAGCGCGCCGCCCGGATGCTCCGCGAACGCGAAACCGAACCCGGCGCCGTGCGCGAGCCGTTCAAGGAGCGGCAGTGCCGCCGCGGTCACTTCGGTGCCGATGCCGTCGCCCGGCAGCACGCAGATGTCGTAGGTTGTCTTGGCCATGGTCCGCAGTCGTTACATTTGAGCGAGCTTGTAGCGCTCGAGAATGGAAGTGAGCTCAAGGCGCCCGCGTTCGCGGTGCGCCTGATGGATTTCGCGCGCCGCGGCGGCGTCGCCCTTCCTTATCGCGCGCACGAGGTCCGTGTGCTCGCGGGTCGAATGGACGGGCTTCGGCCGCAGCCGCAGCGTGAACATCCGCGCACGGTGCGCGCGGTCCCAGAAGTTGTAGACGGTCGCCGCCAGCAGCCGGTTGCCGCAGAGCTCAACCAGGTGCCGGTGAAAGCGCTCGTCGGCCTGGGCCCATGCGTCAAGGTCGCCGGCCTTGAGCGCTGCGTCCATCGCGCGCGAGGCCGTCTCGAGCGGCGCGATGTCGCGCGCCGCGGGCTTGCGCTGCGCCACCATCTCCGCGGCGGTGGCCTCGAGGCTGCCCAGCAGCTGGTAGATCTCGTTCATGTCGGCTGCCGAGACGGGGAGCACGCGCATGCCGTGCCGCGGCACCACCTCCACGAGCCCCTCCTGCGCGAGCCGGATCAGCGCCTCGCGCACCGGCGTGCGGCTCACTCCGAGCTCGAGTGCCAGCTCCTGCTCGAGCGCGCGATGGCCGGGAGCCCACTCGTTGTCGAGAATCTTCGCGCGCATCGTCCGGTAGGCCGCGTCGACGAGCGACGTTGTCGTCGTCTCGGCGGCACGCGCTGCGGAGTTGCGGCCGGCCATCAGCGTTCCGGCCAGTTCCAGTGCGCGGGAGCGAGACCCGCGACCGGGGAAGCGAAGGCATAGATGGCGTCGTCGAGCAGGCAGCCGAGGTAGGCGGTGCGCCGGTCGGGCCCTCCGAACGCGATGCTCGAGATGTTCCTGAGCCGCGCGCTCTTGACGCCGTCGAGGTGCGGGCGACCCAGTTCACCGGCGAGGTACGCTGCCTCGACCCACGCCACGTGCGCGGCGTCGAGATCCTCGAGCACCATCGTGACGGCGCCGTCAGGCGCGACGCGCAATACGCGGTTGCTGATGATCGACACGATCCACAGATGACCTTCGGCATCGAATGCCATGCCGTCGGGAAACGTGCCCGCGCCATATTCCGCGAACACCTCGCGCGGCCCAAGCCCGCCGTCGCTCCGGACGGGAAACCGCGACGTGAGTCGGGAGAACGTTTCGTTCACGTAGAGCCATTCGCCGCGGGCGTCGAGCACGGCCTCGTTGGTGTACCCGAGGCCGTCGGCGACAATCCTGGCCCCCTTGTCGTCGACCACCACGATGAAGCCATCGGCGACGTCGCGCCGGTAGCCGCGCGCGCGCGGGACGAGGCGGGTGCTCACCGTTATCCAGACGCGGCTCCGGGCGTCCTCGAACACGAAGTTCGACGGCGGCAACGCAATGCCGTCGACCGTTTCCAGGAAAGGCCGGATTTCGCCGCCGCGGGAAAGCGCAAACACGCCGCCTTGCTCGGCGCCGAGGTCGGCGAACAGGAACGACCCGTCGCGCCGCAACGCGATGCCGTTGGGTCGCGCCGGCCGGCCGCCGGGGATCTCGCCGCGGTAGAGGGCCTGCGTCCCGTCCGCCTTGACGTGCGCGACGCCGCCGCGCCAATCGGCGGTGAAGATGTCGCCGGCGGCGTTCGTGACGACGCATTCGGGCCGGTTGAGGCCGCTCCCCATGCGCCTGATGTCGGCGAGATCGATCGCGATGCAGTCTTCACGCTCCACTCCGAATCTCCTCCGCGATCCCGGGCCGGCGTGAAGCCGACGATGAAACAACGCGTACTTTAACGTATACGCTAACGCAGGAAATGCGGCTCGTCAAGGGGCCACGCAAACGCGGTCCCGATGGCGGTCGGTGCGGGCAAGCGATGCACGGTCGGCTGGGGCGCGGCCATGGCCCGGCGCGATCGCGCGCCGAGGCAACTGCGGTGGGGCAGGCAATCCGGCGGGGCTGTCCGCCGGCCGGGCATCGGCCGGTCAGCGCGCCTTGCGCCGGCGGCGCGCTCCGGAGGCGCCCACGCTGCTCGACGCGGACTTGCCGTGAGGACTGGGGGGCCTCCGTGAGGCCGGCTTGGTGCCGGTGCCGGCCGCGCCGGCGCGGGGCCGGCGCCCTGCCGGTTCACCGCCCTGGATCACGCTCGGTCCGCGCCGCGGTGCGCGCTTTGCTTGTGTGCCGACCGCGGTACGACCGCCTGGCGCTTTCTTGCCGGCCGCCGGTTCACGCGCCGTCGGCGTTCTCACCCGGTTCCGGCGGTCGGACCTTGGCGCTACAGGTTCGGGCTCGGGCGGAGGCGCCGGCCGCCAGATGGTCAGGATCTTGCCCAGATGCTGTACCGGCGCCGCATCGAGGTCGCCGCAGATTTGCGCGAGCAGCGTCTCGCGCTCACCCCGGTCGTCGTTGAACACGCGGATCTTGATCAACTCGTGGGCGACCAGATTGACATCGATTTCGTGCAGCACGGCTGGCGTGAGGCCGTGCTGGCCGATGCTGACGAACGGATGGAGGGAGTGCGCTTTCGCGCGGAAGGCGCGCCGCTCCGCGGGTGTTAGAGTTCTCATCGCCGCATTTTACTCGACGGCGATCGCGCCTCCCAATCAATCCGCCTGCCGCTGCCATGGCCATCAAGGGAACGAAGAAGAACAAGTTCGTCAAGGCATGG
The DNA here is from genome assembly GCA_963751405.1 of uncultured beta proteobacterium. Lineage (GTDB taxonomy): Bacteria > Pseudomonadota > Gammaproteobacteria > Burkholderiales > Casimicrobiaceae > CAIWHR01. The sequence goes on along the minus strand of CAVVUJ010000035.1, from coordinate 23,992 downwards.
ATGGCCGAGCACGTCAACGACCCGTGGGTCAAGGAAGCGACGCGGCTCGGCTATCGCTCCCGCGCCGCGTTCAAGCTGATCGAGCTGGCCGACAAGGACAAGCTGTTCCGCCCGGGGATGAGCGTCGTCGACCTCGGCGCGGCGCCGGGCAGCTGGACCCAGGTGCTGCGCCAGCGCCTCGGTCCCAGGGCCGCCATCGTCGCCATCGACCTGCTCCCGATGGCGCCCGTTGCCGGCGTGACGTTCGTCCAGGCCGATTTTCGCGAGGACGATGGCCTCGCGCAGCTCGAAAATGCGCTGGCTGGGCGGAAGGTGGACCTTGTGGTTTCGGATCTTTCCCCCAACTTGTCGGGAGTGGAGGCGGCGGATCAGGCACGTTCCGTGCATTTGGGGGAGTTGGCGCTGGAATTCTGTCGGTCATGGCTGCAACCTGGCGGCGATCTCGTCGTCAAAGCCTTCCAGGGTGAAGGTTTTGCCGATTTCCGGCATGCGATGGAGGCGCACTTCGCGAAAGTCTACGTGCGCAAGCCGCAGGCGTCGCGGGACCGCAGCCGTGAGGTGTATGTCGTCGGAAAAGGCCTCAAAAGTTGACGTTTTGAACGTTTTTCCGGCAATTGTCGCCAACGGGAGACATGGCGCCGGTATTGAACTGGCCGTGCTCCCTGCGAGCAGATAGAATCGCACATTGGCGCCATCCAGGACGGATGGTCGCGATGCAGCGTGGTTGGGTTGGGGCGCGGCGGCCCGGGAAAAAAGCGCCGCAAGGAGTGACATTGAACAATCTGCTCAAGAACGTCGGCATCTGGCTCGTGATCGGCTTGGTCGTGCTGACCGTCGTCAAGCAATTCGACGCGCGCCAGGGCCCGAAGGATTCCGTCCCCTATTCGGAATTCATGGATCGGGCGAAGGCCGGCAGCGTCGAATCGGCAACCGTCGAGGGCCGCACCATCAAGTGGGTGTCCGCCGACAAGAAGCGCTTCGTCACCTACAGCCCCGGCGACATCTGGATGGTCGGCGACCTCGTCAAGTACGGGGTCAAGGTCGAGGCCAAGCCCGACGAGGAGCAGAGCTTCCTCGCGCAGATCTTCATTTCGTGGTTCCCGATGCTGCTCCTGATCGGCGTCTGGATCTTCTTCATGCGCCAGATGCAGGGTGGCGGGCGCGGTGGCGCGTTTTCGTTCGGCAAGAGCAAGGCCAAGATCCTCGACGAGTCGAACAACACGGTCACCTTTGCCGACGTCGCCGGCTGCGACGAAGCGAAGGAGGAAGTGAGCGAGATCGTCGAATTCCTGCGCGATCCGTCCAAGTTCCAGAAACTCGGCGGGCGCATCCCGCGGGGCGTCCTGATGGTCGGTTCGCCCGGCACCGGCAAGACGCTGCTCGCCAAGGCCATCGCCGGCGAGGCGAAAGTGCCGTTCTTCTCGATCTCCGGCTCCGATTTCGTCGAGATGTTCGTCGGCGTCGGCGCGGCGCGCGTGCGCGACATGTTCGAGCAGGCGAAGAAGAACGCGCCGTGCATCGTGTTCATCGACGAAATCGACGCGGTGGGGCGCCAGCGCGGCGCGGGCCTCGGCGGCGGCAACGACGAGCGCGAGCAGACGCTGAACCAGCTGCTGGTCGAGATGGACGGCTTCGAGGGCAACGCCGGCGTCATCGTGATCGCCGCCACCAACCGTCCCGACGTCCTCGATCCGGCGCTGATGCGGCCGGGCCGCTTCGACCGCCAGGTCGTCGTGCCGCTGCCCGACATCCGCGGCCGCGAGCAGATCCTGCTCGTGCACATGCGCAAGGTGCCGATGGCCACCGACGTCAAGGCGGAAGTGATCGCCCGCGGCACGCCGGGGTTCTCCGGCGCCGACCTCGCCAATCTCGTCAACGAAGCCGCGCTCTTCGCCGCGCGCAAGAACAAGCGCCTGGTCGACATGGACGACTTCGAGATGGCGAAGGACAAGATCGTGATGGGCGCCGAGCGGCGGTCGATGGTCATGCCGGAGGAAGAGCGGCGCAACACGGCCTTCCACGAATCCGGGCACGCGATCGTGGCGAGACTCCTGCCGAAGACCGACCCGGTGCACAAGGTCACGATCATCCCGCGCGGCCGCGCGCTCGGGGTCACGATGCAGCTGCCGGAGCAGGATCGCTACAGCATGGACCGCAACCACATGCTGAACGTCATCGCCGTGCTGTTCGGCGGCCGGATCTCCGAAGAGCTCTTCATGAACCAGATGACCACCGGCGCTTCGAACGATTTCGAGCGCGCCACGCACATCGCGCGCGACATGGTCACGCGCTACGGCATGTCGGACCTGATGGGTCCGATGGTCTACGGCGAGAACGAGGGCGAGGTGTTCCTCGGACGGTCGATCACGCGGACCGTCAACATGTCCGAAGAGACGATGCGCAAGGTCGACAGCGAGATCCGCAAGATCATCGACCAGCAGTACGCCGTCGCGCGCAAGCTCCTCGAAGACAACCGGGGCAAGGTCGAGGCGATGGCGAAGGCGCTGCTCGAGCTCGAGACGATCGACGCCGATCAGATCGACGACATCATGTCCGGCCTTCCGCCGCGGCCACCGAAGCCGTCGCAGTCGGGCAGCGGCTCGTCGACGACGGGCGCCGCACCGGGCGCGGGCGCCGCGCCGTCGGCGAATCCGGCCTGAGACCGCAGCGTCGGACCCGACTTTTCGTTGCGCGGAAAAGCCGGGTCGGGCTCGACTCTTCGCCACGCGAATTGACGGGCGGTCGCGCGTTGCCTGTAAACGTCGCAGCCGCGCTCCCGCTTTTCGCTGCGGGCGCTTCAGGTTCGCGCTCACGCGCCCGCTCGTGATGGGCATCCTCAACGTCACGCCGGACTCCTTTGCCGATGGTGGCCGCTATGTCGAGCGGGAGCGCGCGCTCGCGCACGCCGGGCAGATGCGGGACGATGGCGCCGATCTCATCGACATCGGCGGCGAATCGTCGCGGCCCGGAGCCTCGCCCGTGACCGAGAGTGAAGAGCTCGACCGGGTGCTCCCGCTGGTCGAGGCACTGGCCGTTGCGGGCTATCCGCTGGCGGTCGATACGCGCAAGCCCGCGGTGATGCGCGCGGCGGCGGCGGCCGGCGCGGCGATGATCAATGACATCGGGGCGCTGACCGCGCCGGGAGCGGTCGAGGCTTGCGCGCAGAGCGGTGTGGGCGTCTGCCTGATGCACATGCAACGCGAACCGCAGACGATGCAGGCGGCACCGGACTACCGCGACGTCGTGGCCGAAGTCCGCGCTTTCCTCGAAGCGCGCGCCCAGGCCTGCCTGGCGGCGGGCATCGCGCGCGAATGCATCGCGATCGATCCCGGCTTTGGCTTCGGCAAGACGCTGGCGCATAATCTCGAGCTGTTGCGGTCGCTGGGGGCGTTCGCGGCGACGGGCTTTCCGGTGGTCGCCGGGCTGTCGCGCAAGTCGTCGCTCGGCGCGATCACCGGACGCGAGCGTCGACGAGCGGATGCCCGCGAGTGTCGCTGCCGCGCTGGCTGCGGTCGCGCGCGGCGCGGCCATCGTCCGCGTGCACGACGTGCGCGAGACGGTCGACGCGCTGCGGGTGTGGCACGCGGTCGAGGGCAAGGTGGAATGGGCGCCGACCCCGCTGCGCTCTCGGTGATGGGCAGACGACCTCCTGATCGTTCAATCCGATGTTACCTTCCAGAACATGACACGACGATACTTCGGCACTGATGGCGTGCGCGGTTGCGTCGGCGAGCCGCCGATCACGCCCGAACTCGTCCTGAAGCTGGGCTGGGCCGCGGGCCTCGTGCTCGCGGCCGACACGTCCCGCGATGGCGTGCGCCCCGGCGTGCTCATCGGCAAGGACACCCGCATTTCGGGCTACCTGCTGGAGGCCGCGCTGGAGGCGGGCCTGTCCGCCGCCGGCGTGGACGTCTATCTCTCCGGGCCGCTGCCCACCCCCGCGGTGGCTTATCTGACGCGCGCGCTCCGGCTTTCCGCCGGCATCGTGATCAGCGCCTCGCACAACCCGTACGACGACAACGGGATCAAGTTCTTCTCCGACGCCGGCGCGAAGCTCCCCGACAGCATCGAGCAGGCGATCGAGGGCGTGATGGAGCAGCCGCTCGTGTGCGTGCCTTCGGCGCAGCTCGGCAAGGCGCGCCGCATCGAGGATGCCGGCGGCCGCTACATCGAATTCTGCAAGAGCACGTTCCCGAACGAGCTCGATCTCAAGGGCTGGCGCATCGTCGTCGACTGCGCCCACGGCGCCGGGTATAACGTGGCGCCGCCGGTATTCCACGAGCTGGGTGCCGACGTGGTCGCGGTCGGCGCGGAGCCGAACGGGCTCAACATCAACGCCGGCGTCGGCGCGACGCAACCGAAGCACCTGAAGGCGGCGGTGGTCGCGCACGGGGCCGATATCGGCATCGCGCTCGACGGTGACGGCGACCGCCTGCTGATGGTCGACCGCGACGGCCGCGCGTACGACGGCGACCAGCTGCTCTATGTGATCGCGATGGACTATCACCGCCGCAAGGCGCTCACCGGCGGCGTCGTCGGCACGCTGATGACCAACCTCGGTCTCGAGCAGGCGCTGGCGCGGGAAGGCATCGCGCTCGAGCGCGCCGCGGTCGGCGACCGCTACGTGCTGGAGATGCTGCGGGAAAGGGGCTGGCTCCTGGGCGGCGAGAATTCCGGCCACATCCTCTGCCTCGACAAGCACACGACCGGCGACGCCATCATCGCCGCGCTCGCCGTGCTGCGCGCGCTGGTCGAGCAACGGGCGACGCTCGCCGAGGCCGCGGCCGGCATCAGGCTCTTTCCGCAGCGCCTGATCAACGTGCGCGTGCCGAAGGGCTACGACTGGAAGGCGAATGACGCGATCCGCGCGGCGCAGGCCGGAGCCGTCAGCGCACTCGGCGATGCCGGACGCGTGCTGTTGCGTCCCTCCGGCACCGAGCCCGTGTTGCGGGTGATGGTCGAAGCGCGCGAGGCGGTGCTTGCCGACAAGCACGCGCAGGCGCTGGCCGACGTGATTGCCGCGGCGACCGGCGCCTGACGACGGATCGACGCTGCGCTGCGCGGGCCTCATGTTGCCGTTCAGGCGAGCGGCTTTCGCGGGAACGCCGGTCCTCCCAGGGCGATAATCCGCCGATGGTAGCCGTTTTGCACGCCGCGCAGGAAGCCGGCGCGCCGCAGACCGTCGCGGCGTGGCTCGACACGCTGCGCGGCATCTATCCCGACGAGGACCGCGAAGCGTTCGAGGCGGTGCTGGCCTACGCGCGCGAGAAGTGCGGCGCCACGCCCGGCCGCGACGGCGAGCCGCTGATCGACCGCGCCGTGGGGGCGGCGATGATCCTCTCCGGTCTCAAGCTCGATGCCGGCACGGTCCGGGCCGCGTTGCTCACGGGCCTCGCGGGAGCCAATGCGTTCGTTGCGGACGAGATCGTCGCGCGCTTCGGCGACGACGTCGCCACGCTCGTCGCCGGCGTCGCCCGGATGGACGAGATCCGGGCCACGCCGCCGCAGGGTGATGCGGCCGAGCGGGCCGCGCAGGCCGAGCGGCTGCGCAAGATGCTGCTCGCGATGGTCGAGGACATCCGCGTCGTGCTGATCAAGCTCGCGGAGCGGACGGCGGCGCTGCGCTTCCTGATGACCGGAGGCCCGGAACTGACCGAAGCGCGACAGCACACCGCGCGCGAGGTGCTCGATCTCTTCGCGCCGCTGGCCAACCGGCTGGGCGTCTGGCAATTGAAGTGGGAGCTCGAGGATCTGAGCCTGCGCGCGCTGGAGCCCGCGGCTTACAAGGCCATCGCGACGATGCTGGACGAGCGCCGGCTCGACCGGCAGCGCTACATCGAGGACGTCATCGCGGTCCTGGCGCGCGAGCTCGGTGCGGCCGGCGTGCCGTGCGGAGATCACCGGCCGGCCGAAGCACATCTACAGCATCTGGGACAAGATGCGGCGCAAGCAGTCGGGCATCGACAGCCTGTACGACATCCGCGCCGTGCGCATCCTCGTCGACGACGTCAAGGACTGCTACACCGCGCTCGGCATCGTGCATCACCTCTGGGCGCCGCTGCCGGGCGAGTTCGACGACTACATCGCGAAGCCGAAGGCGAACGATTACCGCTCGCTGCACACGGCGGTGATCGGCCCCGAGGGCAAGCCGCTCGAGGTGCAGATCCGCACCCGGGAGATGCACCAGCATTCGGAATACGGCGTCGCCGCCCACTGGCGCTACAAGGAGGGGGCGCACAAGGGCATGCGCCGCGATCCCGCGTTCGAGGACCGCATCGCGTGGCTGCGGCAGGTGCTCGACTGGAAGGATGCGGTCGCCGATGCGTCGGAATGGCTCGCCGCGTTCAAGAGCAGCCTGTTCACGGACACCATCTACGTGCTGACGCCGCAGGGCAAGGTCGTCGACCTGCCGGTCGGCGCCACGCCGGTGGATTTCGCGTACTCGGTGCACACGAGCCTCGGCCATCGCTGCCGGGGCGCGCGCGTCGACGGCGCGATGGTGCCGCTCAATCACGCGCTCAGGAACGGCCAGCGCGTCGAGATCGTCGCGGCCAAGCAGGGAGGACCGTCGCGCGACTGGCTCAATGCGGAGCTGGGGTACGCGCACAGCCACCGTGCCCGCGCCAAGGTGCGGCAGTGGTTCAAGGCGCAGCAGCACGAGGAGACGCTGGCCCAGGGCCGCGCGATCGTCGAGCGCGAGCTGCAGCGCGCGGGTGCCACGGCGGTGAGCCTCGATGCGGTTGCCGTCAAGGCTGGCTTCGGCAAGGCCGACGAACTCTACGTCGCCGTCGGGCGCGCGGAGCTCAATACGCGGCAGATCCACGCGGCGATCCGGGCCGTGGCGGAGCCGGATGCCGCGCCCGCAGCGGAAGCCGGGCCGGCCGATCGTCGCGAAGCAGAGCAAGGCCGCCGGAGCGGGTGGCGGCATCCTCGTGGTCGGCGTCGACCGGCTGCTGACCAATCTCGCGCGCTGCTGCAAGCCGGCGCCGCCCGACGACATCGTCGGCTTCGTCACCCGCGGCAAGGGCGTCACGATCCATCGCCAGCGCTGCAGCAACGTCGTGCGCATGCGCGCGCGCGAGCCCGAGCGGCTGATCGCCGCCGACTGGGGCAAGCCGCGCGACGAAGTGTTCCCCGTCGACGTGGTGCTCGAGGCGATGGACCGGCAGGGACTGCTGCGCGACGTCACCGAGATCTTTTCAAGGGAGCGGATCAACGTCACCGCGGCGAACACGCTGACGCGCAACAGCGTGACGCGGATGGCGTTCACGCTCGAGGTGAAGAGCCTCGACGCGCTCGCCCGCGCGCTCGCGCTCGTCAAGGACGTGAAGGGCGTGCTCTCCGCCGGGCGGCGGTAGGCACGTCGGGCGCCAGGAGGCCGGCGACCGAGTGCGGGGGACGAGCATGGGGTTGCCCCGAAACCGCGCCCGGTAACGTGGCCCGTCCCCGCGGTCCCGTTGGTACTTCGGTCAGCGCAGCGCGAGGGCCGTAGCAAGTCCCGCCGCGCCGCAGGCCGCGATGACGAGGATCACATTGGCCTTGAAGCGGAAGAGCGCCGCGGTCGCGGCAAGGCCGATCGCGAGCGAAAGGAAGTCGAGCCCTCCGGCGGGCGAGCCGCTCGTCCAGCCGTTCGGCCAGAACACGTGCCAGGCGAAGAACAGCGCGAGGTTGACGATGACGCCGACCACGGCGGCGGTGATGCCCGTCAACGGCGCCGTGAAGCGCAGCTGGCCGTGCGTCGTCTCGACCAGCGGTCCGCCGGCGAGAATGAAGAGGAAGCTCGGCAGGAACGTGAACAAGGTTGCCACGCACGCACCGGCGATGCCGGCCAGCACCTGCGCTTCCGGACCGTAGAGCATCTTCGTCCAGCCGCCGACGAAGCCGACGAACGCGACGATCATGATCAGCGGGCCGGGCGTGGTCTCGCCGAGAGCGAGGCCGTCGATCATCTGTGCCGGCGTGAGCCAGGCGTAGGTTTCGACGGCGCCCTGGTAGACATAGGGCAGAACGGCATACGCGCCGCCGAACGTCAGGAATGCGGCCTTGGTGAAGAACCACGCCATCCGCGGCAGCGTCGCGCCCGGACCGTAGGTCGCGACCAGCAGCGCAATGGCGAACAGCCAGAGTGCGAGACAGCCGGCGACGACCCACGCGAGCCGCTGCCAGCGGAACCGTGCGTGCTCGGGTGTCGGCGTTTCGTCGTCGATCACCGCCGGCGCGTGCGCTCCATCGGTTGCGCCGTGTCCGCCGCCCACGGCGAATTCCTGCGGTGCCACCCGCCCACCGACGTAGCCGACGATCGCCGCCGCGAGCACGATCGCCGGAAAAGGCACCGCGAACGCGAAGATGGCGACGAACGCCAGCGCGGCGATGACCCAGAGGGTCGGCCGCTTCAGCGCGCGCGAGCCGATCCGCCACGCGGCGTGCAGCACGATCGCGACCACGGCCGGCTTGATGCCGTACAGGATGCCCGCGATCGCCGGCACGCTGCCGTAAGCGAGATAGAGCCAGGACAACGCAATCAGCAGCACCAGCGACGGCAGCACGAACAGCCCGCCGGCGATGACGCCGCCCCAGGTCCGGTGCAGCAGCCATCCGATGTAGGTCGCGAGCTGCTGCGCCTCAGGCCCCGGCAGCACCATGCAGTAATTGAGCGCGTGCAGGAAGCGTCGCTCCGAGATCCAGCGTTTCGTGTCGACGAGATCGTGGTGCATGATCGCGATCTGGCCCGCCGGCCCGCCGAAGCTCACGCAGCCGAGCTTCAGCCAGTAGCGGAAGGCTTCGGCGCGCGTCGGCGCGACCGGCGCCGCGGGTTCCGCAGGTGTCACGTTCATTGCTTCGCGCCGGCCGGCAATTGCTCCGGATACCAGCCGTGCGTCTCCGTTTGCGCCTCGCGGCACCAAGCGTAGAGCGAGTCGTAGACGAGCATCCCCCACTTCAGCATCGCGTGATCGTCGGCGAACATCGCCGACAAGCCGAGCGAGGCGGCGAGCAGGCCCGGCGCCTGGGCGGCGAGATGGAGCGTCGACGTGTCGGCCGCACGAACGATCCTGGCCAGCTCGTCGAGGGCGGGATGGCCGAGCTCGTGGCGCCGGATGAACGCATCGAAGCTGCATTCCGGGCCGACATGCGAATAGTCGACCTCCGGGATGTCGTACGCGGTCGCGCCCTCGGCGGCGGCGAACGCGCGCACCTCGGCATTCGGCACGTAGAAGAATTCCGCCGCCGGATCGATGAAGCGCCGGATGAGCCACGGGCAGGCGATGCGGTCGATTTTCGGTCGCGCGCGTGTGACCCAGCGGGTCGGCGCCGCGAACGGCTTGGTCGCATTGCCCTCGGCGCGCCATCGCTCGAGGCCGCCCGCGACGTAGCGCGCGTCAAGACCGCGTGCGCGCAAAGCGGCGCAGGCACCCTGGCCCACCTCGTGGCCGCGCACGCAGTAGACGACGACGGGGCGCCAGGGCTCGATGGCGGCGGCCCAGGTTTCGACGGCCTCGGGGAGGTGCCGGAGCGCGCCGGCGATGACCACTCGATCCTCATCGAACGCCGGCTGCCGGCGCACGTCGACGAGCGTGGGCGGCGGAAACGCCGCGAGTCGTTGCTTCAGTTCAATAGGGGTGATGGGCGCATCCATGGTTTCCGCTTGCCTCCTGCTGCGTGGGCAGCAACGAAGCAGAACTTGGATGGCGCTTAGGCCAGCGATACGGCGGGGCGTCTGCGAAAGCCCTGATCGACGAATGCTAACAGCGGGCCTTCCGTGGCGTCAAGGTGAAGCGGCTGCGCCGCCTCCATGCAGCGGTCAGATCAACCCTTCGAGCAATTGCACGCCGACGAGGTCGCCCACCGCGCAGTTGCCGGTCTCGGCCGACAGCACGATGAAGCAGTTCGCCTGCGACATCGACGACAGGATTCCGGAGCCCTGGTCCCCGGTCGTGCGCACGGTGAAGCCGCCGCTGCCGTCCGCGGCAAGAATGCCCCGCTGGAACTCCGTGCGCCCCGGCACCTTGCGGATCGGCGCCGACAGCGGCACCTTGAACGTGGGCAGCGGCGCGACTTCGCGCTGGCCCTGCAGGACGCGCAGCGCATCCTGCACGAACTCGTAGAACGTCACCATCACCGATACCGGATTGCCCGGCAGCCCGAAGAAGTGCGCGTCGCCGATCCGGCCATACGCCAGCGGACGGCCCGGCTTCATCGCGATCTTCCAGAAGACGACTTCGCCCAGCTTGTCGAGCAGCTGCTTGACGAAATCGGCCTCGCCGACCGACACGCCGCCCGACGTGATGACGACGTCGGCGGCGGCCGCGGCGTCGGCGAACGCCCGCTCGAGCTGCTCCGGCACGTCGGGCACCACACCCATGTCGAGGACGTCGCAGGAGAGGCGCGTCAGCATGCCGTGGATCGTGTAGCGGTTGCTGTCGTAGATTTCGCCCGCGGCGAGCTCCGTGCCGATCGACTTCAGCTCGTCGCCCGTCGAGAAGAACGCGACCCGCAGCTTCCGGAAGACCGTGACTTCACCGATGCCGAGCGACGCCATCATTCCCAGTTCCGCCGGATGCACGAGTTGACCGGCGCGAAAGACGAGCTGTCCCGCCTTGAGGTCCTCGCCGGCGAAGCGGCGGTTCTGCCCTTCCTTCGTCACGGCACCCGCGGCCACGCGCACCCGGCCCGCGTCTTCGCTCGCCCGCTCCTGCATGACGACGGTGTCGGCGCCCTGCGGCATCACGGCGCCCGTGAAGATGCGCACGCACTGGCCGGGGCCCACGGTCGCGTCGCTCGGCTTGCCGGCGAACGATTCGCCGACGCGCGTGAGCGTCGTCTCCGAACCGGCCGCGAGATCCGCGAACCGGACCGCGTACCCGTCCATCGCCGAGTTGTCGTGGCCGGGCACGGCCAGCGGCGAGACGACGTCCGCGGCGAGCACACGGCCCAGCGCGGCGCGGATGTGCACGCGCTCGATTGCAGTGACGGGGGCGAGGAACGTGCGGATCAGCTCGCGCGCGCGGTCGACCGGCATCGAGTCGGGGTCGTAGTCGTCGGCGCAGGAGAGCGCACGCAGGGATTTTGGCTGGCTCATGGCATCGTCGCAGTCGAGGAGAGATTGAAAGCGGGGTCAGATACGACTATCGCCGCGTTGGTGTCTATTTTCCACGATCTGCGCGGAAAGTCGTATCTGACCCCGCTTTCAGCTCATTGCCTGGCCGCCGCCGCGGCGAGTTCGTCCGCGGTGTTGATGTTGCGGAACGCGTCGGCCTCGTCGTCGAACGCGACCTCGACGATCCGCAGCGCCGCATACCAGGCGTCGATCTTGCGCCCGCCGGCGGCGAGAAATGCCGCGAGGTTCGGCAGCACGTCGCGGCGGACCAGCGCGAACACCGGGTGCGGCTGGTCGAAGGTCTTCGCGACAGCCAGTTGTGCGCCCTCGCGGTCGAGCGCCGCGCGCAACCGCGCGACGAGATCGAGCGGCAGGAACGGCGAGTCGCACGGCACCGTCACGACGAGCTCGCCGCTGGCACGGGCGAGGCCTGCATGCAAACCGGCAAGCGGCCCCGCGAAACCGCCGACGGCATCCTCGACCACGGGCTGGCCGAACGCGCGATAGCGGTCGAGATTCTGGTTCGCGTTGATCAGCACGTCGCCGACCTGCGGCGCCAGCCGCGCGAGCACGTGCGCGACCATCGGTGCGCCGGCCAGATCGACCAGTCCCTTGTCGACGCCACCCATGCGCCGGCCCTGGCCGCCCGCCAGCACGACGCCGGTGACGTCTGCATTGGCGATCGTCATCGATCGCCTGCGTCGGGCCACGGAATCCAGCCGACGTGCTCCTCGAAAAACGCGTGGCGGTCCGGCGCGCGGTCGACGGGATCGTCGAACGCGGCCAGCGCGACGTGGGTCTCGCCCGCCCAGCGGTCCGACTGGAAGAAGAGCCGCGTGCCGCAGGCGCGGCAGAACGAGCGCTTCGTTCCCGGCGACGACTCGTAGGCGGCGAGATCGTCGTTGCCCGCCTCGATCGTCACCTGCGCCGACGGAAACCCGATCCAGGTGACGAAGCCGGCGGAGTGCGCGCGCCGGCAGCTCTCGCAGTGGCAGTGGCAAGCGAAGCGCGAGGGAAAGCGCGCGACGAAGCGCACCCGGCCGCACATGCAGCGGCCGCGGGCTTCGGCAGGGGTCCCGCTCATGTGTCGATCCCCACGCTTGCGGATGACGACGCCTTGAACCGCTCGCCGCCGGTGAACAGCAGAAAGCGCTTGTTGGTGGCGCGGCCGATCATCGTGATGCCGATCTTCTCCGCGATCTCGAAGCCCATTTGCGTGAGTCCGGAGCGCGAGACGAGAAACGGAATGCCCATCTGCGCCGCCTTGATCACCATCTCGGACGTGAGGCGGCCGGTGGTGTAGAAGATCTTGTCGGCGCCGTCGATGCGGTCGAGCCACATCCGGCCGGCGATCGCGTCGACCGCGTTGTGGCGCCCGACGTCCTCGACGAACGCGAGGATCTCGGAGCGGCCGGGCTCGTTGGTCGCGAGGGCGCACCCGTGCACCGCTCCGGCCTGCTTGTAGATCGTCTCGTGGACGCGAACGCGATCGAGCAGCGCGTACAGCGTTTCCTGCGCCAGCGTTGCCCCCGGCGGGAGCCGGACGCTCTCGATCTCCGCCATCAGGTCGCCGAAGACCGTGCCCTGTCCGCAACCGCTGGTGGTCGTGCGCTTCTTCGTCTTCTCCTCGAGGTCGGCGAGGCCGTGCCGGGTCTTGACGACCACCGCGCCCACGTCCCAGTCGACCTGGACGGCCACGATGTCCTCGACGCGCTCGACGAGGCGCTGGTTGCGCAGGTAGCCGATCGCGAGCGCCTCCGGCGCCGCACCCAGCGTCATCAGCGTGACGAGCTCGTGCTTGTCGACGTAGAGCGTCAGCGGGTGCTCGCCGGCGATCGGCGTGTCGCGCGCGGCGCCGGTCTCGTCCGTGGCGCGCACCGTGAACGTCGACGGCCGCGCGGCGTTGGTGAGCAGCGGCCGGTACGGAGTGTTCGGAGCGTTCACGGCGGAGCCGACCCGTGGCGCGCGGCAGAGGGCGGGCGTGCGCTCATCCGCCGATGTAGCTCATCTCGATCTTCGGGATGGGCGCGGTATTGCCGGTGCGGATTTCGGAATAGCGGTCGGCGCGCTGCCGCCAGATGGCGGCGATCGCGTTGCCGATCGGCGCGTCGCCGACGCCCTCGCGCAGCAGCGCGCGCAGGTCGTAGCCGTCGGTTGCGAACAGGCACGTGTAGAGCTTGCCGTCGGTGGACAGCCGGACGCGGGTGCAGTCGCGGCAGAACGCCTGCGTCACCGACGCGATCACGCCGATCTCGCCGCCGCCGTCCCGGTAGCGCCAGCGCTCGGCGACCTCGCCGGCGTAGTTCGGGTCCGCGCTTTCGAGCGGGAGCTCCGCGTCGATGGCCCGCACGATCTCGCCCGCGGGCACCACGTCGTCCATGCGCCAGCCGTTGGTCGCGCCGACGTCCATGTACTCGATGTAGCGGACGATGTGGCCGCTGCCCTTGAAATGCCGCGCCATCGGGACGATCGACGCCTCGTTGGTACCGCGCTTCACCACCATGTTGACCTTGACCGGAGCGAGACCGGCGGCCGCCGCGGCATCGATTCCCTCGAGCACCTTCGCCACCGGAAAATCGACGTCGTTCATCGCGCGGAACGTCGCGTCGTCGAGCGAGTCGAGGCTCACGGTGACGCGGGTCAGACCGGCATCGCGCAGGCTGCGCGCCTTGCGCCCGAGCAGCGTGCCGTTGGTCGTCAGCGTCAGGTCGACGTCGCCGAGCCGCGCGAGCATTTCGACCAGGCGCTCGATGTTGCGGCGAAGCAGCGGCTCGCCGCCGGTCAGCCGCAGCTTCGTCACGCCTTGCGCGACGAATATCCGGGCGACGCGCGTGATTTCCTCGAATGTCAGCAGGTCCGCGCGCGGCAGGAACTCGTGCTCGGCATCGTAGACCTCCTTGGGCATGCAGTAGACGCAGCGGAAGTTGCAGCGGTCGGTGACCGAGATGCGCAGGTCGCGCATGGGCCTGCCCCGCGTGTCGGTCGCCGTGCCGGGCACGCCCGGCGCGCTCGCCGCGGCGCGCACGAAGCCGTCGAGGGCCTCGCGGCGCGACGACGCGCGGGCGTCGGCAAGCGGGATGATCGTGGGCATGGGTGGCGGGCCGGGGCCGGATGAAAATGCGAGCCGATCATGTTAGCAGAGCCGGAAGCGCCTGGTGTATGATCGCCGGCGGACCGCGCTCCCGTTTTCCCTCTGCGGATTGCCCGAAATCCCCATGTCGCCGTTGCGGTTTCCCGTCGCCGTGATCTTCGAACGCACCCCGGTCGTGAATCGCTGGATCGGCGAGCGCTGGGAGCCTGTCGCCGTCGTTCCGCCGCCGGCCGCTGCAGCGCCGACGCGCGCGCCGGTGAAGATCAGCGACGATCCGTCCGCGACGCGCTGGCGCTTCGACGGCCATGCGTTCGAGTTGCACCCCTGCGAGGCCGAGGGCTATTACCTCAACATCGTCGCGCCGGAGCCGAAGGCATTCGTGATGTGGCGCACGACCGACGACGGCGGCGACCCGCCCGTGTTCCCGGTGATCGTGACCGTCAGCTACAACGAGGCGGCGCGCATGCTCGACGGCGGCGAGCGGGTCGATGCGGTGCCGCTGCCGGCCGGCATCCTGGCGTGGATGCAGCCGTTCGTGGACGAGCACTACAAGCCCGAGCCGAAGAAGCGGGTTCGCCGCAACGATCCGTTCGCCACTGACGCATCCCGCCGCGAGCGCGGGCCGCGCGGCTGACGTGACCGCCGGGTGCAGCCCTCGATGAGCGCCGACGACAAGCCGCCCGAAGGCCTGTCGCTCAGGCGCTGGTCGCAGCGAAAATTCGCGGCCGCGCGCGAGAAGAACGCGCCGGCCACTGCAGCGAATCCCGTCGCGGCACCGGCAACGGCTGCCGCACCCGCACCGCATCGTCGACATTGCGCCAGCCGGCGGCCGCACCCACCTCCGCCACGACGCTGCCGCCGGTCGAATCGCTGACGATCGACTCCGACTTCACCCCGTTCTTCCAACCGAAGGTTGGCGAGGCGCTGAAGCGGCAGGCGTTGAAGCAACTGTTCCGCGATCCGCAGTTCAACGTGATGGACGGCCTCGACGTCTACGTCGGCGACTATTCGATACCCGATCCGATCTCGCCCGACATCGTCAAGCAGATGGTGCAGGGCCGCTACATCTTCGATCCGCCGGCAACGCGCATCAACGCGCAGGGCCACGTGGAAGACGTGCCGCCGGAGGAAGCCGTTCCCGGCGGTCCGGCGGATCCGGTCGCGGACGCAGCCGGTGCTCCTGTCCTCCCGCCTGCACCGGAAGCAGAAGCTGCCCCGGCGCCACTTCCGGATCCCGGAATCCCCGAGCCTCCGCCGCGATGAGTCTCGCCGGCAAGAATCTCCACCTTTGCTCCTGCAACGGCACGATGCCGCTCGACGCGGCGGCGCTGGCGCGGGCGCTCGCGCTGTCCGGCACGCCGGCCGTGCAGACGATGCTGTGCCAGAAGGAGCTCGCCGCGTTCGCGGGCCGCGCGGAGGGCGATGTCGTCGTTGCCTGCACGCAGGAAGCGCGGCTCTTCGGCGACGTCGCGGAGGAGGGCGGCAGGACGCAGACGATCCGGTTCGTCAACATTCGCGAGACGGGCGGCTGGTCGTCCGAGGCGAAGGCCGCGACGCCCAAGATCGCGGCGCTGCTGGCGCTCGCGGGATTGCCCGAGCCCGAGCCGGTGCCGCGCGTGGCCTATCGTTCCGAAGGCCGCCTGCTGATCGTCGGCCCCGCCGACGCCGCGCTGCAGTGGGCGAAGCCGTTGTCGGCGGAGCTCGGCGTCACCGTGCTCGTCACCGGTCGCGCGGCCGGCGCCGAACTTCCGGCCGAGCGCGAGTTTCCCGGTCCACTCGGGCCGGCTCACGAAGATCGCGGGCTGGCTCGGCGCATTCGACGTCGCGTGGACGCAGGAAAATCCGATCGACCTCGATCTGTGCACGCGCTGCAACGCATGCGTGAAGGCCTGTCCCGAAGAGGCGATCGATTTCAGCTACCAGATCGATCTCGATCGCTGCAAGGCGCATCGCAAATGTGTCGCCGCCTGCGGCGCGACGGCCGCGATCGACTTCGCCAGGAGCGACGTCGCGCGCAGCGAGCGCTTCGACCTCGTCCTCGATCTGCAGCGAGCGCCGCATCTGACGCTGCACCAGCCGCCGCAGGGTTATCTCGCGCCCGGCGCGGATGTCATCGCCCAGGCCAAGGCAGTGACGGAGATCGCCGGGATGACGGGCGAGTTCGAGAAGCCGAAGTACTTCGCGTACAAGGCTTCGATCTGCGCGCACAGCCGTTCGCAGAAGCCGGGCTGCAATCTGTGCCTCGACGTCTGCTCGACGGCGGCCATTGCCGCCGACGGCGATCACGTCAGGGTCGAGCCGCATCTGTGCATGGGCTGCGGCGCGTGCGCGACCGTGTGCCCGTCCGGCGCGATGAGCTACGCCTACCCGTCGGTGCCCGATCTCGGCCTGCGGTTGCGCACGCTGCTCGCGACCTATGCGCAAGCCGGCGGGCGCGACGCGTGCATCCTGCTGCACGCGGAAGATGGCCGCGCGGCGATCGCGAGCCTCGCCCGCCGGGGTCGCGGGCTGCCGGCGCGCGTCATCCCGCTCGAGGTGCACCACGTCGCGTCGGTCGGCCTCGACGTCTGGCTCGCGGCGCTCGCGCACGGCGCGTCGCAGGTCGCCGTGCTCGCGACGGGCGCCGAGGCGCCGGAGTACCGCGACGCGCTCGAACGGCAGATGCGGTACGCGGACACGATCGCGCAGGCGTTTGGCTATCAGGGCACGCACTTCCGCGTGATCGACGGCGCGGAGGCGAAGGCGCTCGACGCCGCGCTCTGGTCGTGGCCGGCCGCATTGGCGGTGCGCGCTCCTGCGACGTTCGCGTTCACCGCGGACAAGCGCACGACCGCCGCCCTCGCGATCGACCATCTCGCGCAGCATGCGCCGGTGCCGCAGCGCGAGATCGCGCTTGCCGCCGGCGCTCCGTTCGGCACGATCGCTGTGAACCGCGACACCTGCACCATGTGCCTCGCGTGCGTCGGCGCCTGTCCCGAAGGCGCGATCCTCGACCGGCAGGAGGCGCCGCAGCTCTCGTTCATCGAGGCGAAGTGCGTGCAGTGCGGACTGTGCGCGGCGACGTGTCCGGAGCGCGCGATCACGCTGACGCCGCGCCTTTCGCTCGCGCCCGAGGCGAGGCAGCCGCGCGTGATCAACGAGGCCGTGATCTTCAAGTGCACCGCGTGCGGCAAGCCGCTCGGCACCGAGAAGATGGTCGCGAACATGCTGGCGAAGCTCGCCGGGCATTCGATGTTCGCCGCACCCGGCGCGCTCGACCGGCTGAAGATGTGCGCCGACTGCCGCGTCGTCGATCTCATGAAGAACGAGCGCGGCGTGGACATCCGCGATGTCTGAGGCAGGGGTCGTGCTTGCATCACCGCCTCGAGCCCGAGGACCAGGCGCGGGCCGATTTCTACGCGCTGCTCGCGCGGCTGTTCGCCGCGGCGCCGGATGCCGCGCTGCTCGCGGCCATCGCCGCGGCCGCTCCGCTCGCGCCCGACGCATCCGGCGGAACGAGTCGCGCCGATGGCGACGCGAAGACCATTGCGGGAGGCATGGGATTCGCTGCGCGCGGCGAGCGCGGTCATGGACCCCGAAGCCGCCGGCGACGAATTTCAGGCACTGTTCGTCGGCGTCGGCATGAGCGAGGTGAGCCTTTACGCGTCCCACTATCTCGGGCCGCAGTCGGGGCGTCCGCTCGCCGCGATCCGCGCGACGCTCGCCTCGCTCGGTCTCGCGCGCAGGCCCGGAAGCAGCGAGTTCGAGGACCACCTTTCCGTCGAGCTGGAAACCATGCGGATGCTCGTGGCCGGCGACGCCGGGCGGCGTCCCGCGACGATCGCCGAGCAGCGCGCGTTCTGCGAAACGCATCTGCTGCCGTGGGCATTCGATTGCTGCACTGCAATATCGACTTCTCTCCTTGCCAATTACTATCGGCAGGTCGCATCATTCGCCAGTTGCTTCATGGCGCTCGAACGTGACTCGTTCGCCATCGAATAATTACATCAAAGTCACGCCGTTGTTTCTTGGAGGTCCGAATGCGCATTCCCACGCGTAGCGTTCACTCTGTCGCGACCGTTCCGGTCCCCGCTTCTTCCTCCACCGATTCGAAACGCCGCCGCTTCCTGCTCACGCTGGGCCTGGGCGGCGCCGGCGCCGCGGTCGCGGTCGTGGCCTCGGCACCCGCTGCGGCCGTAGAAGCGGCGACGGCGGCGCCCGACGCGCCCGCCGACGGTTACCGCGAGTCCGCGCACGTGCGCGACTACTACCGCACCGCCAAGCTTTAGGAGGAGGAGGGATCATGCTGCTCACAAGGAAGAACGCACAAGTTTCCGCAGCGGGTCCACGTCTTCGCCGCCTCGCCGGGGTACCGCTCCCGACGATGGACCGGCGAACGTTTTTGAAGCGCTCGGGCCTGGTGGCAGGGGCCGGAGCGTTCGCGAGCCAGCTTCCCTACGGCGCCATCGGCAAGGCCGAGGCCGCCAAGGAAGGCGCGGCCGCCGCGACGGAAGTCAAGCGCACGGTCTGCACGCACTGCTCGGTCGGCTGCGCGGTCGACGCCACCGTCGAGAACGGCGTGTGGACGCGGCAGGAGCCGGTGTTCGACTCGCCGCTCAACCTCGGCGCGCATTGCGCGAAGGGGGCCACGGTGCGCGAGCACGGGATGCACGAGCATTCGCATCGGCTGAAGTCGCCGATGAAGCTCGTCAACGGCAAGTACCAGAAGATCAGCTGGGAACAGGCGATCAACGAGGTCGGCGACAAGCTCAACGCGCTGCGCGCGGAGTCCGGTCCCGACGCCGTGTTCTGGGTCGGCAGCTCGAAGCACAACAACGAGCAGGCGTACCTGATGCGCAAGTTCGTGTCGTTCTGGGGCACGAACAACACCGACCACCAGGCGCGGATCTGCCATTCGACGACGGTCGCCGGCGTAGCCAACACCTGGGGCTACGGCGCGATGACCAACTCGTACAACGACATGCAGAACACGAAGTGCGCGATGTACATCGGCAGCAACGCGGCCGAAGCGCACCCGGTGTCGATGCTGCACATGCTGCACGCGAAGGAAACCGGCGCGAAGATGATCGTCGTCGATCCGCGCTTCACGCGCACCGCCGCGAAGGCCGACGAGTTCGTGCGGCTGCGCTCCGGCGGCGACATCCCGTTCCTGTTCGGGCTCGTCTACCACATCTTCAAGAACGGCTGGGAAGACAAGCAGTACATCCACGATCGCGTCTACGGAATGGAGAAGGTGAAGGACGAGATCCTCGCCAAGTGGACGCCCGACAAGGTCGAGGAAGCGTGCGGCGTGCCTGAAGCGCAGGTCGCGAAGGTGGCCGAGATGCTGGCCAAGAACAAGCCGTCGACCGTCGTCTGGTGCATGGGCCAGACGCAGCACACGATCGGCAACGCGATGGTCCGCGCGTCGTGCATCCTGCAGCTCTCGCTCGGCAACGTCGGCGTCTCCGGCGGCGGCACCAACATCTTCCGCGGCCACGACAACGTGCAGGGCGCGACCGACGTCGGCCCGAACCCCGATTCGCTGCCGGGCTACTACGGCCTGGCGGCCGGCTCGTGGCGGCATTTCGCCGCGGTGTGGGGTGTGGACTACGAGTGGCTGAAGAAGCAGTACGCCGAGGGCATGATGGAGAAGCCCGGCATGACGGTGTCGCGCTGGATCGACGGCGTCCTCGAGAAGAACGACCTGATCGACCAGGGCCCGAACCTGCGCGCGCTCGTGTACTGGGGCCACGCGCCGAACAGCCAGACGCGCGGCAAGGAAATGGTCGAGGCGATGAAGAAGCTCGATCTGCTCGTCGTCATCGATCCGTACCCGTCGGCCTCCGCCGCGATGGCGGCGATGGTGCGCAAGGACGGCGTCTACCTGCTGCCCGCATCCACGCAGTTCGAGACGTCGGGCTCGGTCACCGCGTCGAACCGCTCGATCCAGTGGCGCGAGCGCGTGATCAGCCCGCTGTTCGAGTCGCAGACCGATCACGCGATCATGTACGCGTTCGCGAAGAAATTCGGCTGGGACAAGGACTTCGTGAAGAACTACAAGATCGTGAAGCCCGACCCGAACAAGATGGACGAGCCGGAAACCGAATCGATCCTGCGCGAGATCAACAAGGGCGTCTGGACGATCGGCTACACCGGGCAGTCGCCGGAGCGGCTGAAGCTGCACATGAAGAACATGAACACGTTCGACGTGAAGACGCTGCGGGCGAAGGGCGGGCCCTGCGACGGCGACTACTTCGGCTTGCCGTGGCCGTGCTACGGCACGCCGGAGCTGAAGCACCCCGGGTCGCCGAACCTCTACAACACGTCGGTCTCGATGATGGACGGCGGCGGCTGCTTCCGCGCCAATTTCGGCGTCGAGCGCGAAGGCGTCAACCTGCTCGCCGAGGACGGCTCGTATCCGAAGGGCGGCGACCTCACGACCGGCTACCCCGAGCTCGACCACGTGCTGATGAAGAAGCTCGGGTTCTGGGACGAGCTCACCGAAGACGAGAAGAAGGCGGCCGAGGGCAAGAACTGGAAGACCGACCGCTCCGGCGGGATGATCCGCGTGTTCATGAAGAACCACGGCAACCATCCGTTCGGCAACGCCAAGGCGCGCGCGATCGTCTGGAACTTCCCCGACGGCATTCCGCAGCATCGCGAGCCGCTGTACTCGAACCGCCCGGATCTCGTCGCCAAGTACCCGACGCACGACGACAAGAAGGCGTTCTGGCGGCTGCCGACGCTGTACAAGAGCGTGCAGCAGGACAACCTCGCGAAGGACGTCGCGAAGAACTTCCCGCTGGTCCTGACGAGCGGCCGGCTGGTCGAGTACGAAGGCGGCGGCGAGGAGACGCGCTCGAATGCGTGGCTCGCGGAGCTGCAGCAGGAGAACTTCATCGAGATCAGCCCGAAGGATGCCAACGACCGCGGGATCCGCGACGGCGAGTACGTCTGGGTGAAATCGCCGACCGGCGCGCAGATCAAGGTCAAGGCGATGGTCACCGACCGCGTCGCGGCCGGAACGACGTTCATCCCGTTCCACTTCTCGGGCTGGTGGCAAGGGAAGGACATGCTCGAGTTCTACCCCGAGGGCGCGGCGCCGATCGTCCGTGGCGAAGCCGTCAACACGGCCACGACCTACGGCTACGACTCGGTGACGATGATGCAGGAAACCAAGACGACGCTCTGCCAGGTCGCCAAGTCGGCTTGATAGCCGCAGTCGAGCAGCGCTTCGAGGAGACGCACTGTAGACATGGCCCGAATGAAGTTTCTCTGCGACGCCGAGCGCTGCATCGAGTGCAACGGCTGCGTGACCGCCTGCAAGCAGGAGCACGACATCCCGTGGGGCGTGAACCGCCGCCGCGTGGTCACGATCAACGACGGCGTGCCCGGCGAGCGCTCGATCTCGGTCGCGTGCATGCACTGCTCGGACGCCCCGTGCATGGCGGTCTGCCCGGTCGACTGCTTCTATCGCACCGACGACGGCGTGGTCCTGCACGACAAGGACCTCTGCATCGGCTGCGGCTACTGCTTCTACGCCTGCCCGTTCGGCGCGCCGCAGTTCCCGCAGGCCGGCGCGTTCGGCGTGCGCGGCAAGATGGACAAGTGCACGTTCTGCGCCGGCGGCCCGGAGGCGAACAACTCCGAGGCCGAGTACAAGAAGTACGGCCGCAATCGTCTCGCCGAAGGCAAGCTGCCGGTCTGCGCCGAGATGTGCTCGACCAAGGCGCTGCTGGGCGGCGAGGGCGACGTCCTCGCCGACATCTACCGCGAGCGGGTGACCTCGCGCGGCAAGGGCAGCGAAGTCTGGGGCTGGGCCACCGCCTACGGGCGGCCCGAGGCCCCCAAGGGTGGACCGGCGGCGCCGGGCGCGCCGGCGGCGCCGGCAGGAGGAGCGAAATCGTGATCAAACGCGCACTCGTGACACTGACGGCGGTGGCGTTCGGGCTGGCACTCGCCGGTTGCGGCGAGCGCCCGCAGGTCGTCGAGTACAAGCAGGGGATCTACCAGGGCAAGCCGGACAAGCCGGCGTACGATTCGGCGCCCTGGAACGGGAACAAGCGCGAATGGGAGTTGGCGCTTGCGAACCGCAACCAGAACCAGAACGAATACAAGCGGATCCGGTGACGGGCGCGAAGGGGGTACGGTGAGCCGATCCATCATTCGGGGGGCGGGAGCGCTTCGCCATCGCGCTGGCGATCGCGATCGGCGTCGCGTCGGCGCAGTCGCCTGCGGTCAATCCCGGCCAGGCGGCGCAGGCCGCCGCCGAGCAGAAGCAGCGCATCGACCAGCCGCTCAACAACCAGCCGGTCTGGAAGGAAATCCGCTCCGGCGAGCAGCAGATCACGACGGTGCGCGGGCGCGAGACCAACGTCCTGATCCAGTCGGAAGGCCAGACGTGGCGGGCGATCCGCGTCCCGATCGCGACCGCGGGCGGCTGGCTGCTCGCGCTCACCGCGCTCGTGATCATGGGCTTCTATGCGTGGCGCGGTCCGATCGAGCTCGACGGCAAGCCGACCGGCCGCATGATCGAGCGCTTCACGGCGGTGAAGCGCGTCGCGCACTGGTCGCTGGCGCTGAGCTTCGTCGCGCTGGCCCTCTCCGGGCTCGTCACCACGTTCGGCAAGGCCGTCCTGCTGCCGCTCATCGGCTACACGCTGTTCTCGTGGCTCGCGACGATTTCCACGCTCGTGCACAACTTCACGGGTCCGCTGTTCGCCGTGGCGCTGCCGGTGTTCATCGTGCTGTTCGTCCGCGACAATCTGCCCAAGGCCTACGACGTGCAGTGGCTCGTCAAGTTCGGCGGCATGCTCGACCGCTCCGGCGCGACGCACGTGCCCTCCGGCAAGTTCAACGCCGGCGAGAAGGGCCAGTTCTGGCTCATGGTCTGCCTGCTTTCGACGGTCCTGGTCGTCACGGGGCTCATCCTCGACTTCCCGAATTTCAACCAGACGCGCGCGACGATGCAGATCGCCAACGTGATCCACATGATCGCGGCGCTGCTCGCCATGGCGATGGCGATCCCGCACATCTACCTCGGCACGATCGGCACGCCGGGCGCGTTCGAGGGGATGCGCTACGGCTACGTCGACGAGACCTGGGCGAAGGAGCACCACGAGTACTGGTACAACGATGTCGTCTCCGGCAAGGTGGACCGCGGTGCCGCGCCGTCCGCCGGACCCGCCGCAGCACCGAGCGGCGTGACGGCATGACAACGAACGGGAGGGGGGGAAATGACGACGACGCTGCGCGCGCTGTTCGCCGCCGGTCTGGTGGCTGCGACTTTCGGCATCGCGGTGGCGAAGCTGCCGCCGGCGCCGCCGATGGACGAGAAGGCAAAAGCCGCCGCCGAGGAAAAGAAGGCGAAGGACGCCGCGACGGCCGAAGCCGTCAAGGCGCAGCAGGCCAAAGCCGAGGATCGCGTCGCCGCGCGCTACATCGCCGAGCAGAAGGCGAAGGGCAAGGTCGTCACGCCGCAGATGGCGCCGACCGCGATGGCGGCTGCGGCTCCGGCCAAAGGCGCGGCGCCCGCGGCCAAGGGCGCGCCGGCTCCGGCGACGAAAGCCGCTGCGCCGGCCGCGGCACCGGCGAAGAAATAGGTCGTCAGTCATGGCCCGCGGTGAGCGGGCGTTGCGATGCGGGGGCCGCGGCCCCCGTTTTTTTGCGCGCCTTCGCTGGGCTTGCGGTCAGCCGCGGCAAGGGCGCGGCTTGGAAGTCGGTATAATCCCGGTTCGCGGAGAGTTGGCCGAGTGGTCGAAGGCGCCTGACTCGAAATCAGGTATACGGCAACGTATCGGGGGTTCGAATCCCTCACTCTCCGC
>CAVVUJ010000034.1:0-90427 GCA_963751405.1 uncultured beta proteobacterium | reverse complement strand
GGCGAAGGTGCGCTGGCGGGGAGCCATGGGGCATATTTTGTTGTAGAGTCCTGCTGGTTGACAAGCAACACAAGACTGGTGTAGGATATTCACAAGGAGCAATTATGGAACTGATGGGCATCTTCGAAATTGCACAGGCGGCAGCCGTCACGCCCGGCGGTGTCGAACTGGGTCGCCCGCAAGCCTGACTTCCCCAAAGCCCCTTGCAGTGCTGGCGAGTAGCGCGATCTGGGACGGCGGGGTAATACGAGCCTGGTTGGCGCGGCGGCAGCTCGTCTCCGGCGATGACGTTCGTCGGCAGAAGCTCAAGAAGTTTGTGGCCGGTAAGGAGTACTCGTTCAACGCAATCGCTGCGGTGTACGGAGGCCAGTCATTCGGCTACCTGCCGCAGGTCGGCAGTCGCATCGTCTGTGGCTTCACCAAGGAAATGAATCCGGGGGCGCCATACGAGGTGCTAGTTGGGGACCCGCCGGGGGTTCTGCGCAGGGCCGAGCTCTTGGTCAAGCAGGGTGGCGTGATCCCGGTGTTCGTCAAGGCGGCAGCTAATCGCTGGCGCTACCACGGCCCGATGGAGGTCATCGGGCTCAACACCAACGCGCGGATTGTCCCCACGCCGAGCCAAGGAGGCTAACCGTGACGACGTCATCGCAGTCCTCTCGTTTCGCAACGCAACTCGAGCAACGGGGCTACCCCGCCGTGGTGCGGAAGGTCATTCTCGAGCAGCCATCTACGCCAGCGATGCGCGACGTGGTCGCAATCAACGTCGTCGCCGTGCTCATCGGTACAGCACGACTGCTCTTCTACGCGGCCGCGATCGCGTTTGTGTTCTACTTTGCAGTCATCGGCGGCTTCGTGAAGGCGAACAATCGCGGTCGCCGCAAGTCCTGGTAGGGTTGGGGGAGGAACATGCTCGACTGTGACTGCCCGCGCTGCGGTTCGGCGAAGACCATGGCGCTCTCCGCGCATCAGAGCGGGGTGCGGCTGTCCGAGTACCGCACGTCTGGCCTGTTCTATTTTCGACGGTCGTTGGGGGCCCACGCCTCGCGCACGCAGGGGCGCAGTCAGACCCTAAACTCGGTCAACGCCACGCCGCCCGTCCCGCCGACGACCCGGTTCCTGACCGGCGCTGGTGTCCCAGTCACCCTGCTCATCGGCGTCTGGATTGGGGGCGCGCCGGGGTTCTGGGTCGCCTTCGGCCTGCTTATTGCCCTCGCCGCTTCGGCGGGCGTAGAGACGTGAAGACGCAGGACGTCCAGCACCGGCTGTGGTCGTCATCATTCCGGTGCAGCCGATGCGGTACAGTGTTCGCTGTCCTTGAACCCGAGATGGAGTCCACGCAGACTGCACCCCCCGCATTGAGCACTTGTTCGAGGTGCCGTCCTTGATGAGCTGGCCTATGGCCTCCAGCTGCGCACGCTTCTCCGCTGTTTCGGCGCACGACAGGTGAAGGTACAAATAGACGGTTTTTGAACTGGTCTTGCGCCATACCTTGAGGGGGGTGCCGTCGTCAGCCGCGCTTTCCGGCATCCACGGAAACAGCGTCGATGCGCGCATGAGCCTTGCCACGCTTACCGGGATAAACACGTAGCGCGCGTCGCCATGCTCGATCGCGTTGTTCAGTCGCTCGAGGTGCGTGGTGTTCAGATCGGCAGGCTTTAGGTTACTTGTCGCGACCGTGGGTATGTGCAGCATCTCGACAAAGGAGACCTGCGCTGCGTGCGCGGGGCCGAAACCCGATGGAAGCGAACGTCCGGTGATATCTCCGGCCGTCCTTCCGACCGTCTCCCCGATACTCCTTCAAGCGGAATGGGTGGTGGACCTCGTGCTCTCGCCAGAAGCGCACGCCATCACTCAAGTACTCGAGTACCCGCGGGAAGATTGGACTCTGCTCGATCTTCTTGTCGAAGTTGGCGTCCAGGCCAACGAAGAGGAAGGTGGCTCTTTCTCGTTCAGGCCCCCTGGAATGGCCGCGCAGCGAACGCCCTGTTCAGCTCATCGCTGGGGTGTGACTCGTATCGGGGTGGCTTCTCATAGGGCATAACGCCGAAACCTAACCGAGGCCACGACGGTCGTCAAACGTCGCGGTGCCGGAGTCTTCGGTCGTAGTTCTGAACACAGGTAGCGCCGTCGGGGAGGACCTCGGGCGAAGCGCGGGGGGATCGTCTGGCGCGGGTCGCCTCGTTCAATGCCGGCTTGCTGGAAGTTTCCGCAGCGGCCGCGAACGGCGGGTTGCGGCCGAACTGACCGTCAATCGCCAACACCCCCCTGTCAGCCGTCAGAGCTGCTGGCTGATGACGGTGACAGTCTGGTTGATCTCGCCATAGTGGCTTATCAGCTTGGGGTGCACGTACGGCGCAACATCCTTGGCGAGCGCCGTCGCGAGGCGAATGTCGAGCCCGACTTCGAGCCGCAGGGTCGACGCGCGAGCCCGTAGCTGCACAGTGGCGTCCAGCTTGGTGGTCCGGCGACACTGAAGGCCCCCCAGCAACGCCTCGAGCTCCAAGGACTCGGCAGCCGCCTCCTGGTCAAGCACCGTGGCCTGTCGCTCGAGCTCCTCGGCTTCGTCAGCCTTCCGGTGGGCGTCGTCCCAGGCGTTCCGCATGGCGATCAACAGGAGATCCTTGGGCGTGATGCCAGGGCCGGCAACCTCAATGCCAGCCCGCTCATCCTCGTCCCCTGTCTTTGCGATCGTGGGCGTAGAAGCGACGATAGCCGCACCAGCGCCTACTGCGCGGCGCTTTCTCTCCTGCGCCTTCCTGTTCTTGCTACCCGTTTTGCTACCGCCGGTCTTTCTGCCTGCTTCCATCTCAGCTCCCCATGGGTCTATGTTGTTGTTCTAAGCCGACTCTTACGTCATCTCCCTCTAAGACGCACGAACGTAGTCGCATCGCTTCACGTCGACGGTGTCGGCTTCAAAATTGTCTCAAGACCACGACTATGTCCTCCTTGGTGTGGGCGTCGACATGCGACAGTTTCGGGACGTGGTACTCGATCACCGACATGAACAACGCAAACGCCTTCGCCGGGTCGTTCTTGGCGATCACGTCGAGCCAGGACTGAAGGCGGTGGGCGTTGCCGTCCACAAACGCAGCGATTGCGGCACGGGCCTCGGCGGTGGCTTTGTTCGGCGTGCCTTTGACTCGACCCCGTCCCGCGTTTGGTGGCCTTGTTCCTATTGGGGCTGCCATATTCACCTCTCAACACTATTTTGCTGATGCCGGCGGGTCGCCATCACGGCGATAGGTTGCCGACGTTGATGCCACACGCGGGGGGCAAACTTTCGCTTCCGTTCCATTCGGCACGTCCTTTCGTTAAATTCGGGCCACCAGTCGCGCACTGCGACCGAAGCCCGTCATTGCCATAACCCCCTGAATCTGTAGCAGTCTGCCTTCAGTTATTTGGGCACCTCATCCCGGTCGATTGCGCTACCAGACCGGAAAAGCAAAAGCCCACGCGATGGTGGGCTTCGGGGCATACGTGGCGAACGGCGATCAGGCCGTTTAGGGTATTAGCTCATTGCACCACTCGCGCAGGGATCATGTACGAGTCGCAGCACGCAATATCAGGCGTTGATCGCAATTACCGCTTGATCCCTGGGTGGACGCCGGTACGCGCGAGCGATTAGCTGGCCCCTAAAGCGCAAAAGCCCGCACAGGGCAGGGTTTCTTGGGTCTGAAAGAGGTTTTATCTCTACATAAACATTATATCACATTTCTTCGGCATTCCGAGCCGAAATATCGCTCTTGCTCATCTGCCGGCATGAAATCGCGGATGCTCCTTCTGTTGGTCTCAGCCTCATTCAGTCCCCCACGCGCGGCACATCGCAGCCGCGTCGCGCAGCCAAGCGGCGACATCATCGGCAATGTCGGGGTGAACCCCAACGCTGCGTTCCCCCATTTCACACCCCCTGTACTTGGTCACGAAGATCACCGGCGGTTCATCCGGGCGACGTGAGCCCCATCAGACAGACCTCGACGCGCGCCGTCCGGTCGGCGGGGTCGGGCGTGGAGCCGATCAGGCGGAACATTGAGTGGTTACCCCTGGTAGACATATAAAGCATTCCGATTTTCGGAACGTTCACTCCCTCAATAGGTGATCTGGCTGGAATCCACAGCTGGCGCGGCTTCCGGGCGTTTCTGGCGTGAAATCGCTGCTCCGAGTTCTGGAGCGGCGGTAACGGCCAATTCTCCGATTGGCGGAGCGGTGACATTCCGGTTTTCGAAGCGGTTCCCGTCCGGTTTTCGGAGCGGAGTATTTTTCCGCGCTGGGTTGGCCGCCAGCTTGGTTGCCTTGGTCGTTGGCGCGTACGACACTCCGGGGACCCATGACGCAAACTGGGTCGTGGCGGGACTATCCGCGATGCCCAACCTGTCAATTCGCACAGTCGGTAGGTCGGTGAACGTATACAGAGCGCAAAGTCGGAATGGTCCAGGTTTGCCTTCGCGCGTCCGCCGGATCAACCCACGGGAGAGCAGTTCCCATAGTGCGCGATTGAGCGTTTCGGATAGACCAGCCATACCGGCGGAGCGCCGCAAGCGTGCACGCGATATTGCCGTTATTACTCCCGTAATACGTTCTGCGTAGGTCGATCCATAGCTTCAGAGCGTTTGGTGGCAGCGTGCGAAACGCCGGCGAGTCGGTACGAGCTCGCGGGGATCCTGATGAAGCGCTCACCGGGACGTTGCTTCTTCATGGCCTTTCCCTCGCAATGGTCGCTACGAACCAATGCATATTGCGAAGGATCGCTCGCGAATGGTGATGTTGGTCGTGCATGTGATCTCCTAAGACAATTCCGCTGGTCGCCAATCCAGCGAGGGCTGGCTTGCGGAGAAGTGGCATTCGAGGCGGCCGGGATTGCGATGCTGCATATCGGCGGTCGTCGCAGTCCCGGCCTTCGCTTTCAGAAGAGCCCTGCGGGAAACGCTAGCTTGGACTTATGCATCTTCCAAAGTTCTTTAGCTGTCTCGTCGGGGAGATCATTGAAACAGACCCAAATGTCACTTCCTGGAGCGCACGCGAAGTAGTGTCTACCTACGCAGAATTCTTCCGCCTGCGCCACCCATATACGTCGTAAGGGTCAAGTACTTGTGCATACCACCAATCGACTTCAGCAGTCTCAGGATCGATCCTGAGAGCCGCTTCCTTGCGGATTTCTAGCCATTGTTCGACCGTCAATTGATCATCGTTCCATCGGTGGTTGTCGCTGCCAATCCACTCGTCCTGTCTTCGTTTTCGGACTTAGTAATTGGTTCGGGCAAAAAGACGGCCCGCGTGTCGGCCTCCGTGGAGGTCACGTTTTCCTTTGTACGGGGTTTTACATACAATATTTCCTTTCATGGGCGCGGCTTTTTCGACCTGCGCATACCCCGTTTAGCGGTCTTGTTTAACGTCGCCCGCAATTGGGACTAAATTGGCGACGCGTACCGGTGGCGGTCCTACTGCGGCTGACGCTTACCTGCCGGGCCAACTCGGCCTCGACCTCCGCACGCTCCTGCTGGACCTCCAATCGCGCGCATCCATCGCATTCGGATTCCGCGAGTTTGCGCACGTAGCGGTTCAACTCTTGCAAAACACGATCTGAGTTCATACCACTATGAGTTAGCACCCGCGCTAGCGTCCAGGCCAGCACGTCGGCCAAAATGAAATCGCAATCCTGCTCCATTGCATCGTCATACAGCCTGTCCATTGCTGCGACATAGCGTTGCTCAATTTCCCTTTCGACGAGTTCGACCGCCTCTGAGGAGGTCACGTGGTGCTTGGTACGCGTAACTTTAGACACAGCATTCTCCTTTCACGGGCGCGAGTCTTTCGGCCCGCGCAACCCCCTTTAGCGGTGTTTTTTTACGTCGCCCGCAAGTGGGGATAAATTGGCGACGAATCACATGCCAATGCGGCATGTCGATCAGTTCGGTAGGCTGGTATGGGGTAAATGTTGCTTTCCACTTGAATCATTGATTGGCAGCTCCCGGCCAAGCGAAGTACTCTGACGTTTGAAGTGACCTAAGATGTGGACCTCAGCGATTCGGCCATTACGCAGCCTTGTGCTCCATCTGCTCACGCCACTCCCGTGCGGCCTCGGACGAAATTAGGACTCGACCGCGAACACGCATCACGCGCGGCCCAGTGCCATCACGTAGTAGCAGGTAGAACAACGCGCGAGAAATTCCGTGGCAGCGGCAAAACTCTGTGACGCCCAGGGCGGCACGTCTGGACAAGGATTCGGGTTGGGTCAACTGCATCTGCACGGTCGCCTCCAGTCATCGCTAAACGGCTTTCAAAATCGCCGTTTGTTATTGACAGTATGGGTGCGGCAAAATCTGCCTGGAAGAAAAAACAAAAACCCGCAAAGCCAATAGCCATGCGGGTTTGCGAGAGAGTGACTACTCTTGCCGATCTGCCGAATCGGCATTGCCGGATATGCCGAACGATTAGGTCGGTTTTTGCCAGCCCTTTAGTCCGTGGCGAACGATTGTTTCCACTGAAAGCCTGGCGCGCGTGCCCCTAATTCCTTCCTCGGAGAAGCGTGCTGCTATTTGGGTTGCGATTTCTGATTTGCTGGGATCGCACCCAGTGGCTTTGTCGCGGCGGTATATTTCGTTGGCGTACTGTTTGGCTTTTGCCTTCCAGATTTCGTCTTACGACTGCGCGCTTGTCACGGTCTGTTGAGTCTCGACCTGGCGGTTGTTGAGGGATTCGGCAGCGCCCGTCGTGTCGCTGGCGAGTAGCCTTGCAATTTCTCCGGTTGTGGCGAGGCCCTCCGCCACGGCCCATGTCGAGAACTCAGCAACACTGATCATTAGCGATGGGAAGAGAGGGTCTGTCAACGTTGCAAATGGCTCCGATAACAGTTCAGTCGCGGTAATCAGATCGTGGGTTCGCACCGCACGGCGCAAACGTCCCCAAGACTTGAAATCCGGCGCCTGCGGGAACCTAACGGGCGCTCCAAGTCGGTCATCGCGCGGGGTTATCTTGCCGGCCTGCATGGCTGCGTAGGCCAGATCGCAAAGCAGAAGCAGGGCATCGTGGTAGCGCAACACGATCGCATAGTGGGAGACTTCCGTTTGATTGAGAATAGATGGATCGTTGAAAACAACCGCCCGTCGCGCAAGGGCATGGATTGGTCGATCCAACGAAACAAGATGCAGCGGACCGGTGACGTTATTTTCACGCGAACGCTCTTGGTCAAGGTACGCCCACCAGTTGCCAAATAGCCTTTCAAGGTCGCTGCCGACCGTTGTATCGATGAAATCTACGATCAAATGCTCTCAACGTGGAGAAATCTCGCTTCAAGGAACTCCTTAGTACGTTGCACCATGAGGGCTACTCCATTATCGCCAGCCGTCTGCAGTCCATGTGCACCCGGTGCCACATTCAGTAGCCATTAAGCACGACCAGCCGCGCGGAATTCAACTCGTTCGAACAAATTGACCACGACCTGAGATCTCCGTTACGCGCATGTCGGAAATTTTGATCGTCCGCGGCAAACTGGGCCCGGCGCGTTCAATGTTTCGGGACCGCGGCGACCCGGGTTGGCGGTTCAATTAGCCGCGGATAGACCGATCACACTGACGGGGACGGCAACGAGGCTCGTTCCGAACGACGCGTTCTCGTCAGCCCACGCCGCGCCGCAAGTACGCCGCACCATGCGCCCGAAGCAACCTTCGTGCCTACGGTTCGCGCTGGTGCCGGCCTTGGCGTTGTTTCCGTTGGCCGGCTCGTTCCGTAGATGCGGCGACCGCAGGGCAGACGAAGTTCAGAATGGGTACCGCAAAGGCCCTCAACGTGCGCTAATGCCGCTATGGTGCGAGGGAATGGGACAAGCCATTTGGCGCACCTGCCGCTATGCATCGGCATGTTTGGCACGTTTGTCGCAATTGCAACGTCTCGCGCTTCGAGAGGCGTCGCCCATTTCCAGATCGTTGTCGCGCCAGCGGGGCGAGGCGATTGCGCGGAATGCGCTGCCGAGGCTTTGTTGCCGACGATGTGAATTCAGCGGCGAAGCGATGGCTCTTGTACCGATTGTCTGAAGTTGCATGCGGCGAACTCATCGTTCGCCAAATCACGATTGGGGCACTTTGGTCCTCAATTGGGCGACGGTCGCGCCGTCGCGCGCTGCGATCAGGGTCGCCGCATACCACGTAACCAGCTCACGCCGTATTTCAATTCGTTGCGCACGATCATACGCGGACGCGACCTTGTTTCCGACGACGTGGTCTAGCTGCGACTCCACGGCGTCGGCGTCTTTGCCCTTGTCGCGACAAACCGTAGAAAATGCGGAGCGCCACGAATGGGGCGAGTGTCGTCCAGCCAGGTTCAGGACGTCTCGATAGAATTTCTCGCAGGCTTCCGGTGTTATCGAGCGCTTTGGGTCGCGAGGGGCAGGGCAGACAAACTCGGTAACTCCGCGATCTTCCTCACGCCATTGCCGGAGCAGGCCGATCAGCTGTGGCGGCAACGGCACGATGTGTGGACCGCGCTCCTTGTCCTTCTTCTTCATTCGGGCGCGTGGGATCGTCCAGTTGGCGATCGCCGGGTCGACGCGTGTCCCGCGGCCGGCGCCAAGGGTAGAGGTAACACCATCCAAAGCAAACTCGTCCCAACGCGCTCCGACCACTTCCGAGACACGCTGCGCGGTAAATACCAACAAGATATGTGCGCGCTGGATTCCTTTGCACGGATCGGCAGCGCGAGCAGCACGTAAGATTTCGCCAATCGTGGGTAAGTCGGTGACCGCGGGGAAATGCTTGCGGTCCTTCTTGCTGCGTCGACGGCGGGGGAGGGGATTTTGCACGAGTGCCCCAATCTCGACCGCGTAATCCATGATGGCATTGAGCCGGCGCGCAACTTTTTCCTCCATCGCGGGTGCGGCAATCTCGACGGCGTGAAGGATGGAGAGGTGATCGCGGCGATGATCGACGACACGGGAGGTCGTCGAGCGCGCTCAAGTGATTGCGGAGGCTTTGGTTTACCTCTTCGATATAGTCGTCGGACCAGGCCTTGCGCCTTGCCTCGGCGGTTGCCCACCGGGTTGCCACCGCCTTGAAGGTTTGTGCCTTGGCGGCCGATTTGAGTGCTCGATCCACACGCTTAGCGGTCGTTACGTGCACGCCGGCATTTGCCAATTTGCGCTTCTCTTCGGCTTCCTTACGTGCCGCCTCGAGTGTGACGCCGGGATACTTTCCAAGCGTTGCCGTCTGCGGCTTTCCATCGAGTGTGTAACGCAACTGCCAGCTACGCGTACCGGTGGGCGAGACCAACAGGTAGAGGTTGTTACCATCGGCGAGCCGGTAGGCTTTCTCCTGCGGCTTGGCGTTTCGAATGTGCTTATCGGTAAGTAGGTAGATCGGCATCGCGGCCCCTTGCGTAGAGCTCCGCATAGTGCGCCTTTACCACTTTTCCGGAATTTTGCGGAACCGACGGTGGTAACAAGTGGTAAAGGCGCGCCCTTGCCACAAGGATAGTTCGCTACGGGTGATCACGCAAGGACCCCGGTAGACGGGCATGTACTATGAAAGCGCAAGAAAAAAGCCGCGCGCGGCGGGTTTTCATAGTGGCTGTTGGAGGCGGGGGTCGGAATCGAACCGGCGTAGACGGCTTTGCAGGCCGCTGCATGACCACTCTGCCACCCCGCCCGGGGGAGCGACCCGCGCATGCGCGCAGGGTCGGGCAAACGAAAAGGGAGAGCCTGGCGCTCTCCCTCGGGAAACTGGAGCGGGAAAGGAGTCTCGAACTCCCGACCTCAACCTTGGCAAGGTTGCGCTCTACCAACTGAGCTATTCCCGCGCTGGGTAAACGATAATTATAGCGGAAAGTCCCCTGCTGTCAAAACGCGCGCCGTGGCAGCCGACCTCCACGGAAGGGGGGCGTGCCGGGCGCATCCGCGGTGTCGTGGCGCCGCCGGTCCTCAGCGGATCACGTTCGCCACCGCCGCCGCGATGTCGTCGACGTTGCGCGAGTTGAGCGCCGCGACGCAGACGCGCCCGGTGTCGATCGCGTAGATCGAGAACTCCTCGCGCAGCGTCTGCACCTGCGCCTTGGTCAGGTTGGAATAGGAGAACATTCCGCGCTGCGCCAGGATGAAGCGGAAGTCGGCGCCGGGAATGCGCTCGTGCAGCCGTTCGACGAGCATCGCCCGCATCAGCTTGATGCGGTTGCGCATCGTGGCGAGCTCCGCCTCCCACAGCGCGCGGAGCTCCGGTGAGCACAGCACGGTGGTTACGATCTGGCCCGCCGTGCGTGGGCGGGTTCGAGTAATTGGCGCGGATGAGCCGCTTCAGCTGCGACAGCACGCGCGC
Organism: uncultured beta proteobacterium; assembly: GCA_963751405.1. Classification (GTDB taxonomy): domain Bacteria; phylum Pseudomonadota; class Gammaproteobacteria; order Burkholderiales; family Casimicrobiaceae; genus CAIWHR01. The sequence continues at coordinate 80,132 of CAVVUJ010000034.1, read as the reverse complement.
GGCCTCGTCCTTGTCGGCCGTGACCACGGACAGCGCGCCGACGCGCTCGCCGTAAAGGGAGAAGGACTTGGAGAACGAGCTCGTCACGAGCAGCGGGCCGGGCGTCGCCGTGAAGCTGCGCACGACGGCGGCGTCGGCGTCGATGCCTTCGCCGAAGCCCTGGTAGGCGAGGTCCAGGATGGGCACGAGCCCGCGCGCGCGGACGACGTCGATGATGCGCGTCCACTGCGCGGGGGTCGGATCGACGCCCGTCGGATTGTGGCAGCACGCGTGCAGCACGACGATGGATCCCGGCGCGAGGCTCTCCAGCGCGGCGATCATGCCGGCGAAGTCGAGGCCGCGGGTGTTCGCGTCGTAATAGGGGTACGTGCCGACCGCAAACCCCGCGCCTTCGAACAGCGCGCGATGGTTCTCCCAGCTGGGGTCGCTGATCCACACCTGCGCGCCCGGCGCGAAGCGGCGCAGGAAATCGGCGCCGACCTTGAGCGCGCCGGTGCCGCCCAGCGTCTGCACCGTCACGACGCGGCCCTCGGCGATCGCCGCGGCGCCGGCGCCGAAGATCAGCGCGCGCGCCTCGCGGTCGTACGCCGGAATGCCGTCGATCGGCAGGTACGAGCGGGGCGCCGCGAGGTCCGTCAACTCGCGCTCGGCGCGTTTCACGCACTCGAGCAGCGGCACTTTGCCGGACTCGTCGCAGTAGACGCCGACGCCGAGGTTGACCTTGCGCGGGTTCGGGTCGGCGTTGTACGCCTCGGTGATGCCGAGAATGGGGTCGCGGGGCGCAAGCTCGACCGTGGACAGGAGCGAAGCGGGGACGGGAGCGTTCATGTGTGGAAGCCGGCGGCGGGAGTGGCGGATATTGTACCTTGCGCGGGCGCGAGCCGGCGCTATCGACAAGGCCCGCCGCGAGGGCTAACGTGCGGCCTCCGCCCGCGCGCGGCCCCGCGCCGCGTGCATCGACCCGAACCGCCGCCATGACTCCGGAAGCCGCGCCGCCGATTCCACCCGTCACCGCGCTGAAGACGCTCGCCCGCGTCGGCGCGTTCGTCCGGCCGTACCGGCGGCAGGTGATCTGCGCGGCGATCGCGCTCGTCGTCGCGGCGGCCGCCGTGCTTGCGGTCGGGCAGGGCCTGAAGGGCGTCGTCGACCGCGGCTTTGGCACCGGCGACGCGGGCGAGCTCAACCGCACGCTGGCGCTGATGCTCGGCGTCGTCGTCGTGATGGCCGGCGCGACGTACACCCGGTTCTACTTCGTGTCCTGGATCGGCGAGCGCGTCACCGCGGATCTGCGCCGCGCGGTGTTCGACCATCTGCTCGGGCTGCCTCCCGGATTCTACGAGGTGATGCGCACCGGCGACGTGATCTCGCGGCTGATCAACGACACGGCGATGCTGGAGACCGTCATCGGCTCCAGCGCGTCGATGGCGATCCGCAACCTGCTGCTGCTGGCCGGCGGACTCACGATGCTGGCGATCACCAGCGCGAAGCTGACGCTGCTCGTGCTCGCGGGGGTGCCGGTGGTGGTCGTCCCGATCATCCTCTTCGGGCGTCGCGTGCGCCGGCTCGCGCGGGCGAGCCAGGACCGCGTAGGCGATGTCGGCGCGTACGTGGACGAGGCGCTGCACGAGGTGCGCACCGTCCAGGCCTATGGCCACGAGCCGGAGGACCGGCGGCGGTTCGGCGCGCACGTGGAAGCGGCGTTCGCCGCCGGCGTGGCGCGGATCCGGCAGCGCGCGCTGCTGGTGGCGTCGGTGATCCTGCTCGTCTTCGGCGCGGTCGGCGTCATTCTCTGGATCGGCGGGCACGACGTCGTCGCCGGCAAGCTCAGCGCCGGGCAGCTCTCGGCGTTCGTGTTCTACGCGGCGATCGTCGCCGGCGCGGTCGGCACGATCAGCGAGGTGGTCGGCGACCTGCAGCGCGCGGCGGGGGCCACCGAGCGGCTGTTCGAGCTGCTGGCCGTCGCTCCCGCGATCCGCGCGCCGGAGCATCCGGTCGCGTTGCCGGCGCCGGCGAAGGGAACGCTCGCCTTCGACCGCGTGGTCTTCCGCTATCCCTCGCGGCCCGACGCCGCGGCGCTCGACGACTTCACGCTCCAGGTGGCCGCCGGCGAGAACGTCGCGCTGGTCGGCCCGTCGGGCGCGGGCAAGACGACGGTGTTCCAGCTGCTGCTGCGCTTCTACGATCCGCAGGCGGGCGCCGTGCGCATCGACGGCGTCGACGTGCGCGACGCGGATCCGCGGGACGTGCGCGCCCGCCTCGCGGTCGTGCCGCAGGATCCCGGTCATCTTCGCGACGAGCGTCCTCGAAAACGTCCGCTACGGACGGCCGGAAGCCGGCGAAGCCGAGGTGCGCGCCGCGTGCGAAGCCGCGTTCGCCGCCGAATTCATCGCGCAGCTGCCGCAGGGGTACGCCAGCAATCTCGGCGAGCGCGGCGTGCGACTGTCCGGCGGCCAGCGGCAGCGGCTCGCGATCGCGCGCGCGATCCTCGCCGATCGTCCGATCCTGCTGCTGGACGAGGCGACGAGCGCGCTGGACGCCGAGAGCGAGCGCGTGGTCCAGCTTGCGCTCGAGCGGCTGATGGCCGGGCGCACCGTGCTGATCATCGCGCATCGGCTCGCCACCGTCCGGCACGCGGACCGGATCGCCGTGATGGAACGCGGCCGCATCGTGGCCGTGGGCACGCACGACGAGCTGCTGGCCGACAGTCCGCTTTATGCGCGGCTGGCCGCGCTGCAGTTCGCGGGAGAGGGGTGGAGCCGGCCGCGCGAATCGCAGTAAAATACACGGTTACCCTGCGCGCCCCGGATCCCCTCGCCATGCTCGTCACCTTCCCGAACAGTCCCTACCAGCTCTTCAAGCCGTTCGAGCCCGCCGGAGACCAGCCGGAAGCGATCGCCAAGCTGGTCGAGGGCCTGGCCGACGGCCTCGCGTTCCAGACGCTGCTGGGCGTGACGGGGTCGGGCAAGACGTTCACGATGGCCAACGTGATCGCGCAGACGGGGCGGCCGGCGCTGGTGCTCGCGCCCAACAAGACGCTCGCCGCGCAGCTCTACGCCGAATTCCGCGAGTTCTTTCCGCACAATGCCGTCGAGTACTTCGTCTCGTACTACGACTATTACCAGCCCGAGGCGTACGTTCCGTCGCGCGACCTCTACATCGAGAAGGACAGCTCGATCAACGAGCACATCGAGCAGATGCGCCTGTCGGCGACGAAGGCGATCCTCGAGCGCCCGGACTGCGTGATCGTGGCGACGGTCTCGGCGATCTACGGCATCGGCGATCCGTCCGAGTACCACAGCATGATCCTGCACGTGAAGGAAGGCGATGCGCTGACGCAGCGCGACGCGATCCGCCGGCTGACCGAGATGCAGTACGCGCGGAACGAGGCCGATTTCCGGCGCGGCACCTTTCGCGTGCGCGGCGACGTGATCGACGTCTTCCCGGCCGAGCACGCCGAGAACGCGGTGCGCATCGCGCTGTTCGACGACCAGGTCGAATCGCTGCAGCTGTTCGATCCGCTCACCGGCCACATCCGGCAGCGCATCGGGCGCTTTACCGTGTTTCCGTCGAGCCACTACGTGACCGGGCGGCAGAAGGTGCTCGACGCGATCGAGAAGATCAAGGTCGAGCTGGTGCGGACGAAGGACACCTTCGTCGCGCAGATGAAGCTGATCGAGGCGCAGCGCATCGAGCAGCGGACGCGTTTCGATCTCGAGATGATGACCGAGATCGGGTTCTGCAAGGGCATCGAGAACTACTCGCGCCACCTGTCGGGGCGCGGCGCGGGGGAGCCGCCGCCGACGCTGATCGACTACCTGCCGTCGCGCTCGCTCGTCTTCATCGACGAGAGCCACGTGACGATCCCGCAGGTCGGCGGCATGTACAAAGGCGACCGGGCGCGCAAGGAGAATCTCGTCAACTACGGGTTCCGCCTGCCGTCGGCGCTCGACAACCGGCCGCTGCGCTTCGACGAGTTCGAGCGGCTGCTGCCGCAGACGCTCTTCATCTCCGCCACCCCGGCCGACTACGAGCAGAAGCACGCGGGGCAGGTGGTCGAGCAGCTCGTGCGCCCGACCGGGCTGGTGGACCCGACGCTCGAGGTTCGGCCGGCGCAGACGCAGGTCGACGACCTGCTCTCCGAGATCAACCTGCGCGCCGAGAAGCACGAGCGCGTGCTGGTGACGACGCTGACCAAGCGGATGGCGGAGGACCTCACCGACTATCTCAACGAGCACGGCGTGCGCGTCCGGTATCTGCACTCCGACATCGACACCGTCGAGCGGGTCGAGATCATCCGCGACCTGCGCCTGGGCGAGTTCGACGTGCTGGTCGGGATCAACCTGCTGCGGGAAGGGCTCGACATCCCCGAGGTGTCGCTGGTCGCGATCCTCGATGCGGACAAGGAAGGCTTCCTGCGCTCCGGGCGCTCGCTGATCCAGACCATCGGCCGCGCCGCGCGGCACATCAACGGCATGGCGATCCTCTACGCCGACACGATGACGGATTCGATGACCGCGGCCATCGGCGAGACCACGCGCCGGCGCAACCGGCAGCTCGCCTGGAACGAGAAGATGGGCATCACGCCGATCGGCGTCCAGAAGCGGATCAAGGACCTGATCGACGGCGTGTACGATGCCGACGCGGGAAAGAAGCAGCTGCGGGCGGCGCAGACCCGGGCAAAGTACGAGTCGATGCCCGAGAAGGACATGGAACGGGAGCTGAAGCACATCGAGCGGGACATGCTCGCCGCCGCCAGGAATCTGGAATTCGAGAAGGCGGCGGAGCTGCGCGACCGTCTCATCGAGCTGAAGGAGGCGATGTTCGGCGTGGCCTTGCCCGGGGATTGAAGGGGACGGTTGCGTGATCGCCCGTGGCCGTTGATACTCGTCGCGTCATGACCGCCGATCGCATTGCCGAGCCCGCCGCCGCCGTCCTGTTCGTCTGTCTCGGGAACATTTGCCGTTCCCCGACGGCGGAGGGCGTCTTCCGCGTGGCCCTCGAGCGTGCCGGGCTTGCGGGTCGCGTCCGGACGGACTCCGCGGGACTCGGTGACTGGCACGTCGGCGCGCCACCCGACCGCCGCGCCATCCAGGCGGCGCGCCGGCGCGGGTACGACCTTACCGCTTTGCGCGGACGGCAGGTCGAGGCGGCCGACTTCACCCGGTTCGGATGGATCCTCGGGATGGACGACGCGAATCTGCGGGCGCTCACCGCGATGAAGCCTCCGGATTTCGCGGGTCACCTCGGTTTGCTGCTCGAGTTTGCGCCGCAGATGCAAAGGCGCGAGGTGCCCGATCCGTACTTCGGGGGGCCCGAGGGCTTCGATCGCGTTCTCGATCTCATCGAGGCATCGGCGGCCGGCCTCGTTGCACGCCTGCAACCGATCGTGACGCGCGCCTGACCGGCGGCGCGATCAGTAGATGCCGGCCGCGAGTCCCGCGGCGAGCGTCGCGCCGATTTCGCGGCACCCGGCCAGCACCTCGTCCGGGATGGTGACCGGCCGGGCCGTGACCCCGCTCTTGTGGATGAGACCCGGATGCACCTTGTGCAGCCGGAGCCCGGTCGCCACGCGGTCGACGTCGCGCATCGCGCCGGTGCCGTCGGTGCCGGCGCAGACGAGCGTCGCATAGGCCCGGCCTTCGAGCCTGCCTTCGCAGGGATAGTAAACCCGCTCCAGGAAGTCCTTGACCATGCCCGCCATGCCGCCGAAATTCTCGGACGTGGCGACAAGCAGCGCGTGCGCCGCGATGAGATCCGCCACGCCGGCATCAGCGGCGCGCAGGAACACCGTGTCGACCTCGGCGATCGATCGCGCGCCGGCGAAGGCGGCCTCGGCCATCTGCGCTGTGCCGCCGAACTGCGTGTGGTAGACGATCAGCAGCCGCTTCATCAGCGTCGATCGTAGCATCCGCAAAAAAGCGAAGGCGGGCACGCAGCCCGCCTTCCTCTTTGCCGACAGCGCCGCGACGGTCAACCCGCCGGCGGTTGCCCTTCCTTGTGCGTCTCGACGATCTGCAGCGGTTCGTCGGGAATGACCACGCGCGGCGGCCGCACGCGCCGCGGTCCGGCAGCTGGCGCCGGTTCGGGTTCGGGCACGGGTAGCGCCTTGGCTCGCGTCTCGACGAGCTCGAGGCCGGAATCGGCCGGCAGGGTCATCGCCACCGGCGGGAGGGCCTCGACCTGGCGCGGCGGCGGTGCCGCGGGCCTGGGCTGTGGGATCGGCTCGGGCTTGGCAGCCGCAGGAGCCGAGACCGGCGCGACGGCGCGCTCGACTTCCACCGGCGCGATGGCGCGTTCGACTTCCACCGGCACGATGGCGCGCGGCGGTTCGACGGCGGGCATCGGCGGCACGATGTCGGGTTGAGCGGCGTGCGCGGCCTCGGCCATCGGCACATGGGCTTCGGACACGACGGTCATGCCGGCATTCTCGACGCGCGCTTCAGCGACGTGCGGCTCGGTACCCTCCGGACGCTCGCCCCGTTCGCCGCGGCGGTGACGGTCGCGGCGGCGACGGTTGCCTTCGCCGCCTTCACGCGGGGCGGCAGAATGATCCATCGAACGCTCCATACCCGGCTCTGCGGCCTCGATGGCGGGCAGAGCGGCATCCGCGCTGACTGGTCCCTGCGGCCGTGGTTCGCGGGGCGGCCGTGGCTCGCGCGGCGGCTGTCCTTCACGCGGCTCGCGCGGCGGACGAGGTTCGCGCGGCGGACGAGGTTCGCGCGGCGGTTGCCCTTCACGTGGCGGTTGGCCGTCACGGGGCGGCTGGCCTTCGCGCGGCGGGCGCGCCTCACGCGGCGGGCGCGGCTCGCGCGGCGGCTGACCCTCGCGCGGTGCTTGACCGTCCCGGCGCTGACCCTGCGCACCCTGCTGCGGGCGCGCGTCGCCGCGGCCGCCACGGTTGTCGCGACCATCGCCTCGGCGCTCGTCGCGCCGGCCCTGGCCGCGACCGCGATCGCGGTCGCCGCGACCGTCACGGCCATCGCGCGCTTCGCGGCGTGGTTCGCGGCTTTCGCGCGGTGTTTCCACCCTTGGCGGTGGCGCCGGAATGGCCGGCTTGCTGCTGAACCAGCCAAGCACTTTGGCGAGCCAGCCGGTCGAGGCCTGCGGCGCTGCCTGCGGGGCACTGGGCGCGGGCGGCGGTGGCTCCACGGGAATGGGCGCCGGCTCCGCGGGGGTGATGCCCTTGACGGCCGCTTCCTGGCGCGGTTCCTTCGCTTCTTCCTTCAGCTGCTGGACGCGGTCGGGCTCCTCGGGCTGCGTGACGAGGTTGAAGCTCAACGGCAGCGGCTCGCTCTGGTTGAGGTCGTCGTGGCGCAGCCGCTCGATCGTGTAATTCGGCGTTTCCAGATGGCGGTTCGGGATGAGCAGGACGTTGACCTTGAACCGCGTCTCGATCGACAGCACTTCCGTCCGCTTTTCGTTGAGCAGGAACGTCGCGACGTCGACCGGCACCTGCGCGACGACCTGCGCGCTGTTTTCCTTCATCGCCTCTTCCTGCAGGATGCGCAGGATGTGGAGCGCGCTCGATTCCGTGCCGCGGATGTGCCCGATGCCGTGGCATCGCGGGCAGGGGATGTACGCCGACTCGGCGAGCGCCGGGCGCAGGCGTTGCCGCGACAGCTCCATCAGCCCGAAGCGCGAGATCCTGCCCAGCTGGACGCGGGCGCGGTCGTAGCGCAGCGCTTCCTTGAGGCGATCCTCGACCTCGCGCTGGTTCTTCGCGTTCTCCATGTCGATGAAGTCGATGACGATGAGTCCGCCCAGGTCACGCAGACGCAGCTGGCGGGCGATCTCGTCGGCGGCTTCGCAGTTGGTGTTGAAGGCCGTCGTCTCGATGTCGCCGGCCTTGGTCGCGCGGGCCGAATTGACGTCCACCGAAACGAGCGCCTCGGTGTGGTCGATGACGATCGCGCCGCCTGACGGCAGCGGCACCTGCCGCGCGTACGCGGTCTCGATCTGGTGCTCGATCTGGAAGCGGGAGAACAGCGGCACGTCGTCCTTGTAGAGCTTGACGCGATGCACGGTGGCCGGCATCACGTGGCTCATGAACTGCTGCGCCTGCTCGAAGATCGACTCGGTGTCGATCAGGAGCTCGCCGATGTCCGGATGGAAGTAGTCGCGGATCGCGCGGATGACGAGGCTCGATTCCTGGTAGATCAGGAACGCGCCGGATTGCAGCTTCGAGGCGTCCTCGATGGCCCGCCACAGCTGCATCAGGTAGTTCAGGTCCCACTGCAGCTCCTCGGTGCCCCGGCCGATGCCCGCAGTGCGCGCAATGACGCTCATGCCCTGGGGAACGTCGAGCCCGCTGATGGCGTCGCGCAGCTCGTTGCGCTCCTCGCCCTCGACCCGTCGCGACACGCCGCCGCCGCGCGGATTGTTCGGCATCAGCACGAGGTAGCGGCCGGCCAGCGAAATGTAGGTCGTGAGCGCGGCGCCCTTGTTGCCCCGCTCGTCCTTGTCGACCTGGACGATCAGCTCCATCCCTTCCCGGAGCTGGTCCTGGATGCGCCCGCGTCCGGCGCCGTCGCCGTCGCCTTCGTCGCCGCCACCGTTGTCGGCGCGGCCGCGGCCCTTCAGATACTGGCGCGCGATCTCCTTGAACGGCAGAAAACCGTGGCGCTCGGTGCCGTAATCGACGAAGCACGCCTCGAGGCTGGGCTCGACGCGGGTGATGACGGCCTTGTAGATGTTGCTCTTGCGTTGTTCCTTGCTCGCGGACTCGATGTCGAGATCGACCAGTTTCTGGCCGTCGACGATCGCCACCCGAAGCTCCTCCGCCTGGGTGGCGTTGAACAGCATGCGCTTCATAGCATTTTCCCGGCGCGGGTCCGGCCGGGCCTGGGGCGGGGCGAAACGGGGGCCGCGCGCTGCGCGGCTTGACGCTATCGAGCGGCGGACGCGAGCGAAATCAACCGCACCCGCAGCGGTGGCTGCGGGCGGACGAGAGCGGGGTGGACGCTGTCTGGTGCATGCCTGGCGTCGGCCTCGACAGTGGCGAGGCGGTACGGTCTCATCGGTGCGGTGGGCTTCGTGGTTGCGTGCAAGCGGTTTGGCTCACGGCTGTCGGCCGCTGCGACCAAGAGTCGCGAGCGAGGGGACAGCCTGAGGCAGAAATAGTCGCTAGGTGCGCCGCGCAATGCGCCGCTTCGAACCGGCCGCAAGCCGGGTGCGGAGACTGCGCTCTTCCTTTAACATCCCTACTTTTCCGGGGCGCAACGCCCGGACGGTCAGTGGATTTAACCGGCGGCCGGTTTACGCAAAATGCCACGGCCGTCTTTGCCCCACAGCGCGGGGCGGTCGCCTGACCGGTGGGACCCTCGCCATCCTCCGATGATCGAGTGCGCCGCCAATTGGGTCAAATGAGGCTGCGATCACTCGATCGCTGCCCATGGCCAAGCGTGCTGCAAGACATAATTATTAGGCATATGAATGATTTAAGCAAGGATGCTGTGAACTGGCTTGCAGTGGGTGAGGACGGGCAGGGTCAGCGTATCGACAATTACCTCGTCAAGATCCTCAAGGGCGTTCCCAAGAGCCACATCTACCGGATCCTGCGGAGCGGCGAGGTCAGGGTGAACCGCCGCAAGGTCGGGCCGGAGGCTCGCCTGGTCGTCGGTGACGAGCTTCGGATACCTCCGATCCGAGCGGCGGCGCCAGGGCACAAGCCCGGCACCGAAGGCATGGGCCGCGTCGCGGTCCCCCCGATATTGTTCGAGGACGACGCGCTGATCGTCCTCGACAAGCCCGCCGGTCTCGCCGTCCATGGCGGAAGCGGGATATCGTTCGGCGTCATCGAGCGGTTGCGCCACGCGCGCCCGGAGGCGGCCTTTCTCGAGCTCGTGCATCGGCTCGACCGCGACACTTCGGGCGCGCTCGTCATCGCGAAGAAGCGGAGCGCGTTGACGGGATTGCACGCGCAGCTGCGCGACGGGGCGATCGACAAGCGCTACTACGTCCTGGTCCGCGGCAAGTGGCGCGACGCGCTGCGCGCGGTCGAATTGTCGCTCACGAGCTACGTCACCGACGACGGCGAGCGACGCGTGCGCGTGGACTCCGCCGGCCGGCTCGCGCGCACCATCTTCCGGCGCGTGAAGGTGTGGCCGCAGGCGGACCCGCCCGTTGCCTTGCTCGAAGCGGAGCTCGAGACCGGGCGCACGCACCAGATCCGCGTCCACCTCACGCATCTCGGTTTTCCGCTGGCCGGCGACGACAAGTACGGCGATTTCGCGTGGAACAAGGCGCTCGCGCGACAGGGGCTGAAGCGCATGTTCCTGCACGCGCACCGGATCCGTTTCGCGCACCCGGTCGACGGCCGCGAAGTGGTCGTCGAAGCGCCGCTCGCGCCCGAGCTCGCGGCCTTCGTCGCGCGCCTCGATGCCGCCGATGGCTGACACGGCCGCTTATCTGCCGCGCCGGTTCCGTTTCGTCGTCTTCGACTGGGACGGCACGCTGGCCGACTCGACGGCGATCATCGCGGAGGCGCTGCAGCAGGCGTGCCGCGACATCGGCGCGTCGGTGCCCGATGACGTTAACGCACGATACGTGATCGGGCTCGGACTCGCCGACGCGCTGCGCCACGTCGCGCCGGATCTGCCGCTGGAACGGCAACCGGATCTCGTCGCGCGCTACCGGCATCACTACATCGCGCACGAAGCGGCAATTTCGCTGTTTGCCGGCGTGCGCGAGATGCTCTCCGAGCTGGGCGCAGCGGGCATCGTGCTCGGCGTGGCCACCGGCAAGTCGCGGGCCGGCCTCGACCACGCGCTGGCGCAACACGGCATCGGCGGTTTCTTCGCCGCGACCCGCTGCGCCGACGAAGGGTTTGCGAAGCCGCATCCGGACATGCTGCTCCGGCTGATGGATCAGGTCGGCGCGGTTCCCGGCGACACGCTGATGATCGGTGACACCACGCACGATCTCCTGCTCGCGCGGAACGCCGGCGTGGCGGGGCTGGCGGTCGGCTATGGCGCGCACGCCCCGGCAGGGCTCGCGCAACTGCAACCGCTGGCGACGGTGCAATCGATCCCGGACCTTCGCGCGTGGCTGCGCGACAACGCGTGCCTGGGGACAGACCACTGAGTCTGCTGTGCGAACTCCGTGGTCCGTCCCCAGGAGCCCCGGCTCAAACCTCCATCCGGACGATTCCCTGCGCGATGCCCTTGGCGATCGCCTCGTGGCGGTTCAGCACGCCGAGCTTGGTGACGATGTTGGCGAAATGAAAGGTCACCCCCCGTTCGGTGATGCCAAGCTTGAAGCCGATTTCGGCGCCGGTCATCCCGTGCGCGGCCAGCTGCAGGCACTGCCGCTCGCGCGCGCTCAACGGTTTGCCCTCGAATTGCGGTGCGACGCCCTTCTCGATCACGCCCTTCACGAACAGCTCGTGGAAGCATTGGCCGAGGATCATCATGTTGCCCAGGTTGGCCGCGATCTCGACGCGCCGCGCGGCGTCGATGACCGGCGTTGCCGAGCTCAACGAGACCAGCGTACGCGCCGGAACGCCGGCATAGACCGGAAACGCGACCCCGCTGGCGACGCCGTGGGCCGCGGCGTCCAGGAGGAAGGCGTCGGTCTTCGCGTTCCTGCCGCGCTCGCTCGCCTGGTCCCAGACGAACGGGAGGGCGCTCTCGAAGGAGCACAGGACCCGGGGATCGCACTCGACGTAGGCCTGCTGGTCGTAGCGGACCACCCACTCCCGCGGCAAGGTCGTGAAATAGTAGATGCGCTCGTCGTTGTTGGGCCGCAGGTGGTAACTCGCGGTCGCGTACAGGAATCCGTCGAACCCCAGCTTGCGCACCACGCCGACCAAGGCGGGCACCAGATCCCCGCCGCGCTCTGCCGCTTCGACCAGCTCGAGCAGCAGCGGCGGCAGGTACCTCGAGCGGTCGACCTGGATGGGCGTCAGGCGCAGAGGGGTCAGCACGGCGTGGCGGGGTTCAAGGCGTCACTGGAGCGGAAGGTTTCACTTTTTCGGCGTTGGCAGGCCCTTGACGACATCGCCTGCCCGGATCCCGCGCTCGGCGAACCAGCCCTTGCGCATTTCGAGCGCGTAGAGCGCCGGCCCCTTCGACCAATGCGATGTTCTCGTCCTGCGGCGCCATGTCGTCGATGTTGATGATGCGGCCATCGGGCGCGATGAAGGCGATCGACAGCGGGATGAACGTGTTCTTCATCCAGAACGACTGGGGTTCCGGGCGCTCGAACACGAAGATCATGCCGTGGTCGGGCCTGAGGCTGAAACGATGCATGAGCCCCGTCGATCGCTGCTCGGGCGTCGCCGCGACCTCGGCGGTGATCTTGTGGCCGTTGATCGAAAGCGGAACCGTCGGCAGCGCGTCGGCCGCCGCGGCACCTTGCGCGATCACGCCGGCGGTCAGCGCGAGGACAAGCCAGTTGCGGTAACGGATCATGGAGTCTCGTCTTAACGGTCGTGGGCCGCGCGTCAGGCGGCCCGTGATGGTGTGCCGGCGAGCGCCGCGTCGACCTTCGCCCGATCGAGCGCCGGGGCGAACAGGCGTATGAACTCGTAGACGTAGCCGCGCAGGAACGCGCCGCGGCGCACGGCGAGGCGCGTCGTCGACGGCGCGAACAGGTGCCCCGCGTCGAGTTTCACGAAGGCGCGGTCGCGGTCCGGGTCGTGGGCCATCTGCGCGACGATGCCCACGCCCATCCCGAGCTCGACGTAGGTCTTGATCACGTCCGAATCGAGCGCGGTGAGCACGACGTTCGGCGCGAGCCCCTCGGCATCGAACGCGGCGTTGATCTGCGAGCGGCCCGTGAAGGCGAAGTCGTAGGTGATGATCGGATGGCGGGCGAGCGCCGCGAGCGTCAGCACTTTCACCTTCGCGAGCGGGTGCCCGCGGGGGACGAGCACGCAACGGTTCCACTGGTAGCACGGCAGCGTGACGAGGTCCGGGAACGACGCCAGCGCCTCGGTGGCGATCCCGATGTCGGCGTCGCCGCGCGCGGTGTGCTCGGCCACCTGGACCGGATTGCCCTGGTGCAGCTCGAGCTTGACGCGGGGGAAGCGGGCGGCGAAGTCCCGGACCACGCGGGGCAGCACATACCGCGCCTGCGTGTGCGTGGTGGCGATGGCCAGCGTGCCTTCGTTCTCGTTCTTGAACTCGGCCCCGACGCGCTTTACGTTCTCGACTTCCCGCAGCGCGCGGCGCGCCGTTGCGATCACCGCCTCGCCGGCCGGCGTCACCGACGCGATGCGCTTGCCGATGCGCACGAAGACGCGGACCCCGAGCTCGTCTTCCAGCTGCCGCACCTGCTTGCTCACGCCGGGCTGCGACGTGAACAATGCCGCCGCCGCGTCGGACACGTTGAGACCGTGGTCGACGATGGCGCAAAGGTAGCGCAATTGCTGCAGGTTCAAGGGGCCGGCGCCTGGGCGGGTTAGAATTCGCGGCAATTATAGAACCGCGCCGTCGCCTTTCCCGGCAACCCGCGGCTCGCCACGCTGATCATGGCTCAATTCTTCCAGGTACACCCCGCCAATCCCCAGCCGCGTCTCATCCGGCAGGCGGCGGCCATCCTGCGCTCGGGCGGCGTGATCGCCTATCCCACCGACTCGAGCTACGCGCTCGGCTGCCACATCGGCGATGCGGCGGCGGCCAGGCGGATTCGGCAGATCCGCGGCGTCGACGAAGGACACCACCTCACGCTCGTGTTGCGGGATCTTTCGGAAATCGGCCATTTCGCCAAGGTCGACAACCGGCAATTCCGGATCGTCCGCCAGGGCACCCCGGGCACTTTCACCTTCCTGCTGCCGGCCACGCGCGAGGTGCCGCGGCGGCTGCAGCACCCGAAGCGCAGCACGGTCGGGGTGCGCGTGCCGGATCATGCCGTCGTGCAGGCGCTGCTCGCGGAACTGGGCGAGCCCATCCTGTCGTCGACGCTGATCCTGCCCGGCGCGGTCGAGCCGCTCAACGACGCCGAGGCGATCCGGGACGCGCTGGGCCGGGTGCTCGATCTCATCATCGACGCCGGGGCGTGCGCCGCGGCGCCCACGACGGTCGTCGATCTCGCGGTGGAACCGGCGGTCATCGTGCGGCACGGCGCCGGCGATCCGGCGCGCCTGGGGCTCGAGTGACCGGAGCCGGCAAGGGCCTGCCGGCGAACATCGGACTTCCCCAGCGGCGTCGGGCGATGCCGAAATGTCCTCGCGCCGCCGCCCCGACCCCGGTTGCCGGGCGCACCGGGCCGGACTCGGGTAGAATGCGCGGCCCATGGATTTTTCTCCCTTGTGAAGATCGCGCTCGGCCGCGGTCCCGATCATCCTCGCGATCACCGTACACGAAGCGGCCCATGGCTACGTCGCCAGGATGTTCGGCGACAGCACGGCCTGGATGCTGGGACGCGTTACGGCCAACCCGCTGAAGCACATCGACTCCGGTTGGGACGGTGCTGGTGCCGGCTCGCCACGCTGCCTGCTCGGCGCCCGGCATCCTCTTCGGCTGGGCGAGGCCGGTGCCGGTGAATTTCGGCAACCTGCGCAACCCAAGCGCGACATGTTCTGGGTTGCCGCTGCCGGGCCGGCGTCGCCAATTTTGTCGATGGCGCTCGGCTGGGCGATTCGTGTTCGGCCTCGCCATGGGCCGCGGGCCTTCTGGCGAGCGCGGGCTGCATGTACATGGCGATCGTCGGAGTTGGCATCAACGTCGCATTTGATGGTTCTGAATCTGCTGCCCATACTTCCGCTCGACGGCGGCCGGATCGCGGTCAGCCTGCTGCCGCACTCGCTCGCGGTCCCGTTTGCCCGGACCGAGCGCTTACGGCTTCTTCATCGTGATCGCGCTGATTGCCACGGGCGTGCTCGGCGATCGTGATGCAGCCCGTTCTGGGCAGTCGCCGGTACCGCGCTCGCTCGAATCCCTTACCGGCCTGTCAACCTTCCCGACGGGTTCTAGTGCCGTGAACGCCATGTTCGTTGATCGCGTCCTCTCGGGCATGCGTCCCACCGGCCGCTGCCACATCGGCCACTACCACGGCGCGCTCAAGAACTGGGTGAAGCTGCAGGAAGAGTACGAGTGCCTGTACTTCGCCGCGGACTGGCACGCGCTGACCACGCATTACGACAGCAGCGAAACGATCTCGGAGTCCGTCTGGGAGATGTTCGTCGACTGGCTCGCCGCCGGCATCAACCCGGCGCGTGCCACGATCTTCATCCAGTCGCGCGTGCCCGAGCACGCCGAGCTCGCGCTGCTCCTGGGAATGATCACGCCGGTGGGCTGGCTCGAGCGGGTGCCGACCTACAAGGACCAGCAGCAGAAGCTCGCCGACCGCGACCTGTCCAACTACGGATTCCTCGGCTACCCGGTCATGCAGGGCGCCGACATCCTGATCTACCGCGCGAACATGGTGCCGGTGGGCGAGGACCAGGTGTCGCACATCGAGCTCGTGCGCGAGCTCGCGCGCCGCTTCAACTTCATCTACGGCCGCGAGGCGGGCTTCGAGGACAAGGCCAAGGCGGCGGTCAAGAAGCTCGGCGTGAAGAAGGCGCGCCGCTACGGCGAGCTGCGCACGGCGTTCCAGGAGCAGGGCGACGCCGCCGCGCTCGAGGCGGCGAAGGACCTGCTGAACGAGACGCAGAATCTCTCGCTCGGCGACCGCGAGCGGTTGTTCGGCTATCTCGAGGGGGCCCGGCGCATGATCCTGCCCGAGCCCGATCCGCTGCTGACGGCGACGCCGAAAGTGCCGGGTCTCGACGGGCAGAAGATGTCGAAGTCCACCGGCAACGCGATCCTGATGCGCGAGGAGCCCGCCGAGGTCACGAAGAAGATCCGCACGATGCAGACCGATCCGGCGCGGGTGCGCCGCTCGGACAAGGGCGATCCGGAACGCTGCCCGGTGTGGCCGCTGCACGCCATCTACTCGGACGCGGCGACGCGCGACTGGGTCGTCAAGGGCTGCACGACGGCGGGCATCGGCTGCCTCGACTGCAAGCAGCCGGTGATCGACGCGATCATCCGCGAGCAGGAGCCGATCCGCGAGCGCGCGCAGCTGTATCTCGACGACCCGCAGCTCGTGCGCAACATCGTCGCCGACGGCTGCGAGCGCGCCCGCAAGCTGGCCGAGGAGACGATGCGCGACGTCCGCGGCGCGATGGGGCTCGACTACACGTGAGCGAGGCCGGCGAAGCCAAAGAGGCTGCGACATGAGCACCCTCGATCTCGTCACCCAGGGCGGCGGAGCGGTGGCCAAGGTCCACGGCGAGCCGATGCTCGAGCTGCCGCACGACCTCTACATCCCGCCCGAGGCGCTCGAGATCTTCCTCGACACGTTCGAGGGCCCGCTCGACCTGCTCCTCTACCTGATCCGCAAGCAGAACATCAACGTGCTCGAGATCCCGATGGCGGAGCTCACGCGGCAGTACCTGGGCTACGTCGAGATGATGCGGCGCACCCAGCTCGAGCTCGCCGCCGAGTACCTGCTGATGGCCGCCGTCCTGATCGAGATCAAGTCGCGGCTGCTGCTGCCGAAGCCTCCGGCGCCGCCGGGCGCCGAGCCGGAAGACCCCCGCGCCGAGCTGGTCCGCCGGCTGCTGGAGTACGAACGGATGAAAAAGGCCGCGCACGAGATCGACGCGCTGCCGCTCGCCGACCGCGATTTCGCGCTGGTGCGGGTCTGGTTCGACCACGCCGCCTCGGCCCGCCTGCCGGACGTCTGCCCCGACGATCTGCGCGCCGCCTGGGCGGGACTCCTTGCGCGGGCGCGCATCAACCGGCATCATCTGGTCAGCCGCGAGCGGCTCTCGGTGCGGGCGGAGATGAGCCGCATCCTGAAGGCGCTGGAGCCCGCGCGCTTCGCCGAGTTCACGACGCTGTTTGCGCAGCACGCCGACGTGCCGCATCTGATCGTGACGTTTCTCGCCCTGCTCGAGCTCGCACGGGAGCAGCTGGTGACGATCGCGCAGGCGGAGCCGTATGCACCGATCTACGCGCAGCTGACCGGCGGCCCGGCTTTCGCGCTGGCATCCTGACCCGACCGAACACCACGGTAGCACGATGGACGACATGCAGGAAAAGAGGAACATCGTCGAGGCGGCGCTGCTTGCGGCCGGAGAACCGGTGGCGGCGGGGACGCTGGCGAAGCTGTTCGATCCCGCGCTCGACAACGGAGCGGTGCAGGCGCTGCTGGACGACCTCGCCCGAAGCTGGACGGGCAGGAGCGTCGAGCTCGTGCAGGTTGCAACGGGCTGGCGGTTCCAGTGCAAGCCCGCCGTCCAGGCCTACCTCGACCGGCTCGGGCCGGAAAAGCCGCCGCGCTATTCGCGCGCGGTGATGGAAACGCTGGCGATCATCGCCTATCAGCAACCCGTGACCCGCGGCGACATCGAAGCCATCCGCGGCGTCGCCGTGTCCACCAACATCGTCAAGACGCTGGAGGACCGCCAATGGGTCGAAGTGGTCGGTCACCGCGAGACGCCGGGTCGCCCGGCGCTCTACGCGACCACCAAGACCTTCCTCGACGATCTCGGCCTTTCCGCTTTGTCGGAACTGCCCTCGCTGGCCGAGCTCGACGCTTCCCACCTGCTGGAGAATCCCGATGCAACCACCCAAGCCGCCGAAGCGCAACTCGCGCTCGCGATCCCGATCGTGGCACCGCCCGCCGACCGGCCCGATGCACCAGCCGAGCCTGGCGCTGCAGCAGATCACGGAGAGCATGACGCCCCCGCGTCACCGCTCCTCCACTGACGACATCTTCAACGAGCCGCAGCGCCTGCACAAAGTGCTGGCGTCGTGCGGCTTCGGCTCGCGCCGCGCGATGGAGGAAATGATCCTTGCCGGGCGCATCACCGTGAACCGTGAGCCCGCCGACGTCGGCCAGAAGGTCGGGCCGGGCGACGAGGTGCGGATCAACGGCGAGCTGGTGAAGGTCCGCTTCGCGGAGCCGCGCACGCGGGTCCTGATGTATCACAAGACGGCCGGCGAGATCGTCACCCGCGACGATCCCGAGGGCCGGCCGACGGTGTTCGAGAAGCTGCCGAACATCGGCCACGGCAAATGGATCGCGATCGGGCGCCTCGACTTCAACACCGAGGGGCTGCTGCTGTTCACGAATTCCGGCGATCTCGCCAACAAGATGATGCATCCGCGTTACGAGGTCGAGCGCGAGTACGCCGTCCGCGTGATGGGACTCCTGACGCCCGAGCAGCAGCAGGCGCTGCTGACGGGCATCGAGCTCGAGGACGGGCCGGGAAAGGTCGAGAAGATCGAGGACGGCGGCGGCGAAGGCTCCAACCACTGGTACCACGTGGTGCTGAAGGAAGGCCGCAATCGCGAAGTGCGGCGCCTGTTCGAAGCGCTCGGCCTCACGGTGAGCCGGCTCATTCGTACGCGCTACGGCCCCGTGGCGATGCCCTCGCGCGTCAAGCGCGGTCAGGTGCTGGAACTCACGCCGGAGGAGGTCGGGGCGGTATTGACGGCGGCCGGCATGCGCTCCACAGGCCCTTCGGCGCAGAAGCAGGGACAGGGCGGGCGCCACCCGGGTCAGGGCGGACGCGGGCAGGGCAAGGGTCCGCGCCCGCCGGGTCAGGAGCAGCGCGAAGGTGCGAGCGATGGATCGGGGCGCGAGCCCGGCATGCCGGCGGACTTGTCGGCGGATCCTGATTCATCCGCCGATTTCGAAGGGATCGAGCCGGGCAACAGCGTGCATGGTTTGCCCACGCACGGCAACACTCCCGTCGGCAAGTTCTTCAGCAAGACCCACGGCAGGCCGCATGGGCGGCCGCAGGGGCAGGGCGGGCCGCGGCGCGGCGCTCCCGGCCAAGGGCACGGCGCGCGCCCCTTCGGACAACAGGGACGGCCGCAGGGCGGCAAACCCCGGCACGCCGAAGCGCGGGGCGGATACGGTTCGGCCTCGCCCTATGTAATGACGACGCTCACGGTTCCCGGCGCTGTGCCGGAAGGTCTGCCGGGAACGGGAGCCCCAAGGCCGCAGGGACCGGGCCGCGGCCGCGGACCCAAGGGGCAGCAGGGTCGCGGCAATGGCCCGAACGGGCCAGGTCGCGGCAACGCTCCCGGCGGTCCGGGCCGAGGCAAGGGACCCGGCGCACCGGGTCGCGGCAATGGACCGAAGGGACCGGGCAGCGGCAGCGGGCCTAACGGGCCAAGCGCGGGTCAGGGCAAGAAGCGGGGCCGCGGCAACCGCAATCGGCGCGGCCCCAATGCCGAAGCGCTGCCGGGCAACGTTGCGCCGCGAGCGGAGCGGCCGGCGGACATCGACGACGATATCGGCAATCGCCAGCCGCGTGCGCCGAGGACCGACGCGATGCCACGCCACGATGCGCCGCGCGCCACGGTTCCGGTCAGCGTCGAGGACGACTTCGGCAATCGCAAGCCACGCGAACCGAAACACGGAGCCGATGCCGGCAACGAGGCCCCGCGCGCTGTCCGGCCCGTCATCATCGACGACGACATCGGCAATCGCTGACAGCAGGAGCGGCGCGGGTCACCCCCCGCCCGCTCCCGGCATACGTGGCGTGCGCGGGCCCAGGTCGCACCCGTGCTACTCGCGTCGCTCGTTCCCGGACTCCGGATTCCGGAACGGGCTCGCCGCTTCGAGCTCGTGGAGGGCGTGCGCGACGTCGACGCGTTCGCGCGCGCAGAACGCCTCGATCGCGCGGGCGAAATCGGCATCCGCGATCGCATGCGCCGACCAGGTCGGCACGGGCACGAGGCCGCGCGCCAGCTTGTGCACGCCCTGCGCCCCGCCTTCGAAGCGCGCGATTTTCCGCTCGATGCAGAAGTCGATCGCCTGGTAGTAACAGGCTTCGAAGTGCAGGCCGGACACGTGTTCGGTCGTCCCCCAGTACCGGCCCCAGAGCGTCTCCCGATCGAAGATGTCGAGCGCGGCGCAGATCGCGGTGTCGCCGCGGTGACCCAATGCCAGCATGACGTTATCGGGCATCGTCGCGCCGATGCGCTCGAAGAACGCGAGGTTGAGATACGGCGTCGAGTGATGGTCGCGGTACGTGTTTTCGTAGCAGCGGTAGAAGAACGCCCAGTCCGCGGCGGTGATCTCGGCGCCGACCTTGCGCGTGAAGGCGATGCCGGCCGCGGCGACCCGGCGCCGCTCCTGCTTCACCTTCTTGCGCTTGTCGTGGTTGAACGTCGCGAGAAAATCCGCGAAGTCGCGATAGCCCGGATTCTCCCAGCGGAACTGAACGCCGTGCCGGACGGCCATGCCCACCGCCGCGCACGCCTGGGCCTCGGCCGCGGTCGGAAACAGGACGTGCAGCGACGAGAACGGCGGATCGCCGCCGCCCGGCGCCGGCTGCAATCGCGCGAGCGCGGCCCGCAGCAGCGCGGTGCCCGCCGCTTCGTCGGAGGCGAAGAGCCGTTGCCCCGGCGCCGGGGTGAACGGGATCGCCGCCACCAGCTTCGGATAGTAGCGGCGCCCGTACCGGCGGTACGCATCGGCCCACGCCCAGTCGAACACGTACTCGCCGTACGAATGCGCCTTGGCGTAGAGCGGCAGCGCCCCGACCAGCGCGTCGGCGCGCCAGGCGGTGAGGTAGCACGGCGACCAGCCCGAGGCCGGCGCGGCGCAGCCGGTCTCGTGCAGCGCGCGCAGGAACGCGTGGGAGGCGAGCGGCTTCCCGCCGGTCAGGGCGTCCCAGTCGGCGGCGGCGATCGACGCGATGCCGACGTCGTCGCGAATGGTCAACGGGTTGGCGGGCGTCGTGCCGGAAAGGAAGGAACGGTCGGCATCCATGCGCAGGCATCGATTCTCGCGTGCGTCGGGGCCGGCGGCAAGGACGGTGTCGCGAAGGCGAGTGCCGCGGCACGGGCGGCACGGCGGAGCGCACGCCGTGCGTGCTAGTATTTTCGTCGTGCACACTGGCCTGCCATGCAGATCGCGATCGCGCAGCTGAACCAGGTCCTGGGGGATCTGCGCGGCAACGGTGCGGCGATACTCGCCGCGACGGGCGAGGCCGGGCGCGCGGGCGCGCGCCTCGTCGTGACGCCGGAGCTGTCGCTCTGCGGGTACCCGCCCGAAGACCTGCTGCTGCGCCCGGCGTTTCTCGACGCCTGTGCCCGCGAGCTCGCGGCGCTGGCCGCTGGCG
Organism: uncultured beta proteobacterium; assembly: GCA_963751405.1. Taxonomy (GTDB): domain Bacteria; phylum Pseudomonadota; class Gammaproteobacteria; order Burkholderiales; family Casimicrobiaceae; genus CAIWHR01. Next base: position 59,056 of record CAVVUJ010000034.1, on the reverse strand, counting down.
TGGCGAACACGCCCGTCCTCGTCGGATTTCCCGAACGGGAGGGCGGAAGCTGCTACAACGCGCTCGCGCTGCTGGCCGATGGTCGCGTGACGGCCGTTTACCGCAAGCAGCAGCTGCCGAACTACACGGTGTTCGACGAGGAGCGCTATTTCGAGCCCGGCCGCGCCCCTTGCGTCGTCGACGTCGACGGCACGGCCGTCGGGCTCCTGATCTGCGAGGACGTCTGGTACGCCGGCCCCGCGCGGCAGGCGAAGGAGGCGGGCGCGCAGCTGATCGTCGTCGCCAACGGTTCGCCCTACCACACGCGGCAGCACGATGCCCGGCACGCGCAGGTCGGCGCCCGGGCGCGCGAGACCGGCCTGCCCTTCGTCTATGCCAACCGTGTCGGAGGACAGGACGAGCTCGTGTTCGACGGCGCGTCCTTCGTCATGGATGCGCGGGGCGACGTCGTCCAGCAGCTGCCGGGCTGGCACGAAGCCGTTGCGCTCTGCACGTTCGACGGGGGCGTGCCGAAACCGGTGCGCGGCTCCCTGGATCCCGAGGCTCGAGTGCCACGTCTACGAGGCGCTGGTGATGGGGGTCCGCGATTACGTCACGAAGAACGGGTTCCCCGGCGTGCTGCTGGGCTTGTCCGGCGGCGTGGATTCGGCACTCGTGCTTGCCGTCGCCGTCGATGCGCTCGGGCGAGAGCGCGTGCGCGCCGTGATGATGCCGTCGCCGTACACGCGAGCGATCAGTCTCGAAGATGCGCGGGCGATGGCCGGGATCGTCGGCGTCCGCTACACCGAGATTCCGATCGAGCCGATGTTCGCGGCGTTCGGCGACGCGCTCGCCGGCGAGTTCAAGGGCCTCGCACCCGACGCCGCCGAGGAGAACATTCAGGCCCGCATTCGCGGGACCCTGCTGATGGCGCTGTCCAACAAGTTCGGCTCCATCGTCCTCACCACGGGCAACAAGTCGGAGATGGCGGTCGGCTACGCGACGCTCTACGGCGACATGGCGGGCGGCTTCGGCGTGCTGAAGGACATCAGCAAGACGCTGGTCTACCGGCTCTGCGCCTACCGGAACGCGCTGGGCCGCGTGATCCCGGAACGGATCATCACCCGCGCGCCGTCGGCGGAACTGCGCCCCGACCAGGTCGACCAGGACTCGCTGCCGCCCTACGACGCCCTCGACGGGATCCTGGAAGCCTACGTCGAGCAGGACCGGAGCCCGGCCGACATCGTGGCGATGGGCTTCGCGCCCGAGCACGTGCGGCGCGTGGTCCGGCTCATCAAGATCAACGAATACAAGCGGCGGCAGGCGGCGGTGGGCATCCGGATCACCCCGCGCGGTTTCGGCCGGGACTGGCGCTACCCGATCACGTCGGCATGGCACGAATGGGAGGACGTCGTGTAAGCTATCCGGATCGCCGCACCGCCGGTCCCCGAGCGTCGCCACCATGAAAAAAATCGAAGCCATCATCAAGCCGTTCAAGCTGGACGAGGTGCGCGAAGCACTGTCCGAAATCGGAGTGACCGGCCTGACGGTGACGGAAGTGAAGGGTTTCGGCCGGCAGAAGGGCCATACCGAGCTCTATCGCGGCGCCGAGTACGTCGTCGATTTCCTGCCCAAGGTCAAGGTCGAGCTGATCATCGCGGACGCCGACGTCGAACGCGCCATCGAGGCGATCGTCAAGGCCGCGCGCACGGGCAAGATCGGCGACGGCAAGATCTTCGTGACTGCGGTCGAGCAGGTCGTGCGCATCCGGACGGGCGAGAGCGGCGAAGCCGCTGTCTAAGATGAACGGCCCCCACGCTCGCTGCGTTCGCTGCCCCCCGAGGGGGCGCACAGTGCCCTTCGGGCGGCCGTGCGGGCACTGACCGGGTTTGCGTTGGCGGCATCGGTCTGGCGCGGCCGGAGTCTGCGTCGGGTCATCATCGAGGGAGGCAAGCGCCATGTCGTTCGCATCCGAGTTTCGCGAGTTCGCGGTCAAGGGCAACGTGATGGATCTCGCCGTCGGCGTCATCATTGGCGCCGCGTTCGGCAAGATCGTCGATTCGCTGGTCAAGGACCTGATCATGCCGATCGTCGGCAGGGTCTTCGGCAATCTGGATTTCTCCAACTGGTTCGTCATGCTGGCCAGTCCCGCCCGCCGGCTACAGCGGGCCGATGACCTACGAAGCGCTGTCCAAGGCGGGGGTTCCGCTGCTCGCGTACGGCAATTTCATCACGGTCGCCATCAACTTCCTGATCCTCGCCTTCGTGATCTTCCTCATGGTGAAACAGGTGAACCGGCTGAAGAAGGACGCACCACCCGCGGCGCCGGCACCGACGCCCGAGGACGTGGTCCTGCTGCGCGAGATCCGGGACGCGCTGCGGAAATAGACGGCGCCGGCAGGCAGCCGGGCGCCAGCGGACCGGCGCCGGACCGGGATATCGGGGCCGACGGCCGCTTTCCTTGTCGGAGATCAAGGGCAGGCATTGACCGCCCCCCGGGGCCCTTGCAAGAATCGAACGGGTTTCGCCGCGCTCCGCCCGGCTGGCCGGGTGGAGACGGACGATGCCAAAGGCCCTGCAATATCCGTGATCTGAACGAGGCTCTGGAGGAATCGAAATGAACGACCGCAAACTGTTGCCGAAGCTCATCGGGGCTCTCGCCATTGCCGCCGCCGGCTTTGCCCTTTCCGCGCAAGCCGACATCAACGTCGGCGTCACGTTGTCGGCCACCGGTCCCGCCGCGTCGCTCGGCATCCCCGAGAAGAACACGTTCGAGCTCGTGCCCACGACGATCGGCGGTCAGAAGATCAACTGGATCGTGCTCGACGACGGCTCCGACACGACCAAGGCCGTAACCAACACCAAGAAGCTGATTTCCGAGGACAAGGTGGACGTCATCATCGGCTCGACGATCACGCCCAACTCGCTGGCCATGGTCGATGTGGTCGCCGATGCCGAGACGCCGATGATCTCCATGGCGGCTTCGGCGCGGATCGTCGATCCCGCCAATCCCAAGACCAAGTGGGTATTCAAGACTCCGCAGAGCGACTCGCTGATGGCGGACGCGATCGCCATCAACATGAAGGCGAACGGCGTGAAGACGATGGGTTACATCGGCTTCGCCGACGGGTACGGCGACGGCTGGCTCGCGGAAATGCGCCGCTCGGCGGCCACCGCCGGCATCAAGATCGTCGGCGAGGAGAAGTACAACCGGACCGACGCGTCGGTCACCGGCCAGGTGCTGAAGCTCGTCGCCGCCAATCCCGACGCGATCCTGATCGCGGCCGCGGGGACCCCCGGCGCAACGCCGCAGAAGGAGCTGGTAGCGCGCAATTACAAGGGCAAGATCTACCAGACGCACGGCGTCGCCAATCCGGACTTCCTGCGCGTCGTCGGCAAGGACGGCAACGGCACGATCCTGCCGATCGGCCCGATGCTCGTCTTCGAGCAGCTGCCCGACTCGAACCCGCTCAAGAAGTCGGCGGCCGAATACATCAACAAGTACGAGGCGAAGTTCGGCAAGGACTCGCGGACGACGTTCGGCGGCCACGCGTGGGATGCCGCCGTGATGCTGTCGGTGGCGATTCCCGAGGCACTGAAAAAGGCGAAGCCCGGCACCAAGGAATTCCGGCTCGCGCTGCGGGATGCGCTGGAAAACATGAAGGAGGTCGTCGCGACCCACGGCGTGTACACGATGTCGCCGACCGAACACAACGGCCTCGACAACCGGGCGCGGACGATGATCAAGATCGAAGACGGCAAGTGGGTTCTGGTGAAGTGATCCAGCGCTGATCCAAGACCGGCTGCGGCGCCCCCGCAGCCGGTTTTTTTATTGCATCGCCGCGGTTCCGGCATACTCCGTCGATGGACTTCCCGATTTTCGTGCTGCTGACCCAGGACGGCATCACCAACGGTGCCGTCTACGCGCTGCTCGCGCTGGCGCTGGTGCTGGTTTTCGCCGTCACGCGGGTGATCTGGATACCGTCCGGAGAGTTCGTCGCCTACGGCACGCTGACGCTCGCCGGACTTCAGCTCGGCAAGCCGCCGGGAACCGTCGGGCTGCTCGTCGGCATGGCGCTGGTGGCGGGCGCGATGGAAGTCCTTGCCTGCGTGCAGCGCGGGGAGCCCGGGCGGATACCGCGGCAGTTTGCACTCTGGTCGGGCATCCCGATAGCGATCGCCGGTGTCGCCTGGTGGCTCGCCACACCCGAGCTTCCCTTCTGGGCGCAGATTCTCGTGACCCTGGCGCTGGTCACCGCGCTGGGGCCGTTGCTCTACCGGATCGCCTACCAGCCGCTGGCCGAAGCGAGCGTGCTCGTGCTGCTGATCGTCTCCGTGGGGGTGCACTTCACGTTGACGGGGCTCGGACTGTGGTTCTTCGGCGCCGAAGGATCGCGCACGCCTGCCTTCTCGACCGAGTCGTTCGATCTGGGGGGCGTCAAGGTCAGCGTGCAAAGCCTGCTCGTCGTGTTCACGAGCCTCGCGCTGATCGTGGCGCTTTACTTCTTCTTCGGCCGCACGCTGTACGGCAAGGCGCTCCGCGCGACGGCGCTGAATCGCGTGGGCGCGCGCCTCGTCGGAATCGCTCCCAATCTGGCGGGCTCGCTCACCTTTGCGCTGGCGGCGCTCCTCTGCGCGTTCTCCGGCGTGCTGATCGGCCCCTTCACGACCGTCTACTACGATTCGGGCTTCCTGGTGAGTCTCAAGGGCTTCGTCGGGGCGATCATCGGCGGCCTCGTGAGCTACCCGCTCGCCGCGGCCGGCGCGCTGCTCGTCGGCCTGCTCGAGGCGTTCTCGTCCTACTGGGCGAGCGGCTTCAAGGAGGTGATCGTCTTCACGCTGATCATCCCCGTGCTGCTGTGGCGCAGCCTCACCACGCACCAGCACGAGGAGGACGAGTGAGCGACGGCGAGCGTCAGCGAGCCAAGGCCCGGCGCGCGCGATCGACCGAGGCGAACCGACGTGTGGCAGACGCGCGGAGGGCGATGGCAGGAGCGTACGGAGGCCACGTGAGCCTGCGGCGCACGTTGCCGTTCGGCCGGCTCGGCGTCGCCCTGTTCGTTGCCGCGCTGGTCGGCGTGCCCCTCGCGGCGCCACAGTTCTGGGTGACGCTCGGCAATTACATCGGCCTCTACAGCATCGTGGCCCTCGGACTCGTCCTCCTCACCGGTGTGGCCGGGCAGACGTCGTTCGGGCAGGCGGCGTTCGTCGGCATCGGCGCGTACACGACGGCAATCCTCTCGGCGCAATACGCGATCTCGCCCTGGCTCAGCCTGTGCGTGGGGCTGGTGCTCACGCTGGCGCTGGCGCTGTGCCTCGGCTTCATCACGCTGCGGATGAAAGGACACTATCTCCCGCTCGCGACCATCGCCTGGGGCATCAGCCTCTATTTTCTGTTCGGCAATCTCGAGTTCCTCGGCGGGCACACGGGGCTTTCCGGCATTCCCGCGCTCAATCTGTTCGGGATCGAGCTGCGCAACGAGCGCTACTTCTATTTCCTCATCTGGGGCATCGCGCTGGTGGCGCTCTGGGCGACGAACAACCTGCTCGACTCGCGCCCGGGCCGCGCGGTCCGCGCGCTGCGCGGCCAGCTGGACATGGCGGAGGCCTTCGGCGTCAACGGCGCGCGCCTCAAGATCGTCGTATTCGTCTACGCGGCGCTGCTGGCCGCGATCTCGGGCTGGCTCTACGCGCACCTGCAGCGCTTCGTGAACCCGACGCCGTTCGGCATCAATCAGGGCATCGAGTACCTGTTCATGGCCGTCGTGGGCGGCGCCGGCAGCGTGTGGGGCGCCGTGGTCGGCGCAACGCTGATCACGCTGGCGAAGCAGCTGCTGCAGGACCTGCTGCCCGCGTTGCTCGGCAAGAGCGGCAACTTCGAGATCGTCGTGTTCGGCATACTGATGGTCATCCTGCTGCAGCGTGCGCGTGAAGGCGTCTGGCCGTGGATCGCGCACCTGCTGCCGCAAACGCCGCCGCCGCCGGTGCCCGAGGCGGAACCGCTGCCGTCGCGCGCGAAGCAGGCGTCGACGGGGCCGTTGCTCGAAGTCCGGGCGGCGCGCAAGCAGTTCGGCGGCCTCGTCGCCGTCAACGATCTCTCGTTTGCGATCCAGCCGGGAGAGATTCTCGGGCTCATCGGACCGAATGGCGCCGGCAAGAGCACGATGTTCAACCTGATTTCGGGTGCGCTCGCGCTCACCACCGGCGACGTGGTCTTTCGCGGCGAATCGATCGTCGGTTGTCTGCCGTACGAGATCGCGCGCCGCGGCATCGGCCGCACGTTCCAGCACGTGAAGCTGGTGCCCCGCATGAGCGTGCTCGACAACGTCGCGCTGGGCGCTTACCTGCGCGGCAGCGCCGGCGTGTTCGCCGCCGCCCTGAAGCTCGATCGGGCGGAGGAGGCGCGCACCCGCGCGGAAGCCGCGCGCGCGATCAAGCGCGTGGGTCTGTTGCCGCACCTCCACGACGCGGCCGGCAGCCTGCCGCTCGGCAAGCAGCGCATCGTCGAGATCGCCCGCGTGCTCGCGGCCGACCCGGCGTTGCTCCTGCTGGACGAGCCGGCTGCGGGGCTGCGCTATCTCGAAAAGCAGGAGCTCGCGGCGCTGCTGCGGCAATTGAAAGGCGAGGGCATGACGGTGCTCCTGGTCGAGCACGACATGGAGTTCGTCATGGGCCTGACCGATCGGCTGGTCGTCATGGAATTCGGCCAGAAGCTCGCGGAGGGGCTGCCGATCGAAATTCAGCGGAATCCGGCGGTGCTCGAAGCCTACCTCGGCGGGGTGGCGTGATGGCGGCAGGCGCGAGCGATACCCTGCTCGAGGCAAGCAGGCTGCACGTCGCCTACGGCAAGGTCGAGGCGGTACGCGACATCTCGCTCAAGGTCGGGCGCGGGACGATCGTGTCGGTCATCGGGCCGAACGGCGCCGGCAAGACGACGCTGCTGGCGGCGCTGATGGGGCTGCTGCCGGCGACGGGGGACCTTACGTATCTCGGCGCGCGCGCCAACGCGCTGACCGTCGAGCAGCGCGTGGCGCGCGGACTCATCCTCGTTCCCGAGCGGCGCGAGCTGTTCGCGGCGATGAGTGTCGCCGACAACCTCGAGCTCGGTGGGTTCCAGCGTGCGCGCAGCGGCGAGCGCGGCTGGCGCAATACGCTGGATGAGGTGTACCAGCGCTTTCCGCGGCTCAAGGAACGCCGCGATCAGCTGGCTGGCACGCTGTCCGGCGGCGAGCGGCAGATGCTCGCCATGGGCCGTGCATTGATGGGAAAACCCAAGCTCCTGATGCTGGACGAGCCGTCGCTCGGCCTCGCGCCCCTCATGGTGCGCGAGATCTTCAGCATCGTCGCGGGCCTGCGCTCGACCGGGGTGTCGATCCTGCTGGTCGAGCAGAATGCGCGGGCGGCGCTGCAGGTGTCGGATTACGGCTACGTGCTGGAGACGGGCGACCTCGCGCTCGAAGGACCGAGTGCCGACCTGGCCGCGAATCCCCGCGTGGCCGCGACCTATCTGGGCAAGAAGGCCGCCGCGCCGGCGTAGGCGCATTCCGGGCAAGTCCCTGCATAGCTCAGGGGCAATTGCGCTTGCCGCGACAGGGCAGATCCGTCGACAATGGCGGCAGCGCCGCGTCTTGCAGGGCCGGCACCGTGCCCACGACCCCGGCCATTCCGGCCGACCGCTTGTCGCAGGCGAATTCCCATTGGAAGGAACCCCTTGACCGATCTCTCCGTACCTCCCGTCAGCAGCGGATTGCTTGCCGAGGCGCGCCGCCTGCTGCTGGAACCGGCGGGGCTCGACGACGTCGCGTTGTCCGCCGTGCTCGCGTCGATCCACACGCACGAAGTCGATTTCGCCGACCTCTATTTCCAGTATTCGCGGATGGAAAGCTGGAGCCTCGAGGAAGGCATCGTCAAGGCGGGGTCGTTTTCCATCGATCGCGGTGTGGGCATCCGTGCCGTGCACGGCGAGAAACAGGCTTTCGCGTACTCCGACGACATATCGCTCGTCGCGTTGAACGAGGCGGCGGTTGCCGCGCGCGCGATCGGGCGCCAGGGCCAATCGGCCGTCGCGGCGCTCGGCCGTGTCGGGGCCGCGCACTCGCTCTATGCGCCTGAGGACCCCGTCGCTTCGCTGCCGGAGGAAGCCAAGGTCGCGCTGCTGGAGCGGCTGGAGCGCATGGCGCGGGCGCGCGACCCGCGCGTGGCGCAGGTGATGGCCTCGATCGCGGGCGAATACGAAGCCGTGCTCATTGCGCGGAGCGACGGCGTCATCGCGGCCGACGTGCGCCCGCTCGTGCGGGTGTCGCTGACGGTGATCGTGGAGGACGGCGGACGGCGGGAGCAGGGTTACGCGGGCGGCGGCGGCCGCTTCGACTACGGCTATTTCACCGACGCGATGCTCGAGTCCTATGCGGCGCAGGCGGTCGGCCAGGCGCTGCTCAATCTGGACGCGCGCCCCGCGCCGGCCGGCACGATGACGGTGGTGCTGGGGCACGGCTGGCCCGGCATCCTGCTGCACGAGGCGATCGGCCATGGCCTCGAAGGCGATTTCAACCGCAAGGGGACGAGCGCGTTCTCCGGCCGCGTCGGCCAGCGCGTCGCGGCCAAGGGCATCACCGTCGTCGACGACGGCACGATCGACCGGCGGCGCGGCTCGCTCAACGTCGACGACGAGGGCAATCCGACGCGGCGCACCGTGCTCATCGACGACGGCATCCTCAAGGGCTACATGCAGGACCGGCTGAACGCCAGCCTGATGGGGGTCGCGCCGACCGGCAACGGCCGCCGCGAGTCGTTCGCGCACCTGCCGATGCCGCGGATGACCAACACGATCATGCTGGCCGGCGGCCACGATCCGGCCGAGATCATCGCGTCGGTGGCCGACGGTCTCTACGCGGCCAATTTCGGCGGCGGGCAGGTCGACATCACCAGCGGCAAGTTCGTGTTCTCGGCGGCGGAAGCCTGGAAGATCGAGAACGGCAAGCTCGCCTACCCGGTCAAGGGCGCGACGCTGATCGGCAACGGACCCGATGCCCTGACGCGCGTGTCGATGGTGGGCAACGACATGGAAATGGACAGCGGCATCGGCACCTGCGGCAAGGAAGGGCAGAGCGTGCCGGTGGGCGTCGGGCAGCCGACGCTCAAGATCGACGGGCTGACGGTGGGCGGGACGGCGTAGAGGCGAAGGCTAGTGCAACGGCCCCTTCGGCTCCGTCGAGGCCGACACGGGGGCGGGGGAGGCGTGATGCATCACCATCCGCCAGCCCGAAGGCGTGCGCAGGAAGACGTTGGTGCAGATCGCCGCGCCGCGCGGCGTGCCGTCGCTGCCGAGGGACACGTGCTCGACCGCGCTCTGCATCGCGAGCCCGACCGTTTCGATCATCACGATCTGATCGAGGCGGAAGGTGAGGCGGGCGTCGCCCGCGAACAGCTGCTCCCAGCCGACGCGCACGGCGTCGTAGCCGACGAGACGCGTGCCGCCGGGATGGACGCAGACGATCTCCTCGTCCTCGGCCCAGGTGGTCATCATCGCGTCGACGTCCTTCGCCTCGAACGCCTGGTAGAACGCCAGCGCGGCGTCCGTGGGTGTCGTGTAGATCGGTGGCGTGCGGACCTTGGCCATGACGGGACGGGAGTGGGTTTTCAAGGCGCCGGTGGCGCTTCCGCAACCGGATCGCGCGGACGCAGCGCCGCGCGCGCAAGATCATACACCGCGGGCGGCGCGAGATCTTTCATGCACTTGAAGTGTCCGAGCGGGCATTCGCGCTTGAAGCACGGACTGCAGGCGATGTCGATGCGCGCGATCCTGGCCGTGGCGGACATCGGCGGCGTGTAGGCGGGCGACGACGATCCGAACAGCGCGACGAGCGGAGCGCCGACCGCCGCCGCGGCGTGCATCAGTCCGGAATCGTTGCTGACGACGATCGAGGCCAGCGACAGGAGATCGATCGCGGTGCCGAGGTCCGTGCGGCCGGAGAGGTCGCGGATGGCTCCGCAGTCCGTGCCGGCGGCGGAGAGCACCGCCTCGGTTGCGGGCTTGTCGTTCGGGGAACCCAGCAGCCAGACTGCGAGGCCGTCGGCAAGGAACTTGCGCGCCAGGTCGGCGAAATGCTCCGGCGGCCAGCGCTTCGCCGGGCCGAACTCGGCGCCGGGGCAGAGGATCGCGATGCCGCCGTCGACGCGCAGATCCAGCGCGCGGACGGCCGCATCGAGGTTCGCCCGATCCGGAACCAGGACCGGCGCGGTTGCGGCCACCGGCGCTACGCCTGCGTCCGCGGCCAGCGCCGCGTAGCGCTCGACCAGGCGCGGCAGCGCGCGGCGATCCAGTCGTCGCCGATCGTTGACGATTCCCCAGCGCATCTCGCCGGTGTAGCCGGTGCGCAGCGGGATGCGTGCGAGCCACGGCACGAGCGCCGATTTCCACGAGTTGGGCAGGATGACCGCCTGCGTGTAGCGCTGCGCGGACAAGGTGCTGGCCAGGGCCCTGCGCTGCGCCCAATCCACCCGTCCATGGCGGAGCGCGGAGTCGAAGATGCGGCCGACGCCCTGCATCCGCGCGTAGACGGGAGCGCACCACGCGGGCGCCAGCACGTCGATGGACGCGTCTCCCCGCGTCGCCCTGAGGCGCGCCACCAGCGGCTCGGAAAGGATGGCGTCGCCGACCCACGAAGGCGCGACGACGAGAACGCGATCGGTTGGCGTCAACGAGCCCGGCGCGCAGGTGAGCGTGGAGCCGTTCATCTAGTGCCCGCCCACTGCGCGGTCCGCCCGCGAGCCGGTAGCGCGTGCCGCAATACGGGCAGCGCGCTTCGCCGAGTTCGGCGATGTCGAGGAACACGCGCGGATGGCTGGACCAGAGCGGCATCTGCGGATTGGGGCAGAAGACCGGGAGATCCTTGGCCTCCACCTCGATGGCGCCCTGTTCGCGGGTCTCGGCCATCGTCACACCTTCGTGAGCCACGCCTTCTTCGCGGGGTTGCGGCCGTTGACGGTGTCGAAGAACAGCGTCTGCAGCCGGGTCGTGATCGGCCCCCGTCCGCCGGCTCCGATCGTCCGGTTGTCGAATTCGCGGATCGGCGTGACCTCGGCCGCCGTGCCGGTGAAGAAGGCTTCGTCGGCGATGTAGATCTCGTCGCGGGTGATGCGCCGCTCGACCACCGGGATTCCGAGCTCGTTGGCGAACGTGATGATCGTGCGGCGCGTGATGCCGTCCAGCGCGCCACCCGACAGGTCGGGCGTGTGCAGCTTGCCGTCGCGCACGACGAACACGTTCTCGCCCGAACCCTGGCAGATGAATCCCTGCGGGTCGAGCAGCATCGCCTCCTCGTAGCCGTCGTGCGCGACTTCCTGGTTGGCGAGAATCGACACCGCGTAGTTGCACACGGCCTTGGCGTTGCACATCGTGATGTTCGGGTGGTGATGGGTGAACGAGGAGGTCCTGACGCGGATGCCCTTCTCGAGCGCCTCGGCCCCCAGGTAGGCGCCCCACGGCCATACGGCGACCGCGACGCGCACCGGATTCGACTTGGCCGCCACGCCCATCGCCTCCGAGCCGTAGAACACGAGCGGGCGGAGGTAGCAGGATTCGAGCTTGTTCTCGCGCACGCACGCGAGTTGCGCCTCATCGATCGTCTCCTTCGAGTGCGGAATCTTCATCCCGAAGATCTGCGCCGAGCGGAAAAGGCGGTCGGTGTGGTCGCGCAGGCGGAAGATGGCCGGCCCCTCCGGCGTCTTGTAGGCGCGCACGCCTTCGAACACGCCCATGCCGTAGTGCAGCGTGTGCGTGAGCACGTGCGTCGTGGCGTCGCGCCACGGCACCATCTTGCCGTCGTACCAGATCCATCCGTCGCGGTCGGCCATCGACATGGTGCTATCCCCTTGCGCCAAAAAACACGATTTTAGCCGATTCCCGACCGGTCTTCGGCGCTTTGTCGGCGCCCGATCTCAACGGGGCAAAATCCATTGGGAGGGGAGCGCAAACGAGTGCCGCCCCCATAGAGGCCCGGGTCAGCTCCACGGCGTGCCGAAAACGTGCGTCCACAACGCGGCCACGGCGGCGCGCCGGTCGGCGTGCAGCGCCGGATCGACGCGCGCATGCGGGGCGCCGGTCAGCCGGATCTGGTGCTGCAGCCGACGATAGTCGCGATAGGCGTTCGCCGCGGCGGCCGCCATCGGCACGGGAACGAGGCCGAGCTCGCCCGCGATCCGCAGCAGCGCGATGTTGCCCAGGTTGCGCGTCAGCACCGCGTGGTCGTGCGCGTGTGCGAGGACGAGGTACTGGACCGCGAACTCGACGTCGACCATGCCGCCCGGGTCGTGCTTGAGGTCGAACAACGGTGTCGGGTTCGGGTGGCCGGAAAGCATCCTGCGCCGCATGTCGACCACGTCGACCGCGAGCTTTTCGCACTCGCGCGGCAGGCACAGGATCGCGTTGCGCTCGTGCTCGAAGGCGGCGCCGATCGCAAGGTCGCCGGCGACGAACCGGGCGCGGGTGAGCGCCTGATGCTCCCACGTCCACGCCTGCTCGCGCTCGTAGCGGCGGAAGCCGGCGAGCGACGACGACATCAGGCCCTTGGCGCCATCGGGGCGCAGCCGGAGATCGATGTCGTAGAGCGAGCCGGCAGGCGTCATGCTGGTGAGCCAGGTGACGAGGCGCCGCGCGAGCCGCAGGTAGCGCTCCTGCCCGGAATCGTCGGCGTCGTCGTAGAGGAAGACGAGGTCGAGGTCGGACGCGTACCCCAGCTCCTTGCCGCCCAGCTTGCCGAAACCGATGATCGCGAACTTCGGCGGCGGGGCCCGCGCGCCCTGCATCTGCGCCCACACCTCGGCGAGGGTTGCCGCGAGGATGACGTCGGCGAGCGCGGACAGGTGATCGGCGAGGCGCTCGACCGTCAGCGTTCCGGCGAGGTCCTGCGCGAGCAGGCGGAACGACTGGGCGTGCTTGAACTGGCGCAGGATGTCCATCTGCTCCTCGACGTCGCCCGCCTGGATGGCGAGCAGGCGCGCGAGCTCACGCCGCCATGCTTCCCAGTCGGGCTCCGCGAGCAGGACGCGCGGGTCGAGCAGCTCGTCGAGCAGGATCGGGTGGCGCGTCAGGTAGTCCGCGGCCCATTGCGATGCGCCCATCAGCTGGGCGAGGCGCGGCAGCATCGTCGGGTGCTCGGTCAGCAGCGCGAGATAGGCGCTGCGCCGGCTGATGGCTTCCAGCAGCTCGAACAGGCGGTGGAACACCGCCTGCGCGTCCGCGCCTTCGGCGGACATCGCCACGGCGGTGGCGAGCAGCTGCGGCACCAGCGCGTCGACCCGCTGCCGCGACAGCGCCGGCAGCTGGACGTATCGCGCGCTGGCGCGAACGCGCGTGAGATTGGCGAGGAGTCCTTCCGGGTCCGCGAATCCCGCCGCTGCCAGCGTCTGGCGCGCAGTGTCCGGGGAGACATCGTCGGCCCAGAGCGCGGCGAGCGCCGGCAGCGCCGGGTCTCGCCCGGTCGCGGGCGAGGATGCCGTCGTGTCCGCGGGATCGCGGGACCCGACCGCGCCGAAGAGTCCCGCGAATTGCGCGGCGACCGCTGCCCGGTGCGCGCCGAGCACTCGATCGAAGGCGGCGCCGTCCGCGCAATCCATCGCGCGCGCGAGCGCATCGCACTCCGCGGCCTCCGCAGGCAGCGTCTGCGTCTGCCGGTCGTCGCGATACTGCAGCCGGTGCTCGACATTGCGCAGGAAGACGTAGGCATCGCGCAGGGCGGCGACGGCCGCCGCCGGCATCAAGCCGCGAGCGGCGATGGCGGCGAGCGCAGGCAACGTGCCGCGGGCGCGCAGCTCGGGCTCGCGCCCGCCGCGGACGATCTGCAGCGCCTGCGCGATGAACTCGATCTCGCGAATGCCCCCCGGCCCGAGCTTGATGTTCGGCGCGTAGTCGCGGCGCTTGCCCTGCTCCGCAATCTGGCGGTGGACGTCGCGCAGACCCTCGTAGGCGTCGTAATCGAGGTACTTGCGAAAGACGAACGGCGTGACCAGCGCGTAGAGCTCGTCGTGCCGCGTGCCGGTCAGCGCGCGCGCCTTCAGCCATGCATAGCGCTCCCACGCGCGCCCCTGCGTGATCAGGTACTGCTCGAGGGCCGAGTAGGGCACCGCGAGGGGCCCGCTCTCGCCGTAGGGCCGCAGCCTCATGTCGACGCGGAACACGTAGCCGTCCGGCGTGATCTCGTGGAGCGCGCCGATGACGCGCCGGCCGAGGCGCTCGAAGAATTCCCGGTTCGACAGCGGCCTCGCGCCATCCGTATCGCCGTCTTCGGGATAGACGAAGACGAGATCGACGTCGGAGGACACGTTGAGCTCGCGCCCGCCGAGCTTGCCCATGCCGATCACCACGAGGTCCTGCGCTGCGCCGTTCTCATCACGCGGCTCGCCGTGCTCGGCCGCGAGCGCGCGGTGGTGCAGCGTGACGGCGGCGCGCAGTGCGACCTCGGCGAGCGTCGACATGTTGGCGCAGACCTCGGCCAGATCGGCGCGTGCGGTCAGGTCGCGGGCCAGCGTGTGCACGAAGACCCGGCGGCGCAGCCGGCGCAGCGCCGCCGCCAGCGCGCGCGGTTCGCCGGCCTGCGCGACGGCGCTCAGCGCGGCTTCGGCGTCAGCCCACCCGAACGGTGCGCCGAGCGTCGCGGCGAGCTCCTCCCGCTCGTCCGGGTGCGCGGCCAGCGCCGCGGTGGCGTATCGGCTGTAGGCGAGAGCAACGGCGAGATCGGGCGCGATGGACATGGAACGGGCGGGTAGGGCGATTTGACCGGGCCGACATCCGGGTCTGCGCGCAACGGGCAGGCGCCGGATTCGCGGCGCACTTCCGTTACAATGGGCCTGCGCCTCCATTATGCCTTCACCGCGCGCCTTTCTCCGCGTTCCCCGCGCGGTCTTCCTTGCGTTGTTCGGCTTCGTCCGGACGGCCGTGGTCGTCGGATTCGCGGCGTTCGCGCTCGTTCTGCTCGCCGTCCGCTTCGTCGTCTTCCCGCAGATCGAATCCTATCGGGACCCGCTTGCCGGCATGCTGTCGCGGCAGCTGGGCCACCCCGTCGAAATCGCGGTGCTCACCACGGGTTGGGACGGCTGGAACCCCAAGCTTGTGGTCGAGGGGTTGCGCGTGCTGGATCGCGCTCGCGCGGGGGCGACGCCCCTTCTCTCGCTGCCCAAAGTCGAGATGATCGTCTCCTGGACGTCGTTGCCGCTCTTCGAGCTCACCCTCAAGGAGCTCAACATCGAGGGCCCGCGGCTGGCGATCCGCCGCGATCGTTCCGGCGTGCTGCGGATCGCCGGGATAGAGGTCGATCCGGAGCAGGTGACTGGCGACGTGCCGTTCACCGACTGGATACTGCGCCAGCGCGAGATCGTCATCCGCGACGCGCTGATCCTGTGGGACGACGATCTGCGCAACGCGCCGCAGCTCGTGCTCGACCGGGTTCAGGTGCGCCTGGAAAACCGCTTCGGGCACCATCGGTTCGGATTGAAGGGCACACCGCCGTCGGAGCTCGCAGCGCCGCTGGATCTGCGCGGCGATCTGGTGTTCGCGTCGATGAAGGATTGGCAGAACGCGCAGGGGCGGCTGTTCGTGCGCCTCGACTACGCGGACGTCGCGGCGTGGCGGGAATGGCTGCCGCTGCCCCCGGAGATCGGGACCGGAACCGGGGCGATGCGCATCTGGTTCCAGTTCGCGCGGCAGGAGGCAACGGAGATCGTTGCCGACGTCGAGCTGGCCGACGTGAAGGCGACGCTGGCGGACGGCCTGCCCGCAATCGAGCTCGCGCATCTGTCGGGACGCGTCGGCACCCGGCAGTCCGGCGCGCAGCGCGAAGTGTTTGCCCGCGCGCTGGCGTTCACCACGATGACCGGCGAGCGTCTCGACCCGGTCCAGTTCAAGATCACCCTGCGGGAAGGCACGGGTGATCGCCCGGCCTCGGGAGAGCTCGAATTCGACCAGCTGCAGCTCGGGCCGCTCGTTGCGCTGGCGGCCCATCTGCCGCTGCCGGACCGGATGCGCACGGACCTCGCCCGTTTCGCGCCGCGCGGGACACTGACGCACGGTCGCTTGCGCTGGGAGGGGCCCGCCGACTCGCTGCGGTCCTACGCGGCGGCGGCGGAATTCGGGCAGCTGGGTATCATCGCGCAGGACGCCTTTCCCGGGGCGAGCGGTCTCACCGGCCGGTTCGATGCCACGCACGAGGGCGGCGAGCTCAGGATCTCCAGCGCGAACGCCACGCTCGATCTGCCGCGCATCCTGCACGGTCCCGTCGCGTTCGACTCCCTGGAGGGCCTCGTGAAATGGGAGCGCCGCGAAGGCCGGACGACGGTCCGCCTGGAGCGGCTCGAAATCGCCAACGCCGACGTGGCGGGCGATGTGACGGGAACCTACCGCACGCTGGCGCGCGGGCCGGGCGAGATCGACATGGTGGCGCGTGCTGCGCGCGGCGACGCCCGGCAGATTCACCGCTACCTGCCGCGGTCGATCGACCCTGCCACCCGCGACTGGCTGCGCGACGCGCTCATTGGCGGCACGGCTGCCGAAACGCGCTTCACGCTTGCCGGCAACCTTGCCGAGTTTCCTTTCCCGAACGGCAAGGGCGGCAAACTGCTGCTCGACACGAAGGCGAAAGGCGTGACACTCGCCTACGCGGACGGATGGCCGCCGATCGATGCCATCGATGCCAATGTGCGGATCGAGGGAACGCGCCTGACGGTCGACGCTGCGCGGGGCCGCGTTCACGGTGTCGATATCGGCAGGACGCGCGTCGAGATTTCCGACCTCGCGCTGGATCACCCGCTGCTGCGGATCGGCGGCGAAGCAACGGGACCGCTCGCGGGCTTCCTCCGGTACGTGAACGGAAGTCCGGTTGCGGCGCGAACGGGAACGATCACGAGCTCCCTCGAAGCATCGGGTGACGGACGCCTGGCTTTGAAGATCGAGCTCCCGCTCGGACGGCCCGACGACATAAGGTTTGCGGGCGAGTACACGCTGTCCGACGCGCAGTTGCGGATGGCCGGCGTGCCGGCGCTGACCAAGGTCAATGGCAAGCTCTCGTTCAGCGAACGCGACGTTAGCGCACGCGACGTCGCCGCGGAGATCCTGGGCGGACCCGCGAAGCTCACGTTCGCCGGCGCCGACGGACAGACGCGCGTGAGCGGTACCGGAACGGCGGGTCTGGCCGCGCTGCAGCGCGAGTACGGCAACGCCATTCTCGATCGGGTTGCGGGCCGCATCGACTGGTCGATCAACGTGAACGTGCTCGCTCCGGGCACGCTGGGGTGGGTGTTCGAGAGCACGATGAAGGGCGCGGCCGTCGATTTGCCCGCGCCGCTCGGCAAGAGCGCCGGCGAGGAGATGCCGCTGCGGATCGAGGGGCGCGACGAAGCCAGCCCGCCGGGAACGGATCTGATCATCGCGTCGTATGGCCGCGTCGCGCAGTTCGTCGCGCAGCGGAAGCAGGACGGCGCCAACGCGGTGATCGATCGCGCGTTGCTCTCGCTGGGCCGGGCGATCGAACGGCCCGACGCGGCCCGCGCCGAGCGGCCTGGGCTCTGGCTACGCGGCGAGCTGCCGGTGCTCAGGGCCGACGCGTGGATCGCGTTGCTGCCGCGGGAAACCTCCTCCGGAACGGGACGACAGGATCCCGGGCTCATTCTCGCCGGGGCCGACTTCGACGTCCGCGAGTTCGATGCACTGGGCGCGAAGTTCACCGATCTCAAGCTGCGGATGCGCGAGTCCCCCGGCGGATGGTCCTTCGATCTCGACGGCGCCGAGGTCGCGGGGACCGCGACGTGGTCCGCACCCGGCGCCGGTGCGCCGGGCGGGCGGATCGTGGCGCGGTTATCCCGGCTCGCGATTCCCGGGCGCGGCAGTCCCACGACCAGTCGCAGCGGCGACGCCGGGGAGGGTGGCAGCGAACGGCAGACGGATGCGCCGGCGGCCAGCCCGTGGCCGGAAATCGATCTCGCGGCGGACACGCTGATATCGAAGGACCGCGATCTCGGCCGGCTGGAATTCGTCGCGCAGCCGCGCGGCACCGAATGGCAGATCGAACGGCTGCGACTGACGAACGATTCCGGCCGCCTCGATGCGAGCGGGGCGTGGCGCATGGGTGCCCGGCCGCAGCAGACCCGGCTCGATGTGACGCTCCATACCAAGGATTCCGGCGCCTTTCTGGCGCGGTACGGCTATGCGGAGGCATTGATCGGCGCGCCGACGAAGATCGACGGTCAGCTCTCCTGGTCGGGCGCGCCGCACGAGTTCGATTTCGCGACGCTCTCCGGGATGTTCGGCATTCACGTCGGCCCGGGCCGGTTCACCAAGCTCGAGCCGGGTCCCGGCAAGCTGCTGGGCGTGCTGTCGCTGCAGGCGCTGCCGCGACGCATCACGCTCGACTACAGCGATGTCTTCAGCGATGGGCTGGCGTTCGACGAAATCACCGGCAACGTGCGGATCGCCGGCGGCGTCATGACCACGTCCGACCTCAAGCTCGTCGGCCCGTCGGCCAAAGTCGACATCTCGGGCGATGCCGATCTGGCGAAGGAAACGCAGCGTCTCAACGTGCGCGTGCAGCCGGCGCTGTCGTCCAGCGTTTCGGCCGGGGCCGCGTTGCTGTTTCTCGCCAACCCGTTGCTCGGCGCAGCGGTGGGCGCCGGCTCGCTGGTCGCGCAGGCCATTCTGCAGGATCCGGTCGAAAAGATGTTCCGCTACGAGTACACGGTGACCGGCAGCTGGTCCGACCCGGTCGTCACCAAGAATGCCGGAGAGAATGCGAGCGCCGCCCCGGGTGCGGGCGCGCTGTCAACCCCTGGAGCGGCGCGATGAAGGAATACGGTGAGCGCATGCGCGTTGCCGCCGTGCAGACCGTAGCCGGTGGCGACGTCGCGGCGAATCTGGCGCAGGCGGAGCCGCTGATCGGGCAAGCGGCGGCCGAGGGCGCGCGGCTCGTGGTTCTACCCGAATATTTCGGCATTTTCGGCGCGCAGGCGACCGACAAGCTCGCCGTCCGGGAGACCGAGGGCAGCGGTGTGCAGCAGGCGTTTCTGGCGCGACTCGCCAGGGTCCACGGGATCTGGCTCGTCGGCGGCACCGTGCCGCTGGCGAGCGCCGATCCGGCGCGCGTGCGCAGCGCGTGCCTGATGTATGGCCCCGACGGGCAGCGCGTCGCGCGCTACGACAAGATCCACCTGTTCGCGTTCGCGCGCGGGGATGAGCGCTACGACGAAGGCAAGACCATCGAGCCGGGCACCGAAGTGGTGACCGTCGACCTGCCGTGCGGCCCTGTCGGACTGTCCATCTGCTACGACCTGCGCTTTCCGGAGCTCTATCGCCGCATGGGGACGCTCGCGCTGATCCTCGTGCCCGCGGCATTCACCGCGACGACCGGCGCGGCGCACTGGCATCTGCTGCTGCGTGCGCGCGCCGTCGAGAATCAATGTTACGTGCTCGCGGCCGCGCAGGGTGGCGAGCATCCGGGCGGGCGGCGCACCTACGGTCACTCGATGTTGATCGATCCCTGGGGAGCCATCGTCGCCGAACGCGATCAGGGTCCCGGCATCGTCGTCGGCGACGTCGATCCGGCGCGGATCAAGGCCGTGCGCGCGGAACTCCCGGCGCTCGCGCATCGTGTTCTGTAGACGCAGGGACCGCGGTCGAAGCCCGGGCGGCATTGGCGGCGGATCACTTGCCGCGCAGCAGGATCAGCACCGCGCCGCCGCCACCGGCGTTGGGCGCCGCCTCGCAGTACGCGAGCACCTCGTCCCAATGGGCGAGCCATCGCCGCACCCGGCCCTTGAGGACCGGCTCCCGGTTGGGCGACGTGAGCCCCTTGCCGTGGATCGCCCGCACGCAGCGATAGCCGCGCGCCCGCGCGTCGACGATGAAGTCGGATAGCGCGTCGTGGGCCTCGTCGATCCGGTGGCCGTGCAGGTCGATCTCGGCCTGCACCGACCATTCGCCGCGGCGCAGCTTCTTCAGGATGTCGTTGGCGAGCCCGCGGCGCAGGAACGTCTGCTCGGCTTCGTGTTCCTGACCGACGTCCCAGTCCTCGGGGGCGCGCTCGGCGCCGTACTTGGAGGCCGTCAGCGCATCGGCATCGTCGGCGAGGCGCTGCAGCGGAATCGGCGCGGGCCGCGGTGGTGCGTTGCTGGCGCGGGTGCTGGGTGCCAGTCGCTGCACGTCGGCGAAGGCCTGTGCGAGATCGATGTCGTCGCTCGCCCGCGGGATCGCCGCTGGCGAGGGTTTTGCCGCACGTGGGACCACCGTCGATCCCGCGGCCGGCCCCGGTTTCGACGACGCCACGCCGCCGCGTGCCGCATCGACAAGCTTCTTCAGATCAGCCAGTTTCGCCATTGCGCCATTCGCCGCCGGCCCGTCGGGGCAACGGTCAGCCGAGCGACTCGAGGTAGGCCTCGGCGTCGAGCGCCGCCATGCACCCGGTGCCCGCCGAGGTCACCGCCTGCCGATACACGTGGTCGGCGACGTCCCCGGCGGCGAACACGCCGGGCACGCTCGTCGCCGTTGCGCCGCCGTCGGTCCCGCTCCTGACCTTGATGTAGCCGCCGGCCATCGTGAGCTGACCCTCGAAGATGCCGGTGTTCGGCGTGTGCCCGATGGCGATGAACACGCCCATCACCGGGACATCCTGCGTCGCGCCGGTCCTGACGTCCTTGAGCCGCGCGCCCGTGACGCCGCTGGCATCGCCGAGGACTTCGTCCAGCGTTTGATGCCAGAGCACGCGGACGTTGCCGCCGTCGCGCGTCTTCGCCATCAGCTTGTCGACCAGGATCGCCTCGGCGCGGAACCGGTCGCGGCGATGCACCACGGTGACCGTGCGCGCGATATTGGAAAGATACAGCGCCTCCTCGACCGCGGTATTGCCGCCGCCGATCACCACCACGTCCTGTGCCTTGTAGAAGAAGCCGTCGCAGGTCGCGCAGGCCGAGACCCCCTTGCCCATGAAGGCCTGCTCCGACGGCAATCCAAGGTAGCGCGCGGAGGCGCCGGTCGCGATGATCAGCGCGTCGCACGTGTACTCGCCGCTGTCGCCGATCAGCCGGATGGGCCTGGCGTCGAGCTTCGCCGTGTGGATCTGGTCGAAGATCATCTTCGTGTCGAAGCGCTCCGCGTGCTTCTGGAAGCGGGCCATCAGCTCGGGGCCTTGCACGCCGTCGGCATCGGCCGGCCAGTTGTCGACGTCGGTGGTCGTCGTCAGCTGTCCGCCCTGGGCGAGCCCGGTGATGAGGACCGGCTTCAGATTCGCGCGTGCCGCGTATACTGCGGCGGTGTAACCGGCCGGGCCGGAGCCGAGAATGAGGAGGCGGGCGTGTTGTGTCGACATGCGTATCTCGCTTCGCAAATTGTTCAAGTTTAACCGGAGCGCGTCCCGAACCGCCGCGACGACGCGCCGATTTCGGCGCCGGACCGAGGCAGGCGCGCCGACACGGCTGATGTGGGGGCAAATCCGGTCGCTCCAACCGTGGGGCATCGCGCCACGATGCACACTGTCGCCCGCGCGCGCCGGTGTATAATTCGCCACGTGAAGTCAGCGCCGCAAATCCATGTTTTTCAATAAGAAAGAAACGAGCCCCCGGCGCCGCGCCGCGACCGGTTCGGCCCCGTCGTTGTCGCCGCGCTTTGCGCGGCTCGTCCGCGAATCCTGGTGGCTCCTCGTCGTCGCGGCATTCGTCTGGCTGGCGCTGATCCTGGCGACTTATGCGAAGACCGATCCCGGCTGGTCGTTCTCGGGCGTCGGCGCTCCGATCGCGAATCGCGGCGGCCTGGTGGGTGCCTGGCTTGCCGATCTGCTGCTCTATCTCTTCGGCATATCGGCCTGGTGGTGGGTCGTCGCGGGCGTGGTCCTGGTCCTCGCCGGATATCGCCGCATCGGACAGCCCGAGCTCGAAACGGACCACCCGCTCTCGCTCGGCGCGCTGGGGTTCGCCGTCGTGTTGCTGTCGAGCGCCGCGCTGGAGGCGCTGCGGTTGTACAACCTGCCGGTGACGCTCCCGCAGGCGGCCGGCGGCGCGCTGGGTGAAATCCTCGGGCGCGGGCTGTCGAAGCTCCTGGGATTCAACGGCGCGACGCTGCTGCTGCTGGCGCTGTTCGCCGCGGGTTCGTCGCTGTTCTTCGGGATGTCGTGGCTGAAGCTGATGGAGCGCATCGGCACCTGGCTCGAGCGCGCTGTCGTGTGGCTCAGGCGCCGGGCGGAGGAGCGCCGTGACCGCGAACTCGGCGCGCAGGCGCTCGCGGTGCGCGAGGCCGTCGTGCAGGCGAAGCACGAGGTCGTCCTGCGCGAGCCGGTGCTCGTGGTGCCGCAGGTGGTCGAGGTGCCGAAGTCCGATCGCGTCGTGAAGGAAAAGCAGCGGCCGCTCTTCCTCGATCTGCCGGACTCCCCGCTGCCGCCGCTCGCGCTGCTCGACGACGCGCCGACGGCGCAGGAGACGGTGAGCGCCGACACGCTCGAATTCACCTCGCGTCTGATCGAGCGCAAGCTCGCCGATTTCGGCGTCGCGGTGCGGGTGCTGGCCGCCTATCCAGGGCCGGTGATCACCCGCTACGAGGTCGAGCCGGCGGTCGGCGTCAAGGGCGCGCAGATCGTGAATCTGGTGAAGGATCTCGCGCGCGCTCTCTCGGTGATCTCGATCCGCGTCGTCGAAACGATTCCGGGCAAGTCGTGCATGGGACTCGAGCTGCCCAACCCGAAGCGGCAGATCGTGAAGCTCATCGAGATCCTGTCGTCGGCGACGTACAACGACAATGCGAGCCGGTTGACGCTGGCGCTGGGCAAGGACATCGCGGGCAAGGCAGTGATCGCCGATCTGGCCAGGATGCCGCATCTGCTCGTCGCCGGCACGACCGGCTCCGGCAAGTCGGTCGCGGTCAACGCGATGATCCTGTCGCTGCTGTACAAGGCCGAGCCGCGGCAGGTACGGATGATCCTGGTCGACCCGAAAATGCTCGAGCTCTCGGTCTACGAGGGCATCCCGCACCTGCTGGCGCCGGTCGTCACCGACATGAAGCTCGCCGGCAACGCGCTCAACTGGTGCGTCGGCGAAATGGAACGCCGTTACCGGCTGATGTCGACCCTCGGCGTGCGCAACCTCGGCGGGTACAACGCGAAGGTCGCCGAGGCGAAGAAGGCGGGCAAGCCGCTGACCAATCCGTTTTCGCTGACGCCTGACGCGCCGGAGCCGATCGAGGAGATGCCGTTCATCGTCGTCGTGATCGACGAGCTCGCCGACATGATGATGGTGACCGGCAAGAAGATCGAGGAGCTGATCGCGCGCATTGCGCAGAAGGCGCGCGCGGCCGGCATCCACCTGATCCTGGCCACGCAGCGTCCGTCGGTGGACGTGATCACGGGCCTCATCAAGGCCAACATTCCCTCGCGCATCGCGTTCCAGGTGGCGAGCAAGGTCGATTCGCGCACGATCCTCGACCACATGGGCGCGGAAGCGCTGCTGGGGCAGGGCGACATGCTCTATCAGCCGCCCGGCGTCGGCTACCCGCTGCGCGTGCACGGCGCGTTCGTGTCGGACGCCGAAGTGCACAAGGTCGTCGAGCACCTGAAGGCGCAGGGAGGGCCGCAGTATCTGGACGGCATTCTGGAGGGCAGCGCCGGTGGCGATGGCGACGAGGGCGTCGCCGTGGAAGGCGCCGATGCGGAGTCCGACCCGATGTACGACCAGGCCGTGGCGCTGGTGCTGCAGACGCGCCGGCCGTCGATATCGCTCGTTCAGCGCCATCTGCGCATCGGCTACAACCGCGCCGCCCGGCTCATCGAGCAGATGGAGCGGGCGGGCCTGGTGTCGCCGATGCAGACCAACGGCAATCGCGAAGTGCTCGTCCCGGGAACGAAGGGAGACGGGGCGTGAAATGGGTGGCCGCCGCGCTGCTCGGCGCGCTCGCCGCGGCCGTGGCTACTGCCGCGCCGGCCGACGGGCTCGCCCAGCTGAAGGCGTTCCATGCGACGACGAAGAGCGGCAAGGTGACGTTCCGGCAGGCCGTCGCGGCCAAGGGACGGCAGGAGACCCGGGAGTCGACCGGAACGTTCTCGTTCCAGCGGCCCGGAAAATTCCGCTGGGCCTACGAAACGCCGTACGAGCAGCTGATCGTCGGCGACGGCGATCGGCTCTGGATCTACGACCGCGATCTCAATCAGGTGATCGTGCGCAAGCTCGACCGCGCGCTCGGCTCGACGCCGGCGGCGCTCCTGGCCGGGGACAGCGCGCTCGAGGCCAATTTCGACCTGACCGATGCCGGCACCCGGGATGGCGTTGACTTCGTCGAGGCGAAGCCCCGGACATCGGACACGGGATTCGAGCGCGTGCGCATCGGCTTCGCCGGCAACCTGCCGCGAGTCATGGAGCTCAAGGACACGTTCGGCAACGTCACGACGCTCACGTTCGGGCCGTTCGACCGGAATTCGGCGCAGGACGCCGCGCAATTCCGCTTCGTTCCGCCGAAGGGCGCCGATATCGTCGGCGAGACAAGTAGCGGTCAGACCGCTACTTTTCCCGCGACGGCGCGCGGTCAGCGCGGGGTCCAGGCGCGCACGCGCGGATGCGCGAGGACCTCCGGGTTGACGACGAACTCCGGCCGGCGCCCGGCCAGCGCATCGACGATGCTCGCGAGACCGGTGGACGCCATGTTGTGAAAGCATTCGTCGGTCCAGCACAGCGAATGCGGCGTAAGGATCACGTGGTCCATCGCCAGCAGCGGATTGTCGCGCGCGACGGGCTCCTGCTCGAACACGTCGAGCGCCGCTCCGCGGATCCGCCCGGCGCGCAATGCTTCGATCAGTGCAGCCTCGTCGACGATGGGGCCGCGCGCGACGTTGACGAAGTACGCCGTCGGCCGCATCCGGGCGAACTGTGGCGCTCCGATGAGGTGACGGGTTTCATCGTTCAGCAGACAGCACACGACGACGAAGTCCGATTCGGCGAGCAGCGTGTCGAGGCCGACCTTGCGCGCGCCGATATAGTTGAGCTCGATCGCGTTGACGTAGGGATCGGCCGCGAGGAGCTTCACGTCGAAGGCCCGCGCCATGCGCAGCAGCTCCTTGCCGATGCGGCCCGCGCCGACCACGCCCAGCGTGCGTCCGGTGAGGCCCATGCCCATGTTGTCCATCCGCTCGTGCCAGCGACCCGTGCGCGTGAGCCGGTCCTTCAGCATCAGCCGGCCGGCGAGCGCCAGCACGAACGACAGCGCGATGGTCGCCACCGGGCGCGGCATCGAGCTCGGCGTGTGCGTGACGATGATGCCGGCGCGCGTCATCGCCGCGACATCGACCGAGTCGTAGCCGACACCGTGCCGCGCGACGACGCGCAACCGGCAATCGGCGCGGGCCACGGTGGTGGCCGGGACCCGCGGCAGATTGACGTACAGCGCGTCGTAGCGCGCGGCGTGGTCGGCGGTGATTTCCCCGACGATTTCCGGCAGGTACTCCCATTGGATGCCGGGTGCGCCGTCGAGGATGGCGAGCGCCGCGGTGCCGAACGCCGGCACGCCGCGCGAGTCGAGGATGTCGCGCGTGAGTCCGACCTTCAGGGGCCCGGTCATAGGGCGCCGCCTCGCGGCCGGCCCGCCGCGCGCAGCACGTCGAGGCCGTGCCCCAGCGCGCGTTGCAACATCAGCTGATCGATGCCGTAGGCCATCAGGCGGAAGCCTTTCGCGGCATAGTCGCGCGCCCATTCGTCGTCGGTCGCGATGAATGCGGCCGTCTTGCCGTGCGCCTCGCACGCGGCGACGATGCGATCGATCGCGGCCAGGTAGTCGGGATGCCTGAACTGGCCCGGGATGCCCATGAAATTCGTGAGATCGAAATGCCCCACCCACAGCGCGTCGACGCCGGGCACCGCCGCGATCGCCTCCACGTTGGCGAGGCCCTCGCGGGTCTCGATCTGCGGTATCACCATCGTGCGCGCGTGCAGCGCCGCGATCTTCGCCGCGATGTCGCCGCTTTCGTAATCGTCGTGCGCGAAGCCGAACGCGGCGCCGCGGCGGCCCTGCGGCGGGTAGCGGGTGCAGGCGACGATGTGCGCGGCCTCCTCGGGCGTGCCCACCATGGGCACCATCACGCCCATCGCGCCGACGTCGAGCGCCCGGGCGATGAAGTGGTATTCGCCGCGCGGCACGCGGACCATCGGCACGAGCGGCAGCCCGCGGCACAGCGCGAACTGGGTCTTCAGCGTCTCGAAGCCGAGCCCCGTGTGCTCCATGTCGTAGAGCACGAAGTCGGCGCCGGCATTCCGGCAAAGCTGCGGCAAGCCCGGCGAGAAGAATTCGAAGACCATCGCGCCGAACGCACAGCCGCCCGCGGCGAGCGTGGCCTTGACCGGGTTGTCACGCATGGCCGAGCCGCGCGAGAAAGGCGCGAATGCGCTTGGCGTTGGCGCCGAGGTCGCTCTTGCCGACCCGCGACACGGAACGCACGTCGATCCGGCTGCCCGTCGGCGTCGGCGCGACGCGCACCACGATGTCGTCGCGAAAGCCGAACCAGGGCGTGGTCGCCGTCGCTTCGATGCGTCCGGCGGCCGCGTCGGCCGCCACGATCTCCCACCCCATCGCCGTTGCCGCGTCCAGCGCGCGAGCGAAAGCCGCCGCCGGCGCCACCGCGAGCTCCAGCGGAACGATGTCGGGATAGGCGCGCCGCTGCGCCCTCGCGGTTTCGCTTCCTGGATAGGCAGCAGGCACGGCGGCGGTGGCGCGCAACGGCAGGACCGCGACGAACGCCGGCGGGTTCTCGGTGTCGGTCGTGACGTCGTTGATCGCGGCCGCGGCGCGCGCGGTCTGCAGCCAGTGCGACGGCACGTAGGCCACGCCGGCGGCGATCGCGATCGCCGCCGCCAGTGCGGCGATCCCGCCGGCGCGAAAACGCGGGATCAGCAGGAAGACCAGAGCCAGCGCGGCAATCGCGAGGCCGGCGTAGAGGCTCCAGCGCACGAGCTGGAAACCGAAGCGGTAGTCCCACGCGCCGAACCGCGCGCCGTAGCCCGAGGCGACGAGCAGCGTGGCCGCAAGCAGGGCGAGGCCGAGAGGAATGAATGTCGTTTTCATGCATGCGGCGGAAATGGCCGATAATGCGGACTCTACGCTGCCGCAAAGGACGGGGTCAACGCGAGACGGCTCGGCGCTGTGCCCGTGCCTGCGACGGCCTTCGGTACGACGGCAGCCGCCCCGCTTTTCGCCATCCGTGCATTCGTGACCGATCTCTTCGCCACCGCCAATCCCGCGGCGCCGCTTGCGGATCGGCTGCGCCCGACCACCATCGACGAGGTGATCGGCCAGCGTCATCTGCTTGCGCCGGGCAAGCCGCTGGCGGTCGCGTTCGCGTCCGGCAAGCCGCACTCGATGCTGCTGTGGGGCCCGCCCGGCGTGGGCAAGACCACGCTTGCGCGCTTGATGGCCCGCGCCTTCAACGCCGAGTTCATCGCGCTGTCGGCCGTCCTGGCGGGCGTCAAGGACATCCGCGACGCCGTCGCGCGCGCGGAAGCGACGCTGGCGCAATCGGGACGGCACACGATCCTCTTCGTCGACGAGGTGCACCGTTTCAACAAGGCCCAGCAGGACGCGTTTCTGCCCTACGTCGAAGCCGGGCTGGTGACGTTCATCGGCGCGACGACCGAGAATCCCTCGTTCGAGGTCAACAGCGCACTCCTGTCCCGGGCGGCGGTCTACGTGCTGGAACCGCTGTCGGCGGAGGAGCTCGCGCACCTGCTCCATGCGCGCGCTCGCGGTCGGTGCGCCGGGACTCCAACTGGATCCGGCGGCGCGCGAGACGCTGATCGCCTATGCCGACGGCGATGGCCGGCGGCTCGTCAACCTGGTCGAGTACCTGGCGACGGCCGCGGGGGAGGGGCGCAAGGCGCCCGTCGATGTCGCGTTCATCGAAGCGACGATCGCGCGCAGCCTGCGCCGTTTCGACAAGGGCGGCGAGGCGTTCTACGACCAGATCTCCGCGCTGCACAAGTCGGTGCGGGGGTCGAATCCGGATGCGGCGCTCTACTGGATGTGCCGGATGCTCGACGGCGGCGCCGACCCGCTCTACGTCGGCCGGCGGCTGATCCGGATGGCGACCGAGGACATCGGGCTTGCCGACCCGCGCGCGCTGGAGCTGACCACGGCCGCTGTCGAAACCTACGAGCGTCTCGGCACGCCGGAGGGCGAGCTGGCGCTGGCCGAAGCCGTGCTCTATCTCGCCTGCGCCGCCAAGTCGAACGCGGTGTACACGGCCTACAACGCGGCGCGCGCGTTCATCGCCGAGGACGGCTCGCGGCCGGTGCCGCTGCGGCTGCGCAACGCGCCGACGAAGATGATGAAGGGTCTGGGCTACGGCAAGGGTTACCGCTACGCCCACGACGAGGCAGGTGGCTTTGCCGCCGGCGAGCGCTATTTCCCGGACAACATGCCCGAAGTGTCCTGGTACCAGCCGACCGATCGCGGCCTCGAGGCGAAGATCCGCGAGAAGCTCGATTGGCTGCGCGCGCAGGACCGGAAGGCGCGCGGCGACGAGCAGTGACGTTTCGTTCGTGGTTGGGGATCGCTCACGCCGCATTTGCTAGAATCGCGGCATGCTCGACATCAATCTTTTTCGCGACGATCTGCCGGCGGTCGCGGCCGGACTCGCCAAGCGGGGCCTGGCGCTCGACGCCGCGCGCTTCGAGGCGCTCGAGCGCGAGCGCAAGGAGATCCAGACCCGCACGCAGGACATGCAGGCGAAGCGCAACGTCCTGTCGAAGCAGATCGGCGCCGCCAAAGGCAAGGGCGAGGACGCCTCGGCGCTGCTCGCCGAGGTGGCCGGAATCGGCGCGGAGACGAAACGCCTGGAAGGCGAGCTCGACCGCGTGCAGACCGGATTGCGCGATTTCCTGCTCGACCTGCCGAACCTCACGCATTCGAGCGTGCCGGTCGGGAAGTCGTCCGACGACAACGTCGAGGTGCGTCGCTGGGGCGCGCCGCGCGCGTTCGACTTTCCGCCGCGCGATCACACCGATATCGGCGAAGGCCTGGGGCTGCTCGACTTCCCCACGGCGGCCAAGCTTTCCGGCGCGCGGTTCATGTTCCTGCGCGGCGGGCTCGCGCGGCTGCACCGCGCGCTCGCGCAGTTCATGCTCGACACGCAGACCGCCGAGCACGGCTATACCGAGTGCTACACGCCCTACATCGTCAATGCCGAGACGCTGATCGGCACGACGCAGCTGCCGAAGTTCGAAGCCGACATGTTCGCGGTGAAGAGGGGCGGGGTCGACGCTGACGATCCGGCGGCGACCGAGCGGCTCTACCTCATTTCGACGGCCGAGATCACGCTCACGAATTCCGTGCGCGGCGAGATCCTGCCCGCCGACGCGCTCCCGATCCGGCTCACCGCGCATTCACCGTGCTTCCGCTCCGAGGCCGGAAGCTACGGCAAGGACACGCGCGGCATGATCCGCCAGCACCAGTTCGACAAGGTCGAGATGGTGC
Organism: uncultured beta proteobacterium; assembly: GCA_963751405.1. GTDB lineage: Bacteria > Pseudomonadota > Gammaproteobacteria > Burkholderiales > Casimicrobiaceae > CAIWHR01. Next base: position 29,607 of record CAVVUJ010000034.1, on the reverse strand, counting down.
AGATCGTCCATCCCGACCGCTCGTACGCGGCGCTGGAAGAGATGACCGGCCACGCCGAAGCGGTGCTGCAGCGGCTGGAGCTGCCCTACCGCGTGGTCACGCTGTGCACCGGCGACATCGGCTTCGCCGCCGCCAAGACCTACGACCTCGAAGTGTGGCTGCCCGCGCAGAACACCTATCGCGAGATCTCGTCGTGCTCGAACTGCGAGGCCTTCCAGGCGCGGCGGATGCAGGCGCGCTTCCGCAACGCGCAGGGCAAGCCGGAGCTCGTGCACACGCTGAACGGCTCGGGGCTCGCGGTCGGGCGCGCGCTCGTCGCGGTGATGGAAAACCATCAGCGGGCCGACGGCGGCATCGACATCCCGGCCGCGCTGCGACCCTACATGGGCGGCCTCGAGGTGCTGGCGCCCGCGCCGCGCTGACCCTCGCGCGTTGTCTTCGCCACGGGCCGGCGCTGGTGGGTCAGCGCAGGTTCCCGGTGTGGCCGAGCGAGTAGCGGCCGGGCTGCGGCCACACGGTGAGTCCGTGCGGCTCCTTGCCGACTGGAATGATGGTGACGGCGCCGCTCCCCGTGTCGAACACGTAGACGACGTGGTCGTAGCGACCCGAGAGCCAGAGTGTCTTTCCGTCCGCGCTCACGTTGCCCATGTCCGGGCTGCCGCCACCCGGAATCGGCCAGGTCACGTCGACCTTGCGCGTCGCGAAGTCGATCACGGACACGCTGCCCTTGCCTTTCGGCGGCCCGTGGATCTTGTTCGAGCCGCGATTGGCGACGTAGAGCTTTTTCCCGTCGCGGCTGGGATAGAGCCCGTGCGTCCCCTTGCCGGTCTCGATGAACCCGACCTGCTTGAATGCCTCGCCGTCGACGACGTGCACGCCGTCGGCCATCATGTCGGCGACGAAGAAGAGCTTGCCGTCGGGCGAGGCTCGAATGTCCTGGGGCATGCCCGTCCAGGTCGTGCAGATGACCTCGTCCTTGCCGTCGGGCCCCTTGACGACGGTGGTCGGCCGGCCGGGCTGTATCACCTGCGTGTAGCCCAGCACCTTCCGGTTCACGAGGTCGATCTTGGCCACGGTGCCGGAGAATTCGCAGGTGAAGATCGCGTACCGACCGTCGATCGAGAAATCGGCGTGGTTGATGCCCTTGCATTGCGGCACTTCCAGCGAAGACTGCATCGCCATCGTGTGCGGATCGCGGAAATCGAGCCGCTTGTAGGCTTCGGCGACGATGATCGCCGATTTTCCGTCCGGCGTGAAATACATGTTGTACGGATCGTCGACCTTGAGGGACGCGCCGGGCTTGCCCGTTCTCGGATCGATCGGCGTGAGGCTGCCGAGCTTCGTGTTCTCCGCGTTGTTCGCGACCCACAGCGTACGCAGGTCCCACGATGGCACGACGTGCTGCGGGTTGATCCCCACCTTGAACCGGTCGACGACCTTGCGCGTGCCGGGATCGATCACGTAGACGTCGTTGGACTGAATGTGGGGGACGTAGACGCGCGGCAGATCGCCGGCAACTGTCGCGCCCATCTTTCCGGCGGCCGTTTCGCTGTAGAGATTGGCCGGGTCGACCACGGGCGGCATCCCGGGAACCGTGGCCACCGCCGGCGCGGCGTCGGGCTTGGGCGGTCCCGCCGGAGCCTGCGCCCAGACGAGCGCGCCGACCCCGAGGCCAAGCCAGAAGACCCGAGGTAACGAACGAGACAAATTTCGGAAGGGCATGAGTACTCCTGAACAATTGCCGTTGGCGATAGGGGGAGGCGCGCGCGGCGCGCCGCTCAAGGTCGGACCGACGGCGGGCCGCGGGCAGTGGCACGCCGGATCGCATCGACAGTAGCCGCCACGATCGCATCCACGCCCAATTGCCCGAGCTCGGCGGACGCCCGGCGCGGATCGCCATAGACGCCCTCGGCAGCGCTCAGCTTCGTGCCGGGCTGCAGGCGCTCGGTGCGCACGAGTCCGGGGTCGACCGCCAGCGCGAGCGACGTGTCGGCCAGGCCGGCGTGGGTGCCGATCTCGTCATCGCGGTAACCGCGGCTCCGCAGGGCCTGCGGGTACGTGGTCTCGGCGACGCGGTAATACTCTTCGACCGCGTGCACGCGGACGGTCGTGGCGCTCCACTCCTTGTTCAGCCGATTCGCCACGGCCCGCAGGCTCTTCTGATAGCCGCCGTGATCGCCGAGCAGCACGATGTCGCGAAAGCCGTGGAGCCTGAAGCTGCGCGCCGCGGACGCGATGACCTGCTCGAACGCGGCCTCGGGCACCGTGATGGTTCCGGGAAAGCGCATGTGCGCCGTCGGCGGGCTCGATGCTCCCTTCGGGCACGTAGGCGAGAACCGGCGCCACCAGCGCATTGCCGAGCGTCTGCGCGATCTTTCCGGCGAGCGCCCTGGCCCGCGCGTTGTGCTTGCCCAGCACCATGTGCGGTCCGTTCTGCTCGGTGCCGCCGATCGGGATGATGATGGTCGTCCGTCCGGCGCGAACCTGGTCCCTCAGCTCGGGCCACGTCAGCTCGTCGACGAATACGGTCGCTGGAGCGGCGGCGGGCACACCGGTTGCGACAGCCAGCAGAAGGAGGACGCCGAACCACGGCGCTGCACGCATCATGAGGCTCCATTATGAGCCAGCGGCAGCGAAACCGGGACCCTCCACCCGCGTCACGGTCCCGGCGTGTCACTCGGCGTCCCGTTCGCCTCCAGCTCCTTGTGCAGCCGGATCGGCTGCCGCTTCTTGCGCAGGCGCAGATTGAGCATTTCCACGGCCACGGCGAAGGCCATCGCGAAGTAGATGTAGCCCTTCGGAATGTGCAGCTCGAAGCCCTCGCCGATGAGGGCCACGCCGATCAGGATCAGGAACGCGAGCGCCAGCATCTTGATCGTCGGATGCGCATCGACGAAATCGCCGATGGGCCTGGCGGCGAACATCATGACGGCGACGGCAATGACGATGGCGAGCACCATGATTGGAATGTCGTTGACCATCCCGACCGCGGTGATCACCGAATCCAGCGAGAACACGATGTCGATGATGGCGATCTGGACCAGCGTGCCGTAGAAAGCGGCGGGACGCGGCATGCCGTGGCTGTCCGCGGCTTCGCCCTCGAGCGAGTTGTGGATCTCCATCACGGATTTCGCGAGCAGGAACAGCCCGCCGAAGAGCAGGATCAGGTCGCGCCCGGAAAAGCCCTGGCGAAAGACCGAGAACAGCGGATCGGTGAGGCGCATCATCCAGGCGAGCGACAGCAGCAGGGCGATGCGCATCACCATCGCGAGCCCGAGGCCGATCATGCGTGCCCGCGCCCGCTGTTCCGGCGGCAGGCGGCCGACGAGGATCGAGATGAAGATGATGTTGTCCACGCCGAGGACGATCTCGAGCGCGGTCAGGGTGAGGAGCGCGATCCACGCCTCGGGGGAAGCTAGCCAATCCATGACGACTCCATTTGCGGTTGTTATTGCTTTCGGTTTCCGGAACCCGGTGCGTCCTGCCCGGCGGTGGTGGCGAACGCGCCGAGCCGCGGCCGGTGCGGCGGAGCGTGCGCGAGCAGCACATCGTAATACCCGCGCACGCGGTCGACGAAGGCCACCGGCATCCCGCCCCTCGCGTAGCCCAGTTTCGCCTGCTGGTAATACTCCGGGAATCGCGAGCAGCGGCAGCACCTTCTTGACGTCGCTCCAGAGGTCCGGATCGAGCTTCTGCTTCTGCGCGAGGATGCGGGCATCCTCGAGGTGGCCGAGGCCGATGTTGAACGCGGCGAGTGCCAGCCACGTGCGATCAGGCTCGTGAATGCGCGGCGGGAACTTGGCCTTGAGGTCGCGCAGATAGCGCCCCGCAGCGACGACGTTCTGTGCGGGGTCGAGAAGGTCGCTGACCCCGAGGTGCCTGGCCGTATCCTCGGTGATCTGCATGATCCCGCGCACGCCGGTGGGGCTCGTGGCCGCCGGGTCCCATTGCGACTCCTGATAGGCCATCGCCGCGAGCAGCCGCCACTCGATCCCGCTTTTCTCCTGCGCATCGTGAAACAGGTGCAGGTACTGCGGCAGCACCGTGCGCATCCGCTCCTGCAGCACGCTGGCGTCGACACGCTGGATCTGGCGCGGGTCCGGCAGATAGCGGTCGGTGAGGCGGGCGAGGGTGCCGTCGCGCCGCAGCCGCGCGAGAAAGCGGTCGAGCTCCTGCCGCAGATCGTCGAAGCGCGAAGGCACGACCCAGGCGACCTCGCGTTTTCTGCCGGCAGGAAACGCGACCTCGAAGTCCACGTAGACGTTGCGCGCGAGCGAGGCGGCGAGCGAGCCGACGATCGCGTAACCGACGGTCCCGTCGGAAACCTGGGCGATGAGCGCGGCGACGGACGGCAACGCCAGCGCTTCCCAGCGGATGCCCGGATGCATGTCGCGCGTGGCGGCGATGTCGGACTCGAAGCCCGCATCCGCGATGAAGGCGACGGTCTCGCCATCGAGATCGCCCCAGTTCGCCGGCTTGTAGCCGTCGCGGTTGTAGATCAGCACCGGTTGGGCGGACACGACTCCGGTCGTCCACAGCACGTCGGGCGTCGCCTCGCCCGCGGTCGGTTCGGCCGGTCGTCGCGGGCGCAGCGTCCGCGGCCGTCTCGGTGGGGGCTGGCGGCCGGTACAGGCCGCCGGCGCCGATGTGCGCTTTGCCGCTGGCGATCGCGGCCATCACCTGCGCCGCGGAATCGGCAAGCGCGAATCTGAGCGGCAATCTCTTTTCGGCGGCAAAACGGCGGGCGAGGTCGACATCGAATCCGGTGATTTCTCCGTCGGGCCCGGGAAAGTAGAAAGCAGGACCCGGGCGAACGAGGACGATCAGCTCCTGCGCCTCCTCCGGCGTCGGCAAGGGCTGGGGACCGTGAACTGTCGGAAACAACGCAATGGCCGCCGCGATGGCGAGGCCCGCCAGGAGCAGTAGGGCGCGGTGTAACGGACGCACTGTCGGTCGGATGGCGATGGCGGCACGGGCGCGGCGGACGACGATGCGCCGGATTATAGCGGCACGTGGCGGCGGGGCACCTTGCAACCGCCTTGCCGCCAGGCCGCCGATTAGCCGATAATCCCCAGCCTGCGCAGCATGCGCAACCGATCAACGGCGGGTCGCCCCGCATTGCAGCGTCGTGAACCTGGTCAGGTCCGGAAGGAAGCAGCCACAGCGATTAACTGCAAGTGCCGGGGGAACGGCTCGCCACCCCCTTTGTCTGCCTGCCCATGAGCTACCAGGCACTCGCCCGCAAGTGGCGACCGAAGACGTTCTCGGAGCTCGTCGGCCAGGAGCACGTGGTCACCGCGCTGACCAATGCGCTGACGCGCAACCGCCTGCACCATGCCTACCTCCTCACGGGGACGCGCGGCGTCGGCAAGACGACGATCGCGCGGATCCTGGCGAAGAGCCTCAATTGCATCACCAACGGCATCACCGCTACGCCCTGCGGCAGCTGCCCCGCCTGCATGGACATCGATGCCGGCCGCTTCGTCGACCTGCTCGAGCTCGACGCCGCGTCGAACACCGGCATCGACAACATGCGCGAGGTGCTGGACAACGCGCGTTACATGCCGACCGTCGGGCGCTTCAAGGTCTACCTGATCGACGAAGTGCACATGCTGTCGAAGGCCGCGTTCAATTCGATGCTGAAGACGCTCGAGGAGCCGCCCGAGCACGTCAAGTTCGTGCTGGCGACGACCGACCCGCAGAAGATCCCCGTCACGGTGCTCTCGCGCTGCCTGCAGTTCAATCTGAAGCAGCTGGCGCCGGCGCTGATCGCCGACCTGATGGCGACGATCCTGAAGGCGGAGAGCATCGCCTGCGATCCGCCGGCGCTCGCCCTCATCGCGCGTGCCGCGCACGGTTCCATGCGCGACGCGCTGTCGCTGCTCGACCAGGCCATTGCCTACGGCGGCGGCGACGTGCGGGAGGCGGTCGTGCGCACGATGCTGGGCGCGGTCGATACCGAATACGTATACCGGATCGTCGACGCGCTCGTCGCCGACGACGGGCCCGCGCTCCTCGCCGAGGTCGATGCCATGGCGAGCCGCAGCATCGCGTTCGCTTCGGCACTCGAGGATCTCGCGTCGCTGTTCCATCGGATCGCCGTGGCGCAGACCGTGCCGCAGGCGGCGGCAGCGATGGACGACGCCGGCCGCGTGGGCGCTCTTGCCGCGCGGCTCACGCCCGAGATGGTCCAGCTCGCCTACCAGATATGCGTGCAGGGCCGCGCGGATCTCCCGCTGGCGCCGGACGAGGCGACGGGGTTTTCGATGACCCTCCTGCGGCTGCTCGCGTTCGAGCCCGGTGGCGGGCGCCTGGCGGGCGAGGTGAAGGAAGCGCCGCGGCAAAACCCGGCCAGGCGCGACGTTGTGGAGGGCGCTGCGGCCACCGTCGATGCCGCTGCCGCGTCCCGCGCCAGCGCGCCGGGGCGCGATACGACCACGGGTGCGACGCCGATGAGCGCGCCGACGCCCGCGCCTGCAACGGTGCCGGCAAGTTCGCCGATGCCTGCGCCGGCGGCGGACGGATCCGAGCCTCCCGCCCGTGTCCCGATGCCGACGGATCCGGCCGCGTGGCCCGCGTTCGTGACCGTCCTTCGCCTGGCCCCCATGGCGGCGCAGCTCGCCGCCCAGACCGAGCTCAAGTCCATCGCCGGCAACGTGCTGACGCTGGCGCTGCCCGCGGCCCACAAGCACCTCGCGGACAAGGCCTACGCCGACAAGCTCAAGGCGGCAATCGACCAGGCCACCGGCCGGAAATGGATGCTCGCCTTCGAGGTGGGTTCCGCCGCCGATGCTTCGCTGGCGGCGCAGAGGAGCCGGGAGCAGGCCGAGCAGAAGGCCCGGACCGAGGCGGCGTTTCGAGGCGAGCCCTTCGTGCAGGACGCGCTGGCCCGGTTTGATGCGAAAATACGGCCTGATTCGATCAAACCCGTGTCGTAGTTCCCGTTGCGCCAGACCGCCCCCGCCCGCACAATCACCAGGAAGACTGTCCGATGATGAAGAATCAACTCGCCGGCCTCATGAAGCAGGCGCAGCAGATGCAGGACAACATGAAGAAGGCGCAGGAGGAGCTCGCGCAGACCGAGGTCGAAGGACAGTCGGGCGCGGGCCTCGTCAAGGTCGTGATGACCTGCCGGCACGACGTGAAGCGGGTGACCATCGATCCGTCGCTGCTCTCCGAGGACAAGGACATGCTGGAGGACCTGCTCGCCGCGGCGGTCAACGATGCGGTGCGTCGAGTCGAGACCACGACGCAGGAGAAGATGTCGGGCCTCACGATGGGGATGCCGATGCCGCCGGGTTTCAAGCTGCCGTTTTGACCCGGCCTCTCGGCAGGGCGAATGGCCAAGGTTCGCCCGGTGAACCCGGCTGACGAGCGCTCTCCGGCGGCGCGGTCTCCTCCGGCCGGGGAAGCGCTTTCGGGCATGGACGAGCTGGCGCGCGCGCTGCGCATCCTGCCCGGCGTCGGACCCAAGGCCGCGCAGCGGATGGCGCTGCACCTGCTGCAGCACGACCGCGACGGCGCGGTCCATCTCGCGCACGCGCTCGAACATGCGGCGCAGGCTGTCCGCCATTGCGAGCGGTGCAACACGTTCACGGAGGACGTCCTCTGCGCGCTCTGCCGGTCGGGCAAGCGCGATGCGACGCTGCTGTGCGTCGTCGAGACGCCGTCAGACCTGCTGATGGTCGAGCAGACGCAGGCCTACGCGGGGCTCTACTTCGTACTGATGGGGCGGCTGTCGCCGCTCGACGGCATCGGTCCGAAGGAGATTCGGCTGGAGCGCCTGCTCAAGCGCGCGACCGACGGCGTGGTGAGCGAGGTGGTGCTGGCCACCAACTTCACCAATGAGGGCGAGGCCACCGCGCACTACATCGGCGAGCTGCTGACTGCGCGGGGGCTCAAGGTCAGCCGCCTTGCGCGAGGGGTCCCGGTGGGCGGGGAGCTCGAGTACGTCGACAGCGGGACGCTGGCGCAGGCGCTGCGGGAGCGGCGGAGGCTGGGAGCCTGAGGCGATCGGGCCGATGCGGCTGACCCGGGCTGGAATCCAGGACCGGTCGCAGTTTGCGCCAAGTCAAGGTTTCACGGCTGGCGGGCGGGTCTAGACTCGCGCCATAAGTGGGGGGGCGGCGCAAGCCGGCAGGCGTGCCGCCGCTGCGAGATTCGGGGTCGATCAGCGTCGCCATCCCCCATACGGCGCTAGAACGCCATTTCTTTGGAGGAAGCATGACACGCAAACCGCTCGTCCCGGCACTGCCGGAAGTTCGCCAGCAAGGCTCTCGCCGCAGTTTCCTCAAGGCTGCCACGGGCGTTGCCGCCACCGGCGCGACGCTCGGATTCCCGATGATCGCCAAGGGGCAGGCGGGTCCGATCACGATGCGCTGGCAGAGCACCTGGCCGTCGAAGGACATTTTCCACGAGTACGCGCTCGACTTCGCCAAGAAGGTCAACGACATGACCGGCGGCGATCTCAAGATCGAGGTGCTGCCTGCGGGAGCCGTGGTTCCCGCCTTCGGCCTGCTCGACGCGGTGTCGAAGGGAACGCTCGACGGTGGGCACGGCGTGCTCGTCTATCACTACGGCAAGCAGACCGCACTCGCGCTTTGGGGCTCCGGCCCCGCCTTCGGCATGGATGGCAACATGCTGCTGTCGTGGCACAAGTACGGCGGCGGCCGGGAGCTGCTGCAGAAGCTCTATGCGTCGATCGGCGCCAACGTCGTCTCGTTCCCGTACGGCCCGCATCCGACGCAGCCGCTCGGCTGGTTCAAGAAGCCGATCACCAAGGTCGAGGACTTCAAGGGCCTCAAGTACCGCACCGTGGGTATCTCCATTGACGTGTTCACCGGGCATGGGCGCGGCGGTCAACGCGCTGCCCGGCGGCGAAATCATCCCGGCGATGGATCGCGGGCTGCTCGATGCCGCCGAGTTCAACAACGCGAGCTCCGACCGGCTGCTGGGCTTCCCCGACGTGTCCAAGGTGTGCATGCTGCAGAGCTTCCACCAGAACGCCGAGCAGTTCGAGATCACCTTCAACAAGACCAAGTACGACGCCCTGCCGGACAAGATGAAGGCGATCATTTCCAACGCCGTGGAAGCGGCGTCGGCCGACATGTCGTGGAAGGCGATCGACCGCTACTCGCAGGACTACCTCGAGCTCAAGACCAAGCAGAACGTCAAGTTCTACAAGACGCCCGATGCGATACTGCAGAAGCAGCTCGAGATCTACGACCAGGTGGCGGCCAAGAAATCGGCCGAGAACCCGATGTTCAAGGAAATCGTCGAGTCGCAGCGCAAGTTCGCCGAGCGCACGGTGGCCTGGGACCAGGACACCTACGTGAACCGGCGGATGGCGTACAACCGCTATTTCGGCGCCAAGCCGGCGGCCACGAAGAAGGGCTGACAGCAGCAGCGTTCGAGACACCATCCGGCGACCCCGGATGGTGTTTTTTTCTTGTCTCTTCGCGCTGCCGGCGCGACGGGCGGTTGAGCAGGGCTCTTATGCCGGCCGGAGGTTCTCCGCGATGCAGAAACTGCTGCTTTTCGTCGACAAGCTGAGCACCTTCATCGGGCACACCTTCGCCTGGTGCATCGTCGCGCTGACGCTGCTCATCTCGTGGGAAGTGTTCTCGCGCTACGTGCTCGAGCAACCGCATGCGTGGGCGTTCGACGCGATGATCATGCTGTACGGGACGCTGTTCATGATGGCGGGCGCGTACACGCTGTCCAAGAACGGCCACGTGCGCGGCGACGTGCTCTACGGCTTCTTTCCGCCGCGGCTGCAGGCGGGGCTGGACCTGACGCTCTATATCGTCTTTTTCATCCCCGGCGTGATCGCCTTCTGCTGGGCAGGCTACCGCTACGCCGGCGAGTCCTGGGCGATCAGCGAGCACTCGAACATCACGGCGGACGGCCCGCCGATCTACCCGTTCAAGACGATCATCCCCGTCGCCGGCATCTTTCTGCTCGTGCAGGGTATCGTCGAGATCATCCGCTGCGTGATTTGCCTGAAGCAGGGCGAATGGCCGTCGCGTGAAGAGGACGTCGAGGAAGTGGACGTCGACAAGCTGAAGGCGATGGTTCATGTCAAGGACGAGGACATCGCCAAGCTCGATGCGATCGTCGTCGCCGCTGAGGCGGGGGCCAAATGAGAAAGGAAGTCTGGTTCGGTCTCACCATCATGGCGGCCGTGGTGGTGACGGTGTTCGCCCTGATGCCCGCGCCGTCGCAGATGACCAACGGGCACCTCGGGCTGCTGATGCTGGCGCTGATCGTCATCGCGATCATGCTCGGCTTCCCGACGGCGTTCACGCTGATGGGCATGGGCGTGGGTTTCGCCTGGCTCGCGTACCGCAGCCAGGACCCGGCGCTGGCCATGCAGCAGACGCTCGACCTGATGGTGCAGCGCGCCTACGCGGTGATGTCGAACGACGTGCTGATCTCGATTCCGCTGTTCGTCTTCATGGGCTATCTGGTCGAGCGCGCGAACCTGATCGAGAAGCTCTTCAAGAGCCTGCACCTCGCGCTGGCGCGGATCCCGGCATCGCTCGCGGTGGCCACACTGGTGACCTGCGCCGTGTTCGCGACGGCCACGGGGATCGTCGGCGCGGTCGTGACGCTGATGGGCCTCCTGGCGATGCCGGCCATGCTGCGCGCGGGCTACAACATCAAGGTCACCGCCGGCGTGATCACGGCGGGCGGCTGCCTCGGCATCCTGATCCCGCCTTCCGTGATGCTGATCGTCTACGGCGCCGTCGCCGGCGTTTCGGTCGTCCAGCTTTATGCCGGCGCTTTCTTCCCCGGCATCATGCTCGCCGGGCTCTACATCGCTTACGTCATGATCCTGGCCAAGATCCGGCCCGATCTCGCGCCGCCGCTGCCGATGAGCGAGCGCCGGGTCGACCTGCCGGCGCACACGGCGGCGCTCGCCACGACCGTCGGCACCCGGGTGCTGCCGGCACTGCTCGGCGCGCTGAAAGGTCCGCGCAATGCCGCTGTCCCGACCGCGAAGCTCCTCAAGGAACTCGCCACGACGCTGATGCCCGCGATCGTGTTCGCGGTGCTGATGGGCCTCATCTGGCACGCGATGACCAAGCCCGACGTTGTCCAGGACACCTCCGCGCTGCAGCAGATGGGTGAACAGCTGGGCGAGGCGCAGGGCGCCGAAAAGGCGGAGGCCGGCAGCTTGCAGGAGCCGCCGGCCGAGGGCGAGCAAGGGGGAACGGGGTTGCAGGAGCCTCCTGCGGAAGGCGACGGGGAACCGAAGAGCCTGCAGGAACCTCCACCCGCGAAGACGGGGCAGGCCGCTGCGGAGGCGGGCAAGGCGCCTCCTGCCGCAGCCGCCGCGCCACCGGCAGGCGCGGCCGCTGGCGCAGCGCAAAAAGAGGCGGCGCCGAAGGCCGGTGTCGCGACCTGGGAACGCATTCCGGCGCCGAACGCCTTCTGGATCGTGCTCGCCGTCGGCGCGGCGGGACTGCTCGTCTTCTACGCGATTTTCACCTTCGCGCGGCTCGAGATCTTCAAGATGCTGCTGGCTTCGTTCTTTCCGCTGGCCGTGATGATTCTCGCAGTGCTGGGAACCATCGTGTTCGGCCTGGCAACGCCCACCGAGGCCGCTGCCGTGGGTTCGTTCGGCGGCTTCGTGCTGGCTTCGGTCTACGCGCTGCTCAAGTGCCCGCCGGAGAAGATCCGCAAGATCCTCGCGGCCTGGCTCCCGCTCTGGATGCTGGTCGGTGTATCGATCGTCTGGTTCCTGCTGCTCAAGTTCGAAGTGGTGGAGTCAGGGCCGCCCGCCTGGGTGGGCTGGGTGTCGATCGGCGCCGCGGCCCTCTGGTGCCTGGTCGCGGTGTTCCAGGTCAAGCTGCAGTCGACGGTGAAAGAGTCGGTTTTCCTCACCGCCAAGACCTCGGCGATGGTGTGCTGGCTGTTCGTCGGCTCGTCGATCTTCTCGGCGGCCTTTGCGCTGCTGGGCGGGCAGGAGGTGGTCGAGCGCTGGGTGCTGTCGTTGGGACTCTCGCCGATCGAGTTCCTGATCCTTGCCCAGGTCATCATCTTCCTGCTCGGCTGGCCGCTCGAATGGACCGAGATCATCGTGATCTTCATGCCGATCTTCATTCCGCTGCTGGCGAAGTTCAACATCGACCCGCTCTTCTTCGGGCTGCTGGTCGCGCTCAACCTGCAGACGGCGTTCCTGTCGCCGCCGGTGGCGATGGCCGCGTTCTATCTCAAGGGGGTCGCGCCGAAGCATGTGACTTTGAATCAGATCTTCGCGGGAATGTTGCCCTTCATGGGCATCCAAGTGCTGGCGCTGGCGCTGATGTACATCTTCCCCGGCATCGGGCTCTGGCTGCCGCACATCCTCTACAAGTAGCGCCCCCTGCGTCGGAAGGGGCCTTCGCGACACGACCGCGAAGGCGGGCTGCCCCGTTCCCCCGGGGTCGTGCCCGTTGCGTACCGCGCGTCGCAGGGAGTAACCTGACCGGCGCGCGAACCGCTCGCTCACGACCCGGGGGGAGATGCCATGCTGGTCAGCGAAATCCTGCGCATCAAGGGCACGACGCTGTACACGACGACGCCGGATGCGCCGGTGCTGGAAGCGGTCAAGGTGATGGCGCAGCTCGACATCGGATCGCTCGTCGTCATGGACCACGGCCGGATGTCCGGGCTCGTGACATTCGCCGAAGTGCTGCGCGCGCTGGCGGATCGGGGTGGCGCGCTGGGCGACCTCAAGATCAGCGAGATCATCGAGCGCGAGCCGCTGACTGCCGCTCCGGCGCTCGACGTCATGGACCTGCGGCGTGCCATGCTCGAGCGCCATGCCCGTTACGTGCCCGTGATGGACGGCACCACGCTGCTCGGTGTCGTGTCGTTCCACGACGTGGCGAAGGCGGTCTACGAAGAGCAGCGTTTCGAGAACCAGATGCTCAAGAGCTACATCCAGGATTCGCCCGCGTAAGGACGCGGTCAAGATCGGTGTCGGATAAGTGACGGTTGCCGAGCGTTCGATGCGCTGAGGCGCGAACTGTTACGTATCCGACCCCGCAGCTCAGGCCTGCAGCACGAAGATCGCAGGCCGCTTCGCGTAGCGCGTGCCGTCGGCGCCGCGCCAGGCGCTTATCGCTTGCGACACCACGAACTCGGTGGCCAGCGTCAGGTCGGCGGCCACGCACAGGCGCGTGGCCGGCTTGCAGGCGGCGGCGAGCGCCGCCAGCAGCGCGCCGTTGCGATAGGGCGTCTCAATGAAGATCTGCGCGTATCCGGTGCGCCGGGAGTCGGCCTCGAGCTGATGGATGGCAGCCGTGCGCGCGTCGGCCTTCACGGGCAGGTACCCGTGAAACGAGAATCCCTGCCCATTCATCCCGGACGCCATCAGTGCGAGCGCGACGGAGGAGGGGCCGACCAGCGGGACGACGCGGATCCCCTCGCGATGGGCCTGCGCCACGAGGAGGGCGCCGGGATCCGCGATGCCCGGGCACCCGGCATCGGACAGGAGTCCGAGATCGTGACCGTCGCGGGCCGGCGCCAGCAGTTCGGCGCAGCGTGCGGGCTGGGGGGCGTCGCCCAGTTCCACGATGTCGATCTGCCGGATCGGCAAAGCCGGCGCCAGCGATTGGAGGAACGCGCGCGCGGGTTTGGCGTTCTCCACGACGTAGTGGGCGAGGCCGCGGGCCACGGTCATCGTGTGCGCCGGCAGCACGTGCTCGGGCGCGACGAGGCCGAGCAGGTTCGGCACGACGAAGAGTCGCCCCGCCGTCATTGATGCGCCAGCACGTTGACGCCGGCCGCACGCAGCATGCTGGTGAGCCGGATGAGCGGAAGGCCGATCAATGCGGTCGGGTCGTCGCTTTCGATGCTTTCGAAGAGCGCGATGCCGAGCGCTTCCGAGCGGACGCTGCCGGCGCAGTCATAAGGGCGCTCGCGCCGCAGGTACGCCTCGATCTCGGAGGCGGACAGGAAGCGGAAGGTGCTCCGGACGTCGACGAGCGCGGTCTGACACTGTCCCGAGGCCGCATCCAGCAGCGCGAGCCCGGTGTGGAAGACGACCGTCTGGCCGGACAATTCCGTGAGCTGCGCCACCGCGCGTTCGTGCGTGCCCGGCTTGCCGATCGGGCGCCCGCCGCAATCGGCGACCTGATCGGAGCCGATGATGAGCGCGTCCGGATGGGCGCCGGCGACGCTGCGGGCCTTTGCTTCGGCAAGCCGGAACGCAGTGGCTGCCGGCGCCTCGTCCGCGAGCGCCGCTTCGTCGGTGCCCGGCGCGACGGCGATGAACGGGATGCCGAGGCGCTCGAGCAGCAGGCGCCGGTAGCGCGACGTCGATGCGAGCACGAGACGCCGCCGCGGTGGCGCACCCAGGGCGCCGGGCATCGGCTTGACTGTTGTTTTTGCGGGCATTTTTGACAGGATTCGGCGTTCGCGCTATTATCCAACGTTTTTGCTCGACTGGCCCAGTTGCATGCATGCGCCTAGCCGGGCCGTCGGCGGATGTGAGCCGGATGGAGGCAGGCATGGCCGGGCACCAGGGATCGTCGGGACGGCGCCGGGGAGCATTCGACGCTTTCGACCTTGCACTCCGGCAGGGAGCGCTTGCCGGCACCGTGGATGTTGCCACGATGGAGCGAGCGGTCGATCGGCTGGCTCCGGAAGGCGGAGCCTCCGACGTGTCATGGCGCATCACCGGGATCAACGACGCGATGGGTCGCCCCGCCCTCGAGATCCGACTGGACGGGAGCGTGCCGCTCGAGTGTCAGCGCTGCCTGCAGCCGTTCGCCTGGCAGGTGGCGCAGTGCACGACGCTGCTGCTGGCGCGCGACGAACGTGAGCTCGCCGTGCTCGACGCCGAGGACGACGAGCACGAGGTCCTGCTGGCGGACGCGCCGCAGGATGCGTTGAGGCTGATCGAGGACGAAGTGTTGCTGGCCCTGCCGTTCGCCCCGCGTTGCGGGCGCGCGGTCTGCGCGGAAGCGCCGCTTGCGGCGCCTGGGCCGGCTGTGCCGCGGGCATCCGCGTTCGCGGCGCTGGCAGGATTGAAGAACGTCGCCGCCAAGAAGGCGAAGCATTGAATGCGCGTCGGGAAGACGCGCAGGGCATGAACCACCCTTAGGAGAAGCGCATGGCAGTCCAGCAGAACAAGAAGTCGCCGTCGAAGCGCGGGATGCACCGCGCACACAATTCCCTGCCCAGCCCGGCGCTCGCTGTGGAGCCGGTCACGGGCGAGGCGCATCTGCGCCACCACATCAGCCCCAACGGCTTCTACCGCGGCAAGAAGGTCGTCAAGACCAAGGCCGACGAATAGACGGCGCGCCGGTCGCCATGACGGTCACGGTAGCCGTCGACGGGATGGGGGGCGACCACGGTCCCTCGGTCACGCTGGCGGCGTCCCTGAAGTTCCTCGAGGAAACGCCGGACGCGCGGGTGATCGCCGTCGGGCAGGAGGCGCTGCTCAAGACGGCGCTTGCGCGGCTCAGATCGCCGGCGCTGGGCCGGCTTGTCCTGCATCCGGCGACCGAAGTCATCGCGATGCACGAGCCGCCCGCCGACGCGCTGCGGAAGAAAAAAGATTCGTCGATGCGCGTCGCGATCAATCTCGTCAAGGACGAAGTTGCGCAGGCGTGCGTTTCCGCCGGGAACACCGGCGCGCTGATGGCGATTTCGCGCTTCGTGCTGAAGACGCTGCCCGGCATCGACCGCCCGGCGATCGCGGGACAGCTGCCGACGCGCCGGGGCGGTGTCGTCACGGTGCTCGACCTTGGCGCCAACGTCAATTGCTCGCCGGCGCAGCTCCTCCAGTTCGCGGTCATGGGCACCGCGCTCGTCGCCGCGGTGGACGACATCGAGCGACCCACCGTGGGTCTCCTCAACGTGGGCGAGGAGGAAATCAAGGGCAACGAGCTCGCCAAGCAGACGGCCGAGCTGCTGCGGGCGTCCGGCCTCAACTTCCATGGCAATGTCGAGGGCGACGACATCTACAAGGGAACGACCGACGTCGTCGTCTGCGATGGTTTCGTCGGCAACGTCGCGCTGAAGGCCTCGGAAGGCCTCGCCACGATGCTCTACGAGATGCTCAAGGCCGAATTCACGCGCAATATTCTGACGCAGGCCATGGCGCTCTTCGCCTATCCGGTATTGCGCGCGTTCAAGCACCGCGTGGATCCGCGCCGGCACAACGGCGCGACGCTCATCGGCCTTAAGGGTGTCGTCGTCAAGAGCCACGGCTCGGCCGATGCACTCGCTTTTCAGCATGCGCTGCGCAAGGCCTACAAGGAAGCCGCGCACGGCGTCCTCGACAAGATCGCGCAGCGGATGGCCGTGATGCCCGCGCTGGCGCCCGTGCCTGCCGCCGCGACCGAGGCAGCCGTCAGCGATGCATAGCCGGATCGTCGGGACCGGCAGTTATCTGCCGGCGCACGTCCTCACCAACCACGAGCTCGCGAAGCGTGTCGACACCAGCGACGCGTGGATCCGCACGCGCACCGGCATCCGCGAGCGCCGGATCGCGGCGCCCGCGGAGATGACGAGCGACCTCGCGGAGCACGCGGCGCGGGCCGCTCTTGCCGCCGCCGGAATTGCGCCCGCCGACGTCGATCTCATCGTCGTCGCGACGACCACCCCGGACATGGTGTTTCCTTCCACGGCGTGCGTCCTGCAGGCCAAGCTCGGCGCGGCGGGCGGGCCGGCCTTCGACGTGCAGGCCGTGTGCAGCGGGTTCATCTATGCGCTTGCTCTGGCCGATCGCATGGTCGCCTCGGGGATGGCGCGCAACGCGCTCGTCGTCGGCGCGGAGATCTATTCGCGGATCCTCGACTGGAACGACCGGGGATCCTGCGTGCTGTTCGGCGACGGCGCCGGCGCGGTCGTGCTGGTGCCGTCGCGGGTGCCGGGGATCGGGTCCGCGCACCTGCACGCGGACGGTCGCTATCGGGACATCCTCTGCGTTCCCGGCTCGCTTGCCGGAGGTGAAGTCCGCGGCACGCCGTTCGTGCGGATGGACGGTCCCGCCGTGTTCAAGTTCGCGGTGCGGGTGATGGCCGAGGTCGGCGCCGAGGCGCTCGCGGCCAACGGAGTCGACGCGGGCGCGGTCGACTGGTTCATTCCACATCAGGCGAACATCCGGATCATGGACGCGACCGCGAAGAAGCTGGGGGTGCCACCCGAACGGATGATCGCCACCGTCGATCGTCACGCCAACACGTCCGCGGCATCGATTCCGCTCGCGCTGGACGAGGCGGTCCGCGACGGCCGCGTCGCCGTCGGCAATCGGTTGCTGCTGATCGGCGTCGGCGGCGGGTTCGCCTGGGGCTCGGTCTATTTGACCTGGTGAGATGACCTGTAATGAAGCTGCGCCATGCGTGTTTCCGGGACAGGGATCCCAATCGGTCGGGATGATGGCCGGGTTCGAGGCGCATCCTGCAATCCGGGCGACGTTCGACGAGGCTTCTGCCGTGCTCGGCCAGGACCTGTGGGCGCTGGTGACGTCCGGTCCGGAATCGGACCTGAACCAGACGGTCAATACGCAACCCGTGATGCTGACTGCCGGCATCGCCGCGTGGCGCGCGTGGCAGGCGGCGGGCGGGGCGGCACCTGCCATCGTCGCGGGTCACAGTCTTGGCGAATACACCGCCCTTGTCGCAGCGGGTGCGCTGGATTTTCGTGACGCGCTGCCGCTCGTGCGGTTCCGCGCGCAGGCGATGCAAGAGGCCGTGCCGGCCGGGGTCGGCGCGATGGCCGCGATCCTCGGCCTGGACGCGGCTGCGGTGGCGGCGGTCTGCGCGGAGGCTGCCGGCGACCCTGCGAACGCGCGCGTCGTGGAGCCCGTCAATTTCAACGGGCCGGAACAGATCGTGATCGCCGGGCACAAGGATGCCGTCGAGCGCGCGGTCGCCATTGCGGCGGAACGCGGGGCGAAGAAGGGCGTGCTGCTGCCGGTCTCCGCGCCTTTCCACAGCTCGCTGCTGAAGCCCGCTGCCGAGCGGCTCGCGGCGAAGCTCGCCGGCGTCACGTTCAATGCTCCGGCGATACCGGTGTTGCACAATGTCGACGTCGCCGAAAGGCCCGCGCCGGATGCAATCCGCGCGGCGCTGGCGCAGCAGGCCGCAAGCCCGGTGCGCTGGGTCGAGATCATCCAGGCATTCGCCGCGCGCGGCGTAACGCATGTGGTCGAATGCGGGCCGGGCAGGGTGCTGTCGGGCATGAACAAGCGGATCGCGCGCGAGCTGAAATCGCTTGCCCTGACCGACGGCGCCGACATCGATGCCGCGCGGGCGGCGCTCGCAGGCTAGGATGAACGGCCCCCACGCTCACTGTGTGCGGCTCGCCGCATCCCGCTTCGCGGGACCAGCCTTCGGCTGTCCTGCGGCCTTCGGCCTGCTTCGTTCGCTGCCCCCGCGGGGGCAGTCAGTGCCCTTCGGGCGGCCGGGCGGGCACTGATTTCCGGAGAGGGAGGCACACGATGGCAGAAGCACAACTGCACGCGCAGGTTGCGCTGGTGACCGGCGCGACGCGTGGCATCGGCCGCGCGATCGCGCTCGAGCTCGCCAGGGCCGGGGCAACCGTGATCGGCACGGCGACGACGGACGATGGTGCCGCGAAGATCACCGAATACCTTGCCGCGGCGGGCCATGCCGGAGCCGGCATCCGGCTCGACGTGGTCGACGGCGCGGCGGTCGACGCCGCGCTGGCGGACATCGAGGCGCGCTTCGGCGCCATTGCCATTCTCGTGAACAACGCCGGGATCACGCGCGACAATCTGCTGCTGCGCATGAAGGACGACGAGTGGGACGCCGTGATGGCAACCAACCTCAAGCCGGCGTTCCGGCTGGCCAAGGGCGTGTTGCGCGGCATGATGAAGGCGCGCCACGGGCGGATCATCCAGATCGGCTCGGTCGTCGGCACCAGCGGCAACCCGGGACAGGCCAACTACGCCGCGGCGAAGGCGGCGCTCGTCGGGTTCACGAAATCCCTGGCCCAGGAAGTCGGCAGCCGCAACATCACGATCAATTGCATCGCCCCGGGCTTCATCGACACGGACATGACCAAGGCGCTGCCCGAGGGGCAGCGGGCGAAGCTGCTGGAGAGAATCCCCCTCGGCAGGCTGGGATCGCCCGAGGACATTGCGCACGCCGTCGTGTTCCTGGCATCGCCCAGGGCCGGATACATCACTGGTGCGACGTTGCACGTCAATGGCGGCATGTACATGGCGTGAGGGATCGAATCGGGGTCAGATACGCAACACAGCGCCTTGTGCTTCCTTTGTGCTTCACGCCTTGCTGTGTTACGTATCTGACCCCGATTCGACCCCGGTTCCCGCGCCATTGCGCCATCTGGTAAAATCGCGCAGTTTCAAACCAGACACCCCCGCTACGGGAGAGAGAAGCATGGAAAACGTCGAACAGCGAGTGAAGAAGATCGTGGCAGAACAGTTGGGCGTGAACGAGGCCGAGATCAAGAACGAGTCGTCGTTTGTCGAGGATCTGGGCGCCGACTCGCTGGACACCGTCGAGCTCGTGATGGCGCTCGAGGAGGAGTTCGAGACCGAGATTCCGGACGAGGAAGCCGAGAAGATCACCACGGTCCAGCAGGCGATCGACTACATCGGATCGCACGTAAAGAAGTGACGCTCGGCGCGATGCGCGCCGATGCCATGGCCGACGTGCCGCAGTGGCGGGCACGGCCGGCGTGGCCATTCCCGAACGCTGCCGTGCGACCCGACGCCGATCCCGCCAGCGCCGTGCCGTATCGCGGCTGGCGGTCCTGCGCCGGCCGTCCCAACAACCGACCCTTGCCATGAGCCGCCGCCGCGTCGTCGTCACCGGAATGGGGATTGTTTCGCCGGTTGGCGTCGGTCTTTCCGCCGCCTGGGACTCGATCCGCAACGCGCGCTCGGGTGTCGCACCCATCACGCGTTTCGACAGCGCGGCGTTTCCGACGCGCATCGCGGCCGAGGTGAAGGATTTCGACGTCGGCAAGTACCTTTCGGCGAAGGAAGCGCGGCGTTACGACACCTTCGTCCACTATGGTCTCGCGGCAACGATGGACGCGGTTGCGGACGCCGGGCTCGCCGACTACGACGGCGACAAGGAGCGCGTCGGCGTCTGCATCGGCTCGGGCATCGGCGGCCTGCCGCTGATCGAGGAGACGAAGGCCGCGTACATGGCCGGGGGCTGGCGCAAGATCACCCCGTTCTTCGTGCCGGGCTCGATCGTCAACATGGTCGCCGGCCTGGCGTCGATCCACTACGGCTACCAGGGCCCGAACCTCGCGATCGTTTCGGCGTGCTCGACCGCGAACCACAGCATAGGCGAGGCGGGTCGACTGATCGAGTACGGCGACGCCGACGTGATGATCGCCGGCGGCACCGAAGCGACGGTCAGCGCGCTTGGCATCGGCGGGTTCTGCGCCGCGCGCGCGTTGTCCACGCGCAACGACGATCCGGCGACGGCGAGCCGCCCGTGGGACGTGGACCGCGACGGGTTCGTGCAAGGCGAGGGCGCGGGCATCCTGGTGCTCGAGGAATACGAGCACGCAAAGGCGCGCGGCGCCCGGATCTATTGCGAGCTCGCCGGCTACGGGATGAGCGCGGACGCCCATCACATCACGGCGCCGCCGGACGACGGCCATGGCGGCGCGCGCAGCATGCAGAACGCGATGCGCAACGCACGCCTGAACGTCGACGACATCGACTACATCAATGCCCACGGGACTTCGACGCCGCTGGGCGACGTTGCCGAGTGCGTCGCGATCAAGCGCGCGTTCGGCGAGCACGCGCAGCGGCTTGCCGTCAGCTCGACCAAGTCGATGACCGGCCACCTGCTGGGCGCGGCGGGCGGCGTCGAGGCCGTCTTCACGGTGCTGGCACTGCGCGACCAGCTCGCGCCGCCGACCGCAAATCTCTTCCACCAGGATCCGCTCTGCGACCTCGACTTCGTGCCGCGCGTCGCGCGCGACTTGAGGATTCGCGCGGCCCTCTCCAACTCGTTCGGCTTCGGCGGCACCAACGCCACGCTGGCTTTCCGACTGCTCTGATCCCGCAGGCAGCGGGCACACGACACCATGGCACTGATCGTCCAGAAGTACGGCGGCACCTCGGTCGGCAGCATCGACCGCATCAAGAACGTCGCGCGCCGCGTCGCGCGGTACCATCGCGAAGGCCACCAGCTCGTCGTCGTCGTGTCGGCCATGAGCGGGGAGACGAATCGGCTGCTCGCGCTGGCCAAGGAACTGTCGCCGAACCCGAACCCGCGCGAGCTCGACGTCGTCGCCGCCACCGGGGAGCAGGTCACCATCGGGCTGCTTGCCATCGCACTGGAAGAGATGGGGCTCAAGGCCAGGAGCTACACCGGCGGCCAGGTGCGCCTGCTCACCGACAGCGCATTCACCAAGGCGCGCATCCTGGCGATCGACGAGCACAACATGCGCGCCGACCTCGCGGGCGGCACGATCGTCGTGGTGGCCGGATTCCAGGGGGTGGACGGCGAGGGCAACATCACGACGCTCGGTCGCGGCGGCTCGGACACCTCCGGTGTCGCGCTGGCTGCCGCGCTCAAGGCCGACGAGTGCCAGATCTACACGGACGTCGACGGCGTCTACACGACCGACCCGCGCATCGTGCCGGAGGCGCGCCGCCTCGACACCGTGACGTTCGAGGAAATGCTCGAGATGGCGAGCCTGGGCTCGAAGGTGCTGCAGATCCGCTCGGTCGAGTTCGCCGGCAAGTACAACGTGAAGCTGCGCGTCCTGTCGTCGTTCGAGGACCCGGAGATCACGTCGCAGGGCACGCTCATCACGTTCGAGGAAGACGAGACCATGGAGCAGGCAATCATTTCGGGCATCGCATTCAACCGCGACGAGGCCAAGATCTCGGTGATGGGGGTCGAGGACCGGCCCGGCATCGCCTACAGCATCGTCGGCTCGATCGCCGATGCCAACGTCGACGTCGACATGATCGTGCAGAACATCGGGGCGTCGGGGCACACCGATTTCTCGTTCACCGTGAATCGGAACGAGTATCAGAAGGCGCTCGATGTCCTCGCCGGGGAACGCGGCAAGAGTTTCAAGGCGCGCGAGATCATCGGCGACAACCGGATCTGCAAGGTCTCGGTCGTAGGGATCGGCATGCGCTCGCACGTCGGTGTCGCGAGCAAGATGTTCAAGGCGCTGGCCGACGAGGGTATCAACATCCAGATGATTTCCACGTCGGAGATCAAGATCTCGGTGGTGATCAACGAAAAATACCTCGAGCTCGCCGTGCGCGTGCTGCATCGCGCATTCGAGCTCGACGTTCCGCGAAAAGAAGCGTAACCGTCGGTTTTTTCTCGAATTTCCGGGACGTTCCGTTTGACGGGACCGTACGCCCGCCGATACAATCGCAAGGTTTCCCGGAGACGTGGCCGAGCGGTCGAAGGCACTCCCCTGCTAAGGGAGCATACGGGCCAAAACCTGTATCCAGGGTTCGAATCCCTGCGTCTCCGCCATACCTCTAGGTTCCATGCGGGTTTCCAGCCGTTCTGGCGGAAAACCCATCATCTAACCCCTCAATTTGCCGTAGGCTTAGGCAGATTGCGGCACGCGGTTTGTCTGCGGCTTGTTGTGAGGGTGCGTTGGCGTGTCCAAGTTGAATGGTTCCGACGCGTGCTCCGCGAACATCGAGGGGGGTGCCCTCTTTGGATCGACCAAGGCCGAGGGGGTGGGGGGTCTTCAGCCGAAACCTCCCTGCCAAGGTGCCGCTCAGATTTGTCCCTCCAGATTTTTGCGCCGCAATTTTTTTTGAGCCGCCGAAATGACCTCTAAAGGTGCACTCCGCGAGCCCGTAACGGTTGATGCCGCTACGTTGGCACTGGTGCCTACCCCCCAGCGGCGCAAGGCTCAACTGGACAAGCTGGAGGGC
Source organism: uncultured beta proteobacterium (assembly GCA_963751405.1). Lineage (GTDB taxonomy): Bacteria > Pseudomonadota > Gammaproteobacteria > Burkholderiales > Casimicrobiaceae > CAIWHR01. Next base: position 6,731 of record CAVVUJ010000034.1, on the reverse strand, counting down.
GTTCGGCGCGAGATGAGCAGGGTCTATCGGGACATGGAATCCGGCAGGCGCGACAGCCAGGACGGATCGCGGCTGGTCTACGTTCTGACCCAGATTGCGAAGGTGCTGGAACTCACCGAGATCGAGCGCCGGTTGACTGCCATCGAGGATCGCACCCGTGGCTGACTACGAGCGCCGACTGCGACGCCTTGAGGCAATCACGAACCCGCCAGAGGTTGTGCCGCCTCGTATCCTGCGCGAATTCGTTGATCCAATGCAAGGGGTCACGAGTGCGCTTGCAGACGGTCGGTGGTTCTATCGAGAGGACGGCGAGTCAGCGATAGATTTCGGCATCAGGGCACGGACGTGTTTGGGATGGCCGACCCAACTTGCGGAGGCGGGACGTGGCTGACTACGAACGCCGCCTGCAGCGGTTGGAGGAAATCGCCGCCTCCATCGACGACCGCGACGACGTGCTGCTTGAGCTGTGTCGGAAACGAACAGCCGAACTGTTGGCGTCGAAAGAGGTGCTGGCCGATCCGGGGCCGGAGGTATCCGCAGAAGAATGGGCGGCTGAGTGGGCACCGATACAAGCTGCGGGTAGATTGGAAATCGGCAAACGCTAGAACGCCCGCTGGACCGACGTTTACCCGGCTGGCGATTTCCGAGTTATCTTGCCCATAACGCCTTTGGCGCGAGTCTTGCTTGACGCCCCGGTGAGCGCCCGTGCGTTCTTTTGTGTTACAGGTCCGGTGCCATCTAGCCGTTAGGACAGCCTTCGCTTGTGCCAGAACTTCCCCCCTACGACTGTCGTCGTTTGGACTTGCGATAACTGGTCTTAGAATTTCCCAAGCGAATAGAATTCGTGTGAGACGATAATCAGAAAATGTCGCTGGAAGTGATGAGTAACGGTGATAGCAGAGTCTTCGGACTCGACATGTTACGAGCCTTGGCCGTGCTTTTCGTCGTGTATGGTCACGGTCACTACTTAATTAAGAATGATGTGCCCAAAGAGCTTTACGGCCTCCCCGTTTTCGACGGCGTAATGCTGTTCTTTGTCTTGAGCGGGTTTCTGATCGGCCGCATCTTGCTGAGAACGGTGGCGAAAGACGAGTTCAACGGGCGAATGCTTGTTGAGTTTTGGGTCCGTCGATGGTTTCGCACCCTTCCCAATTATTTTGCGGTCCTGACCTTTCTTATAATCGCACTCTATTTCCTTGGGCCGCCTCCATCCGAATTCGTTCAGGAGGATTGGATTGGGCAGCCTCCATCAGAAATTCCGATCCGCTATTTCTTTTTCTCACAGAACATTGCGTCACCACATCCAGTTTTTTTTCCGGAGGCGTGGAGCCTCACGATCGAGGAATGGTTTTATCTCTGCATTCCAATTCCGCTGTACCTATCCACAAAGCTACGCAATATTGATCGACGTCGATTGATGTTGTTCTGGATAGCCTTGGTAATCGTTCTGGTTACAGCTTTTCGAATCTACCGCGCCTATCGTTTTGGCTATGCGACCCCTGAGGCTGCCGCTGTATGGTTGCGAAACACGGTTCTGACGCGAATGGATAGTCTGATGTTTGGAGTGTTCGGTGCGTACTTGAGCCTATATCACCAGCGCCTTTGGCGTGATGCAGCCGGGATAGCTTTCGTTGTAGGAATCGTGCTTCTTCTGGTGGATAAGGTGATTGGTTCTATCCCCAATCTCTTCTACCTAAAATATGTGGGCATCACATTGAGCGCTGTTGCCACGTTGCTGCTGCTTCCAGCACTTTCATCTTGGAAACGCAATTCCGGCAGACTAGCCAGCGTAGTCACGTTCGTCAGCGTTACATCCTATTCGATGTACCTACTTAACCTCACACCAGTTCAGGGGGTAATTCTTCCTCTTGTTATGCGCTCGTTGTCTCATTTTTGTTGGTATTGCAGTCAAAGTCACTTACTGCAATACGTGCTTTACTGGATTATTACCGTCGCTGGGTCATTTCTTTTGTATCGATATTTTGAACGGCCAACGACCGCGTTGCGCGAGAAGTGGCACCTTCGCGGGAAGGTTGTTGAGACCGCTTTTGCGGCTCCAATAGTTCCAACTTTGGATGACCGTCGGGCCAAAGATGGTACCCGGGTCTCGGCATTAGCAAGTCGCCGCGCTCCCTGATCTCCACGCCAGCCCAGTCGCCAGTCCCGTCTGCCCTGACCGCGGAATAGACGACCCGGAGATTGACCAGCTCGGGCCGACACGCCTGGGCCTCAAGCCTCTTCAATCGCGACTCGTAACTCATGGTGCCTCTGGGCAGAGTCGATTGTCTGCAGCCTGCCAATGGACAAAGAGCGCGTTGGCGCGGACGTCGGCAGCGGCAAGTCCGCGTGCCTCGGCATACGCCGCGACCGCCCGTTCCGGACTCCGCCTGGCGTCGAGCCACACCATATGCGGGGAACCGCGGTCCGGCGTCAGGTTCGCCTCGATCCGGTCAAGGCGGTGTGAGTAGTTCGTCATCTGCTCCACCTCCGGCGTAGTCAATCGGGACCAAGTCCCGGCCACCGCTCGCGGCCCGTCCGCTGGTCATCGAGTGCGGGCCGCGTGAATTTGGGCGGTAATACTGGTAATCCGCGAGCGGTAATGTTGAGTGGTAATTTTCGGGTTTCCATCGGCGCGTCTCTTGTTTGGTTTCCTAGCGTAGAGCCTGTTATTACCGCTGTTCTTACCGTGGTAATTCTTGCCGGTAATGGATCATTACCATTCTTACCGCGCTCTTTAGAGCGGTAAGGTGGTAATCCCGTAACGGTTGCGGTCATTTGCTGACCCAGACGTAAGGTTTGGAGATGACGATGGCGCCCGACTTGAGGAGCGCGTCCTTGTCCTTGTGGAAATTGACGGAGATGGAGTTCCCGGTCGAGTCGTCGTACCCTGTCCGCAGCGCCCACCGGGATTTCCATTGATCGAGGGTCACGGCCTTGACCCCGGCGGGGATTGTCGAGGTTCCGGGCATCTTCTTACCGTATTCCGAGATCGCCTCGCGGAGCGCGTCGAGCGCCACTTCGCGGCGAATCTTGGTTTCGCTTTCTCCGGCGCATGGTCGAGCGGCTGGGCGACGCAGGAGCTAATGCGGTCACCTTCGTCGGCGTCGGGATCGGGGTCGGGTCCAAGGTCCACGGATTCCAGTCGAAAACCTAGACGCTGACCTGTTTCGCCGTCCCGGAGCTTGAGCACCTCCGCCAGCCGGTCACCCTCGTTGCCGGTGACCTGGATCTCCATATCGACCGCAGCCTTGAGGCTGGAATGGCCGCGTGATCCCTTGGTTTCATCCTTGCCGCTGTGATGCACGAAGAGAACGGAGCAGGCGACGGCGTCCATGATGCGGCGTGCGGCGACGATCATCGCCCCATGTCCTTGCTGGAGTTCTCGTCGCCACCAGCCATCATGGCGTTTAAGGTGTCGAGGACGACCAGCACGACCCCACCGAGTTCTCTGGAAGTCTGCTTGATCTCCACGATCAGCGTATCGAGGTCGCCGGAGCTCGGCGCCAGCAGGTTCAATGACGAGGTGACGACCCGCAGGCCGCGCAGATCATCGGCGGCGATGTTGTGATGGTTTAGATATGCCTCCATTCGCAGCTTCAGATGACCTTCGCCCGCGACGTAGATGACGTTCCCGCAGCGCACGCGACGCCCGAACCAGCGCACGCCCTTCCGGCTACGGTCGCGGCCAGATCGAGCACCAGGAACGTCTTGCCGCTGCCTGAGGCGCCAAAGACGACGCCGAGATTCGCTCTGGTATGACTCACGGACGATCCAGCGTGGCGATGGTTCCAGCACCAGTTCGCTGACAGGTCGCGGACGCAGCGGTGCGGGAGCATGGTCGCTGCCGTGCCCAGGATCGTCATCTGCGGTACTTTCCCGGTCCTTGGGGCGTGTATCCTCTCTGTGCCGTGCATCGGCATGGTCGGCACCGTTTGGACGACGACGCCCCGCCCGATAGTCAGCCTCCGAAGCATAAGTATTGGGATCGAAGGGGTCGCTCATCGGAGGCCCATTTCGTATTCAAGGTCAATGACGCGCTGGTGGAGCTTCCGCAAGATGCAGTCCGTCGATTCGGCCTGACGACGACCGCGAAGATGGGCGAGCGCACGGTGCAGGCGGAATTCGTCGATACCTGCATCGCCGAAGCGAAGCGATTCCTGATGTCGTCCTAGGCAAGGCACTTCAGACAATGGGACCAGCCGACGTGGCAGGGATCGCCGCAGGCGAAGCACCGGCAGGTATGCGAGTCGACAGCGGTGTGCGAAAATGCGGTTGTTGGTTCTCTCGTAACGCCCCGCGCCCCCTCCGTGCAACCGGTCGGGGCGCAGTCATATCGGGACTTCACTTCGCCCCCTGGGCATCGAGCCACTCACGGATCGACTCTACTTTCCAAGCGGTCACACGCTCGGACAACTTCACGGGGGCGGGAAACGTTCCAGCCTTCACCTTGCGCCAGAGCGTGGCGGATGAAAACGGTACTGGGGCGGGGATCAATTGCGCTTGGCGAAATAGCCCGTTGCGGGCAGTTCACCAATCGGGCGGGCGGTGTCTTTCATGTCGTGCTTCTCCGTGTAGTGAAGTGTCACGACACGAAATATAGAAGCACAACAGCGCCGAAATAGGCGCGAACGGTCGCGGGAACTGGGCGCGGACAACCTACCCATTGGCCGAAACTCGCGCCGGTGCTTGCGCTCCGTGGGTGCGGATAACTACTTACGTGGGCCGGTCTTCAGCGTTCGGCGCGGAGAATTTGGGCCATGACTTGGCCACCCGAAGTGAGACGCCTTGCGATTTCAGCCATTCCACTACGACGTCGTTTGTCTTGGCCGTCGTCGGATCGTCGGGATCGTAGAGCTTCCAATATCGTTCGGCGGCATCTGCGAGGTGCTTTAACAGCGCCGTTTCATAGTTGCCCCAAGGCCACCGTTCGCAGACTGTTCTTGTTCCATCGGGAACGGTTGGCAATCTCAAGAATTTCGTCCGGGGTCTCCCATTTCACGACATTTTTTGTCCATGCGGCAAACTTTGTTAGCAAGACATCACAGAGATAGCACGGGGGCGCGTAGCTGACCAACTCAAGAGACGATGAGCGATCAAGGCCCGCATGGGCTTCAGCTTGTTCCAGACGTTCTGAAAACTGATGGGACAACTTCGGTAGGCTTTGGCGCAGGGTCTTCACAAAATTGTCGAAGAGCGTCCTGCTTCCCCGTATCCTTGGATCGACATTGCACGATAAGGCGATGGCTTGCCAGAGTGGCAAACGCGGCATGTTTCGCCAATGGTCCCAATGTGGTGATTCCATTCGTGTTCCCTTCGTTGGACTCTGCGAAGTGCTTGGCGTCATGCTGCTGCGCCGATGCTCACGACTTTTTTCCCCGCCCTTGACGACCTCGGGCTTCGCGCAGAAGCGGCCCATGCGTTCATCATCGAGCGTCGCTTCGGAAGTAGGTCATCGCGCCAATATGCGGCTTCGGATTTGTCGCCAACACGATGGGCCAGCGCCATTTCTGCGACCTCACGGGAAAAATTCGTGCGCTCCCGCACCAATCGCGAAATGTCGAACGGAACCCATGCGGCACGGCGTCAACCTTCATGCGGCGCAGTACCGCAGTAAGCGTCATGTCCGACAGCTGCCCGCCACGCGGAGCCGGAAACACCAGATCGGTTCCCGCCATGCGGGGCAGGGTATGCAGCAGCGCCAATGCCGCATCGGACAGCGGGACGCGGTGTTCCTTCCTCCTTCATGCGTTCGGCGGGGACGATCCACATGGCTTCGTCCAAGTCGATTTCTGGCCAGGTGGCACCACGTACCTCACCGGATCGTGCCGCCGTCAAGATCACGAACTCCAATGCTCGCGCCCCCATGCCCTCCTGAGCGCGAAGTGATTGCATGAAGGTGCCGACTTCGGCCACGGGTAGCGCCGCGTGATGATCCGACTTTGCCACCTTGCGGGGGGGCGGAAGCAGTTTGTCCAGATGACCGCGCCACCGCGCGGGGTTCAGGCCTTCGCGGTAACCCCGTGCCGTTGCCCAATCGAGCACCGATTCGATTCGGCCACGCAGCCGGGAGGCGGTCTCGGTCTTGGTTTTCCAGATCGGTTCCAGTACCGTCAACACCTGAGGCAGTGCCACATCACGGACCAGCACGCGTCCAATGAAGGGGTAGGCATACGTCTCCAGCGTGTTGCGCCATTGCTGCGCGTGCTTGGCATTGCGCCAAGCCGGTTCATGGGCTTCGATGTAGAGCCGCGCTGCTCGCTCAAACGGTACAGCGGTTGCCCGCGCTGCCTGCAATGCGCTGCGGGCCGCTTTCCCATCGGCTATGGGGTCGATGCGGCCTTGACCTTAGCGCGTGCTTCTCTGGCCGCGTCACGCGACCTGGCAAGCGTTACGTCCGGGTATCCACCAAGGCCCATGTCCCGACGCTTGCCGCCGATCATTATGCGGAGCACCCAGCTTCGCGCACCGCTGGTGGCCACCTGCAACGCCAAGCCTGCTACATCGCCAACGAAATGCAGTCCCGGTACGGTAAGTCGAGACACTTCAAGTGCGGTGAGTTCCTTTGCTTTCCGGCCCATCGCCTGTCCCTCCTGGCATCAACCCATCAAACAACCCATCAATTCGGATGAAATTGGATGATGCGCCATGAAGCGCAGAGATACAACCGGGCAGAAGTCTACATAGAGAAAAAAGGAAACGATGGGAGGGGATGAGACCGCATGAAGTTCTAT
>CAVVUJ010000033.1:0-102830 GCA_963751405.1 uncultured beta proteobacterium | reverse complement strand
CATTTTTCGGAACGCAGTTCGAAACTTCCGACGCTGTCGGCAAGGTCAATTTACGGCAGAGACAATTGACGCGGCGGCACGATTCTCCGAGGATGCCAACACGCGCGCGCAGATGGTGCGCCGCGAATCCCCGCGCCATGAACGCCTTCTCCCCGTGCTCCCTTCATCGCTGACCGTCAGCATCGTGACCTACGAGCCCGATGCCGTGCTGCTCGAGCGCTGTCTCGCCAGCCTTGCGCTCGCAATCGGCGCCGCGAGAGAGGATCGCGTCCTGACCCAGGTGGCGGTGGCTCTGATCGACAACAGCGAGGACCAGGAAATCGCGGCCGAAGGCATGCGCCTCGCTCGGCAGCGCTTCGCCGATTCCGGCGTCCAGCTCCAGTTCCTGCACGGGCACGCAAACGTGGGATACGGCGTCGCGCACAATCTGATGCTGAACGGCACCGGCGGCGACTATCAGCTGGTGCTCAATCCCGACGTCGAGCTCGCGGGCGACGCGCTCGTCAACGCGATTCGCTGGCTCGACGCGAATCCGGACGTCGTCGCGCTGGCGCCCGCGGTGACGCGGCCCGACGGCACGCCCGATTTCCTCTGCAAGCGCTATCCGGCGGTGCTCGATCTCCTGCTGCGGGGCTTCGCGCCGAGCCTGGTGCGCCGCCTGTTCAGGCAGCGCCTCGAGCGCTACGAGCTGCGCGACGTCATCGATCCCGCGAGCGACAAGCCGGTGCCCGGGGTGCCGTTGCTTTCCGGTTGCTGCATGCTGGTGCGTCGGAAGGCGATCGACGCGACCGGCGGCTTCGACCCGAAGTTCTTCCTCTACTTCGAGGACTACGACTGGAGCGTGCGTCTCGCCAGGCTCGGGAAAACGGCCTATCTGCCGCCATTTCGCGTCGTCCACCACGGCGGCGGCGCGGCGCGCAAGGGATGGAAGCACATTGGCTGGTTCGTGCGCAGCGCCTTCCGTTTCTACAACAAGCACGGCTGGCGGTTCGTCTGAATGGCACCGGGCCCCATCGTCGTCACCGGTGCCGACGGGTTCGTCGGCAGCGCGCTGGTCGCGCAGTTCATGGCGACCGGCAGGCCGTTCGTCGCGGCGGTTCGCCGGCATCCTGCCGGCGCCGCTGCAAAACCGCACCATCGCGCGGTGGGCGACCTCGCCACGGCATCCGCAGCCGCTCTCGATGAGCTCGTCGCCGGCGCCGCGGCGATCGTGCATCTCGCGGGCCGGGCGCACGTGCTTGCCGATGCCGCCCCCGATCCGGGCGCCCTCTATCAGGCGGCGAACGTCGTCGCGACGGAGCGCCTCGCGGCGGCCGCGGTGCGGGCGGGCGTGCCGAGGTTCGTATTCGCGAGCACGATCAAGGTCCACGGCGAGGCGACGGCGCCGGGCCGCCCGTTCCGGGCCGACGACCCGTTTGCGCCGCAGGATGCGTATGCGCGCAGCAAGGTGGAGGCCGAGCGCGCGTTGGCGGCGATCGCGACGGGAACGCCGCTCGACACGATCGTGTTGCGATTCCCGCTCGTCTACGGGCCGCGCGTGAAGGGCAATTTCGCCACGCTGCTCGACGCCGTCGCGCGCGAAGCGCTGCTGCCATTCGGCGGCGTTGCGAATCGGCGCGATTTCCTCTATGTCGGCAACCTCGTGCACGCAATTTCGGTGCTCGTCGATGCGCCGGAGACGCTCGCGGGCGCGTGGCTCGTGGCCGACGGCGAAGCGGTCGCAACACCCGAGCTCGTGCGGCGCCTCGCGGCGGCGCTCGGGGTCGCGCCGCGCGTGCCGAAGGTGCCGCCATCGCTGCTGGCGCTGGCCGCAGCGGTGACCGGCCGGGGTGCGCTGCTGCGGCGCACCGTTTCCTCGCTCGAAGTCGACGCCTCGCCCCTCGTGCGGCGAATCGGCGCGCCCCCTTTCACGCTCGACCAGGGGCTCGCCGCGACCGCCGCCTGGTGGCGTCTGCGGCACGCGATCTGACCGGGCCTCTATAATCGCGGTCTTTCCACTCGAAAGCACGCGATGACCGTCCGCGCTTCGGGCCGGCGCGCGGACGAGCTGCGCCCGCTCCGCATCACCCGCCATTACACCCGGCACGCCGAAGGTTCGGTGCTGATCGAGGCCGGCGACACCAAAGTGCTGTGCACCGCCAGCGTCGAGGAAGGCGTGCCCCCGTTCCTCAAGGGGAAAGGGCAGGGTTGGCTCACTGCCGAGTACGGCATGCTGCCGCGCGCGACGAACACCCGTGGCCGGCGCGAGGCCGCCGACGGGAAGCAATCGGGACGCACGCAGGAAATCCAGCGGCTGATCGGGCGCAGCCTGCGCGCGGTCGCCGATCTCGGGGCGCTCGGCGAGCGCACGATCAAGATCGACTGCGATGTGCTGCAGGCCGACGGCGGCACGCGCTGCGCGTCGATCACCGGCGCCTGCGTCGCTCTCGCCGATGCGATCGCGTGGTGCCGCGAGCGCGGGCTCGTCGCTGGTGCTCCGCTCCGGGAATTCGTCGCGGCGGTGTCGGTGGGCGTGGTCAACGGCGCGCCGGTGCTCGATCTCGACTACGCCGAGGACTCGGCCTGCGACACCGACATGAACGTCGTGATGACGGCCGGCGGCGGCTTCGTCGAGCTGCAGGGCACGGCCGAGGGCGCGCCGTTCACGCGCGCCGAGATGGATGCGCTGGTCGGGCTGGCCGATCAGGGCATCCGCGCGCTGATCGCGGCGCAGAAGGCGGCGCTCGGAGTATGAGGACAGCGTGATCGTTCTTCCCCGCCTCGTCCTCGCCTCCGGCAATGCGGGCAAGTTGCGGGAGTTCCACCGGCTGCTGGCTCCGCTCGGAATCGACGTCGTCGCGCAGTCGGAGCTCGGGATCACGGACGCGGACGAGCCGCACGTGACGTTCGTCGAGAACGCGCTGGCGAAGGCGCGGCACGCGAGCGCGCAGGCGAAGCTTCCCGCGCTCGCCGACGATTCCGGCATCTGCGTGCGCGCGCTGGCGGGCGCTCCCGGCGTGCAGAGCGCGCGCTATGCCGGAGAACCGAAGTCCGACGCGCGCAACAACGCCAAGCTGGTCGCCGCGCTTGCCGGCGTGGCCGACCGCAGAGCCCATTACGCGTGCGTGCTCACGCTCGTGCGCCACGAGCGCGATCCCGAGCCGATCATCGCCGAAGGCGCGTGGCACGGGACGGTCATCGACGCGCCGCGAGGCGCCGGCGGCTTCGGCTACGACCCGCACTTCCTCGATGCGGCCACCGGCCTCACCGCCGCCGAGCTCCCGCTCGAACGGAAGAACGAGCTTTCTCACCGCGGCAAGGCGATGCGCGCGTTGATCGCGCGGCTGATGACCGAGTACGGAAGCGGCGCACCGGAGCGAGAGGGCGATGCCGTCCGCTGATGCCGCCGTCGCGCCGGCGCCGGTCCTCGTCGACGCCGCGACGCTCTCGGGCCCGCGGTTCGCGGCGCTGCCGCCGCTGGCGCTCTACGTCCACATTCCGTGGTGCCTGCGGAAGTGCCCGTACTGCGACTTCAATTCGCACGAGGCGAAGGGCGACGCGCCGGAGGCGGCGTATGTCGACGCGCTCATCGCCGACCTCGAGTTCGCGCTGCCGTCGATCTGGGGCCGCCGGGTCGTCTCGGTATTCATCGGCGGCGGGACGCCGAGCCTGTTCTCCGCCGAGGCCATCGACACGCTGCTCGCCGGCATCCGCGCGCGCGTGCCGCTGGCGCCGGACGCCGAGATCACGCTGGAGGCAAATCCGGGGACGTTCGAGCGCGAGAAGTTCGCGGGCTACCGCGCCGCCGGCATCAACCGGCTGTCGCTCGGCGTCCAGAGTTTCGATCCGCAGCATCTGCAGGCACTGGGCCGCGTGCACGATGCCGACGAGGCACGGCGTGCGGCCGAGGCGGCGCTGTCGATCTTCGGCAACGTCAACTTCGACCTGATGTACGCGCTGCCGCGGCAGACCGTGGCGGAGGCTGCGGCCGACCTCGCGGCGGCGCTGGCGTTCTCGCCGCCGCACCTTTCCTTCTATCACCTGACGCTGGAGCCCAACACGCTGTTCCATCGCTATCCGCCGCCGCTGCCCGACGACGAGACCGCGGCCGATATCGAGGATGCGGTCGACGCCGCGCTCGAGGCGGCGGGATACCGGCACTACGAAACGTCCGCGCACGCGCAGAGCGGGCGCGAATGCCGGCACAATCTCAACTACTGGCAGTTCGGCGATTACCTCGGCATCGGCGCCGGCGCGCATTCGAAGCTGTCGTTCGCGGACCGCATCGTGCGGCAGGTTCGCCACAGGCAGCCGAAGCAGTATCTGGAGCAGGTGGCGGCGGGCGCGCCGCTGCAGGAGGACGCCGTCGTGACGCGGGAGGACGTCGGATTCGAGTTCATGCTGAACGCGCTGCGGCTGACGGACGGCGTTCCGGCATCGTCGTTCGCCGAGCGCACGGGGTATCCGCTGGCGCTGGTGCGGCGGGGGCTCGAGGCCGCCGCAGCGCGCGGGCTGATCGAGCGCGATCCGGCGCTGCTGCGGCCGACGGCGCTGGGACGGCGCTTCCTCAACGATTTGCAGGCGCTCTTTCTCGCCGACCCGCCAGGCAAGGCAAAATGACACCGATGAGCGAATCCAGGTTGCACGCGATGACACTGACGGCGGCTGCGGACGCGCTCGCGCAGGGCACGCTGACGGCGCGTGTCGCTCGCCGACGCCCAGCTTGCGCGCGTGGCTGCGACCGACGCCACGATCGAAGCCTGGGCGCATCTCGACCCGGCGCACGTGCGCGCAGAAGCCGATCGCCGGGATGCCGCGCCGCGCGCGGGCCGCGGCCCGCTGCACGGCATCGGCATCGGCGTGAAGGACATCGTCGCGACCGCGGATCAGCCGACGCAGATGGGATCCGCGGTCTACGCGGGGCACCGGCCGGACAAGGATGCCGAATGCATCGAGCGGCTGAAGGGCGCGGGCGGCTACGTGTTCGGCAAGGCGGCGACGACGGCGTTCGCGTTCCTCGATCCGGCGAAGACGAGAAACCCGTGGAACCCGCGCCACACGCCGGGCGGCTCGTCGGCGGGACCGGCGGCTGCCGTCGCCGCCGGGCAGGTCGCCGGCGCGATCGGCACGCAGACCAACGGTTCGGTGATCCGGCCGGCCGCGTACTGCGGGGTCGTCGGGTTCAAGCCGACGAAGGACGCGATTCCGTTTGCCGGCGTGCACCTCTTCAGCGAGACGCTCGACCAGCTCGGCACGTTCACCCGCACCGTTGCCGATGCCGCGCGGCTTGCGGGCGCATTGGCGGATGCCGGGGCGATTGCGCTGGCGCCCGCGGCGATGGCGCGACCGCCGCGATTTGCCTATCTCGACGGCTTTCCGTGGACGCAGACCGTCGATTGCGATGCCGACGACACGCTCGACGCGGCGGCGACGACGTTGCGTCTGCACGGCGCCGAGGTCGTCGCGATCGGCTTCCCGGCGCCGTGGCGCGAGGCGCATCTCGCGCATCGCACGATCATGCTGTTCGAGGCGGCGACGCACCTCGCCGCGCTGCAGGACCGCGAGCGGGCGCGGCTGTCGCCGAAGCTCAACGCGGCGCTCGACGAAGGCCGCGCGATCGCGCGCGCCGACTACGAGGCCGCGATGGCGCGGCGCGAAGCCGCGATCGGGTTTTTCGCCGACTGGTTCGCCGACTGGGATGCGGTGATCGCGCCGCCGGCACCCGGCCCGGCACCGGAGGGCCTCGGCTCGACCGGCGATCCGTCGTGCTGCACGCTCTGGTCGCTGACCGGATTCCCGGCCATTACGATTCCCGTCGGCCTCGCCGGCAACGGCTTGCCGCTCGGCATGCAGCTCGCCACGCCCGCCGGCCAGGACGATCGCCTGCTCGCAGTCGCGGCATGGTGCGAGGCGCGGCTGCCCTTCAAGGGCCTCATCTGAAGTGAAGCGCGCGAAGAAACACCACGCGTTGCAGCCGCCGAAGGTGCGCAATCCCGTCGCGCGCTCGCCGCTGCTCGGCAAGGGCGGCGCGCACGGCAGGACGACGGCGGCGAAGCGGCGCGCGGCCAAGGTTGCCCTCGCGCAAGAGGCGCGCGATCCGGAGGCGTTCGAATGACCCGCTGGCCGCACCTTCCGGACACGCTGTCCCGCCGCGATCTGGAAGAGAACCGGATGCGCGACCTCTATGCCGCGGCCGTCGATCCGTCCCTCGCTTTTTCCGACGAGCAGCGGATGGCGTCGCTGGCCGCGACGCTCGCCGCGAAACCGAAGGGCGCCGGCTGGTGGGTGTTCGCGTACGGATCGCTGCTGTGGAATCCGTTGTTTCCGGTCGCGGAAATGCGCCCGGCGACGCTCAACGGCCTGCACCGCCGCTTCTGCCTGTGGTCGCTCGCCTCGCGCGGCACGCGCGATTGCCCGGGACTGGTGCTGGGCCTCGATCGCGGCGGCGCCTGTCGCGGCGTCGCGCTGCGGCTGCCGGCGAGCCTCGCCGTCGCCGAGCTGGACCTTCTGTGGCGGCGCGAGATGGTCGTCGGCTCCTACCGTCCGCGCTGGGTGAAGGTCGACGCCGGCGGGCGCGCGATCGTCGCGCTGACCTTCGTCGTCAAGCGTGACCATCCGCAGTATGCGGCCCGGCTGACGCTCGCAAACCAGGTCGACGTCCTCGCGAGTGCCTGCGGCGCGTTCGGCTCGTCGCTCGATTACCTGGAGCGCACGCGCGTGGCGCTGGTCGCGCACGGCATCGTCGACCCGTACCTCGAGCGGCTGGCGGCCCAGGTCGCGACGCGACAGGAGCCCACGGCGGCGGATTCGTAACGACCTGTCACCGTCGCGCGGACAGGCAACGTGGTGGCGAATCGGTACGGATCCGGCCCCATGGCCCCAATGCGCATCTGCCTCCTGACCAACCAGGACCTGCTCGCCGAGCCGTTTCCGCCCGGCGACTGGCCCTGTGATCCCAGGCCTTTCTATCCCGAGGCGCACTGGGAGGTGGAGTACCTGAGGTCCGGGACCTCGGTCGCGCAGGTCGAGCGACGGATACGCCAGGGCTTCGACCTCTTTTTCAATCTTTGCGATGGCGCTGCGGACCAGAACACCCCGGGCATCGAGGTCGTGCGGACGCTGGAAGCGCATGGGGTCGCCTTCACCGGCGCCACCTCGGAATTCTACGAGCCCTCGCGCGAGGCGATGAAACGGGCCTGCCGGGCCGAGGGCATCGACACGCCCGCTTACGTCCTGGCACGCCGCGACGCGGATGTCGAGCGCGCGGCGGAGCAGCTGCGCTTTCCCCTCTTCGTGAAGCACTACAGCAGTTACTCCAGCGTCGATCTGTCCCGTCGCTCCCGCGTCGCTTCGCCCGCCGGGTTGCGGCAGCAGGCAAAGAAGATCATGCGGCGCCACGGCGCGGCGCTGATCGAGGAGTTCATCGAGGGGATGGAATGCACGGTCCTCGTGGCGGAGAATCCGGATGACCCGGCGCGGCCGAAGACCTACCCGCCGCTGCAATACCGCTTTCCCGCAGGCGAGAGCTTCAAGCACTCGGCGATGAAGTGGGTCGATTATCGGAAGATGTCCGTGTCGCCCGTCGATGATCCGCTGCTCGATGCCCGCCTGCGCGATGTCTGCGGCCCGCTTCTTCGTCGCGCTCAAGGGCGCGAGCTTCGGCCGCTGCGACATCCGCGTCGACCGGAGCGGCGTGCCCTTCATGCTGGAAATCAATCCCAACTGCGGCGTCTACTACCTTCCCGCAGAGCTACGGCAGCGCCGACCTCTGTCTCGCGCACGACCCGGAGGGCCATGCCGGCTTCACGCGCCAGCTCATCCGGGCGGCGTTGCGGCGACACCGAGCGCGCTGCGACGAACGCCTGATCTTCCGGGATTCCGGCCTTGCGCCGGACGGCATGGGGAACTGCTGCCGCAGGCTGCCGATCCGGCCCCTATATGGCGACGTGCCGGCCGCCGTCGACGTTGATCGTCTCGCCGGTCACGTACCCGGCATCGGCGAGCAAAAAATGCACGGCCTTGGCGATGTCGTCGGGCTCGCCTTCGCGCTTGAGCGGCGTGTGCGAGATGATCCGCTGCCGCGACAGCTCGTCGAACGAGGCATCGTCCGGCCACAGGATCGGGCCGGGCGCGATGGCATTGACGCGCACCTCCGGCGCGAGCTCGCGCGCGAGGGAGCGCGTCAGGCCGATCAGCCCGGCCTTCGCGATCGAGTAGACGACGAAATTCTTGAGCGGCCGCTCGGCGTGGATGTCGGCGATGTTGACGATCGCGCCCTGCGCCTTCTTCAACGCCGGCGCCGCGGCCTGCGCGAGGAACAGCGGCGCGCGCAGGTTGGTGCCGATCAGGTCGTCCCAGGCCTCCGCCGTGATGGCCCCTACCGGCGTCGGGAAGAACGAGGACGCATTGTTGACGAGGGCATCGAGACGGCCGAACGTCTGCACCGTCTGCTCGACCATCGCCGGCAGTTTGTGGAGGTCGAGCAGGTCCGCCTGGATCAGCGCCACCGAATCGGGACGCACGCCGTTGAGCTCGGCTTGGAGGAGCCTCGCCTCGCCCGCGGATGCGCGGTAGTGGAGCATGAGGCTCGCGCCCGCTCCGTGCAGGCGGCGGCAGATCGCCGCGCCGACGCGCTTGCCTCCTCCGGTGATCAGCACGATCCTGCCTTGCACGCCGCGCTCCCGGATTACACGATAGACTTCTTGGAATTTAACACACCCATTGCCGTGTCGCACCGCAACGGCAACCTGCGGCGCACATCCCGCTCCACCGTGACCGACCTTCCCGCACCCGACGCCGCCGCGCGCGCGCACAGCGAGCGCGTCGCGGCGCACGTTCGCGCCGCCATCGCAGACGGCGCCGGACACATCCCGTTCTCCCGGTACATGGAGCTCGCGCTCTATGCGCCCGGCCTCGGGCTACTACGCGGCCGGAGCGCAAAAGCTCGGCGCTGCCGGCGATTTCGTCACCGCGCCCGAAATGACGCCGCTGTTCGCGACGGCGCTCGCGACGCAGGTGGCGGCTGTCCTCGCGGCGAGCGAACGCCGGGAGATCGTCGAGCTCGGCGGGGGCAGCGGCCGGCTTGCCGCCGATCTGCTGGTCGCGCTGGCCGCGCGCAACGCGCTGCCGTCGCGCTACGCGATACTCGAAGTCAGCCCGGACCTCGCGCAACGCCAGCGAGCAACGCTCGCCCGCGACGTTCCGGCGCATCTCGATCGCGTCGCGTGGATAACGTCGCTGCCGGAGACGATCGACGGAGCGCTGATCGCCAACGAAGTGCTGGATGCGGTGCCGTTCGAGCTCGTTGCCCGGCGCGGCGGCAGGTGGTTCGAGCAGGGCGTGACCTGGGACGAGGCGCGGGGCGGCTTCGCCTGGGACGAACGCCCGGCCGGCGCGCGCATAGAGGCCATGGCCGCGGCCCGCTTCCCGCACGCTGGCGATTACCTGAGCGAGCTCAATCCGGCCGCCGAAGCGCTGGTCGAGGATGTCGGCAGGCGGCTTATCGGTGGCGCGGCGCTCTGGATCGACTATGGCTTTCCCGCTGCGGAGTACTACCACCCGCAGCGCAGCGAGGGGACGCTGATGTGCCATTATCGGCATCGCGCGCATGGCGATCCGTTCGCGTGGCCCGGCCTCACCGACATCACCGCGCACGTCGACTTCACGGCGATGGCGGAGGCGGGCGAGCGTGCGGGGCTTCAGGTCGCGGGCTTCACCGCGCTCGCGCCGTTCCTGATGGGCTGCGGGATGCTCGATGCGCTGGCGGCGACCGGCGCGCCCGAGTCGCCCGCCTACATCCGGGCGGCGGCGGCGGTGCAGAAGCTGCTCGCGCCCTCCGAGATGGGGGAGTTGTTCAAGGTCCTGGCGCTGGCAAGATCGGAGGCGATCGCCTGGCCAGGCTTCGACGTCGCCGATCGCCGGCACCGGCTGTAGCGATACGAGCCAGCGCGAACCATTCACGGAGCCGCCATGGAAACGCCGATCGCCACCGACAGCCTGGTCATGGGCTCGCTGCCCGTGCGCCATGCGCGCTACCGGCCCCACCATACGGCGATCGTCATCGCGTCACGCGGGCCGGACGAGCGCGAGGTCCGGCTCAACTGGCGCGAGTTCAACGCGTACGTGAACCGGTGCGCGAACGCGCTGGCCGCGCTCGGCGTCACGCGCGGCGAGCGCGTCGCGACCGTGCTCGCAAATTCGCTCGAGCTCGTCGCCACCTATTGGGCGTGCGCCAAGCTCGGCGCCGTCGTCGTGCCGCTGTCGCCCCTGCTGACCGCGCCCGGGCTCGCGTCTCTCCTTGCCGACGCGTCACCGCGCGTCATCATCGGCTCCGGCGATCAGCTCGCGATGCTGGACGAAGTGCGCGGCCGGACGCCTGCCGGTGCCGCGCCGGTGTGGGTGCTCCAGGACGCCGCGCCAGACGACGAAGCGGCCGGCTACCGGGCCTACGGCACGCTGATCGCGGAGGCGAGCGACGCCGAGCCGGGCGTGCGCGTCGAACCCGGCGATCTCTGGACGCTGATGTACACGTCCGGAACCACCGGGGCGCCGAAGGGCATCCAGCACACGCATTACATCCGCGCGATGTACGCGGCGCGCGCGAGCTCCTGGCGCATGGCCCCGGAGTCCGTCGTGCTGCACTCGGGCTCGATCGTGTTCAACGGCGCGATGACGACGATGCTGCCGGCGTTCATGCTGGGCGCGACGTTCGTGGTGGAACGGGCCTTCGATCCCGACGCCGTCATCGCGACGGTCGAGCGCGAGCGCGTCACGCACACGATGCTCGTCCCGTCGCAGATCATCGCGATCCTCAACGCGACAGCGCTTCGACCCGGCGCGACTCGTCTCGCTCGAGATGATCCTGTCGCTCGGCGCGCCTCTGCACCAGGAAGTCAAGGACCGGCTGAACGAGCTCCTGCCGCGACGCTTCTACGAGCTCTACGGGTTGACCGAAGGCTTCATCACCGTGCTCGACCGTGACGATGCGCTGCGCAAGTCCGGCAGCGTCGGCGTCCCGCCGCCTTTCTACGAGATGCGGATCGTCGGCGACGATGGCCGCGACCTGCCGACGGGAGCGGTCGGCGAGATCGTCGGTCGCGGCCCGATCACGATGCCCGGCTATTACAACCGGCCAGACGAAACGAAGCAGACGCTGCGCGACGGCTGGCTCCACACCGGCGACCTCGGGTATGTCGACGACGACGGTTTCCTCTACCTCGTCGATCGCAAGAAGGACATGATCGACAGCGGCGGCGTCAAGGTCTACCCGAAGGACATCGAGGAAGTCGCCGCGCGCCATCCGGCGATCCTCGAGGTCGCCGTCTTCGGCATTCCGCATGACAAGTGGGGCGAGACGCCGGTGGCCGCCGTCGTGCTGCGGAAGGAAGGCGGCGCCGAGCCCGACGAGCTGCGCGAGTGGATCAACGCGCGCGTCGCGGCGAAATACCAGCGGGTCGATCGCGTGCTCGTGCTGGATTCGTTTCCGCGCAACGTCGCCGGCAAGACGCTGAAGCGCGAGCTGCGGGCGCCGTTCTGGGAGGGGCGCGCCAAAGCGGTCTAGCTCCTGCGTCGGAGAGCGTGCGCGCTCGCCGCCGCGGTCCCGCGTTGACGAGCGTCAAAGCGGCCCGCTGGCGTTGGGTGCCTAATTGTGTGACGGCATCCCCGGACCGGATCGCGCGGCACCCGATGGGCGGTTGGTCCGGCCTGTGAGGGGACTGCTTACCCGCTTCCTGGCGAGGTCAGTCATGACAACGCTGTTCGACCCCATTCGCATCGGCGACCTCCCCCTCGCCAACCGCATCGTGATGGCGCCGCTGACGCGCAACCGCGCGGCGCCCGGACAGGTGCCGTCGGGCCTCGCCGTCGAGTACTACCGGCAGCGTGCGAGCGCCGGGCTGATCATCACCGAGGCATCGCAGGTCAGCCCCGAGGGTCAGGGCTATATCGACACGCCTGGCATCTACAACGCCGAGCAGGTCGCAGGCTGGCGGCGCGTCACCGACGCCGTGCATGCCGAGGGCGGGCGAATCGCGGTGCAGCTGTGGCACGTGGGGCGCATCTCGCACGTCTCCCTGCAGCCGAATGGCCAGGCGCCGGTGTCGTCGACCGCGCGGCGGGCCGAGACCAAGACGTTCACCGCGGACGGCTTCGTCCCGGTGTCGTCGCCGCGCGCGCTCGCCACCGCCGAGATCCCTGCCGTCGTCGCCTGCTTCCGTGACGCGGCGCGGCGCGCGATGGACGCGGGCTTCGATGGCGTCGAGGTGCACGGCGCGAACGGGTACCTGATCGACCAGTTCCTGCGCGACAGCATCAACGACCGCACCGACGAATACGGTGGCGCAATCGCGAACCGCGTTCGGCTGCTCGTCGAAGTGATGCAGGCAGTCGTCGGCGCGATCGGCGGCAGCCGCACCGGGCTGCGCCTGTCACCGGTGACGCCGTCCAACGATGCCGGGCAGGACAGCGCCCCCTCAGGCGCTGTTCGAGCATGCAGTGGGCGAGCTCGCGCCGCTGCAGCTCGCCTTCGTCGAGGTGGTCGAAGGCCAGACGGCCGGCGCGCGCGACTTCGCGCCATTCGACTATGTTGCGCTGCGCCGTCGGTTCAATGGCGCGTGGATGGTCAACAACGGCTACGACCGGAGGATGGCGCTCGAGACCGTGGCTTCGGGCGCGGCCGATCTCGTCTCGTTCGGGCGCCCGTTCATCAGCAACCCGGACCTCGTGCGCCGCCTGCATGAGGACGCGCCACTCAACACGCTCGACCAGAACACGCTCTATGGCGGCGGCGCCGGGGGCTACATCGATTATCCGACGCTCGACGCGCGCGCGTCGGCCTGATCCGCGATGGCCGACCACGACGTGGCTCGCTGCGTCTTGCCAACCCTGCGGAGGAGACGCCAATGCTCAAGCTGACCGTGAATGGCCGCACCCGTGCCGTCGACGTCGAACCCGAGATGCCGCTGCTCTGGGTCCTGCGCGACGAACTCCACCTTCAGGGCACCAAGTACGGCTGCGGGATCGCCGTCTGCGGCGCCTGCACGGTGCACGTCGACGGCGAAGCGGTGCGGTCCTGCACGCTGCCCGTGGCGGCGGCGGTCGGCAGGAAGATCGTCACCATCGAGGGCCTGGCGCAGAAGGGTCTGCACCGCATCCAGAAGGCGTGGATCGAGCACGAGGTCCCGCAATGCGGCTATTGCCAGACGGGCATGATCATGTCGGCCGCGGCGCTGCTCGCGAAGCACCGGAAGCCGACCGACGCGGACATCGACGCGAGCATGACCAACCTGTGCCGCTGCGGTACCTACGCGCGGGTGAGAACGGCGATCCGCGCGCTCGCCGACGAACCCGCTGCGCCGGCGGCGAAGAAAGCCTGAGGAGGCCACCATGACGATCGCTCTTTCCCGTCGGGAGTTTCTCAAGGTTTCCACCGCGCTGTCGGGGGGGCTCGCGCTGGAATTCTCGTTCCCGCTCGCCTCCAAGGCCGCCGGCGGCGCGGTCGCGACCGAAGTCAACGCCTGGATCGTGATCCATCCGGACGACCGGGTCGTGATTCGCATCGCCCGCTCCGAGATGGGACAGGGCACCTATACGGCGCTCGCCCAGCTCGTTGCCGAAGAGCTCGACTGCGACTGGGCCAAGGTGAGCGCCGAGTTCGCCTCGCCCAACGAGCACATCCGGCGCAACCGCATCTGGGGCTCCATGTCCACGGGCGGCAGCCAGGGCGTGCGCTCGTCGCAGGACTACGTGCGCCGGGCCGGCGCCAGCGCGCGCGAAATGCTGGTCGCGGCGGCGGCGGCGCAATGGCAGGTTCCCGCCGCGCAGTGCACGGCGGCGAGCGGGGTCATTGCGCACGGACCGACGGGCCGGAAGCTTCGCTACGGGCAGGTCGCCGCCGCGGCGGCGAAACTGGCGCCGCCGAAGGACGTGACGCTGCGCGATCCCAAAGACTGGAAGATCGCGGGCAAACCGGTGCATCGTCTGGACATTCCGGACAAGGTGCTTGGCAAACCCGTCTTCGGCGTCGACGCCGCGCCGCCCGGAATGCTGCACGCCTCCATCGCGCAATGCCCGGTGTTCGGCGGCAAGGTCGTGAGCGTCGACGCGACTGAGGCGCAAAGGATGCGCGGCGTGAAGAAGATCGTGCGCGAGGAGGGCTTCGTCGCGGTCGTCGCCGACAACTGGTGGCGCGCGCACGAGGCATTGAAGAAAGTGAAGGTCGAGTGGGATAAGGGCGGCAACGACAGTGCCAGCAACGAGACCATCGCGGCGATGCTGCGCGAAGGCCTCGCGGACACCCGGCTCCCGCAGGCGCGCAAGCTGGGGGATGTTCAGGCAGGGTTCGCCGCCGCGGCGAAGGTTGTCGAGGCGGAATACCGGTCGCCGTACTTGAGCCACGCGACGATGGAGCCGCAGACGTGCACGGCGTGGCTCAAGCCGGAGGGCTTCCTGGAAGTGTGGACGTCCACGCAGAACGGCGAGGCGTCCCTCGCGGCCGCGGCCGAGGTCGCAGGGCTGCCGCTCGAGAAAGTCGAGGTGCACAAGATGATGCTGGGCAGCGCCTTCGGCCGCCGCGGCATGTCTCAGGACTTCGTCCGGCAAGGCGTGGCGATCGCCAAGGCGATGCCCGGCGTGCCGGTGAAGCTGATGTGGTCGCGCGACGAGGACATGCAGCACGACTTCTATCGCCCGGCCAGCATCGTGCGGATGAAAGCGGGTCTCGACGCGCAGGGCAACCTCGTCGCCATGCATACGACGATCGCCTGTCCGTCGATCCAGAAAGTCCTCAATCCCGCGGCGATGAGCAAGGACGGCATCGAGCTCTCGGCGGTGCGTTCGTTCAGCGACATGCCCTACATGGTGGCAAACCAGCAGGTGGACTACGCCATGCGCAATGGCCATGTGCCGGTTGGCAACTGGCGTGCACCGGGCCAGCAGAACGCGTTCTACCGCGAGTGCTTCGTCGACGAGCTGGCGGCCGCGGCCGGCAAGGACCCGGTCGAATTCCGGCTGGCGATGCTGAAGCAGGGCGACAAGAATCGCCTGGTGCTCGAAGCCGCGGCCAAGGCCGCAGGCTGGGGGTCGGCACTGCCGGCGGGCGTGCATCGTGGCGTCGCGGTCGCCGACGGCTTCGGCAGCTACGCCGCCATGGTGGCCGAGGTGTCGGTGAGCCTGGCCGGCGAGCCCAGGGTGCACCGCATCGTCCTTGCGATCGACTCGGGCTACGTCGTGAATCCCGACACCTGTCGCGCCCAGGCGGAGAGCAACGTGGTGTTCGGCCTCGGCAGCATCCTGTACCAGGAGATCAACGTGAAGGACGGGCGGGTCGTGGAATCCAACTTCCACGACTTCCCGCTGCCGCGGATCACCGAGATGCCGAAGGTCGAAACCGTGCTCGTGCCGACCGGCGGATTCTGGGGCGGTCACGGCGAGCCGGCCATCCTTCCGCTGACGCCCGCCGTGTGCAACGCGATCTTCGCCGCCACGGGCAAGCGCATCCGATCGCTGCCGCTCAAGCACCACGACTTGCGCGGAGCATGAGCCCGCCGGGCCGTCCCAAGGGCGAATACCGGAGCGCGAAGCGCGCAGGTAATCCAGTAAGCCCGCCGGGCCGTCCCAAGGGCGAATACCGGAGCGCGAAGGTGCTCCATTGACCTTCGCGCCGGTCGTGGACCGCCGTCTGATCAGGCGGGCGCGATCGCGCGATCCATGCTGATTCGATGCTCCGCCTGCGACTGCGTTGCCGTGGCTCCGTGAAGGCAATCGCGCTCGCATGGCTATAGAATGGCCGATCACGCCAATGGGCGATTGCGCCGACCGAGCGGCGAAAACGCGAGCCAATGAAGCACATGTCGCACCGTTTCTGCGTCGCGCCGATGATGGACTGGACCGACCGGCACTGCCGGTACTTCCTGCGCCTGATCGCACCCCGCGCGCGGCTCTACACCGAGATGATCACGAGCGGCGCACTCGCGCATGGCGACGTCCCGCATCACCTCGATTTCGATCCCGCCGAGGAGCCGCTGGCGCTGCAGCTCGGTGGCAGCGATCCCGCTCAGCTCGCCGTCGGCGCAAAGCTGGGCGAGCGCTGGGGCTACGACGAGATCAACCTCAATTGCGGCTGCCCGTCCGAGCGCGTGCAGACGGGCAGTTTCGGCGCCTGCCTGATGGCGGAACCTGCGCTCGTCGCCGCCTGCGTCAAGGCAATGTGCGATGCGGTTTCGGTTCCCGTGACGGTCAAGCACCGGATCGGGCTTGACCACGGTGAAGATTACGGCTTCGTCCGCGATTTCGTCGGCACCGTCGCGGCCGCCGGCTGCGAGGTCTTCATCGTCCATGCGCGCAACGCCGTGCTGAAGGGGCTTTCGCCGAAGGAAAACCGGGAAGTTCCGCCGCTGCGCTATGACGTCGTGCACCGGCTGAAGCGCGATTTCCCGGCGCTGACGATCGTCCTTAACGGCGGGCTTGCCGACTGGGACGGCATCGAGCGCGAGCTCGCGCACGTGGACGGCGTGATGCTCGGCCGCGTCGCATATCACGACCCGTACTTCCTGGCGCAGGCGGGCTGGCGTGCGTTCGGCGACGATGCGCCGGCGCGGTCGCGGGCGGAGGTGCTGCAGGCGCTCGTGCCCTACGCGAGGACGCAGCTCGCGCGCGGCGTGCCGCTACGCGCCATCGCGCGGCACGTGCTGGGGCTCTATCACGGCCGGTCGGGCGGGCGGCGCTTCCGGCAGATCCTGTCCGATGCGGCGAAATTGAAGGACGCGCGGCCGGAGCTCTTCCTCGAGGCGCTGGCGGCGGTGGAGCCGGCGGCGCTCGCGGACGTGGTGTAGTTCTTCGCTCAGCCTTTCGGCATGTCGTCCGCAATGTACGCGCGGACGATGGCCTCGAAATCCGAATCGGCCTGCATGCCGAGCGCCGGGCCGAGCCGCGGCGCGAAGTTCGCCGGCCACGTCGCGACGATGCGGTCGATCGCCGGGTCGAACTGCCACTTGACGCGTGCGGCCACGGCGTCGCCGGCGACGCGGCGCAGCGCGGCCACCATGTCCTCCACCGCGACGAGCATGCCCGGCACGTTGACCGAGCGCGTGTGCGCGAATGCCGCCGCGGGCGCCTCGTGACCTTTGAGGATGTTCGCGATGACCGTGCGCGGTGAGGTCACCCACATCCGGGTCGTTCGGGCGACGGGGCAGATCGCATCGACGCCCGCCAGCGGCTCGCGGATGATGCCGCTCGCGAACGACGACGCAGCCTTGTTCGGCTTGCCGGGCCGCACGGTCACCGTCGGCAGGCGCAGGCTGCGCCCGTCGATGAAGCCCTTGCGCGTCATGTCGTAGACGAGCAGTTCGCCGATGGCCTTTTGCGTGCCGTAGGACGCCTGCGGCGTGACGGGCGCGTCGTCGGTGACCGGATCGGGCAACGGGCCACCAAAGACCGCGAGCGAGCTTGCGAACACGAATTTCGGCGGCGCGGCGAGCTTCCGGCAGCGCTCCAGCAGCAGGCGCGTCGCGTCGAGGTTCACGCGCATCCCGATGTCGAAATCGGCTTCGGCCTGCCCGCTGACGACGGCGGCCAGATGGAAGATCGAATCGGTGTCGCCGGTCAGCGCACGCTCGATCACCGTGGGATCGGCGAGATCTCCGGTGAATCGGCGCACCCGCGGATCACCCAGATCCGGCGGGTCCGCGACGTCGAGCAGAACGACTTCGCGGATACGCCGCGCGGCGCCGCGCGCGTCGGTCAGCGTATCGCGCGCGAGGATGGCGCGCGCGAGGCGGACGCCCAGAAAGCCGGCGCCGCCGGTGATCACGATGCGCATGGAGGGGCCTTCAACTAGGATTCGGGACACTATGATAACGGCTTGGCGCGCCGCCGGTGTCGGCGAGCGCACATGCTAAGATTCGCAGCAACATGGCGCGACGCGACGCCTTCGCGTCGCTCGTCCGCCCGCCGGTTTCCAATCATTCGCGCCCCATGGCCAACCCATCCGCACCGCGCCGGCTCACGATCGCCACGCGCGAATCCGCGCTCGCGCTGTGGCAGGCCGAGCACATCCGGGCGCTGCTCGCGGCATTGTATCCATCGAGCGACGTGCGCCTGCTCGGGATGACCACGGAAGGCGATCGGGTGCTCGACCAGCCGCTCGCCGACATCGGCGGCAAGGGCCTCTTCATCAAGGAGCTCGAAGTGGCGATGGCCGACGGCCGCGCCGACCTCGCCGTCCATTCGCTGAAGGACGTGCCGATGGACATGCCCGACGGGTTTGCGCTGGCGGCCGTCACCGTGCGCGAAGACCCGCGCGACGCGTTCGTGTCGAATCATTATCTCGACCTCGCAAGCCTGCCGGGCGGCGCGCGCATCGGCACGTCGAGCCTGCGCCGCGAAGCGCAATTGCGCGAGCGCGATCCCCTGCTGTCGATCCTGCCGCTGCGCGGCAACGTCAACACGCGCCTGCGCAAGCTCGACGAAGGGCAATACGACGCGATCATCCTCGCCGCGGCAGGGTTGCGCCGCCTGGGCTTTGCCGGCAGGATCGCGTCCTATCTCGATCCGGACGAGAGCCTGCCCGCGGTCGGGCAGGGCGCGCTGGCGCTGGAATGCCGCGCCGATCGCGCCGACGTCATCCAGGCACTCGCCCCTCTCGCCGACCGCGACACGACGCTCGTGACGACCGCCGAGCGCGCCTTCTCGCGCACGCTGTCCGGCAGCTGCCACACGCCGCTCGCGGCGCACGCGGTGTTCGTCCATGGCGAGCTGTGGCTGCGCGGGCTGCTCGCGAGCCGTGATGGCGCCGAGGTGCTGCGCGGCGATCGCCGCGCACCGTGTCAGGACGTGCACGCGGCCGACGCGCTGGGCCGCGCGCTGGCGACGGAGTTCCTCGCGCGCGGCGCCGCGCGGCTCGTGGCGACGTGAGCGTGGCCCGGCGATGGTCCACGCGCTGACGCCGCGGGTGGAGCCGGCCGGACCGCTCGCGGGCCTCGGCATCCTGATCACGCGGCCCGCGCGGCAGGCAGGCGGCTTCGCGCAGAAGGTCGCCGTGCTGGGCGGCACGCCGGTCATCTTCCCGGCGATCGTGATCCTGCCGCCGTCCGATCCTGCGCCGCTGGCACGCGCGCATGCGGGGCTGCCGGAGTACGACTTCGCGATTTTCATTTCCGCCAACGCCGTCGAATATGGCGCGCCCGACCCGGGGAAGTGGCCCGCCGCGCTCGTCGCCTTCGCGCCGGGCCCGGGAACGGCGGAAGCGCTGGCTGCCGTCGGCATCGGCGGCGCGCTCATTCCGGCGACGACGTTCGACAGCGAGGGCCTGCTCGCACTGCCGGAGCTCTCCGAGCGTGCATGGCAAGCGCGTGCTGATCTTTCGCGGCGACGGCGGGCGCGAGCATCTGGGCGAGACGCTGCGCGCGCGCGGCGCCGTCGTCGATTACGTCGCGTGCTACCGCCGGGCGAAACCCGAAAGCGGCGTGGCCGGGCTCGCCGAAGCATTTCGCGAAGACCGGATCCACGCGGTCACGATCACGTCGAGCGAGGGACTCGACAACCTCTGGGCGCTCGCCGACGAGGCGACGCGAACCCGGTGGCGCGCATGCCCGACGTTCGTCCCGCATCCGCGGATCGCCGCGCACGCGCGCGACCTCGGCCTTGCCGTCATCGACACCGCGGGGGGCGACGCCGGCCTGATCGCAGGGTTGCTAGAATGGGCCGCCGCGCAAACCCGAACGAAGAGCTGAACCCATGCCAACCGACATCATCATCACTGCACCACTGCCGCCTTTTCTCTACGAGCCGCTGAAGGCGGATTATCGCTGCCACGATTACGCGCAGGCGGCCGACAAGGCGGGGTTCCTTGCCGCTCACGGCGCCGCCATCCGCGGACTCGTTCAAGGCGGCGGCACCGTCACGCCGACGACGCTGCTCGACGCATTGCCGGCGCTCGAGATCATCTCGGTGTTCGGCGTCGGCTACGACGGGGTGCCGGTCGACTACTGCAGGAAGCGCGGGCTCAAGGTGACGAACACCCCGGACGTGCTGACCGACGACGTCGCCGACGTCGCCGTCGCGCTGATCATGATGACCGGTCGCGGGTTCGTGCGGCTCAACCGTTTCGTGCAGGCGGGGGAGTGGGCAAAGCGCGGGCCGGAGCTCACGACCAAGCTCGGCGGCAGGACCGTCGGCATCCTGGGCCTCGGCCGCATCGGCAAGGCGATCGCCGCGCGCGTTTCAGCGATGGGGATGAACGTCGCCTACACCGGGCGCAAGCCGCAGGACGTGCCGTACCGGTTCATTCCCGGCCTCGAGGCGCTCGCGGCGGCCGCAGATTTTCTGGTGGTGGCCTGCCCGGGCGGTGCGGCGACGAAGCACATGGTCGACGCCAAGGTGCTCGCGGCGCTCGGCAAGAAGGGCACGATCATCAACATCGCGCGCGGCTCGATCATCGACGAGCCGGCGCTCGTGGCCGCGCTCCAGGCGGGCACCATCAAGGCCGCCGGCCTCGACGTTTTCGCGCACGAGCCCGACATCCCGCAGCCTCTCTTCGCGATGGACAACGTGGTGCTGCTGCCGCACGTGGGCAGCGCGACGCGCGAGACCCGGCAGGCGATGGGTGATCTGTGCAAGGCGAACCTCGACGCGTGGTTCGCGGGGAAGCCGCTGCCGACGCTGATTCCCGAGCTCGCGTAGCGGCGGGCCCGCCGTTTCCGTCCCGATTTCAGGGCCACGCGGCGCGCAGCCTCGCGTGCAGCGCCGCCATCTGTCCCGGCATCAGCGCGAGCGCGGCCGTCACGTCCGGCGGCTTCGGCCAGGTGGCGTCCGGATACGCAGCGCCGTCCAATTGCGGCGGTTCCGCGTATCTCGGGATCACGTGGAAGTGCACGTGTGGGTCGACCATCATCAGCGCGAGATAGTTGATCTTCTGACAGTGGAACACGGTGGCTAGCGTGCGCTCGATATCTGCCGT
This sequence comes from uncultured beta proteobacterium, assembly GCA_963751405.1. GTDB lineage: Bacteria > Pseudomonadota > Gammaproteobacteria > Burkholderiales > Casimicrobiaceae > CAIWHR01. The sequence continues at coordinate 81,898 of CAVVUJ010000033.1, read as the reverse complement.
CGCGCGCGCGAGCTCCGCATAGGCTTCCGCCGAAACCGCGCCAAGGGAGGTTGCATCCTCCTTGCAGGCGAGCACGAGGCTGCCGAGCGTCGGTTGCGCGGGGCGCAGCAGGACGACCCAGCTCCGGTATTCGTGCAGCAGCGTTGCCGGGTATCCGAATTTGGCGATCGTTGCGTTCATGGGTAGCGCCCCTAGCGAAATCCGCCGCGCCGCCACGTCCGCCACAGCGCGCCGATCGCCCCCAGGCGAGGGTTGCGATGCATGAACGGCGTGATCTCGATCTTCACTCCGGAATGGCGCTCGATCTTCCAGGCAAGGTAGGGCAATCCGCCGTCGAACGTGAACGACGCCTTCAGCAGGCGGAGGATGCTCAGTACCTTGCCCTGCACCTGGCGGGCGGCCCAACCGCACGCGCTCGAGGCGCGTTGCCCGCGCGTGCTCGGATTGCGATGGCGCCCCCCCGCCGCGGGAATCCAGCCTTGTTCCAGCGCAAGCGCACGCGTTTGTGCCTCGAGCTCGGGCAGCGCATCGGCAACGAGCGCGCGAGTCTTCTCCGGGCGCTCCGAGCGCAACTCTGCCGCATAGGTCAGCAGCAGGCCCCGTGTCCAAAGCGCCTCGGTGTCGAACTCCGCCGGCAACCGGGGCAGCGTCCGCGCGACGAACGTGGCAACGGCGGCCGCGAGGGCGCGGATCACGCGCCGCCTGACTTTGTCGTCCGCCGCGAACAGCAGCCCGCACGGCTGCGCGAACCGGCCCCACAGGTACGGATGAAACCAGCGCGCCGTGCCGCGCTCGAACTGGTCCAGCGATACGACCGCGTATTTCGCGCGTACGGTCCGGCCCGCGAAGGGTACCTCGAGATAGTAGACGTTCGGCGCCAGCACCCGGTTCGCGAGCGCCGGCAGCAGCGCGCCGTAGGCCGCGCGATAGTCGTCGACCAGCACGTAGAGATCGACGATGCCGCCGGCGTCGTCGTGCGAGCGGCGGCAGGAGCCGTAGAAGAGCACCGCCTGCGCGTGGGAGCCGAAGCGTTCGCGCAGCAGGTTCCCGAGCGCGACCACGGCGTCCGGGGCGCGCGCCGCGACATTGTGCTCGATCACTTTCTCGAGCGACGGGGTCATCGGAGCTGGATGAAGCCCGCCGTGCCGCCATCGGAAAGCGCCAGCGGCGAGCCCGCCGTCGGCGAAAAGATCTCGCCGTCGACGAAGAAGTGGCTGTCGAGCCCGAGCCGCAGCCGATGCGCGTTGCGACTTTCATATCCGTTCGCCGGCGTGATGTAGCGGTTGGGCCGGCCGCGCAGCAGGCCCGGTAGTGCCTTGATCCAGTGGCGCGGGGCCGCGCGCACGCTGGCGTAGTGCAGTGGCGCGGATTCCTTGCCCCAGAAGGGACGCAGCCCGAGGACCAGTTGCTCGAGCGTGGTGACGTGGACGATCTCGCAGGCGAAGGACGCGGGCGCTTCCTCGTCGACGGCAACGGTGATCGGCACCGGCGCCACGATGGCGCGCTCGCCGCGGGCCATCGCGATGATGAAACGCACCATCGTGACCGCCGGTCCGATTTCTCCGCGCAGGCCCAGCGCATGCACTTCCCGCTTGCAGTATTCGATGCCCTGCGTGATTGCCGCCGCGCCGAAGAACATTCCGTAGATGGGCTCCCGTCCCGCGCCCGGGTCGATGCGCATGACCGGACGCTCGACCACGGTGAGACCGGCGCCGCCGCGCGCAGCGCAGTCGAGCAGCGCCCGCAGCGCGCGTTCCTGGCGGCCCCGCATCCCGATGTCGCGGGCCGTCATGTTCGCGGTGCCGCCGCGCAATACGGCAAGCAGCGGCAAGCGGGGAAACGGGCTCCGACCGAAGACGGTGTTGAGGACCGCGTTGACGGTGCCGTCGCCGCCGCTGATCGCGATGGTGTCGATGCCGCGCTCCGCCATCTCGCGCAACGCCGCCGTGACGGAAGCGGGATCGAAGACGTCGCGGCAGGGGAGGTCCGGATGGGCGTCGAGCAGGCGGCGCATCGGCGCGGCGGCCGTGAGATTCGCTCCGCTTCCGGGATTGCGCAGAACGCCGATGCGCAGTTTCGTCAGGCGCGATGCGGGATCGGCCGCCGGGGCGTCTAGCGCCGGCATGACGTGGATCCCATCAGACCTTGCGCGTGGCGGGAGGGCGGCCTCAACAGGCGGACCGGACTGTTCCCTGGCACGGCTGCATGCATGTTGCCGGCGAAGGAACTGCAATTGGTTGGCCGCAGCGCCGCATCATATACTAACGGCATGTCGACCGTTGAACTGGAAATCGACGCGGATGAGCGTCACGGCGCGTCGTCGCACGCCGATTTCGTGCTGGCGCACCTGTCCGATCTGCATCTGTCTACGCTCGAAGGCGTGAGCCCGCGCGCACTGCTCGACAAACGGATCCTCGGCTACATTACGTGGCGGCTGCGGCGGCGCCACGAGCACCGGACCGACGTGCTGGATGCGCTCCGCACCGATCTGCACGCGGAACACTTCGACCACATCGCGGTAACCGGCGATCTCACCCATCTCGGCCTGCCGCAGGAATTCCGCGAGGCCGCAACGTGGCTCGCGCGGCTCGGCCAGCCGGACGCAATCACCGTCGTTCCCGGCAATCACGATGCGTACGTCCGCGAATCGTGGCGGGAGACTTTTGCGCAATGGTCGGCGTACATGCAGGGTGATGGCGTCGGCGAGACCAACGGCCCCGACGATGCGTTTCCGTGCCTGCGCCTGAGGCGCGAGGTGGCCCTGATCGGATTGTCGACGGCGCGGCCTTCGGCGCCGTTCCTCGCCACCGGGCGTCTCGGCGAAGGCCAACTACGGCGGCTCGACCGCGTGCTGGAACAGACCGCCGGCTCCGGACTTTTCCGCGTTGTGCTGCTGCATCATCCGCCGGCGGCGCACACAGTGCGCTGGCGCAAATCGCTGCGGGACGGCGCCGCGCTGCGCGACGTGCTGGCGCGGCACGGCGTGGAACTGGTGCTGCACGGCCATGCGCATTTTTCCGCCGCGACCTACCTCGATGCGGCACGCGGCCGAATCTCGCGATCGGCGTGCCCTCCGCGTCGGCGATCGGCACGAAGGTCGACCGGCACGCGACCTACCATGTGTATCGCATCGCGCGCGCCGGTGCCGGTTGGCGCTTGCGGGTCTCGGTGCGCGCTTTCTCGCTCGATCGTGGCCGTTTCGTTCCCGAGGACGGTCGGCGGCTGCGCCTGGCGCTGGCGGCGGCGCCAACATGATCCATTGCCGGCGATCGCGGCGGCCGACCCCCGCCGTTCGCGGTGTGCGCTCTAGCCTTTGGTCGCCTTCGCGGGCCCCTGCGTCCCAGCCGCCGCCCAGGGCCTTGATCAGGTTCACGCTGGCGACGAGGCGGCGGCCGACGATGGCGAGTTCGGCGCGCTCGTTGACGAGCGCGGCGGCCTGCACGACGACGACCGAAAGGTAGGTGACGATGCCCGCCCGGTACTGGTTGTTGGTGATCGTCACCGACTCGCGCGCCGCCTTCACCGCCGCGCCCTGCACGGCGGCTTCGCTTTCCAGGAGGCGCAGCGCCGCGAGGTTGTCTTCCACGTCGCGGAGCGCGGAGAGAACCGTCTGCCGGTAATCGGCGACGGTCTCCGCGTAGGCGGCCGTGTATTGCGCGCTCTGCGCGTCGCGCAATCCGCCGTCCAGCAGGGCCAGCGCGTACGCCACGCCACCCGCGAAGGAAATGTCGAAGCCACCACCTGCGAACAGCCGGGCCGAGGGGTAGAAGGCGGCTTCGGCGACGCCGATCTGGGCGTTGGCCGCGGCCATCCGGCGTTCCGCGGCGGCGATGTCCGGGCGCCGGACGAGCAGTTCGGAAGGCAGCGCCGGCGGCACCGCCGGAATGGCGACGTTCAAGGCCGCTGCGGCGATGCTGACGTCGGCGGGCGGCTTGCCGACCAGGACGGCGATGGCATGCTCGAGCTGTGCCCTGGCCACCGCCGCCTCGAAGGCCTGGGCCCGCGTCGAGTTGAGTTGCGCCTCGGCCTGCACGACGTCGCCGCGGGAAGCGACGCCGACGGCATACTGGTTGCGCGTGAGCTGCAGCGACCGTTCGTACCGCGCGACGTTCTCCTGCAGCAGGCGGATTTCCGCGTCCTGCACGCGCAACAGGAAGTAATTCTGCGCGACCTGCGCCTGCAGCGACAGACGCGCCGCCGCGAGCTCGTCGGCGCTGGATTCGGCGGTGGCGGTGGCCGCTTCGACGTTGCGCCGGATGCGGCCCCAGAGATCGAGCTCCCAGCCCGCGGCGAGGCCCAGCTTCTGGTTGGAGCCGCCGGCATTGAGCGTGAGAAAGCTCGGCGCGCGGGCGATCTCGACCAGCGCCTGGGCCTGCCGCACGCGCGCCTCGGCGGCCCGGAGCGTCTGGTTGTCGACGTCGACCTGCGCCTCCAGCGCATCGAGGTCGGCGTCGCGCGAAGATCTCCCACCAGCGGCCGCGCGGCAGCTCGCGCACCGTCTCGGCCGCTTTCGGCGCCACCGCCTCCTTGTAGGCAGCCGGCACCGCGACGGACGGGCGCACGTAGTCCGGCCCGACCGTGCACGAGACACTGCCCGCGGCTACGGACGCGACGGCCAGGACGCGCGCGATGACGGGAGCGGATGTCGTCGGTCATCGTCCGCATTCCGTCGCGCGGGGCAGCGATGGCGGCGCCACGATCGCCGCCGCGTCCGCAGGCCGCGCGCCCAGAGACTGAAGCGATCGAGGTAGAGATACACGATCGGCGTGGTGTAGAGGGTCAGGACCTGGCTCAGGATCAGGCCGCCGCCGATCGCGATGCCGAGCGGCTGGCGGAGCTCCGCTCCGTCGCCTCTGCCGAGGGCAAGCGGAACCGACGCGAGCAGCGCCGCCAGGGTCGTCATCAGGATCGGGCCGAAAACGCAGCAGGCAGGCCTCGAAGATGGCGTCGCGCGAGCTCGCCCCGGTGCGGCGTTCGGTCTCGAGCGCAAAGTCGATCATCATGATCGCATTCTTCTGGACGATGCCGATCAGCATGATGACACCGATCAGCGCGATGACGGAGAACTCCGTCCGAACAGCATCAGCGCGACCAGGGCGCCGACGCCCGCCGACGGCAGCGTCGACAGTATGGTGAGCGGATGGATGAAGCTCTCGTAGAGCACGCCCAGGACGATGTACAGCGTGAGCAGCGCGGCGAGGATGAGGAGCGGCTGGGTCTCGAGCACCGCCCGGAACGCGCGCGCGGAGCCCTGGAAGCTGCCGCGCACCGTGCTGGGCACTCCGAGGCGCGCGAGGGCATCCTCGATCGCGCGGGTGGCCTGCGACAGCGACACGCCTTCCGGCAGGTTGAAGGAGATCGTCGAGGCGACGAACTGCGAGTGGTGATTGACGGCGAGCGACGTCTCGGCCGGGGCGTGGCGCGCGAACAGCGAAAAGCGGCACCTGCGCGCCGCCGGGGACGCTGACGTGCAGCTGGTCGAGCGCTCCAGCCGACTGCAAGAATTCGGGCGCGGCCTCCATCACGACGTGGTACTGGTTGAGGGGCGCGTGGATGGTCGAGACCTGCCGCTGCGCGAAGGCGTCGTTCAGCGTGGCGTCGATCAGCTTCGGCGTCACGCCGAGGCGCGCCGCGGCGTCGCGATCGATGACGATCGAGGTGGAGAGCCCCTTGTTCTGCTGGTCGGTGTTGACGTCGGCAAGCTCGGGCAGGCGCGCGAGCGACTCGCGGATGCGCGGCTCCCAGACCCGCAGCTCCTCGAGGTCGTCGGCCTGGATCGTGTACTGGTACGTGGCGCGGCTCTGCCGGCCGCCGACGCGTATGTCCTGGACCGGGTTGAGGACGAGGTCGGCGCCGGGCTCCCGGGCGAGCCGGGTGCGCAGCCGCGCGACGATCCGGTCGGCGCTCTCCCGGCGCTCGGCGAGCGGTTTCAGCGTGACGAACATCGACCCGGTGTTGCGCTGGCTGCCGCCGGTGAAGCCGACGACGCTCTCGACGCCCGGGTCGGCGCGCACGATGTCGATGAAGGCGGCGAGCTTGTCGCGCATCGCCTGGAACGAGATGCTCTGATCGGCCTGGATGCGGCCCGTGAGCTGGCCCGTGTCCTGCTGCGGGAAGAAGCCCTTGGGCACGATCACGTAGAGCATCACGTTGAGCGCCACCGTCGCCAGCAGGAGCAGCGCCGTCAGCGGGCCGTGGTCCAGCGCCCAGGCCAGCGTGCGCTCGTAGCCGCGCAGCACCGCGGCGAACCCGCGCTCGCTCCATTGGTGAAACCGGCTCTCGCGGCGCTGCTTTGCCGGCACGAGCAGCCGCGCGCACATCATCGGCGTGGTGGTGAGCGAGACCACCAGCGAAATCAGGACCGCCGCGGACAGCGTCACCGCGAACTCGCGGAAGAAGCGGCCCACGAACCCGCCCATGAGCAGCATCGGAATGAAGACGGCGATGAGCGACAGGGTCATCGCCAGCACCGTGAAGCCCACTTCCCGGGCCCCGACCCGCGCCGCCTCCCGCGGCGACATGCCGCCCTCGACGTGGCGCGACACGTTTTCCAGGACCACGATCGCGTCGTCGACCACGAAGCCGGTGGCGATCGTGAGTGCCATCAGCGACAGGTTGTCCAGGCTGTAGCCGGCAAGGTACATGACGCCGAAGGTCGCGGTGAGCGACACCGGCACGGCGACACTCGGAATGAGCGCCGCGCGGCCGTTGCGCAGGAACAGGAACACGACCAGGACGACCAGCGCCACGGACAGCGCCAGCGTCTGCCCGGCGTCCCGCAGGGACGCCCGGATGGTGGTGGTGCGCTCCATCATCACCCGGAGGTCGATCGCGCCCGGGATCGACGCGGAGAGCGCGGGCAGCAGCTCCGTGACGCGGTCGACGGTCTCGATGATGTTGGCGTTGGGCTGGCGGCTGATGATCACGAGCACCGACGGCCGGCCGTTGGACGACCCCGCATTGCGCAGGTCCTGCACGGAGTCGACGACCTCGGCCACCGCGGCCAGCTCCACCGGAGCGCCATTGCGGTAGGCAACGATCAGCGGGAGGTAGTCGGCCGCGCTCTTCGCCTGATCGTTGGCGTCGATCTGCCAGGAGCGCGCGCCGTCTTCCACCGCGCCCTTGGGCCGGTTGGCGTTGGCCCCGGCGAGCGCGGCGCGCACGTCCTCGAAGCCGATGCCGTACTTGTGGAGGGCCTGCGGGTTGACTTCGACGCGCACCGCGGGCAGCGAGCTGCCACCGATCTGGACCTGGCCCACGCCCGGGACCTGCGACAGCTTCTGTGCGATGACGGTCGACGCCGCGTCGTACATCTGCCCCTGCGTCATGGTGTTCGACGTGAGCGCCAGGATCATCACCGGCGCGTCGGCCGGGTTGACCTTGCGGTACGTCGGATTGCCGTTGAGGCCGGAGGGCAGCGCGCTGCGGGCCGCGTTCAGCGCCGCCTGCACGTCGCGCGCCGCGCCGTTGATGTCGCGGTCGAGCTCGAACTGCAGCACGACGCGCGTCGAACCGAGGGCGCTGGCCGACGTCATCTCCGTGATGCCGGCGATGCGGCCGAGCGAGCGCTCGAGCGGCATCGCGACGGTCGCTGCCATCGTCTCCGGGCTCGCTCCGGGCAGCGACGCGGATACGGAGATGGTAGGCAGGTCGACCCGCGGCAGCGGCGACACCGGAAGCAGGCGGAAGGCCACGGCGCCGGCCAGCGTGATGCCGATCGTGAGCAGCGTCGTCGCGACCGGGCGATCGATGAAGGGCGCCGAGAAGTTCATGCCGCCCGCCTCACTGCAGCGCCGCCGCCCGATGCCGCGGCGCGCAGGCGCGCGCGCCGCGCGGCCATCCGGCGCTCCAGCCGATCGAACGCGAGATAGATGACCGGCGTGGTGAACAGCGTGAGGGCCTGGCTGACGATCAGGCCGCCGACCATCGTGATACCGAGCGGATGGCGCACTTCCGAGCCCACGCCCCAGCCGAGCATCAGCGGCAGCGCGCCCAGCAGCGCGGCCATCGTGGTCATCATGATCGGGCGGAAGCGCAGCAGGCAGGCCTGGAAGATGGCGTCCCGCGGCGCCATGTGCTGCTCGCGCTCGGCGTCGATCGCGAAATCGATCATCAGGATGGCGTTCTTCTTCACGATCCCGATGAGCAGGATGATGCCGATGATCGAAATCACGCCGAGATCGTTGCCGGAAACCTGCAGCGCGAGGAGCGCGCCGACTCCGGCGGAGGGCAGCGTCGACAGGATGGTAATGGGGTGGATGTAGCTCTCGTAGAGCACGCCCAGGACGATGTAGACCGTGACGATGGCGGCCAGGATCAGCCAGAGCTGGTTCGTGAGCGAAGCGCTGAAGGCGAGCGCGGCACCCTGGAGCTTCACCTGTGTGCTGGCCGGCAGGCCGATGTCGCGCTGCGCGGCCTCGACGGCGTTCACCGCGTCGCCCAGCGATGCGCCGGGCGCCAGATTGAAGGAAATCGTGGCCGCGGGAAACTGGCCGATGCGGCTGACGACGAGCGGCGCGGCGCGCTCGGTCACCCGCGCCAGCGCCGACAGCGGAATCTGCTGCGTCGCGCCCGGTCCCGCGGAGGCGACCGGCGCCGAACCCGGCGGCCGCGCGGCCGTCACGGCATTCGGCGCGGCGACATAGATGCCGTCGAGCGCGGCGACGCCTTTGCGAAACTCGGGCTGGACCTCGAGGACCACGCGGTACTGGCTGGTCTGCGTGAAGATGGTGGAGACGATGCGCTGGCCGAAGGCGTTGTAGAGCGCGTTGTCGATCATGGCCGGCGTGATGCCGTATCGGCTCGCCGCCGCGCGATCGATTTCCACGTAGACCTGCAGCCCCCCCTCCTGCTGATCGGTCGCGACGTCCGCAAGCCGCGGATCCCGGGAGAGCCGCGCGACGAGCTTCGGCACCCACTCCCGAAGCACGGTGGCATCCGCGTCCTCCACCGAGAACTGGTACTGGGTGCGGCTGACCTTGTCCTCGATGGTGAGATCCTGCACCGGCTGCATGTAGAGCACGATGCCCTCGACGGCGGCAAGCTTGTCCTGCAGGCGCCGGATGACGTCGGCGGCGCTCGCGTCGCGCTGCGCCAGCGGCTTGAGGTTGATCAGGAAGCGGCCGCTGTTCAGCGTGGGGTTGTTGCCGTCGACGCCGATGAAGGACGACAGGCTCTTCACCGCCGGGTCCTGCAGGATCACCTTCGCCAGTGCCTGCTGGCGCTCCGCCATCGCGGCGAACGATATCGTCGGCGGGGCCTGCGAAATGCCCTGGATCGCGCCGGTGTCCTGGACCGGGAAGAAGCCTTTCGGGATCAGGATGTAAAGCACGATTGTCAGCGCCAAAGTGGCGATCGCCACGAGCAGGGTCGCGCCCTGGCGATCGAGCACCCACGTCAGCATGCGCGCGTACCGGGCGATCACCCGGTCGAACCACTCGCCGCTCTTCCGGAACAGGCGTCCCTGTTCGTGCTCGGGCACGTGGCGCAGGAGCCGCGCGCACATCATCGGCGTCAGCGTCAGCGAGACCACCGCCGAGATGAGGATGGCGACGGCGAGCGTGATCGCGAACTCGCGGAACAGGCGCCCGACCACATCGCCCATGAACAGCAGCGGGATCAGCACGGCGATGAGCGACAGCGTCAGGGAAATGATGGTGAAGCCGATCTGCTCCGCGCCCTTCAGCGCTGCGGCAAGCGGCGGCTCGCCCGCCTCGATGTGGCGCGTGATGTTCTCGATCATCACGATGGCGTCGTCGACCACGAAACCGGTGGCGATGGTGAGGGCCATCAGCGTCAGATTGTTGATGGAGAATCCGGCGAGGTACATCACGGCGAACGTGCCGACGAGCGACAGCGGCACGGCCACGCTCGGAATGATCGTGGCCGCGACGTTGCGCAGGAACAGGAAGATGATCATCACCACGAGCGCCACGGCGAGCAGCAGCTCGAACTGCACGTCGCGCACCGAGGCGCGGATCGTCTCGGTGCGGTCGGTCAGCAACACGACGTCGACCGCGGCGGGCAGCGACGCGTTGAGCTGCGGCAGCAGTCGCTTGATGCGGTCGACCACTTCGATGACGTTGGCGCCCGGCTGGCGCTGGATGTTGACGATGACTGCCGCCGACTGGTCGGCCCAGGCCGCGAGGCGCGAATTCTCGGCGCCGTCGACGGCGTCGGCCACGTCGGCGAGCCGCACGGCCGCGCCGTTGCGATAGGCGACGATCATCGACCTGAATTCGTCGGCCGTCTTCAGCTGGTCGTTGGCGTCGATCGTGGACGCGCGGCTGGGCCCGTCGAAGCTGCCCTTGGCCTGGTTCGAATTGGCGTTGGCGATCGCGATGCGCAGATCGTCGAGCGAGAGGTTGTAGGCGGCCAGCGCCTTCGGGTTGGCCAGGATGCGGATGGCCGGCCGCTGCCCGCCGCTGATGCTGACGAGCCCGACGCCGGACACCTGCGACAGCTTGGCCGCGAGCCGCGTGTCCGCCAGGTACTGGATTTCCGGCAGCGGCATCGTGCGCGAGGTGAGCGCCAGCGTGACGATCGGCGTGTCGGCCGGGTTGACCTTGCTGTAGATCGGAAGCTGCGGCAGGTCGGCCGGCAGGAAGGTGGCCGCGGCGTTGATCGCAGCCTGCACTTCCTGCTCCGCGACGTCGAGCGGAAGATCGAGGCCGAATTGCAGCGTGATGACCGAGGCGCCCGCCGAGCTCGACGACGACATCTGCTTCAGGCCCGGCATCTGCCCGAACTGGCGCTCGAGCGGCGCGGTGACAGACGACGTCATCACCTCCGGACCCGCGCCCGGATACAGCGTGACCACCTGGATCGTCGGGTAATCGAACCTGGGCAGCGCAGACAATGGCAGCACGCGATACGCGACGATGCCCACGAGCAGGATGGCGAGCATCAGCAGCGACGTCGCCACCGGCCGCAGGATGAACGGACGGGACGGGTTCACGGAGTACCTTCGCGCTGCGCGCTCCGGTATTCGCGCTTGGGGCGGCCCGGCGCGCTCAATGGATCACCTTCGCGCTGCGCGCTCCGGTATTCGCGCTTGGGGCGGCCCGGCGCGCTCATGGCCGCGCGACGAGTTCGACCTTCGCACCTTCGCGCAGCCTGTCCGCGCCGTCGATCACGACCCTCGCCCCGGGCGCGACGCCGCGGTCGATCACGGTGGTCTCGCCTTGCGTGGGTCCGACTTGTACCGGCGCGACGGCGACCGTCAGGTCGTCCTTGACGACATACACGAAGGCTCCCGCGGCGCCGCGCTGGATCGCCGCCGTCGGCACCAGCGTCGCGTTGACCCGCGTCTCGACCGGCATCCGCACGTTGACGAACTGGTTGGCGAAGAGCGCACCATCGGCGTTGGGGAATTCGGCCTTCAGCTTGATGGTCCCCGTCGCGATGTCGATCTGGTTGTCGGCGGTCAGCAGCCGGCCGCTGCCGAGCTTCTCCTTCTGGGCCCGATCGTAGGCGTCGACCGGGATGCGATTGCCGGCGCGCAGCCGTTTCATCACGCGCGGCAGTGCATCCTCCGGAATCGGAAACACGACACCGATGGGTTGCAACTGCGTGATCACCACGATGCCGTTGGCGTCCCCCGCACGCACGATGTTGCCCGGATCCACCAGGCGCAGGCCGACGCGGCCGCCGATCGGGGCCACCACGCGGGCGTGCGTGAGCTGCAGCTTCGCATTGTCGATCCCGCCCTGGTCCGCCTGCACCGCGGCTTCGTGCTGACGCACCAGCGATTCCTGCGTGTCGACCTGCTGCCGCGAAATCGAATCCTGGGCGAGCAGCGTGCGATAGCGTTCGAGATCGGTCCGCGCGTTCTCGAGCAGCGCCTGGTCGCGCGCGAGCTGCCCGGTGGCGAGTGTCAGCTGCACCTCGAACGGCCGGGGATCGATCTGCGCGAGAAGATCTCCTGCCTTGACCATCTGGCCTTCCTCGAACGCGACCTTCATCAGCTGGCCGTCGACGCGGCTGCGGACCACGACGGCGCTCAACGGCGTCACGGTGCCGAGCGCAAAGAGGTAGATGTCGAGGCTGCCCTGCCGGACGGGAGCGGCGAGGACGGGGCTGGGACGGAGCGACGGATCGACGCGGCTGCCGCGGTCGGTCGTTGCTTTGGGATTGGCCGATTTGGCGGAGTCGGCGGGACGATGACCGGCGTACCAGATCGCTCCGCCGGCTGCGGCCAGGGCGAGAACGACGACCGCGGCGATCGCACGCCTGTGCCCGCGGCGCTCCGATCCTGCCGCAGGCGTGCCCGGCGGCGGGCCGGCGGAGTAAGCATTCGAGTGCGTGGAATCCGTCATGGCATCCGGGATGAGGCCTTCCGATCAAACGCCGGCAACAGGGGAGGGACCGTGCATTATAGAGTCGGCGGCTGCCCGAAGGGACCGCCCGGCCCGAATCGGTCGCGGGCTTGGCCCGGCAAAACGCCGCGCGACCGATCCGCTTGGCACTGCGGCACATCGGCTCGGCGCCGGGGCCGCGATTTGAGTTATGCGCCGCGGTAGGCGAAACTGTCAGGTTGGTGACGGATTCTGCATCGCGTCGCGGGCTTTTTCCGTGTGTCGCGCGGGAGCAGGGCGCGTGCCGCGAAACCGCGGTACGTTTGACCACAAGGTGGGCCAAGGGTGAAAGCGATTATCCTGAGTGCCGGCCAGGGCCGCAGATTGCTGCCGCTGACCGAACGCGTCCCGAAATGCATCCTTCCGGTGCGGTCCCGGCCGCTGATCGGATGGCAGATCGACACTCTCGCCCGGTGCGGCATCACGGATGTCACGGTGCTCGTGGGCTTCGCCGCCGACGCCGTCGAAACAACGCTCGCGGAACTCTACGGCCCGGGGCGGATCCGGACCCTCTACAACCCGTACTTTGCCTCCAGCGACAACCTGGTGAGCTGCTGGGTGGCGCGCGTGGAGATGCAGCAGGAATTCCTGCTGTTGAACGGCGACACCCTGTTCGAGGCGAAAGTGCTCGAGCAGCTGCTGGCGGCACCGGAACATCCGGTCACACTCGCCGTCAGCCGCAAGGAGCGCTACGACGACGACGACATGAAGGTCGTGCGCGACGGCGACCGGCTCGTGCGGGTCGGCAAGAAGCTCCCGCTCGATTCCGTCGACGCGGAGTCGATCGGCATGATGACGTTCCGGGGCGACGGGCCGCGGCTCTTCCGCGATGCCATCGAACGCGCGATACGCACGGCGGAAGCGCAGAAGCAATGGTATCTGTCGCTGATCGACACGCTGGCCCGGGGCGGCGTGGTCTTCACGCAGCCCGTCCCGGCGCAGGGATGGGCGGAAGTGGACAGCCCGGCCGATCTGGAGCGCGCCGCGACGCCCGGCGCGCCGTGGCTGGCCGTTGCCGAGCGACCTTCGGTGCCCGCGTAGCGGGCGATCGCCTCAGTGCCCGCCCGGCCGCCCGAAGGGCACTGACTGCCCCCGCGGGGGGCAGCGAACGCAGTGAGCGTGGGGGCCGTTCATCTTTAGGCATCGCGGGCGACGATCGCGCGCACCAGATCGAGGTCGGCCACGGTGTCCACGTCGATCGCCGCTTCCGCGAACGGCATCGTCACGACGCCGGCGGCGACACCCGCCTGCCGCGATATCCGTCGCACCGCGCTCGCGAGGCTCAGCAGGCGGAGCGCGTACAGCGCCATCGCGCCCCAGCCCACGAGACCGATGACGCGGATGGGGTTCTTGCGGTCCGCTTCCACCTGCTTCCAGATGTGCGCCATCCTGCGGCCGCGCGGCGACAGGAACGCGAAGAGGTTGCAGCCGCAGTAGCCCCCGTCGCTGAATTTCAGAACGGTCCTGCGCGTAAGCGGATAGGTTCCCTGCACCAGCGCGTGCGGCGCCAGGCCGACCGCGACGTCGCCGCCCAGCGCGCTCGCCTGGTCGAGGAAGTGGCGCACCATGTCGGGGGTCAGGAGTGCATGATCGCCGGTGGTCAGGAGCACCGGCACGTCTTCGGGCAACGCGGCCAGCGCTGCGGCGGCGCTGGTCGCGGGCGTCGCCTCCGGGCTCATCCAGCGGATGCCGCCCGCCACCATCCCGGAGAGCTCCGGCGACTCCCGCAGTGCTTCCGCCGGCGGGCCGCAGAGCAGGATCGTGCTCACGCGGGCGCTTTGCTCCAGCGCGCGCACGACACGGACGACCATCGGGCTCCCCGCAATGGGCGTCAGGCACTTGGCCGCTACCCCGGCCGCGACCGCTGACCGGGTCGTCCCGGCCGCGGTCGGCGGCCAGCACGATGGCGTTGAACAACATCAGTGCCCGCCCGGCCGCCCGAAGGGCACTGACTGCCCCCGCGGGGGGCAGCGAACGCAGTGAGCGTGGGGGCGGTGCAATCTACCGGGCATCGAGCTCCCGCTCGTAGACGCGGTAGCGCTTGTAGGGGCGCCCGCCGATCGACTCGATGATGCTGCGCATGCCGGCGTTGTCCTCGAGGATCCACGACAGCTCGACTTCCTTGACGCCGAGCTGTTGCGTCCGGGTGCGGCAAGCCTCGATCACGAGGAACGCGAGCGCGGGACCGATGCGCGTGCGCTGGAACCTGCGCCGCACGCCCATCAGCGGCACGCGTGCGGTACTCGGATAGCGCACCTTGAGGCGCCAAAGCAGCTTCGCCCAGCCGGTCGGAAACAGCCGGCCGCGAAGATCGCGGATCGCCTCGTTGATGTTGGGAATGACGACCATGAACGCAGCGGCTTCGCCGTCGACCTCGGCGATCTGTATCAGCTCGGAGTCGACCAGAAAGCGCAGATTCCGGCCGAGTTCGTGGAATTCGGCGGCGGTGAACGGCAGAAACCCCCAGTTATCCGCCCAGGCGTCGTTGAATATGTCCCGCAACAGCGAAATCTCGTCGTCGAAGCGCTTGCGGTCGAGCGGCCTCACCCGCACACGGTGCGCCGAGGCGGCGACCAGCCGTTGCATGACCGGAGAAGCTTCGAAATCGGACGAAATCATATACGCCAGTGTGTCGACGGCCTTCCGGTATCCGAGCCGTTCGACGTGTCCCGCGTAGTACGGCCTGGCGTGCCCCATCATGAACACCGGGGGCGTGCCGAAACCCTCGACCAGCAGCCCCATCTCCTCGTTGATCGACAGGTTGAACGGCCCGCGCACGCGCCGCATGCCCTGGTCGCAGAGCCAGCGTTCGGCAGTCCCGAGCAGCGCCGCGAAGGTCTCTGCGCTGTCCTCGGCGTCCAGCATCCCGAAGAAGCCGGTTGCGTCAGCGTAGCGCTCGAGATGCAGCGCGTCGATCTGCGCGCTGATCCGCCCGACTGCCTGGCCGCCCCGCCAGGCGATCCACGCCTGCCAGCGGGCGTGCTGGAAGTACGGATTGCTGCCGGGCGACAAATGGAGACGGCGCTCGACGATGAGCGGCTGGATCCAGGCCGGATCCGATTCGAAAATCCTGCAGGGCACCTCGATGAAGCGATCCAGGCCGGCCCGGCCTTCGACGGCAACGATCGCAAGCGGTTCCGGCGAGGGGTTGGGGGGCATGGGAGCCGTCGAGCGCCGGGGAGTCGCCGACGCCTTGGTCAATGGGAAGACGCGCCGGCCGGCCAATGGCCAATCGGACAACCGGCAACATCATACAAGCCCCGACGCGTCGCGGCGCCTGTGGCGGCTTTGGCGGTCCGGTGAACGCAAGATGCACCCGATCGGGCTGCCACCTTGACGCGCGGGCGGCAGTTACGTTCTACTTCGACTCGCAACCTGCTAAAATGTCAAATTAGCGGGCCGGGCCGCATGGAACAGTCGGAAGAGAACTGTGGAATTGATGGCGGCGGATTTCCGGCTGGATCAGCGTGGCCTGTGTTTGAGCCGGGCGCATCGACGCTCTGGACAAGGGCGAAGTCGGAAAAGCGATGCCTTCGAGGGGAATCAGTCTGAATCGAGCGCCAGAACCCGGATCGGTTGCCCTGGCAACGCCGACGGTGAATTCGCTGCCGCTGCGGCGAGCCGATTTCGCGAGCCTGGCCGACGCGCTGGATTACGCTGCCCAGGGGGACACGGGCGCGAATTTCTATGCCGGCAGCGGCAAGCTCGCGACGGTGCTGCCCTATCGGTTGCTCCGCGAGCAGGCGCGGGTGCTGGCCCGGCGCCTCCTGTCGCTGCGCCTCGAGCGGGGCGGGCGGCTCGCCATCGTGGCCGAGACCAATCCGGACTTCCTGCGCTTCTTTTTCGCCTGCCAGTATGCCGGTCTGGTGCCGGTGGCGCTGCCGGCCTCGGTCAATCTCGGCGGGCACGACGCCTACGTGACGCGGTTGCGCGGCCTGCTGCAGGGCTGCGGGGCTTCCGCGGCGATGGCGTCGAACCATTTCCTGCGTTTCCTGCGCGAGGCGGCCGAGGGCGCCGATCTGGCCTTCGTCGGAACGCCCGCCGCATTCGACGAGTTGCCGGAACGGGAGGCCGAGCTGCGGTCGAGCGGCCCGGCCGAAACGGCCTATCTGCAATACACGTCGGGGAGCACCAGCTTCCCGCGCGGCGTGGTGATCACGCAGCACGCGGTGCTGAGCAACCTCATCGGCGTGGTCAACCACGGCCTCGACATCCAGCCGGACGACCGCTGCGTGTCGTGGCTGCCGTTCTACCACGACATGGGGCTCGTCGGCTGCATGCTGGCGCCGATGGCGACGCAGCGCTCCATCGACTATCTCGACACGCGCGACTTCGCCATGCGCCCGCGCCGCTGGCTCGAATTGATGACGAGCACGCGGGCGACGATCTCGTTCAGCCCGCCGTTCGGCTACGACCTGTGCGCGCGCCGCGTCCGTGCCGAGGACGTTGCCCGCTACGATCTTTCCGCCTGGCGCATCGCGGGCATCGGCGCCGAGCCCATCCGCGCGGAATTGCCCGATCGCTTCGCGCGGCTGCTGGCGCCGGCGGGTTTCGATCCTCGCGCGTTCGTCCCTTGCTA
Source organism: uncultured beta proteobacterium (assembly GCA_963751405.1). Taxonomy (GTDB): domain Bacteria; phylum Pseudomonadota; class Gammaproteobacteria; order Burkholderiales; family Casimicrobiaceae; genus CAIWHR01. The sequence goes on along the minus strand of CAVVUJ010000033.1, from coordinate 64,963 downwards.
CGGGATGGCGGAGAGCTCGCTCGCGATCAGCTTCTCGCCATTGCGGCAGGGCGTTGTCGTCGACTGGATCGACGCCGATCATCTCGCGGAGAACATGCGCGTGAATCCCGCCGAGGCAGGCGTCCGGTCGCGTCAGCGGTTTCGTCCGGTGCGGCGCGCCGCTTCCCGGGCACGAGATCGCCATCCGCGACGACCAGGGCCATGCGCTGCCCGACCTGCACGTCGGCCGGATCAAGGTGCGCGGGCCGAGCGTCATGTCGGGGTATTTCGGCAAGCCCGAGCAGACGCGGCAGGCGCTCTCGCCGGACGGCTGGCTGGATACGGGCGACATCGGGTACCTGGTGGACGGCAGCGTGGTCGTGACCGGCCGGCACAAGGACATGATCATCATCAACGGCCGCAACATCTGGCCGCAGGACATCGAGCACATCGCCGAGCGGCAGCCCGAGTTGCGGTCGATGGATGCCTCGGCTTTCTTCGTGCTCGGTCCGGAGGACGAGGAAGTCCCCGTGGTCGTAGTCCAGTGCAACATCACCGACCCGGCGGAGGTCCGCCAGCTGATCCAGCGGCTGCATCGGGAGATCCGGGAAGAGCTCGGCATCACCTGCGTGATCGAGCTCGTGCCGCGGCACACGCTGCCGCGCACGTCGTCGGGCAAGCTGTCACGCGCGGCAGCGCGCGAAGACTATCTGCGGCGGCGCGAGCAGGAGGAGAAGGCGGCGCGCACCGACTTCGACAAGTCTTCGCATACCGAGCAGGGCCGCCTGCCGACGGCGACCTAGGGCCCGTCGCCGGCCGTCGGCACGGCAGCGCGCGGCCTCTTTCGGACCGCGACGACCCGGCCAGGGCAGCCCCCCGGTGGCATTTTCCGCTTGACCGCTCCATCCCTCGTTGCGCTGACGGGAGCGACCGGCTTCATCGGTGCCGCGTTGCTGTCGCATCTGACCGATTCCGGATGTCGAGTGCGCGCCCTCTATCGGCCGCGGGCCGGGCGCGCGCTGGCGTCGTCGCCCGGCGTCGAGTGGCTGCCGGGTGACCTCGGCGATCCGGATGCGCTCGGCGCACTGGTGGCCGGCGCCGATGCCGTCATTCACTGCGCGGGCACGGTGCGGGGCGCGCGACAAGCGGATTTCGACCGCGTCAACGCCGAAGGCGCCGGCCGCGTTGCGCAGGCAGCCGCAAGAGCCGCGCGAGCACCGCGGTTCCTGTTGATGTCCTCGCTGGCCGCGCGCATGCCGGAGCTGTCTGACTACGCCGGCAGCAAGTGGCGCGGCGAATGCGCGGTCAAGGCGGCGTCCGGGAAGATGCGCTGGACCGTATTGCGGCCTCCGGCCGTGTTCGGACCGGGCGATCGCGAGTTGCGCCCGCTGTTTCGCTGCATCGCCAGCGGCTTCGCGCTGGTGCCGGCCGGGACGGCTGGACGTTTTTCGCTCCTCCATGTCGACGACCTGGCGACGGCGGTGCTGCGCTGGCTCGCTGCCGACGCCGGGTACGGCGAAACGTTCGAGCTCGATGACGGCCGCCCCGGAGGCTACGATTGGGATACGGTGGTGAGCGTGGCGGGTCGCGCGCTGCGAGCGGGGAGACCGGTACGCTGCGTGCCGGTTCCCGTATCGCTGCTCCGCCTTGCCGCACTGGCCAATCTCGGGGCTGCCCGCCTCCTCGGTTATGCCCCGATGCTGACGCCGGGCAAGGTGCGCGAAATAACGCATCCGGACTGGTTGTGCGATAGTCACGCCTTCGCGCTCGCCACCGGCTGGCGGCCGGCCATCGGCCTCGAGCCCGGACTTGCCCGGGCCTATGGCGCGCGGAACGAAAAAACGGCGTGACCGGGAATATCATGTTGGAATATCCGCAAATCGTGGCCGAGCTCAGCGCGGAGCTGGCGACGTTCACGGAAGGCCGCGTCGAAATCGGCGAGGACACCGATCTGCTGGGCGATCTCAACCTGGATTCGTTGCAGGTGATGAATCTGCTCCTCCACGTCGAGGATCGGTTCGACATCTCGATACCGGTGAACATCCTCCCGGACGTGAAGACCGTGAAGGATCTCGCGTTGCAGATCGAACACCTGACGCGTGAGGCGTGATGGGACTCTTCGACAAATTCCGGAAACTGGCGGCCGCGCGGGGCGACCTCGCCGCGCTCGGCATCGATCCCTTCGGCGTGGAGATCGAGCGCATCATCTCGCCGACCGAGGGCGTCATCCACGGCCGGCGCACGATTCTCGCCGGCACCAACAACTATCTTGGCCTGACCTTCAATCCCGAGTGCATCGCGGCGGCGCACCGGGCGCTCGACGCCGAGGGCACCGGCACGACCGGTTCGCGCATGGCCAACGGCAGCTATTCGGGCCACCGCCGGCTCGAGGAGGAGCTCGCGGCGTTCTACGGCCTGCGCGACGCCATCGTGTTCTCGACGGGCTACCAGGCCAACCTCGGCACGCTGGCCGGGCTCACCGGAGCAGGCGACGTCGTGCTGCTCGACGCCGATTGCCACGCCAGCATCTACGACGGCTGCCGCCTCGCCGGGGCGGAGGTGATCCGCTTTCGCCACAACAATGCCGAGGACCTCGCCAAGCGCCTGCGCCGGCTCGGCGCGCGGGCTGCCGATACGCTGATCGTGGTGGAGGGCATCTACAGCATGCTGGGCGATCGGGCACCGCTGAAGGAGATCGTGGACGTCAAGCGGGAGCTTGGCGGCTACCTGCTGGTGGATGAAGCCCACTCGCTCGGCGTGCTGGGCGATCACGGTCGCGGGCTCGTGGAGGAGCTGGGGGTGCTGGCGGACGCCGACTTCATCGTGGGCACGTTCAGCAAGAGCCTGGGCGGCGCCGGCGGCTTCTGCGTGAGCGATCTGCCGGAGCTCGACCTCGTCCGGTATTCGAGCCGGCCGTACATCTTCACTGCGTCACCGTCGCCCGCCACGATCGCTTCGACGCGGCAGGCCCTGTCCATTCTCGCGGCCGGGCGCGACCTCCGGGCGCGCCTGCGCGAGAATTACCTGCGTCTGCACGCCGGATTGACGGAGCTGGGGTACACGCTCGGCGCGTCTCCCAGCCCCGTGATCGCGGTGATGCTCCGCGACCGCGTCGAGGCGCTGCAGTTCTGGAGCCAGCTGCTCGCCCGTGGCGTCTACGTCAACCTGATGCTCCCGCCGGCGACCCCGGACGGAGTCTCGCTGATCCGCTGCAGCGTCAGCGCGGCACATACCCCCGAACAGATCGATGCCGTTTGCGCGGCGTTCGCCGATTTGCGGGCGGCGGCCGGAATCGTCGCGGCGGAGTGCGACACAGGAGCCTGAGGGCGAATCCTGCCCCAGATGAAACTGTTCGTCGCCTTCAGCCGCGCCTACCCCGTCCAGAGCGCGCTGGTGCTGGGCTCGCTCGTGCTGGCGAGCCTGTTCGAGGGGCTGGGCCTCACGACGCTGCTGCCCTTGCTCAGTTCCGGTTCGGGCGATCCGGCCGGGGGCGCGCAATCCGGCGTCGGCGCCCTCGTGACGCGGATGCTCGGCGCCATCGGTCTCACGCCCACCGTGGGCGTGCTGCTCCTGATCGTCGTGATCGGCATGACGCTGAAAAGCGCGCTGGTTCTGGTCGCGAACCGGCAGGTCGGGTACACGGTGGCGCACGTCGCGACGGACCTGCGCCTGACGTTCATCCGTTCGCTGCTGTCCGCCCGCTGGGAGTATTACCTGCGCCAGCCGGTCGGGGGGTTGGCCAACAGTCTGGCGACGGAGGCCACGCGCGGCGCGGAGGCCTATCTCTACGGCGCGACGGTGATCGCGCTCGTGATCCAGGCGCTCGTCTATTCGATCGTCGCGTTGCTCGTGTCCTGGCAGGCGACGCTGGCGGCGCTCGGCGCGGGGGCCGTGTTCGTCTTTCTGCTGAACCGCCTGGTGCACGTGTCCCGTCGCGCGGGCGCGAAGCAGACCCGGCTGCTGCGCTCGTTGCTCGCCCGCCTGTCCGACAACCTGCAGTCGGTCAAGCCGCTGAAGGCGATGGCCCGCGAGAATCTCGCCAACGCGCTGCTCGAGGGCGACACGACGCAGCTGAACCGCGCGCTGCGCAAGGAGATCTTCAGCAAGGAGGCGCTGCGGGCGCTGCAGGAGCCGATGCTGGCCATCCTGATCGCGGCGGGGCTCTACATCGCGCTGGTGCGCTTCGGGATGTCGACCGGATCCGTGATGTTCCTCGCGTTCCTGCTGGTGCGCACCCTGCTGTACCTCTCCCGCATGCAGCGCGAGTATCAGCGCATGGTCACGTGCGAGAGCGCCTACTGGTCGCTGCAGGCCGCGATCGACGGGGCCAGGAAGGAAAGCGAGGACCTGCCGGAGGGCGCCACGCCGCAATTGCGGCAGGCGATTCGCCTCGACAACGTCGGCTTCCGGTACCGTGACCGCTGGGTGCTGCGCAACGCGGCGCTCACGATCCCGGCCGGCGGCATCACGGCGATCATCGGCGCTTCCGGGGCGGGCAAGACCACGGTGGTCGACCTCGTCACTGCGCTGTTGCGACCGCAGGAAGGCGAAATCTGGATCGACGACCTCCCGTTGGGGCGCGTCGACTGGCGGGCGTGGCGCCGGATGATCGGCTATGTGCCGCAGGACACCCTGCTGCTGCACGACACCGTCGCGAACAACGTGACGCTGGGGGATCCGGAGCTGACCCGCGCCGATGCCGAGGCCGCGCTGCGGGACGCCGGGATCTGGGATTTGGTTTCCGGCCTGCCGGAGGGCCTGGACACGATCGTCGGCGAACGCGGCGGGAAACTGTCCGGCGGTCAGCGCCAGCGCGTGGCGATCGCGCGCGCCCTCGCGCACCGGCCCCGCGTGCTGATACTCGACGAGGCCACGAGCGCCCTCGATCCGGAGACGGAGGCGGCCATCTGCCGCACGCTGGAGGGACTGCGCGGGGAGCTCACGATCATCGCGATATCGCACCAGTCGCCGCTGGTCGATGTTGCGGATCGCGTTTACCGGATGGCCGACGGCACCGCGTCCCTCGTGACCGAGAGCGGCCGCGCGCGATCTTCACCCGCGGCCATGGCGGTATCCGCCGACGGAAGCTAGCGGCAGCGCTCCAGCGTCTCCTGCGGGCGCACCCATTCCACGGTCTTGCCGAACAGCGACAGGCCGACGTAGCCGCGAACCCTGAGCGACCCGTCCGACTCCAGATGCAGCGTGCTGCTGTAGGTACGACCGTCGTTGGGATTGTAGATGTGACCCGCGCTCCAAGCGCCGTCCTTCGTGCGCCGAAAGCCGGTGAGGATCTTCAGGCCGCACAGCGGACGTTCGCGCAGCGCGGCGTCGGGGTTGTGCCGATCCTGCTTCGGCTGGCCAGCGGCCGACAGCGGCTTTTTCTGCCAGTAGATGCGCCCGCACAGCAGGCCGTCGCAATCCTCGATCCAGACCGCCACTTTCCGTTTGTCGACTTCCTTGTGATCGACCCACAGCCCGCGCACATCGTCGGTGACGGCGCGCTCGGTCGCGCCGGGTGCGGGAGATGCCAGCGCCAGTGCAAGCAGGAGCGTTGCCGCGCGCATCGAAACGCGAAGGGCCATGCGAGCGAAAGCCGGACGCGACGCCTGCGTCGCGCAGGCGCGGGAGGCTCAGCCGCCACGAGCGCGCACATTCGCCGGGTAGGTGCCGAACACGCGATCCCACAGCGGCGAGCTGACGCCGTAGCGCAGCCCCTTGGCGCCGTAGTGATGCTGGAGGTGATAGACCTTGAGGAAGTGCAGGAGCGGCGACTGCATCGCGAAATGATGCGTGGCGTAGTGGAGGTAGTCGTACACCAGGTAGCCGAGGATGAAGAACGCGCAGAACGGCTCGATCCACGGCGCGGGCACCGCAAGCCGGAAGATCTGGTAGAGCACCGCCATCAGGATGACGCCACCCGCGGGCGGCATCACGAGGCGCGTCTTGTCGCGCGGCGCGGCGTGGTGCACGCCGTGGAACATGAACACGAGGTACTTGCCGATCCGGCCTTGCGCGGGATAGTGGAACACGAACCGATGGAGACAGTATTCAGTCAGCGTCCACACGAAAAGACCGAGGGCGCCGATCGCGAGCACGTCCGGCGGGGGCAGGCCATGGACAGCCAGGCTCCGCCACAGCAGGAACGCGGCGACGGGTCCCCAGAACAGCAGCGGCACGATCGGATGCACGTGCGTCAGCGCTTCCAGGAAATCGCTCCTGAACAGCCTGACGGATTGCTCCGTCCGGGTCGTCTTGGGGTCGTCCGCCATCCGGCTTCTCCAACAGGGGAACGTCGATTTTATACCGCGCCGGGGGCGCGGGCGAACAGGCGCTGCTTCATCCGGCGAGCCAGGAGGAGAGGTCGCGGTCGAGCAGCCGGGAGAGTTTGCGGACGTCGGGGGCGAGCGCCTCCCGCACGACGGCCGCCATCTGCGGGGTCAGCGGCGCCGGCGAGGCCTTGACCTTGTTCCAGCCCGTCACGCGCTTGATCAGGCTCGGCCGTTTCGATCCGTCCGGGTTGTACCGGCGGCCACGGCGTTGCAGCGTGTCGATCATCTTGCCGCCGCGCGTCGCCGGGACGAAAAGCATTCGCTGCAGCCAACGGTACCGGTACATCTGGCTTTCGTACCTCCGCTCGAAATGCTCCTGGCCGTCGTAGTCGACATGGAGGAACTCGAGGGCGCGCCGGTAGACGCCGAGCGTGTCGGCCGCGAGGTCGTCGAACACGATGACGTGCGACCGATCGCGTCCTGCGATCGCGAAGAGCCGCTCGATCTGCGCGCCGAACAGTGCGACCTGGCTGTACATGAGCAGCCGGGGGTCGAGGCAGTGCCTGGGGACTCGTTCCCCGCGGGCGCGCACCGGTTCGAGCGCCCAGGCCCTGCCGAAATCCGGCTCGTCCTCCTGCAGCAGGAAGCGCATCCGCAAGTGGTATGAAGGCAGCATCCCGAGCGGATTGCGCACGAGCGCGATGAAGCGTGCGTCCGGGTTGAAGCGCCGTATCCGTTCGAGGGTCTCGGGCAGGTAGAGGTACGACACCGAGCCCTCGCCCAACGCCCGGTGTTCCGCCGTGCAGTGGCCGAAGCAGCGATCGAGGTAGTCCCGAGCCAGGTCGCTCGCCGAAGGGTCCGCGTCGAGTCGTGCGAAGTAGTGGGGTTCCTTCGGTCGCGAGAAGCAGATCTGCGGGTTGCGCGCGAGATAGCGGCAGAACGCCGTCGTACCGCAGCGGGGCGCGCCCACCACGAAGAAATCCGGGAAGCGGGGAGTCTCTGTCATCCGTGGTTACCGGGACCCGCGGCGCGCCGGCCGGCGCGTCCGCGGTCGGTCAAGGCAGGGCAAAACCGATCACGCCTTGGCTAACCCGTCATTCTACCCGGCAGGACTGTTCCGCAGCGCCCTTGCTCCCGCCTCGACCCGGCCCGCGAGCCTCGCCCAGCCGTCGTCGATTTCCGCCTGCAGCGTTACGACGTCGGCCGCGCTCAGATGCCGATACCGTCGCTGCAGCGCCAGATAGTCGCTCACGGGGCGCGACTTCGCCGAGTGGTTGAGCGTGTAGGTGCGCCCGTTCTCGACCTCGTAGAGCGGGAAGGCGCCGCACTCGACCGCATAGCGTGCGGCGGTCACGCCGGCGTCGTCGGCCAGCCCCCAGCCGTCGAGGCAGGGGATGAGCAGCGTGATGATCCGCGTGCCGCGCATCGCCTTGGCTTTCTCGACCTTGCGGATCAGGTCGGGCAGGAAGCCGACGCTCGCGGTGGCGACGTAGGGCACCTCGTGGGCGGCCATGATCTCGGTGAGGTTCTTCTTGCGCGACGTCTTGCCCGCGGGCGACGAACCGGTGCTCGCGAGATGCGGTGTCGAGGACGACTTCTGCGCCCCGGTGTTCATGTAGCCCTCGTTGTCGAGGCAGAAGTAGATGAAGTTCTCGTTGCGCTCGGCCGCGGACGACAGGCACTGGAAGCCGATGTCGTAGGTGCCGCCGTCGCCGGCGAGGACGATCACGTGCGTGTCGTGCTCGCCCCGCGCGTCGAGCGCCCGGCGCAGCCCCGATGCCGCGGCGGCGCTGGCCTCGAGCGTGGGCTGATAGACGGGAATCTTCAGCGAGCTGTAGGGTTGCGGGCCCGCGATGATCGCCATGCAGGACGGTGGAATGATGGCCATCGTCTTCGGGCCCATCGTGGCCAGCACGTGCCGCACCGACAGCGCGTCGACGCAGCCCGGACACGCCGCATGGCCCGAGCAGAGCATGGGATCTTCGCGCAATTCGAGTTTCTGCATGTCAGTTCCTGTTCGCCTCGGGGCGGTTCATTCTACCCACACCGAATGGGGCTGCGGTTCGCTCCCGCTCGCCATCCGGACGAACTCGGCGATCCTCGGAGGCGAGACGTTGACGCCGCCCACGCCCGCGAGATAGCCGTGAATCCTGGGCGCGTCGGGCATGCCGTAGAGCGCAGCGCGCAGTTCCTGGTGCAGCACACCGCCGTGGCCGGGCGAATAGTTGCGATCGAGCACCAGCACCTCGGGCACCCCGGCCAAGGCCTCGATGAGCGCCTGCACGGGCAACGGCCGGAACAGGCGCACCTTGACGAGGCCGACCGCCACGCCTTCGTCGCGCATCGCGTCGACCGCGTCGCGCGCGGTGCCGCACATGCTGCCCATCGCCATGACGACGATGCGGGCGCCGTCGCAGCGGTAGCGCTCGATGAGCCCGTAGCCGCGGCCGGTGAGCGCGCTCCATTCGCGGTCGGCCTCGAGGGCGACCGCCGGGACTTCATCCATCGCCGCGCCGAGCGCCTGGCGGTGCCGATAGAACATTTCCTGTGTCACCACGTTGCCCCAGGACTCGACCTTCGCGGTGTCGAGGCGATGTTCCGGTGCGTAGGGCGGCAGGAAGGTGTCGACGAGTTCCTGCGCCGGCACCCGCACCGGCTCGAGCGCGTGCGAGACGTAGAACGCGTCGAGGTTCACCAGCACTGGCAGCAGCACGCGTTCGGCGACCCTGAACGCGTGGAGCACCGTGTCGAGCGACTCCTGCGCGCTCTCCGCGTAGAACTGGATCCAGCCGGTGTCGCGCTGCGCGAGGCTGTCCGTCTCGTCGGGCCAGAACGCCCAGGGCGACGCCAGTGTGCGGTTGACATTGGCCATCACGATCGGCGCTCGCGCGCCGCTCGCGTAGTGGAGCAGCTCGTGCATGAGCAGCAGGCCCTGCGAGGCGGTCGCGGTGAACACGCGCACGCCCGCCAGCGAGGCCGGGATGCAGGCGGACATCACCGAGTGCTCGGACTCGGGGGTGATGACCTCGGCGTCGAACTCGCCGGCGGCCTGGAACTCGGTGAGCTTCTCCAGGATCGGCGTCTGCGGCGTGATCGGATAGACCGGGACCACCTTGGGTCGCGCCAGACGCGCCGCCCACGCAACCGCGTGGTTGCCGGTCAGCAGCATCGGCTTCTCCCGCGTAACCGCTCCATTGCGCGCGTTCACCTCGATTCCTCGGTCATCTTCATCGAGCCGGTGGGGCACTCCTTGACGCAGATGCCGCACCCCTTGCAGAAATCGGTCAGGACGACATAGCCGTCGCCTTCGCGCTTCACCGCGAGGTCGGGACAGTAGACCACACAGTTGTCGCACTGTATGCACGTGCCGCAGGAGAAGCAGCGAGTGGTTTCGGCGAGCGCGCCGTCGAGATCGAAGCCGAGCTGCACCTCGGCGTCGCTCGCGAGCCGCTGCGCGGCAGGGAGCCGTGCTTCGGGCGTGCGCGCTTGCGGGGGGTAGTAGAACGTATTGATCGTGGCGAACGGGACGACCGGCTCGGCGGCACCACCCGCGCCGGCATCGGCGGTGCTACCTTCGGCGCGCGTGCGCAGCACGCGGTCGATCTCGTGCGCGGCGCGCTGGCCCATCCCGATCGCCTCGGTGACGAAGCGCGCCATGCTGGACACGTCGCCACCCGCGTACACGCGCTCGAGGCTCGTCGCCTGCTGCCGATCGGCCTTCACCAGTGCGCCGTCGATTTCGAGCGCACCTGCGAGCGGCGCGAGCTCGGGATCCTGGCCGATCGAGGGGACGATGGCATCCGCCGCGAGCGAGAACTCGCCATCGGTGACCGGTGTCACCGTGAATTGTCCGCGCGCCGCACCGGCCTCGAACCGCACGCGCACGCATTTGAGCGAGAGGCCCGCGCTGCCGGTGTCGATCGTCTCGGTCAGCATGGCGCCGTCGACGAGCGCAATGCCTTCCTCCAGCGCCTCGGCGATCTCGTCGCGCTGCGCCGGCATCTGACCCGCGCTTTCGAGCGCGAGAATCGTGACCTCGTGCCCGGCGCGCCGCGCGCTGCGCGCCACATCGAGGGCGGCGCTGCCGCCGCCGATCACGACCACGCGCTGGCCCAGCGCGGGCGGCGCACCGGCGTTCGCCCGCGCCAGATAGTCGGCACCGTCCATCACCCAGGGCCGCGTGTAATCGAGCCGCGGCAGCCGCTTCTGGCGACGGGCGCCGATGGCGAGGTACACCGCGTCGAACTCCTTGCGCAGGCGCTCGAAGTCTTCGCAGGTCGCCATCGCTTCGCCCAGACGCACGTCGATGCCGAGCGCCACGATGCGCGCGATCTCTCCGTCGAGCACGGAGCGCGCGAGTCGATACGCCGGAATGCCGTAGCGCATCAGGCCGCCCAGTTCCGGGGAGGATTCGAACAGCGTGACCGCGTAGCCGCGGCGGCGCAGATGGAACGCGGCCGAAAGTCCGGACGGTCCTCCGCCCACGATCGCGATCCGTTCCCGGTGCGCTGTCTCGATCGGCGCAAACGTCCAGCCCTCCGCGAGCGCCTGATCGCCGACATGGCGTTCGAGCCGGCAGATGGCCAGCGGATCGTCGAAGCTGGCGCGATTGCAGGCGGCTTCGCAAGGGTGGTGGCAGATGCGCCCGGCGATCGCCGGAAAGGGGTTGTGGCGGGTCAGGATCTCCCACGCGCCGCGAAAGTCGCGCGCGCGGGCGCGACCGATCCACTCGGCGATGTCGCCGTTCACGGGGCAGGCGGCGTGGCACGGCGCCGGGGCGTGGATGTGCTGGGGCAACGCGGACCGCCACGTGCCGGTCTTGAACACCTCGGTGGTGCCGGTCGTCCAGATGCTCGGCCCGGGATCTTTCGCGTTCATGTCCCCACCGCGGCCGCCGCGGCCTCGAGTTGGACATCGACCGTGCGGTACCCATCCTCGCAGGCCGCGATGTTCTCGTCATGCAGCTTCGGCGCCTCCGCGGTGAGCGTGCGGGTCAGCGCCTCGAGTTTCGGCGCTTCGATCGCCCGCGCCAGGGCGCCCAGCAGCGCGGAATTGACGATCCGGCCGAGGCCGTGGCGGCGCGAAATCGCGATGCCGTCGACCGGTATCACGCGATAGCCCGGCAGCTTTCCGGCGAACTCGGCGGGCGTGTGCGACGAGTTGACGACGATCAGCGTATCGGGGCGGGCCGCCGCGAGCAGCCGGCCTTCGAGCAGGCTAGCGTCGAAGCACAGGATCGCATCTGCCTGCTCGATGTCGCAGCGCACGCGGATCGGTCGGTCGTCGACGCGGATGAACGAGCTCACCGGCGTGCCGCGCCGCGCGCCGCCGTAGCTCGCGAAGGATTGCACCTGCCGCCCCTCGGCAAAGAACGCCATCGCCAGCAGGCTGCCGGCCGTCTGCGCGCCCTGCCCCCCACGGCCCTGGATCACGATCTGCAGCAAGGGTTCACCTCCTGGGGCGTCCGCCGTCGCGGCCGGGCGCGCGCAACCGGTGCGGGCAGCCGACGCGAGACGCACATTGTTGGGCGGCCGCGCGGGCCGGACCTTGGCGCAGATCAAGAAGATCGCGATGTCGCGGTGCAGCGCGAACGGGCGGATGATGGACCCCCACGCTCACTACGTTCGCTGCCCCCAAGGGGGCGCACAGTGCCCTTCGGGCGGCCGGGCGGGCGGATGAACGGCCCCCACGCTCACTTCGTTCGCTGCCCCCAAGGGGGCGCATAGTGCCCTTCGGGCGGCCGGGCGGGCACTAGGTGTCCGTCACCGGCGCCGCCGGCTCTGCTTTCGGAGTCCACAGCACGGCGACCATCGCCGCGACGACGAGCGCCAGCGCCGTCCACTCGGGCGCGCCCGGGCGCTCGCCCAGCACGAGCATCCCGGCGAACACGCCGACGATCGGCACGGGCAGCGAGGACATCGACGAGACCGCGACGGGCAGCGTGCGCGCGAGCGTGAACCAGGCCCAGTGCGCGAACGTCCCCGCGAGAAAGATGTTGTAGAAGACCGCGAACCATGCTCCGGCCGACGGCATCGCCAGCGGCCCGGCCGGGGCCACGAAAGGCGCGAGAACCGCGACCGGAACCCAGCCGACGATCATCAGCCATCCGGAAAGCGCATTCTGCGGCACGGGCAGTCTCCATTTGCGCAGGAGCACGGTCCCGAACGCCCACGAGATCGCCGCACCGACGATGAACAGCGCGGCAGTCGGCGTGCGCTGGAGGTGCCGGATGTCCTCCCCCAGCAAGACGCCGAGCCCGAGGACGCCCAGCGCCATGCCCACCAACTTGCGCTTCGACAGGGGCTCGTGCAGCAGGGCAAGCGAGAAGAGCACGCTCCACACCGGCATCGTGAAGGCGAGGATCGCGCTGCGCCCCGCCGGCAGTTGCTGGACCCCGAACAGCAGCAGTCCGTTCCAGCCGGCGATGTTGAACAGCGCCAGCAGGGCCACCTTGACCCACAGCGGGCGCGGGATGCGAAGCGAAGCGCCGGACATCGCCGCAACTGCGAGCAGGCCGAGCCCGGCGAAGGGCAGCGTCAGGGCGCGAAACGTCAGCGGTGCGATCTCGCTGACGCCCATTTTCAGCACCGGCCAGTTGCAACCCCAGACGAGAGCGAGCACCGCGACCGGAAACAGCGCCGCGGCGGTGATGTGCGGCGTGGGCGACGCTTCGGCGCGCGTCAACCCCGCTCCCTTGGCGGCGGCGGCACGCCGTACTTGCTCTGGTGCAGCTCGCGCGCCTGCGTGACCCAGCCGTCGCGGCGGACGCGGCCCGGAAATTCCGGTAGCTTGGCGTCGATCTCGTCGATGTCGCGCTCGCTCCAGCGGGCAATCTGCCGATAGGTCGTGATGCCGAGCTGCTGCAACATCCGCTCGAGCACCGGGCCGACACCGACGATGAGCTTCAGGTCGTCGGGTGCCCCCGTTCCGAAAAACGGCGGCGGAGCGTCGTTCTCGAGATCCATGACGAGCTGCCGATAGCGCGCGGTCTCGCCGCGCGCGGCCGCGAGTTCGGCATAGAGGCTTCGGCGGTCGGCGGCCAGATCGGCAAGCCGGGTGAGTGCGGCGTCACGCGAGACGATCGCCCGGCGCAGCACCGCTGTCTCCGTCTCGAGGCTGCGCATGATCCGTGCGCGCTCGGCGATCGCGCCGTCCTGGGTGGGGCTGGGCGGTGGCGGCACCGGGGACGGGATGGCCGCGTCCGGCGGTGCCTCCACGGTCGGAGCGGGTGCCGCGGACGGCGATGCGCCCGGCATCGCCGCGGGACTCGCACGGCGCCTGCGTGCCCGACCCGCGGCGTAGCCGATCGCGGCCGCGACGGCGAGGGCCACAAGTAGGATCACGGTCGACACGGTGGCGTCCTGGTGCGGAATTGGGGGATGGGTGCGGGTTGCTGGCGTGAGTCCGGCGCAAGGACAGGGGCCGGAGCATGCGGCGCATTATCGCGCAATCCCGCCGGCGCCGCGGTCCGGTGCCCCTGCCTGTTAGAATCGAACGTCGAAATCCCTGCCGCCGACCATGTCCGACCTCAACGACCGTCCATTGGCCCCCGCCGGTCGCGATCCGGACGCCCCGGAGGCTGCTTCGGCGCCCCGGGAGGCCGCCCCGGGGGATGCCAAGCCGGCGATTCGCGCCGCCACCGGGAAGCGGCCGGCATCCCTCTGGCTGTTGGTGGGGGTCGGCGCGCTGGCCGTCCTCGCCGCGGTTGCGTTCTGGCTCGACGGCAGGCGGACGCAGCAGGCACTGCGCATGGAGGTCGCGCAACGGCTCTCCGGCGATCGAGTCGTCCACGCAAGCTGCCGGCAAGGCGCAAACGCAGCTCGCCACGGACCTGCGCGATGCGCAGGCCAAGATCACGCTGCTCGAGGCGCGGCTCGCCGAATCGCAGGCGGAGCAGGCGGCGCTCGAGGCGCTGTACCGCGATCTCGCGCCATCGCGGGACGAAATCGCCATCTCCGAGATCGAGCAGGTGCTCCTGGTCGCCAGCCAGCAATTGCAGCTTGCGGGCAACGTGCCGTCGGCGTTGACGGCGCTGCAGTTGGCCGAGGCCAAGCTGCAGCGTCTCGATCGTCCGCAATTCGTCCCGTTGCGGCGCGCGCTCGCGCGCGACATGGACCGGCTGAAGGCCGTGCCCTACGTCGACATCGTCGGCATGAGCCTGAAGCTCGATCAGGCGATTGCCGCTGTCGATATGCTGCCGCTCGCGATGGACGAGCGGGTGCCGCCACCCGCGCCGGACAAGGCCGCGACGCCTGCCGACGATTCGCCGTGGCGCCGTTTCTTCGCCGACCTCTGGAGCGACGCGAAGCAGTTGATCCGGATCGAGGTCGCGGACCGGCCCGCGGCACCGCTGGTGCCGATGGCGCAACAGTATTTCCTGCGCGAGAACCTGAAGTTGCGGCTGCTCACCGCGCGGATCGCGCTGCTGGCGCGCAACGACGCGAGCTTTCAGGCCGATCTGTCGGCCGTGGAGGCGTGGCTCAGGCAGTATTTCGACACCCGCGCGAAACCGGTGCAGGCGTTGCAGGCGACCGTGCGGCAGCTCGCAGCGTCGCCGATGCCCGGCGAGACGCCCGATCTGAACCGGAGCCTGGAAGCGTTGCGTGTGCTGCGTCTCGGGCAGGATCGCGCGGGGGGACGGGGATCAGCGGCCGTGCCGGCGCCACGATAGGCTGCCCGGTGCGCGTCCTCTTCTGGTTCCTCCTGCTCGCCGGCGCTGCCGTGGCCGTTGCGCTTGCGGCACGGCTGACGAGCGGCTATGCGCTGTTCGTCGCGCCGCCCTACCGGGTCGAGCTCTCGCTCAATTTGCTGCTCGTTCTCGCGCTCGCCGGTTTCGTCGCCGGCTACGCGCTGCTGCGGATCGTCAAACGCGCGCTCGGCTTGCCCGAGGAGGTGCGTCTGTACCGGCGCCGGCAGCAGCTGGAGCGCGCCCGCGCGAAGCAGGACGCCGCGATCGTTGCGCTGCTCGAGGGCCGCTTCGGCCGGGCGCGGCAGTTCGCGGATGAGGCGCTGGCCATTCCGGGGTCGTCGGGCCTGTCCGCCCTGATCGGTGCGCGTGCCGCCATCACGACCCGCGAGTTCGACGTCGCCGAGGCGCTGCTCGCGCGTCCCGACGCCGGCGCGCCGAGTCTCGCGGTGCCGCGCCTGATGCTCGAGGCCGAGATGAAGCTCGAGCAGGGCCGGCCGCTCGAGGCACTCGGCATCCTCGGCATTCTGCGCAAGGAGGCGGGGTCGCACACCGCCGCGGTGCGCCTGGAATTGCGCGCACTGCAGGGCGCGGGGCGCTACGCCGAGATCCCGCCGTTGGTCGACCAGCTGGTCAAGCGCAAGGTGTACGGCGTGCCGGAGGGAGAATTCGTGCGCGCAGCCGCCCATGCGCAGGAGCTCGCCGCCCGTGTGCTCGACGGCGAAGGGCTGCGCGCCTACTGGGCCAAGCTCTCCGACGCCGAGCAGCGCATGCCGAAGATCGCGCGTGCGGCCGCAAGGAGCTTCATCGCGCTGGGCGGCGACCGTGAAGCCGCGGACTTGCTCGCCCGCAGCCTCGAACGGGAATGGAACTCCGACCTCATCGCGCTCTACGCGCAATGTCGGCCCGCGGACGGCGCGCCGCAGCTCGAGCAGGCCGAACGCTGGCTCGCGCTGCACAGCGGCGACGCCACGCTCCTGTATGCGCTGGGCGTGCTGTGCGAACGGGCGCAGCTGTGGGGCAAGGCGCAGACCTATCTGGAGGCGAGCCTCGCGCTCGACGACACCTGGCGCACGCGCGTGGCGCTGGGCGAGCTCTTCGGGCGGATCGGCCGCGATGCCGAGGCCAATGCGCAACTCGCGGCCGCGCTGAAGCTCGCGCTCGCCGAGCTCGAGAAGTAGGAAGAGCAGGGTCGGGCCCGACGTATTGCGCCGGTTCGCCGCAAGACGGTGAGTCTGTCGACCGTCAGGCCGGGCCCTGCTTTTCCTGCGTTCCCGGCTGCACCGCGTACGTGAAGCTGTCCGCGAAGAAGTCTTCCGGGGGCAGCGCGCGCGTTTCGACGAAGCTCCTGCGCGCGGCATCGACCATCGCCGGACCGCCGCACACGTAGACCTGATACCCCGAAAGATCGGCGAAGTCGTCCAGCACCGCCTGGTGCACGAGGCCGGTGCGGCCGGGCCAGCCGTCCTCGGGCGCGGGATCGGACAGCACCGGGATGAACGTGAAGTTGCGGCTCTGCTGCTGCCACTTGCCCGGCAGATCGGGCAGATAGAGGTCGCGTTTCGCGCGTGCGCCCCAGTACAGCACCATCGGCCGCGTCGCGTCGATCCCGCGGTGCAGCGCGTGCTCGATGATGCCCTTGATCGGCGCGAAGCCGGTGCCGCCGGCGACGAAGATGATCGGCTTGTCCGATTCCTCGCGCAGGAAGAACGTGCCGAGCGGCCCTTCGAAGCGCAGGATCTCGCGCCCTTTGAATTCGTTGAACAGCTGCTGGGTGAAATGCCCGCCGGGGACAAAGCGGACGTGCAGCTCGAGCAGCGCGTCGTCGTGCGGCGGCGTGGCGAGCGAGAAGCTGCGGCGGCGGCCGTCCTTCAGCAGCAGGTCGATGTACTGGCCGGCGAGGAACTGCAGGCGCTCGTTCGCCGGCAGCTTGATCTTTACGATGGCGACGTCCGGTGCCGGCTTGTCGATCGACTCGACGCGGCAGGGCAGCTTGCGGATCTGGAGGTCGCCGCTCCTGCGCACTTCCCTGACCTCGAGCACGAGGTCGGTCAGCGGCTTCGCGCAGCAGAAGAGCGCCAGGCCCTGCCGCTTCTCGTCGTCGGTGAGCGTCGACGGCTGGTGGGGGCCGTAGTCGACTTGCCCGCCGACGATCTTCCCTTTGCACGTGCCGCACGCGCCGTTGCGGCAGCCGTAGGGCAGCATCAGATCGGCGGCCATCGCCGCCGTGAGTACCGTGTCGCCGTCGGCGCAGGGGAACGAGATGCCGCTGGGGTTTATGGTAATCTGGTGCGGCATGGCGGCGACGCTGAAGTTGGGCGTCCCGCGCCATGCGGGGGCGCGAAAGACGCGAAGGTGGCAAGAAGGTGATCCGGGTATTACTGATCGGTTGCGGCGACGTCGCGCTGCGCACGGCCCGCCTGCTCCATCCCAAAGTGCGCCTCTACGGGCTTACGCGCCGCGTCGAGGACGGCGCCAGGCTCCGTGCGCACGGCATCGTTCCCATCATCGGCGACCTCGACCGGCTCCGCAGCCTCGACCGTCTGCGCACTGCGCCGTTCGCGGTGATGCATTTCGCCCCGCCCCCGTCGGGCGGCCGCGACGACGCGCGAACCCGGAAACTGATCGCCGCGCTGTCGCGGGCGCGAAGCATACCACAGCGGTTCGTCTACATTTCGACGTCGGGGGTGTACGGCGACTGCGCCGGTGCGCGCGTCGCCGAGACCCGGCCGCGCCGCGCCCGGACGCCGCGTTCGCGTCGCCGTGTCGCGGCGGAAGACCGGTTGCGCGCCTGGGCGAAGCGCCATGGCGTCGCGCTGTCGATCCTGCGCGCGCCGGGGATCTACGCCGAGACGCGGCTGCCGCTCGAGCGGATCCGGCAGGGGACGCCGACGCTGCATGCGGACGATGACGTCTTCACCAATCACGTGCACGCCGACGATCTCGCGCGCGCGGCCGTCGCGGCGCTGTTCCGTGCGAAGCCCAATCGGGCGTACAACGTGAGCGACGACGCCGAAATGAAGATGGGCGGCTGGTTCGATGCCGTCGCCGACGCCTTTCATCTGGCCCGCCCGCCGCGCGTGTCGTGGGAGGAGGCCGAGCGCCGCATCGCGCCGCTCCTGTTGTCGTTCATGAGCGAATCGCGACGCCTCGTCAACGCCCGGATGAAGCGTGAACTGCGGGTGCGTCTGAAATACGAAACGCCGCAGCAGCTCCTGACCGAGATTGCGCCCCGCGACCTGAAGAAGCAGCTGGCGCTGCCGCTGTGAGCGCGCCGGGCCGTCCCAAGCGCGAACGGCTCCCCCTCGGGGGGACGGCGCGAAGCGCCAAGGGGGCATCATGAGTGAGCCGGCGCACACGCGGGAGACCCCGCGGCCGCGCCGGGTCGCGATCGCCGCGCGGCTCGACGCCTACGAGCGGCTCATCCGCCTCGACAAGCCGATCGGCATCGGGCTGCTGCTCTGGCCGACGCTGTCCGCGCTGTGGCTCGCCGCGCACGGTACGCCGACATGGTCGCTGGTGCTGGTCTTCACGGTCGGCACGATCCTGATGCGTTCGGCGGGCTGCGCCGTCAACGACTGGGCCGACCGCCGCTTCGACGGCACGTCGCGCGCACGGCGGGCCGGCCGCTCGTCGGCGGCGAGATCGCCGCCTGGGAGGCGCTCCTGGTCGCTGCGGGGCTGGCGTTCTGCGCGTTCCTGCTGGTGCTGTCCACCAACCGGACCACCATCCTGTTGTCGTTTCCGGCGGTCGGCATTGCCTTCGTCTATCCGTTCTTCAAGCGCTTCTTCGTGCTGCCGCAGGCTTTCCTCGGCATCGCGTTTTCGTTCGGGATTCCGATGGCGTACGCGGCCGTCTACGATGTGGTGCCCGCGATCGCCTGGTGGCTGCTGCTGTTCAATCTGTTCTGGGTCGTTGCCTACGACACCGAGTACGCGATGGTCGATCGTGACGACGATCTGCGCCTGGGCTTGCGCACATCGGCGATCGCCTTCGGGCGCTTCGACGTGCGCGCGGTGATGCTGTGTTACGCCATCTACCTCGCCGGCATGGTCGCGGTCGGAATGCGACAGGCGATGGGGCCGCTTTACTACGCCGGGCTCGCCGGGGCGCTCGCATGCGCGGCCTACCATTGGACGCTCATCCGGTATCGCGATCGCGACGCCTGCTTCCGCGCGTTCCTGCACAACCACTGGCTCGGGCTCGCCGTGTTCGCCGGCATCGCGCTCGATTACGCCGTGCGCCTCGCGGCCTGGCCGCGCGAGCTGTGAGCATCGGGAACAGATCACCTCTTTCGCACGGCACGGTTCCGCGATCGAGGCCAGGACAGGCGAAAGAGGTGGTCGGTCCCCCGCTGCGCGGGTTGCCGCCGGTGCTCGGGCGCGGCGTACGGGTCCTCGTTCTCGGCAGTTTTCCCGGCGCGGCCTCGCTCGCTGCCGGCCAGTATTACGCGCATCCGCGCAACCATTTCTGGCCGCTCATGGCGGCGGTGATCGGCGTGCCGTTGCCCGCGCTGCCCTATCGGCAGCGGCTCGCCGCGTTGCGCACGCACGGCGTCGGCCTGTGGGACGCGATCGTGGCGTGCCGGCGTCGCGGCAGTCTCGACGGCGCGATCCGCGAGGCCGAGCCGGCGGCAGTCGGGCGGGTGCGCCGTGCCGCACCGGAGCTCGCACTCGTCTGTTTCAACGGCAAGACCGCGGCGCGATCGCTCGCCGCCTGGAGCGATGCCGGTTACGCGACGCTGGCGCTGCCGTCGTCGTCGCCCGCGTACACGCGGCCGTTCGCCGAGAAACTCGCCGCGTGGCAGGCGATCGGCGCCTTCCTGCACGTGGCGGCGCAGGCGCGGGGATGACGATTGAACGCCGGCGATGGGCGGCCGCCGTGGCGGTGACATTGGTCATGGCCACGGCAAGCGGGTGCGCGACCCGCGGGCGGCTCCCCGCGGAGCGGGTGACGTTCGATTCGCTCGATCTCGATCCGGCGACTGGCCGTCCGGTACGCGTCAGCGCCCTCATGTTCCGGCCGGAGGGCGCGAGCGACAGCCGGTATCCCGCGGTCGTCGCGCTGCACGGCTGCGGCGGCATGTTCAGCACGCTGCCGTCGCGGCGCGATGCGCTGTCGGCGCGGCATCAGGGGATGGCCGAGCTGCTGGTCGCGGGAGGGTTATGTCGTGCTGTTTCCCGACAGCTTCCGTCCCCGCGGTCGCGAGGAGATCTGCACGATCGCGAACCGGCAGCGGACGATCACGGTGACCGCACGCCGCCTCGACGCGCAGGGTGCGCTCGCGTATCTGCAGACGCGCCCGGAGGTGGCGCCCGACCGCATCGCGCTGCTCGGCTGGTCGCATGGCGGTAGCACGCTGCTGGCGACCTTCAACGCGCGTCAGCGCGCCGTCGCCGCATGGAAGGACCGCACGGGAGCGCCGCCGTATTTTCGCGCCGGCGTCGCCTTCTACCCGGGATGCATCGAATCGCTGCGCGCCCGGGACGGGTATGCAGTGGCCGCACCGCTGACGCTCTTCGTCGGCGGGGCCGACGACTGGACCGCGCCGCAGCCGTGCATCGATCTCGCCGGGCAATTGACCGCGGCGGGCGAGCCGGTGACGATCACCGTCTATCCCGGCGTCTATCATGGCTTCGACGGGCCGGCGGCGCAGGGCCGGCTGCGGCTCGAAGTGCCGAACGGGGTCAATCCGGGGCAGGGCGTGACGGTCGCGCCCGATCCGGCCGCGCGCGAGGACGCCTATGCCAGGCTCAAGGCGTTTCTGCGCGCCGAGATCGGCGCGCGGCCTTAGATCGCGGCCCGGGCCCTTCGGCAACGACCCGGTCCGGCTTGAATCGGGAAAGGCCGACAGGCCACAAAGGTCCGTTCCGGGCCTGATTCGCGATAACAATAGGGATGGCCACCAATTTGATAGGATGCCCCCTTTGCCGGGCATTGCGCTCCGAGGGAATGGCATGACGGGATCGACACGCGGGATCGCGCGCGCGCTTCGCGCGGCATGTCGCGCGATGATATTGGCCGCAGGGGCCGCCAGCGGGCCGCCGCGCAGACGCTGGCGCCCGACATCGCGGTGACCAAGGTCGTCAACGCCCCGGTCGCCGACGTGTGGAAAGCGTGGACGACCACGGAGGGTATCGAGAGCTTCTTCGCCCCGAAGGCGGCGAAAGTGGAGCCGTGGCCGGGCGGCGCGTTCGAGCTGTGGTTCGGCGTCGACCTTCCCGAGGGATCCCGCGGCAGCGAGGGTTGCAAGGTGCACAGCGTGAAACCGATGGAACAGCTCGTGTTCGAATGGAACGCGCCACCGACGATCCCCACGATCCGGGTCCTGCGCACACTGGTCTATCTCGATTTCAACCCGCTGCCCGGCAACCGCACCGAGCTGACGCTGCGCAATTTCGGCTATGGCGACGGCGAGGAATGGGCCAAGTCCAGGGCCTACTTCGCGCGGGCCTGGCCCGCGGTGATGGCAAGCCTCGAACAGCGCTTCGCGCCAAAATAGCGATTACCGGGAGAACTCACATGCTGACCGACATCGACATTGCCCAGCGGGCGAAGCTGCTTCCGATCGGAGAAATCGCCAAGCGACTCGGCATCCCCGATTCGGCGCTGGAACCGTACGGTCACACCAAGGCGAAGGTGTCGCTCGACTGGCTCGCGGGCCTGGCCGGGCGTCCCGACGGCAAGCTCATCCTCGTCTCGGCGATCAGCCCGACGCCCGCGGGCGAGGGCAAGACGACGACCACCGTGGGGCTGGGCGACGCGCTGAACCGGATCGGCAAGAAGGCGGCGGTCTGCCTGCGCGAACCCTCGCTCGGACCCGTCTTCGGCATGAAGGGCGGGGCCGCCGGCGGCGGCTACGCGCAGGTCGTGCCGATGGAGGACATCAACCTGCACTTCACCGGCGACTTCCACGCGATCGGCGTCGCCAACAACCTGCTCGCGGCGCTGCTCGACAATCACATCCACCACGGCAACGCGCTCGACATCGACGTGCGGCGCATCGCGTGGAAGCGAGTGATGGACATGAACGACCGCGCGCTGCGCGACATCACCGTCGCGCTGGGCGGGCCGGGCAACGGCTATCCGCGCCAGGACGGCTTCGACATCGTCGTCGCCTCCGAAGTGATGGCGATCTTCTGCCTGTCGTCGTCGCTCGCCGACCTCAAGGAGCGCCTGGGCAAGATCGTCGTCGGCTACACCCGCGACCAGAAGCCCGTCCACGCCCGCGACCTGCAGGCGCACGGCGCGATGACGGTGCTGCTGAAGGACGCGCTGCAGCCGAACCTCGTGCAGACGCTCGAGAACAGCCCGGCGTTCATCCACGGCGGCCCGTTCGCCAACATCGCGCACGGCTGCAACTCGGTGATCGCGACCAAGGCGGCGCTGAAGCTCGCCGATTACGTGGTCACCGAGGCCGGGTTCGGCGCCGACCTCGGCGCGGAGAAGTTCATCGACATCAAGTGCCGCAAGTCCGGGCTGCGGCCCAGCCTCGTCGTGCTGGTCGCGACCATCCGCGCGCTCAAGTACCACGGCGGCGCCGACGCGAAGGAGCTCACCAAGGAGAACCTGCCCGCGCTGGAGAAGGGCGTGGCCAACCTCGAGCGCCACATCAACAACGTCCGCAACCACTACGGCATGCCTTGCGTGGTCGCCATCAACCACTTCACGTCGGACACCGACGCCGAAATCGCGCTGCTCCGGAAGAAGGTCTCGCATCACGACGCGCCGGTGGTCCTGGCGAGGCACTGGGCGGACGGCAGCGCCGGCGCCGAGGAGCTCGCGCGGACGGCCGTCGAGGTGATCGATCGCGTGCCGGGGGATTTTCGTATGGTCTACGACGATGCCGACACGCTGTGGGACAAGATGAGCAAGGTCGCGACGAAGATCTACGGCGCCTCCGAGATCGCCGCCGACAGCAAGGTGCGCGCCCAGATCAGGAAATTGCAGGCGGACGGCTACGGGCACTACCCGGTCTGTGTGGCCAAGACGCAGTATTCGTTCTCGACCGATCCGCTGCTGCGTGGCGCGCCGTCCGGCCACGTCGTCAACATCCGGGAAGTGCGCCTCGCGGCGGGCGCGGAGTTCATCGTGATGATCTGCGGCGACGTGATGACGATGCCCGGCCTCCCGAAGGCGCCGTCGGCGTCCCGGATCGATCTCACCGACGACGGCAAGGTCGTGGGGCTGTTCTAGGATCCGGCGCCCGGTTGCGGAAAGGTCGAGCGTCGCGCCGGCGCCCGGCGATCAGGTCGACTTCCTCTTTTCGCGCACGAGGAGCGTCATCAGTGCGCCGAACGCCGCCGCGCCGGCCATGAGCAGGATGCCGCGATCCCAGGCGCCCGCGAGATCGCCCGCCGCGCGCCCGCGATCGAGCACGATTCCCACCAGCGGCTGCAGGATCCCGGCGCCGAGGAATATGCCCACATTGACGACGGCGGTCGCAATGCCCGAATGCTCGGGCCGGTTGACGTCCTTGGCGACCGCCCAGGTGAGGATGAAGCCGGGAATCAGGAGCCCCATCAGGGCGAACCACGCGAGCGTCGCCGGCAGCGGCCACTGCGCGTGCAGCACCCAGGGCAGCCACGACAGCGCGTACAGCACCGCATAGACGCGCATGACGCCGCGACGGTTGCGCAACCGGTCGGACACCGTTCCGACCAGCACCGCACCGAAGGCGACGCCGAGCAGGAGCACGCTCGTGTGCTCCGCAGCGGTAACGCGCGCCATGCCGTAGGTCTGTTCCAGATACGGGATCGCCCAGAGCCCGGCAAAGGACAGGTAGCTCCCGGCGATCCCGGCATTGACGAAGAATCCCGGCCACGTCGCCGGATTGGCGAGCACGCGCCGCAGTGCGCCGGTCCAGTGCATCGGGTCGCCGCGGCGACCGCTGGCGCGTGCACCGGCGGGAATCCCATCTGCTCCGGGCGATCCCGGACCTTCCACCACGAGGCGAGGCCGAGCGCGATCGACAACGCCGCGAGGCCGAGGAAGACCGCGCGCCACGACGTCAGCGTCACCATCCACGCGAGCGGCGCGCCGGCGATCACCGCGCCCAGGTTGCCGGCGAACATGGTGACGCCGTTCAACGTCGCGAACCGGCTCGCCGGGAACCACACGGCGCTCACCTTGAGGATCGCGATGAACGCGACCGACACGCCGATGCCGACGAGCGTGCGCCCGGCGGCGGCGACTTCCCAGGTCGGCGCGAGCGCGAAGGCGATGGAGCCCAGCCCCGCGACGATCGAGCCGGCGGCCAGGATCCACCGCGGCCCGAGCGTGTCGGCGAGCACGCCGACCGGGATCTGCAGCACCGTGTAAACGTAGAAATACGTCGCGGCGAGCGTTCCCAGCACCGCACTGTTGATGGCGAACTCGCGTGTCAGCTCGGTGGCAATGGCCGCCGGCGCCGTGCGGTGGAAGAACGACAGCACGAAGCTCGCGAGCGCGATGCCGAAGATCACGCGGCGGGCGCGGATGAACCGGGGGTCGGGCATGGCGGAAGGCATGTCACATTGTACGGGCGCGCCCCAGGCGGACCGGGTTTGGTAACATGGGTTCGGAGACAGGCCACCTTGTTCGCCTGGCAGAATGCAGCGGTCGGGACGGGCGGCGGCGAAGAACGTGGTCTGTCCCCGATTTCCCATCATCGCCGCACCACGATGAAATACGCCGACCTCCGCGACTTTCTCGCCCAACTCGAGCAGCGCGGCGAGCTGAAGCGCATCCGCGCCGAGGTCGACCCGCGTCTCGAGATGACCGAGATCTGCGACCGCGTGCTGAAGGCCGGCGGCCCCGCGCTGCTGTTCGAGCAGCCGAAGGGCTTCGCGGGAGTTGGCGGGAAACCGCGGATTCCCGTCCTCGGCAACCTGTTCGGCACGCCGCAGCGCGTGGCGCTGGGGATGGGCGAGGAGTCCGTCGCGGCGCTGCGCGAAGTCGGCAAGCTCCTCGCGTTCCTCAAGGAGCCCGAGCCGCCGAAAGGCCTCAAGGACGCGTGGCAGAACACACGGCCGGTGTTCATGCAGGTCATGCACATGGCGCCGAAGGAGAAGAAGTCGGCGCCCTGCCAGGACATCGTCTGGGAAGGCGCGGACGTCGATCTCGCGCGGCTGCCGGTGCAGACGTGCTGGCCGGGCGATGCGGGTCCGCTGATCACCTGGGGCCTCACGGTGACGCGCGGCCCGCACAAGACGCGGCAGAACCTCGGCATCTATCGCCAGCAGGTGATCGCGCGGAACAAGGTGATCATGCGCTGGCTCGCGCACCGCGGCGGCGCACTGGACTTCCGCGACCACGCGCTGAAATCGCCCGGCACGCCGTTTCCGATCGCGGTCGCGCTGGGCGCCGACCCGGCGACGATCCTCGGCGCGGTCACGCCGGTGCCCGACACGCTGTCCGAATACCAGTTCGCGGGACTCCTGCGCGGGTCACGCACCGAGATCGTGAAGTGCATGACGCACGACCTCTAGGTGCCGGCCTCGGCCGAGATCGTGCTCGAGGGTTTCATCCAGCCCGACGCCGCCGATCCGACCGGCTACGAGACCGCTGCCGAGGGTCCGTTCGGCGACCACACCGGCTACTACAACGAGGTGGAGCGTTTTCCGGTATTGACGCTCGAGCGGATCACGATGCGCCGCGACCCGATCTATCACTCGACCTATACCGGCAAGCCGCCCGACGAGCCGGCCGTGCTGGGCGTCGCGTTGAACGAGGTCTTCGTGCCGCTGCTGCAGAAGCAGTTCCCCGAGATCGCGGACTTCTACCTGCCGCCGGAGGGCTGCTCGTACCGGCTGGCGGTCGTGGCGCTGAGGAAGCAGTATCCCGGACACGCGAAGCGCGTGATGTTCGGCGTCTGGAGCTTCCTGCGCCAGTTCATGTACACCAAGATGATCGTCGTCACCGACGACGACGTGAACATTCGCGACTGGAAGGAAGTGATCTGGGCGATCACCACGCGCGTCGACCCGGCGCGCGATACGCTCATCGTCGAGCGCACGCCGATCGACTATCTCGACTTCGCGTCGCCTGCGTCCGGACTCGGCAGCAAGATGGGGATCGACGCCACGAACAAGTGGCCGGGCGAAACGACGCGGGCGTGGGGCACGCCGATCGCGATGGATTCGGCGGTGAAGGCGCGCGTCGACGCGCTCTGGCAGGACCTGGGTCTCTGAGCGGCGCTAGCGCCGCCCGTCGCGCCAGTTGCGCGCGAGGCGGATGGCGACGAGCGCGAAGGAGGCGACGCGCAGCCAGAGGGCGAGACGGCGCCGGCCCACCAGCGGCCCCATGAGGCTGATCACGGTGGCGGCGATGGGCCGCGCGGAATCGACGCGATCGCCGACGGACGAAGGCGCGACGATCGCCTTGATCTCGTGCACGGCCAGCGCGACCCGCTGGCGGTCGAGTTCCGCGCGCACGGCGAGCAGCGCCTTCCGTTCCGCGCGATCGGCCTGGCTTACGGCGCTCATGGGAGTGCCCCCACGCTTGCGGCTGGCGCCGCGGCGCTGCCCCCCGAGGGGGCGCGATTCGCGCCTTGGGACGGCCCGGCGGCGCTCATTTGTCGCCGCCGAATCGGCTTGCCAGCCATTCGCGATCGCGCTCGAGCTCGGCGAGCGTTGCCGCGAACGCGGGCGTCTCGGACTTTTTTGCAACGGCAATGCGCCACAGCGCCACGAGCCCGAGCAGCGCGTAGACGATCGTCAAGGCGCAGAGCGCCGCGATCCGGTGCGTGTCCCAGAACAGCACCACCACGAGCATGGACGCCGCGAGCACGGCGAGCGCGAAGCACAGTCCCGCGACGAGGGACAGAACCAGGCGTTCGGCCGCGCGCGCGCGCGCCTCCTCGAATTCGACCGCGGCGAGCTCGAGGCGCGTCCGCCCGAGTCCGAGCAGCGTCTCCGCGAGCTGCGCCACCGCCGTGCGCAGGCCGCGCCGGGAGGCGGGGGCCGTGCCGTCCGTCACGGCAGCGAGCTTACGAGCGGCGGTTCAGCAGCAAGCCGACGGCCAGACCGATCGCTGCCGCGACGCCGATCGCCTGCCACGGATGGTCGTGCACGTAGTCGTCGGTCGCGCGCGCGGCAGCCTTGGCGCGATCCACCGCTTCGCCTTCGATCTCCTGCAGCCGGAGCTTGGCGCGCAGCAGCTTGGTCTCGACCTGCGAGCGGAGGTCGCGGGCCTTGTCGCCGGTTTCGGCGGCGGCGCGCGACAGCATTTCCTCGGCCTCGCCGAGCACGTTGGCAAGGTCGTCGACGAGTCGTTCGCGTGGGCTTTCTGTGTTTTCGGACATGGTGTTCTCCTTCGCTGTCTCGCACACCGCCATCTGGCGGCATGCCACGAACCCAGATGGAATTATAAGCTCTGATTGGCACGGTCGGGTCTTGACGCATGCCAAATATCGCGCGCTTGCCTCCTTCCGGGCGGGCGATCGAGGCATAATTTCCAGTCCGGAATTCGCCTCCGAGGCCCCCGATGACCAGACTCCCCGCCGTCGACCCGGCATCCGTCCCCGAACAGCGCGGCTCCGGCTATCCGGAGCCCTTTCGCTCCCGCATGGGCGAGCGCGCCAAGCGCCGGCTCGGCGATGCCTGCGGACTCACCCGGTTCGGCGTGAATCTGGTCACGCTGGGCCCGGGCGCACAATCGGCGTTGCGCCACTGGCACACGCAGGAGGACGAGTTCGTCTATGTGCTGACGGGGGAGGTCGTCCTCGTCACCAATGACGGGGAACAGGCGCTCGGTCCCGGGAATGTGCGCCGGATACCCGGGCGGCCGGAAGGATGCGCACCACCTCATCAACCGCGGTGCCGTGCCTGCGACCTATCTCGAAGTGGGCAACCGGATCGAAGGCGACAACGCGTTCTATCCGGATGACGATCTCATGTGGTGCGAGGACGAGAGCGGCGTCTATGCCGCGCACAAGGACGGCCGGCGGTATTGAGCCGGCAGGCCGGCGGCACCGTGTTGATTTCGGCCGCAGGCGCCCGCATATTCCCGGCTGCGGCCACCTGGGTCGCGCTCCGCAAGGATTGACGCCATGGCCGACTTCCCCGCTCCCTGCTCCCGGTGCCGCCGCCGGCGATCCGCCGATTTCGGCCGGCCTGCTCGCGTATGCCCTTTTTGGCACCGCCGCCGTCATTGCGCTCGTTTCGTCCGGGTTTCACTTCGTCGCGCCGCTCATGGGCCTCGTCGGCATCGCGGGGCTCATCGTCGCGTACGTGAAGCGGGGCGATGCGCAGGGCACCTGGGTCGCCTCGCACTTCACGCTGGCTCATCCGGACGTTCTGGTATTCGCTTCTCTGGGGCGTCGTGGGCGCCGTCGTGCTGCTCGTGCTGGGCATCATCCTGATCGGCATTCCGATCGCGCTCCTGATCTGGGCCGTCGCCTCGATCTGGGTGATCTACCGGGTGATCCGCGGCTATCTCGTGTTCAAGGAAAGCAGGCCGATACCGGGGTTGTGACGCCCGGGCCGCCGTGGCGCGAGCCGCGCCGCTCGCGGGCCGCCAATGGAGTCCTGCCGCGCGCGCTAACGCGGCGGCGTCCAGCTGGCGCCGTTGCGATAGACCCACTGGACCAGGAAATCGAGGGCGGCCTAGGCCTTGTCCGCGTTCGCGTGGTTGACGATCGCGACGACGACGAAGCGCCGACCCTCGGCGTCGATCACGTAGCCCGCGAGCGCGCGCACGCCTTCGAGCGTCCCGGTCTTCAGCAGCGCCTGGCCGGCGACGCTGCCGTTCTGGAACCGCCGCTGCAGGGTGCCGTCCATCGCCGCGACCGCAAGGGAGCTCGCGAACTCCTCGCGGACCGCGCTGGCATCGGCGGCGAGCAGGAGCCGCGCGAGGCCGCCCGCGCTGATCCGCTCGCGCCGCGACAGGCCCGAGCCGTTTTCGAGCACGAGTCCCGGCAGCGCGAGCTTGCGCCGCGCGAGCCACTGCTGCACGGCTTCCTTCGCGCGGGCCGTCGTGGCCGGCGGCGGCGCGTTCGTCGTGGCGAGCGTCAGGAAGAGCTGCTGCGCCATCACGTTGTTCGACAGCTTGTTGACGTCGCGGACGATGTCCCACAGCGGCGGCGACTCCAGCCTGGCGAACGGCTTCGCACCGGCGGGTGCGGTCCCGCTCTTCCAGCCGCCGCCGAATCGTCCTCCCGCCGCGCGAAAATACGTGTCGAACATGCCGTGGACGTACGCCGGGTGGTCGAGCAGGGACACCCACCATTCGCGCTCGCCGCAGGCCGCGGGATAGCGGCCGCGAACGCGGCTTCCGCGCGCGCGCCGCGGTCGACAAACGTCGCGCCCACGATGGCGCGCCAGTCGCCGCACTCGCCGGCCGCCAGACGGGGCGGGGCTCCGACGCCGACGCCAGCGAGCAGCGGCTCGACCTTGAGATCGACCGAATCGGCGGACGCGCTCGGCGCGAAGGCGAACCTGATCGTCTTGAAATTGACGAGCAGCGCGTCGGGTCCGACGTTGTAGGGCTTCAGCGGCTCGCGGTCGAAGGCGGCGGGGTTGTGCGCGGCGGAGGCGAAATGCGAGCGGTCGAGAACGAGGTCGCCGTCGATCGCGGACAGCCCGTTCGCGCGGAGCGCTCCCATGAAGGCCTGCCATTGCTCGACGGTGATCTTGGGGTCTCCGCGGCCCTTGAGGATCAGGTCGCCCTGGAGAACGCCATCGTCGAGCGGGCCGCCCAGGTAGGCGTCGGTCTGCCAGCGGTAGTCCGGGCCGAGCAGCTCGAGCGCGGCGAACGTCGTCACGAGCTTCATCACCGATGCGGGATTGCGCGGTCGTTCCGGGTGCTGGGCGAAGAGCGGCTGGCTTTTCGTCACGTCCTGGACCACGACGCCGACGGCGTCGAGCGGCACGCCCGCAAAGACGAACATCCGCCCGACCGGACCCGGCAGCGCCGCCGCGACGGTGCCCGCGGCGCCGGCGAGCAGCAACGCCAGCGCGAGCGCGCTCGCCGTCGGGCGGACAACGCGCCGCTCCGGCCCGTTACACGCGCCCTCCGCGTTGCCGTCCAATGAATCAGCTGTCGATGGTCGGGCGCGCGCAATCGCGAGACGACGCGCCCTTCGGGCCTTGGCTTCGCCCGTCTCGTTCATGCGCTATCCAGGATCTCGCTCGTCCGCGCGGCCAGCAGCGCGAACTCGTCGTCGGTCACGACGTAGGGCGGCATGAAGTAGACGGTGCGGCCGATCGGCCGCAGCAGGATCTCGCGCGTCAGGCCTTCGGCGAAGCACCAGCGCGCGAAATCGGCGCGATCCGTTTCGACATCGAAGGCCCAGATCATGCCCCGCTGCCGGAAATTGCGGACCTTCGGATGGGAGGCGAGCGGCGCCGCGAGCGCCGTCCAGCGTGCGGCCCTGGTGCGATTCGCGGCCAGCACGTCGTCGTCGCGAAAGATGTCGAGCACCGCGAGCGCGGCGCGGCAGGCGAGCGCGTTCCCGGTGTACGAGTGCGAGTGCAGGAAGCCGCGCGCCGCGTCGTCGGCGTAGAACGCGGCGAAGACCGCATCGGTCGACAGCACGCAGGAAAGCGGCAGATAGCCGCCGGTGATGCCCTTCGACAGGCAGAGGAGATCCGGGGCGATTCCCGCCTGCTCGCACGCGAACAGCGTCCCGGTGCGGCCGAACCCCGTCATGATCTCGTCGGCGATCAGCAGCACGTCGTGGCGCGTGCAGAGCTCGCGCGCCCGCGCGAGGTAATGCGGGTCGTGCATCGCCATGCCCGACGCGCCCTGCACCAGCGGCTCGACGATGAACGCGGCGATCGATGCGTGGTGCGCGCGAAGGTGCGCGGCGAGCGCGTCCGCCGCGCGCTCGGCGACGTCGCGCGGCGTTTCGCCCGGCGCCGCGCCGCGCGCGTCCGGCGACGGCACCGTCATGTTGCGATGGAGGAGCGGCGCGTAGGCATCGCGGAAAACGGGAACGTCGGTCACGGCGAGCGCGCCGAGCGTCTCGCCGTGATAGCCGCCGGCCACCGAGAGAAACACGGTCTTTTCGGGCCGGCCGCGGTTCTTCCAGTAATGGAAGGCCATCTTGAGGGCGATTTCGGTCGCCGAGGCGCCGTCGGAGCCGAAGAACGCGTGGCCGAGGTTCCCCGGCGCGAGCGCGGCGAGGCGTTCCGCGAGCTCGATCACCGGGCGGTGAGTGAATCCGGCGAGGATCACGTGCTCGAGTTCCCCGAGCTGCGCGGCAATCGCCGCGTTGATGCGCGGATTCGCGTGACCGAACAGATTCACCCACCAGGAGCTCACCGCATCGAGGTAGCGGCGCCCGTCGAAGTCGTAGAGCCATGCGCCGTCGCCGCGAGCGATGGGAACGAGCGGCAGCGATTCGTGCAGCTTCATCTGCGTGCACGGATGCCAGACGGCGCGCCGGCTCCGCTCGAGCCAGTCGCCATTGGCGGACGGCCCGGCGAGCGCTGCCCCGTCGGGCGGGGAATAAAAGTTGCGAGCGGGTGGTTCTCTCATGGATGGCGCGTGACGAACCGATTATACCGGCGAGCCTGCGGGCGTTTGCTGCACCGCGCATCTCGCGGTGCAGCGGAAGCTTGACCGCTCGTCGGCGCGCAGACCAGAATCGACCGATGGCAAGCAACGGCACCGCGTACACGTCGACCGCGATAGCGCTGCACTGGCTCGCGGGCGCGCTGATCCTGTGCGGGTTCGCGCTGGGCGTCTCGCTGCAGGATCTGCCGCTCAGCCCGCAGACGCTGCGCCTCTACGGCTATCACAAGTGGATCGGCATCACGGTCTTCCTGCTGGCCGTGACGAGGCTCGCGTGGCGCGTCGCGCATCCTCCGCCGGCGCCGGAGACGATGCCGGCATGGCAGCGGCCGCGCCGCCGCCGCCGCGCATGCGCTCCTCTACGCATTGATGCTCGTCATTCCGCTGTCGGGCTGGATCTACAGTTCCGCCGCGGGGGTGCAGGTCGTCTACCTCGGGCTCGTCCCGCTGCCGGACCTCGTGCCCAAGGACAAGGCGCTCGCCAATGTCCTCAAGGCCGTGCACGGCACATTGAACTATGCGCTGCTGGCGCTGGTCACTGTCCATGCGGGCGCGGCATTGAAGCACCATTGGGTCGACCGCGACGACGTGCTCCGGCGGATGCTGCCGTTCCTGCCGCGCCGGCAAGGGGATTCGACGCCATGAAGACGTTCCGTTCGTTCATTCCTCCCCTCGCGGCGATGCTGCTGGCGGCCGCCGGCGGCGCCTCGGCGCAGGGCGTGCTGATCGACAGGAGCGAGATCCGCTTCGTATCGAAGCAGATGGGCGTCAATGTCGAAGGCCGGTTCCGCCGCTGGAAAGCCAACGTCGACTTCCGCCCGGGCGATCTCGCGCATTCGGTCGCGGGCTTCGAGATCGACCTCGCCAGCATCGATCTCGCGAGCGAGGAGTCGGAAGCCGAGGTCCGGCGGCCGTCGTGGTTCGACACGGCAAAGTTCCCGGTCGCGAAGTTCGCGTCGACCGGCATCAGGAGTCTCGGCGGCGATCGGTACGAAATCGCCGGCACGCTTGTCGTTGAAGGGCCTCGCGCAGGATGTCGTCGTGCCGGTGGCGCTCAAGCGCGACGCCGCGGGCAACAGCGTCGCCGAGGGCGAGTTCAAGGTCCGACGCCTCGATTTCAAGGTCGGCGAGGGCATGTGGGCCGACACCGACGTCATCGCGAACGACGTCACCGTGCGCGTTCGCATGGTGCTGCCGCCGGCGCGGTGATGGCGGAAGGCCGTTCGGCGCGGACGGCAGAGCGGTGACGAGCCTCAGGCGAGACGACGGGTGAGACTGCCATGGCGAGCCGGGATGCTGCTCGCCCTTGCGGGGTGGCTCGCCGCGAGCGCCGCCGCGCAAGCCGATGCGGGCACGCTGCTGGTGGACGCCGGACCTCACCCGCGCCCGGTTCGCCGTGGAGTATCTCGGGATTGCGACGGCGCGCGGGCGATTCGGGCGCACGTCGGGCACGATCGGTGTGGGCGCGCAGCAGAAGGTCGAGCGCATCGACCTCGCCATCGACACCGAGTCCGTCGATATGGGCTGGGACCTGCGCGACGCCTTCGTCCGCAGCGAAGCCATGTTCGACGTGCAGCGATTTCCCCGGCTGCACTTCCGATCGACGCACGTTTCCTACGAGGGTGCACGGCTCGTCGGTGTCGAAGGGGACCTGACGCTGCGCGGCGTGACGCGCCCGGTGCGGCTCGACGTGGCTCGCGTCGAATGCGCAATCCGTCCCGACGACGGACGGGAGGCTTGCGGTGCGACGGTGACCGGGCGCATTTCGCGCCGCGCGTTCGGCATGGACTTCGCGTATCCGCTGATCGGCGACGAAGTGGCGCTGGAGTTCGAGCTGACCGCGTTGCGCGTCGGGAACGCCGCGGCGGGCAACCCGTCGCAGGGCCGATCCGTGCCCCGGCCGGCGGCCCGTCCCGAGGGTCCCTAGCGCCCGCCCGGCCGCCCGAAGGGCACTATGCGCCCCCTTGGGGGCAGCGAACGTAGTGAGCGTGGGGGTCCATCATCCGCCCCAGGCGCGCCTGCATCCGCAGCATCGCCGCAACCAGCTCCTGCGTGATCCCGGGCTCGCGAATGGAGTGACCCGCGTCCGGGACCACGATGTATTCGGCCTCCGGCCACGCGCGGGCCAGTTCGTCGGCGGTCACCGGCGGGCAGATGACGTCGTAGCGGCCCTGGACGATCGTGCAGGGCAGGTGGCGGATCCGACCGACGTTCGCGAGGAGTTGGTCGGCTCCGAGGAATGCCTCGTGGACGAAGTAATGCGCCTCGATCCGCGCGATGGCGAGCGCCGAGGCGTCGCTGTCGAACTTCGGCAGCGGGTCGGCCGGCGGCAGCAGCCTCGAGCACGCGCCTTCGTAACGATCCCACGCGTGCGCCGCGGGCATGTGCACG
Organism: uncultured beta proteobacterium; assembly: GCA_963751405.1. Classification (GTDB taxonomy): domain Bacteria; phylum Pseudomonadota; class Gammaproteobacteria; order Burkholderiales; family Casimicrobiaceae; genus CAIWHR01. The sequence continues at coordinate 31,141 of CAVVUJ010000033.1, read as the reverse complement.
GTCGGATCCGGATGCGTCAGCCGGCGATAGTAGCTGCCCAGGAGGTCAGCGCGCTCGCGGGCCGGCAGGAACTCGGAGAAGGCGCGCCAGGCCTCCGGAAACGTGTGGCGCATGCCGTGCATGAACCAGTCGATCTCGGAGGGGCGTGCAAGAAATATTCCGCGCAACACGAGCCCGAGGCAGCGCATCGGGTGGGCTTCGGCATACGCGAGCGCGAGGGTGGACCCCCAGGAGCCGCCGAAGAGCAGCCACTGCTTGATGCCGAGATGGCGGCGCAGCTGCTCGAGATCGGCGACGAGGTTGTGCGTCGTGTTGTCGGCGAGCTCCGCCAGCGGCGCCGAACGTCCCGCGCCGCGCTGGTCGAAGAGCGCGATGCGCCAGAACGCCGGATCGAAGTAGCGGCGGTGGTGCGGCAGGCAGCCCCCGCCCGGTCCGCCGTGCAGAAACACGACCGGCACGCCTTTCGGGTTGCCGCAGGTTTCCCAATACAGCGTGTGCCGCGGATCGACATCGATCCGGCCCGCCGCGTAGGGGTCGATCTCGGGAAAGAGAACGTCTGCGCGATGCTGCGGGTTGTCCGGCATGTCAGTCGACCTCTGGAATGTGCGTCGGCGCCACCGCGCGCAAGTATGCAGTAAAACGCCGCCCGGGTGACGAATTCGGTCGGCCATGTCCGGCGACAAAGCCCTATAATCGACGACATCGATGCCTTGTCGGTGCCCACCATGAAATCCCTGCGCGAACGCCTGACTGCCGCGAACTGCCTCCCGCACGATGGCGACAGGGCAATGCTGGTGGGTCGCGCGTGGCTTCCCGCTGCCGGCGGACCAGCACTCGTGCGCATCACGCCGGGCGACGTCCACGATCTGTCGCGCGTGGCCGCGACGGCGAGCGCGCTCCTCGAGCTCGACGACCCGGTCGGGGCCATTCGCCGCGCCGGCGACCTGCCGCGCATCGGTGCGCTCGCCGACGTGCTCGCGAATTCGGCCGCCGCCGAGCGCGACGACCGCCGGCCGAGCTTCCTCGCCCCGTGCGACCTGCAGGCGGTCAAGGCTGCCGGCGTGACTTTCGTCGCGAGCACGCTGGAGCGCGTGATCGAGGAACAGGCGCGCGGTGATCCGGCGAAGGCCGAGGCGGTGCGCCGGTCGCTCGTCGCCCTGATCGGCGACGACCTCGCGCGCGTGCGTCCGGGATCGAACGAGGCGCGCGCCGTGAAGGACGCGCTGGTGGCCGCGGGCGCGTGGTCGCAGTACCTCGAGGTCGGCATCGGGCCGGATGCGGAGATCTTCACGAAATCGCAGCCGATGTCGGCGGTCGGCCCCGGTGCCGAGATCGGGATCCATCCCAAGTCGGAGTGGAACAACCCGGAGCCGGAAATCGTGCTCGCGGTGAACAGCCGCGGCCGGACCGTCGGCGCGACGCTCGGCAACGACGTCAACCTGCGCGACTTCGAGGGACGCAGCGCACTCCTGCTCGGCAAGGCCAAGGACAACAACGCCTCGTGCGCGATCGGGCCGTTCATCCGGCTGTTCGACGAGACCTTCGGCATCGACGACGTGCGCCGCTGCGAGCTCGCGATGCGCGTCGATGGTCCCGAGGGGTTCGCGCTCGAAGGCGCCAGCTCGATGGCGATGATCAGCCGCGACCCGCTCGATCTCGTCGGCCACGCCATGGGTCCCAACCATCAGTATCCGGACGGGCTCGTGCTCTTCCTCGGCACGATGTTCGCGCCGACCAAGGACCGCTTCGGCGCGGGGCAGGGCTTCACGCACGCGGTCGGCGACATCGTCACCATCGCGACGCCGCAGCTGGGCGCGCTCGTCAATCGCGTCAATCACACGGACAAAATCGCGCCGTGGACGTTCGGGGTCGGCGCGCTGATGGGCAATCTTGCGCGGCGCGGACTGCTTTGACGCTCCCTCGTCACTCACTCGGAACGGAAACCTACGATGCCTGACCTGCACAGAAATCTCATCGGCGGCGAATGGGTTGCCGGCGCCTCGGCCACCACCAACCGCAATCCGTCCGACGTGCGCGACGTGATCGGCGAATACGCGCACGCGGACGCAGCGCAGACGCGCGCCGCCGTCGCGGCTGCGGGACAGGCCTTTCCCGGGTGGGCGGCGGGCTCGATCCAGGAGCGCTCCATCATCCTCGACCGCGTGGGCACCGAACTCCTCGCGCGCAAGGACGAGCTCGGGCGCCTGCTGTCGCGCGAGGAAGGCAAGACGCTGCCCGAAGGCATCGGCGAAGCTGCGCGCGCCGGGCACATCTTCAAGTTCTTTGCCGGCGAAGTGCTGCGCATGACCGGCGACAAGGTGCCGTCGGTGCGGCCCGGCATCGACGTCGAGGTGACGCGCGAGCCGGTCGGCGTCGTCGGCCTCATCACGCCGTGGAATTTCCCGATCGCGATTCCGGCGTGGAAGATCGCGCCGGCGCTCGCGTACGGGAACACCGTGGTGATGAAGCCGGCGGACCTCGTGCCCGGCTGCGCATGGGCGCTGGCGGACATCCTGGCCCGGGCAGGCATTCCCGCCGGCGCGTTCAACCTGGTGATGGGACGCGGCTCGATCGTCGGCGAGGTGCTGGTGAACGACCCCGGCATCGCCGCGCTGAGCTTCACCGGCTCCGTCAGCACCGGTCGCGCGATCGCGGCCAAGGCCGTCGCGCGGATGGCGAAGGTGCAGTTGGAGATGGGCGGCAAGAATCCGCTCGTCGTGCTCGACGACGCCGATCTGCCGACTGCCGTCAACGCCGCGATCCAGGGCGCCTACTACTCGACCGGACAGCGCTGCACGGCGTCGTCGCGGCTCATCGTCACCGCAGGCATCCACGACCGTTTCGTCGCGGCGATGATCGACAAGTTGAAATCGCTCAAGGTCGACGACGCGCTGGCGCCGGGGACCGACATCGGGCCCGTCGTCGACCCGAGCCAGCTCGAGCAGGACCTGCGGTACATCGAGATCGGCAAGAGCGAAGGCGCGCGGCTTTCCGCCGGCGGCGAGCGGCTCACGCGGGCGACGGAAGGCTACTACCTGTCGCCCGCGCTCTTCACCGGCGCCCACAACGACATGCGCATCGCGCGCGAGGAGATTTTCGGGCCCGTCGCGTGCGTGATCCGCGCCAAGGACTACGACGAAGCGCTGGCGCTCGCCAACGACACCGAGTTCGGCCTGTGCACGGGCATCGTGACCACGTCGTTGAAGCACGCGGCGCACTTCAGGCGGCACGCCCAGGCGGGGATGGTGATGGTCAATCTGCCGACCGCCGGCGTCGACTATCACGTGCCCTTCGGCGGGCGCAAAGGCTCGAGCTACGGCCCGCGCGAGCAGGGGCGCTACGCCGCCGAGTTCTACACGACGGTCAAGACGGCGTACATCGCGCCCTGACGGGCGCGGCCGGCTGCGGCCGGCGGCTCGGAGGCGAAACTTGTCAAGCGCGACCGCCCCGTCACGCCTCGAGCGCGAGGCGCGGCTCGCGCCGCACGTCGTCGAGCAGCGCCTCGGAGACCTCAATCGTGCGGAGGTCGAGCGTGTTCCGGATGCGCACGACGCGCGGCCGCGCGAGGTCGACGCCCGGCGTGAAGCCCAGCGACGCGCGGATCGCTTCCGCCTCGTCGGCGAGCGCGATCGGAATCCGCCCGGACTCGGGGTAGCCGGCGGCGATGCTGTTGGCGTAGGTGGCTTCGCGATCGATCCCGGCGACGACCGCCTCGACCGTGTAGTCCGCCGCGCCGATGCCGATCGCGTTGCCGTGCGTCGCTTCGGTCAGGCCGAGGACGACGATCCGCCTGATCTCGGGGCCGTCGTAGCCCTGCAACGGGCCTTTCACCGTGCGGCCCATGATGTTCGGATCCATGCCGGCGCCCGAGATGTCCTTGCCGATCCGCTCGACGACGAGCACGTCGATCGCGGGCAGCATGATCCGCGCCATCAGGCGCTTTGCCAGAATGAGGAGCTCGGCGTCGCGGCGAAGGAAGTCGGCGGCCGGCACGGCTTCGACGTGCGCGGTCTCGTCGTAGGCGTTCTCCACGATCGCGATCCCGAAGCCCACTTTCGTGCGCTCGAGGACCCGGGATGCGACCTCGGGGAGCAGCTCGGCGAACTTGGGAAATCCCTCGCGGTGCAGCCGCGAGCATCCCGCGTGCTTCGCGAGCCCGATCGCGAGCATCTTGCACAGGCCGCTCTCCACGCGCCCGCGGAAGTCGGTGTGCGGCTTGACGCGCGCGAGCGGCACCACCAGGTCGGCGGCGAGTGCTTCGCTCGAGAAATGGATCGGCACCCCGCCCGCGGTCTCGGCGATCACCGTGGTCGCCATCGACGCCATGACGGGCACGCCCAGCGCGTCCTCGGACACGCCGTAGCGGGCGAGCAGGTCGCGCTGGCCTTCCGCGCTTGCGCCGCCGTGGCTGCCCATCGCCGGCACGATGAACGGCGAGGCGCCCAGCGCCTTCAGCCCGTCGACGAGCGACCGGGCGAGGCGGTCGATGCCGCGGATGCCGCGGGAACCCACGGCGACCGCCACCCGCGCCCCCGGCGCGACGAGCGACCGGATCGCGGGCCTGGCAAGCTCGTTGGCCACCGCGGCGGCGGCATCCGCAAGCTGCGGAGCGTCGAAGGTCTGCCGGACCCGGTACATCCGCGGCAAGGGGATGGAGCGCGCTTCTTCGGTCAGGATGGGCATGACGATCTCGCAACGGCCCGCCGCGTCACGAGGACCGGCGACGGTGACTGAACGTTCAGCGCTTGCCCTTGAACGGCACCACTTTCTGCTTCTGCGCGCCGAGGCCGTCGATGCCGAGCGTGATGACGTCGCCGGGCTTGAGCCACGTCTGGGGCTTCATTCCCATGCCCACGCCAGGCGGCGTGCCCGTCGTGATCACGTCGCCGGGCAGGAGCGTCATGTAGCGCGAGACGTCGGCGACGAGCGCCGCGACGCCGAAGATCATCGTGCTCGTGCTGCCCGTCTGCCGGCGCACGCCGTTGACGTCGAGCCACATCGCGAGATTCTGCGGGTCCTTGACCTCGTCCCGCGTGACGAGCCAGGGCCCCAGCGGCCCGAACGTGTCGCAGCCCTTGCCCTTGCTCCACTGGCTCGCGCCCTTCTTCAGCTGGAAGTCCCGCTCGGAGACATCGTTGATGACGCAATAGCCCGCGACATGCTTCAGCGCGTCCTTTTCGCTCACGTAGCGCGCCGTGCGTCCGATCACGACGCCGAGCTCGACCTCCCAGTCGAGCTGGGTCGAGTCCCGCGGGACCATCACGTTGTCGTTGGGGCCGACGATGCACGTCGTCGACTTGAAGAACACGACCGGATGCTCCGGAATTGGCGAGCCGGTCTCCTTCGCGTGGTCGCTGAAGTTGAGGCCGATCGCGACGAACTTCGACGGCATCGCGACGCAGGGACCCAGGCGCGGCCGGCCTTTGACGAGCGGCAGCTTCTTCGGGTCGAGCTTCGCGAGCCGGGCGAGTTCCGCCGGCGCCAGCGCCGCGCCATCGATGTCCTTGACCTTCTTCGACAGGTCGCGGAGCTTGCCGTCCGCGTCGATGAGGCCGGGCTTTTCCTTGCCGGGGGCGCCGTAGCGTACGAGTTTCATGTGCTCTCCAGTCGGTCGGGTGGATCGGGGTTTCGAAGGGCGGCGCGATCAGATGGTCATGCCGCCGTCGCAGGAATGCATGTTGCCGGTGATCAATGCGCTTTCGTCGGACGCGAGGAACACGATCAGCGGCGCGATCTCCTCCGCCTTGGCGATCCGGCCCATCGGCTGCCGCGCGACGAACATCTTCCGCGCCTCCACCGGGTCCGGGAACGCATTGATGCGATCGGAGAGCGACGGCGTGTCGACGGTGCCGGGGCCGATCGCGTTGCAGCGGATGCCCTTGGTCACGAAATCCATGGCGATGGCCTTGGTGAGGCCGATCACGGCGGCTTTCGTGGTGCCGTAGACGAACCGGTTGGGCAGCCCCTTCACGCTCGACGCGATCGAGCTCATGTTGATGATGGACGAGCCGCGGCCGGTCGCCGCGTACCGGGCGAGCATCTTCGGCAGCGTGCAGCGGATCGTCACGTACATCGCGCGGACGTTGAGGTTGAAGCTGAAATCCCAGTCCTTCGGCGTGCAGTCGAGGATGGTGCCATGGTGGACGTAGCCGGCGCAGTTGAACAGGACGTCGAGCGCCGGCAATTCGTCGGCGAGCTTCGCGATGGCGTCGTCGTCGAGCACGTCGAGCGTGCGCGGCACCACGTTCGCCACCCCCGCATACTTCTCGAGGAGCTTCGGGTTGACGTCGGTCGCGTAGACCGTCGCGCCCTCGCTGGCCATGGCCATCGCGGCTGCGTGTCCGATGCCCTGTCCCGCCGCCGTGATCAGCGCGATCTTGCCTGCCAGCCGTCCGCTCATGGTGCCCGTTCCTTTGCGTGAGTTCGTGATCGTGTCCGGCGATCGCTGTGACCACCCGGCCGCGCGTGCGAGGTCCCCCCGAGCTGCTGTCCAGCGATGCCGGGGCAGGCGAGTGCGATGGCCCCGTGGAGCGCCGCTTCAAGCGGCACGGTCACGGGGGTGGCGCGAATCGCGCAGATGATCGTGGCGGGCATGGCGGGCAGGCGGCGCGGGGAAGGCACGCTCGGGTGGCCGCGCCTGCCGTCGCGCCTGATTGTACGCCGGAGGTCCGGGAATTGGTATTACCACTTGACCACTTCCCGGGGCGGGGTTAGCCTTGCTGACCGACCCTTGGACGTGGAATGCCGCCGTCGACCGCGTTCACCGCCCCATGCCATTCCAGAGCATCGAACCGCGCCGGCTGTATCGGCAGATCGCCGACCAGATCCGGGAACTGATCCGCGCCGGCGAGTTCCTGGCGGGCTCGCGGCTGCCGACGGAGCGCGACCTCGCCAAGCAGCTCGGAGTGTCGCGGCCCTCGGTGCGCGAGGCGCTGATCGCGCTGGAGGTCGAGGGCCTGGTCGAAGTGCGCATCGGTTCCGGCATCTACGTGCTCGGACCCGGGATCAAGGCGGAGGGAATCGAGGTGCTCGTCGGGGGGGCGAACGCGACGAGGTGCACGCGCTGGCCGGGCCGTTCGAGTTGATGCGCGCCCGCTACACGATCGAAAGCGAATGCGCGGCGCTCGCCGCCAAGTCGGCCAAGAAGGCGCAGATCGCCGCGATCGAGGAAGCGCTGGAACAGATGCACCGCGAATTCGAGCACGAGAAGCAACCGCTGGCCGGCGATCGCCTGTTTCACCTGCGGATCGCCGAGGCGACCGGCAACGGCGCCCTGGTCGCGGTGGTGAAGATGCTCTGGGAGGAGCGCGCCGGCCCCCTTTACCACCGGCTGGAGCATCATTACGACACGCCGGGACTCTGGACCGCGGCGATGGCCGAGCACCGCGCGGTGCTGAAGGCGATCGCCGAGCACGACGTCGCCGGCGCGCGCGCCGCGATGCAGCGTCATCTGAACAAGGCGTACAAGCGATTCAACAAGGGCTGGAACACGTTGCACTGATTTTGCGGCGATACGGGGGCGCGACGGCTGGATCGCTGCCCGTGAATCGCCACCGTTGAAAGGAGCGAACGCCATGCTGGCTTGCCGTATTCACGCGAAGGACGATCTGCGGATCGAGGCCGTCGACACGCCCGAGGTCGGCCCGGGCCAGGTGCTGTTGCGGCTGGGCGCCGGCGGCATCTGCGGTTCGGACATCCACTATTACTACGAGGGCAGGAACGGCAGCTTCATCGTCCGCGAGCCGCTGATTCCCGGGCACGAGGCCTCGGCCACCGTCGCCGCGATCGGCCCCGGCGTCACCCGGGTCAAGGTCGGCGACAAGGTCGCGGTGAGCCCGTCGCATGCCTGCGGCCAGTGCGAGGGCTGCCGCGAGGGGCGCGAGCAGCTTTGCCGGAACATGCGCTTCATGGGCAGCGCCAGCCTCTACCCGCACGTGCAGGGCATGTTCAGCGAGTTCTTCGTGCTGCGCGAGCGGCAGTGCTATCCGGTCGCGGGCGACGTCACTCTGGGAGAGCTCGCCTTCGCGGAGCCGCTGGCCGTCGCGCTGCATGCCATCCACCGCGGCACCGATCTCATCGGCAAGTCGGTGCTGATCACCGGCGCCGGCACCATCGGCTGCCTGACGGTGATGGCCGCGCGCCTCGCCGGGGCCAAGTCCGTGACGGTGTCCGACATACTCGATCGACCGCTCGCGAAGGCGCGCGAGGTGGGCGCCGACCGGACGCTGCGCGCCGACCGCGAGGCCGACGCGCTGGCCACACCGCAATTCGACGTCTGCTTCGAGGTGTCGGGCAGCTTCGCGGCGCTCAAGTCCTGCGTGGCGGCCGCAAAACGCGGCGGCACCATCGTCCAGGTCGGCACGCTGCCGCACGAGCCGCTGCCGTTCGTGGTCAACGAGCTGATGGCGAAGGAGCTCGACCTGAAGGGCGCGTTCCGCTGGGGCATCGAGTTCGACTGGGCGGTCGACTATCTGTCGACGCGTCGTGTCGACGTGCGGCCGCTCCTGTCCGGCCAGTTTCCGCTGCAGGATGCCGTCAGGGCGTTCGCGCTCGCGAAGGACAAGACGCAGAGCACCAAGGTGCAGGTCGTCTGTGCCTGACGACCCGTACTTCATCATTTCTGCAACCACCAACGTTCGGGAGGAACAGCAATGCGCATATTGAACAAGGTCGTTTTGACGGTCGCCGCGGTCGCAGTGGCCTCGATCCTCGCTGCCGGCCCCGTGGCCGCGCAGACCAAGCTCAAGTGGGCCCACGTCTACGAGACCAGCGAGCCGTTTCACAAGTGGTCGGTGTGGGCGGCGGATGAGATCAAGAAGCGTAGCAACGGCAAGTACGAGATCACCGTATACCCGGCCTCGCAGCTCGGCAAGGAAACCGACATCAACCAGGGCCTGCAGCTCGGCACCGTCGACATCATCATCTCCGGGCTGTCGTTCGCCGCGCGCACCTACCCGCGGATCGGCGTCGGCTACTACCCGTACACGTTCCGCGACGCCGACCACCTGATCGCGTGGTCGAAGAGCCCGGCCTTCCGCGAGCTTGCCGACGGCTACCGCGACAAGTCCGGCGGCATCCAGGTCATCACGATGACGTATTACGGCGCCCGCCAGTCGACGTCCAACAAGGACTTCAACGACTGCGCCGGGATGAAGGGTCTCAAGATGCGCGTGCCCGACGTGCCCGCCTACCTGGCGCTGCCGAAGTCCTGCGGCGCCAACCCGACGCCGATCGCCTTCGCCGAGGTCTACCTCGCGCTGCAGAACGGCACCGTCGACGCGCAGGAGAACCCGCTGACGACGATCGAGGCGAAGAAGTTCTTCGAGGTGCAGAAGCACATCATCCTCACCGCGCACATCGTCGATTCGCTGGCGACGCAGGTTGCGCCGCACGTGTGGTCGAAGCTCTCCGACGCCGACAAGAAGCTCTTCACCGACGTGATGCAGGAGGCCGCGGCCAACGCGACCGGCGAGATCAAGAAACGCGAAGTCGAGCTCGTCGACGAGTTCAAGAAGAAGGGGGTCAACGTGCACGCCGTCGACAAGAAGTCCTTCCAGGACGCGATCATGAAGACGGTGAGCCTGGAGTCGATGGGCTACACGAAGGCCGACTGGGACAAGATCCAGGCGATCAAGTAGTCGTGAGCGCGGCGGGCGACGCCCGGGCCCGAAGGGCGCGTCGCCGCGCGAGCAACCCGGGCGATCGAATCGCGGAGGGAGCATGACCACGACGACCGACGAGCACGTCCTCGACGCCGACGGGCATTTCCACGCGAAGGACGAGCCGGTCGACCTTTCCGGCTACGGGTGGGAGGACTGGTTCACCCTGGCGGTGTTCTGGCTGCTGGCCATCGACGTCTTCTACCAGTTCTTCACCCGGTACGTACTGGGCGACTCCGCCGGCTGGACGGAGGAGATCGCCCGGTACCTGCTCATCGTCGTCTGCTTCGTCGGCGCGGCGATGGGCGTGCGCCGGAACACGCACATCCACGTCGAGTTCATGTATCGCTGGCTGCCGGGGTCCGTCGGGCGGTCGATTTCGACGTGCGTCGACGTCGTGCGCATCGGGTTCCTCGGCTACGCCACCTGGCTCACGTTCCTCCTGATCCCGAAGATGCAGAACCTCAACATGACCGTCATCGACGTCCCGATGAGCTACATCTACGGCTTCGTGGCCTTCGGCTTCGTGATGATGACCTTCCGCTCGGTGCAGGTGGCCGTGCGGCACTGGCGGCAGGGCTGGAGCGTGCTCGAGCGGCCCGGCGACGCCGAGGCGTGACGGGAGACGGCGCATGAACAGCATCCTCCTCGGCGGCTTCCTGGCGATCATGATGAGCGGCGTGCCCATCGCCATCGCGATGTGCATCGCGTCGCTGCTCTATATCTGGATCTCCGGAACGATCCCGCCGCTCACCGTCGTCCACCGGATGGTCGGCGGCGTCGACAGCTTCCCGCTGCTCGCGGTGCCGTTCTTCATCCTCGCCGGCAACCTGATGAATTCGGCCGGCATCACCAACCGGATCTACAACTACGCGCTGGCGCTGGTCGGGTGGCTGAAGGGCGGCCTCGGGCACGTCAATGTCATCGGCAGCATGATCTTCGCCGGCATGTCCGGAACGGCGATCGCGGACGCGGGGGGCCTTGGCACGATCGAGATCAAGGCGATGCAGGACCACGGCTATCCGACCGAGTTCGCCGTGGGCATCACGGCAGCGTCGGCAACACTCGGGCCGATCATCCCGCCGTCGCTGCCGATGGTCATCTACGGCGTGCAGGCCAACACGTCGATCGGGAAGCTGTTTGCAGGCGGCTTCATCCCCGGCGCGGTGATGGCGATCTTCATGATGGTCATGGTCGGCTACTACGCGCATGTCCGTAACTATGGCGCCGACATCGCCTTCTCGTGGGGCCGGATGGGCCGCGCGTTCGTCGAGACCGGCGCCATCGTCGTCACGTCGGTCGCACTGTACGTCCTGTGGTCGAACGAGACGCTCGGCGGCTTCGTCCGTTTCGGGGTGCCGCTGATCGCGGTGATGGTGGCCGACAAGCTGTTCAGGTTCGACGCGTTCATGGCGCTGCTGACGCCAGTGATCCTGATCGGCGGCATGGCGAGCGGGCTGTTCACGCCGACCGAGGCGGCCGTGGCGGCCGTCGCATGGGCGTTGTTCCTCGGCCTGGTCTGGTACCGGACGCTCTCCCTCCGGATGCTGGTCAAGGTCTCGATGGACACGATCGAGACGACGGCGACCGTGCTGTTCATCGTCGCCAGCGCGTCGATCTTCGCCTGGGTGCTGACGACCACGCAGATCACCGACGCCATCGCGCAGTGGGTGCTGTCGATCTCGAGCTCCCCGTGGGTGTTCCTGCTGCTTGCGAACATCTTCCTGCTGTTCGTCGGCTGTTTCATGGAGACGATCGCCGCGATCACCATTCTGGTGCCCGTGTTCATGCCGATCATCGCCAAGCTCGGCATCGATCCCATCCACTTCGGACTGATCATGGTGCTGAACCTGATGATCGGCCTGCTGACCCCCCCGGTCGGCATGGTGCTGTTCATCCTGCAGAAGGTGTCCAACCTCTCGTTCGAGGCGACGGTAAGGGCGGTGCTGCCGTGGCTGTGGCCGCTGCTCGCGACGCTGGCGCTGATCACCTACGTGCCGCAGTTCGTGCTGTGGCTGCCGGGCGTCATCTACGGGAAGTAGCGATGCCAGTCATCCAGTCAGTCGAAATCCTGCAGGTCGACCTCGCGCCGAAAGTCGTGCGCACCGACGCCATCCAGGCGTTCGTCACGCAGGAGACGCCGATCGTCCGGATTCGCTGCGACGATGGCACCGAAGGCGTCGGTTACAGCTACACGATCGGGACCGGTGGCTCCTCTGTCGTTGCGCTCCTGCGCGACCACCTCGCGCCGAAACTGATCGGCCGCGACCCCGATTGCATCGAGGCGATCTGGAAGGACCTCTTCTTCCACACGCACGCGACGGCCGTCGGCGCGATCACCAGCCTCGCGCTGGCCGCGATCGACACGGCGTTGTGGGACCTACGCTGCCGGCGCGCCGGGCTGCCGCTGTGGAAGATGGCCGGCGGCGCGCAGCCGAAGGTCCCCGTCTACACGACCGAGGGCGGGTGGCTGCAGCTGCCGGTGGACGCGCTGGTCGCGCAGACCGTCGCCGCCAAGGCGCAGGGCTTTCGCGGCGCGAAGCTCAAGGTCGGCAAGCCGCATCTGTCGGAGGACGTCGCCCGGCTTGCTGCCGTGCGCGAGGCCGTGGGCGGTGCGTTCGAGATCATGGTCGACGCCAACCAGTGCTTCACCGTGTCCGAGGCGATCCGCCGCGCACGCGCGTTCGAGCCGTTTGGTCTCGCGTGGCTGGAGGAGCCGCTGCCGGCGGAGGATCTCGGGGGCCACGTGGAGCTCGCCGCGCACACCGCGATTCCGATCGCGGTCGGCGAATCGCTCTACCACCCGGCTCACTTCCGGGAGTATCTCGCGCGGCGCGCCTGTTCGATCGTGCAGGTCGACTGCGCGCGAATCGGCGGCATCACGCCCGTGGCTCAAGGTCGCGCATCTCGCGGAAGCCTTCAACGTCGTGGTCTGTCCGCACTTCCTGATGGAGCTGCACGTTTCGCTGACGGCGGCTGCGCCGAACGCGGCCTGGGTCGAGTACATTCCGCAGCTCGACGACATCACGACGTCGCGGCTCGCGATCGCCGATGGTCATGCCGTTGCGCCCGTCGACGCCCGGGCTCGGCATCGAATGGGATTTCGCGCGCGATCGACGCCCGCGCGGTCGCCCGCGCCCACGTCCCACCACTGAAGGATTTCAACCCATGCTCACCCGCACCTCGCTGACCATCCGCCTGCATCCCGACGACGACGTGGTGATTGCGCGCACGCAGCTCGTCGGCGGCACGCTGCTCTCCGACGAGAACGTGACCGTCGCGGGACTCGTCCCACCGGGGCACAAGGTCGCCACCCGCGCGATCCGCGCCGGCGAGCCGGTCAAGCGGTACAACCAGATCATCGGCTTCGCCTCGCGCGACATTGCTCCCGGCGAGCACGTCCATCTCAACAATCTGGCGATGGGTGCGTTCGATCGCGACTACGCGTTCGGCGCCGATGCCAGGCCGACGCGTTACATCGACCCGCCCGCGACGTTCATGGGCATCTTGCGCGCGGACGGTCCGAACGCCGGTCGCGTCGCCACGCGCAACTACGTGGGCATCCTGTCGACGGTCAACTGCTCGGCGACCGTCGTGCGTGGCATCGCCGACCATTTTCGCGGTGCGCTGCTGGCGGAGTTCCCCAACATCGACGGCGTCGTCGCGCTCACGCACGGCTCCGGCTGCGGCATGGATTCGAACGGCGACGGGATGCAGGTGCTGCGCCGGACGCTGGGCGGGTACGCCCGGCACGCGAATTTCGCCGGCGTGCTCATCGTCGGGCTGGGCTGCGAATCGAACCAGATCAGCGCGCTGCTCGGCGCGCAGCAGCTCCGCGAGGGGCCGCTGCTGCGCACGTTCAGCATCCAGGATACGGGCGGCACCGCAAAGACCATCGCGCACGGCGTGGGCATCGTCCGCGAGATGCTCCCGCACGCGAACGTGGTGGCGCGGCAGCCGGTGCCGGCGTCGCACCTCACCGTCGGCCTGCAGTGCGGCGGCTCCGACGGCTATTCCGGCATCACCGCCAATCCCGCGCTCGGCGCGGCGGTCGATCTGCTGGTGCGCCACGGCGGCACCGCAATTCTCTCCGAGACCCCCGAGATCTACGGCGCCGAGCACCTGCTGACGCGGCGCGCGGTGTCACGCGCCGTGGGCGAGAAGCTTGTCGCGCGCATCAAGTGGTGGGAGGACTACACGGAGCGCGAGAAGGGGGAGATGAACAACAACCCTTCGCCCGGCAACAAGGCGGGTGGTCTCACCACGATTCTCGAAAAGTCGCTGGGTGCGGTCGCCAAGGGCGGGACCACGAACCTCGTCGACGTCTACGAGTACGCCGAGCCGGTGACGGCGAAGGGCTTCGTCTACATGGATACGCCGGGCTACGATCCGGTGTCCGCGACGGGGCAGGTCGCCGGCGGCGCGAACATGATCGTGTTCACGACCGGCCGCGGCTCCGCCTATGGCTGCGCGCCGTCGCCGTCGCTCAAGCTCTCGACCAACACCGCGCTTTGGGTGAAGCAGGAGGAGGACATCGATCTCAACTGCGGCGAGATCGCCGACGGCGCCGCGAGCGTCGACGAGATCGGCGGGAAGCTCTTTCAGCTGATGCTCGACACGGCCTCGGGTACGAAGAGCAAGAGCGAGCAGCACGGCTACGGGCAAAGCGAGTTCGTGCCGTGGTATCTGGGGGCGGTGATGTAATGGGGGAAACGCGGTCTGTCCCCTTCGTGCTCCTGGCGGTGGCAGCATTCGCCATGTCTACCCAGGCGGTGGCGCAGGAAAAGCTGAACGTCTGGTGGGTGAAGGGCTTCTACAAGGCCGAGGACGATGCGCTCAACGCCGCCATCAAGAAATACGAGGCCAAGTCCGGCGTCAAGGTCGAGTTGTCGCAGTACCCGGTCGGGGACATGATCCCGAAGACGGTGGCCGCGCTCGACGCCGGCACGCCGCCCGACGTTGCCTATGCTGACGTCTACGACTTCCAGGTCACCGGCAAGTGGGCCCACGACGGCAAGCTCGAGGACATTTCCGACGTCCTCGCGCCGATGAAGGACAAGTTCCTCAGGAACACGATCGAGACGACGTACCTGTACAACGACAAGACGAAAAAGAGGGCTTACTACGCGTTTCCGCTGAAGCAGCAGACGATGCACATCCATTACTGGAAGGACATGCTGGGCGAGGCGGGCTACAAGGTCTCCGACATTCCGACCGGCTGGAAGGCTTACTGGGACTTTTGGTGCGACAAGGTGCAGCCGGCGCATCGGACCAAGACCCACAGGGGCACGTATGCGGTCGGCGAGCCGTTGGGCGTGGATTCGAGTGACTCGTACTACTCGTTCCTGACGTTCATGGACGCGTACAACGTCAAGCTCGTCGATGACAATGGCGAGTTGCTGGTCAACGACCCCAAAGTGCGGCAGGGCCTGATCAATGCCCTCCGCGATTACACGAATATCCGCAAGCGTGATTGCACGCCGCCCTCGTCCACGAGCTGGAAGGACCCGGACAACAACGCCTCCTTCCACAACAAGACGGTCGTGCTGACGCACAACACGACGATCTCGATCGCCGCCAAGTGGCTCGACGATGCGCAGAACGAGGCAACCACCGCCGAGCAGCGCGCGCAGGCGAAGAAGAACTACGACGAGCTGATCGTGACCGCCGGCTTCCCGAACAAGCCTGACGGCGCGAAGATGGTCTACCGCGCGGCGGTCAAGACCGGCGTGATCTTCGAGGCGGCGAAGAACAAGAGGCGCGCGAAGGAGTTCGTGGCGTTTCTGTTGCAGGACGCGAACCTGCAGCCGTACGTGGAGGGCGCGCAGGGCCGCTGGTTTCCGGTGACCAGGTCAGGCGCGCAGAGCGCGTTCTGGCAGGCGGATCTGCACCGCCAGGCGGTGTGGCGCCAGTTCGGCGCCGGAACCGTCACGTTCGAATTCACCAGGAACCACAAGTTCACCGCTCTCAACAACGAGAACGTCTGGGCCAAGGCGATGAGCCGTGTCGTCAACGACAATGTCACGGTCGAAAAGGCCGTCGATGAGATGATAGCTCGCATCAAGCAGGTCGCGGGCTGATCGCGGGTCGGGGGGTCATCGCAAACGGGCGCGATCAAGCGACGATGCGCTGCGGCGACACGGTGATGCAGGCGGACGAGGGCGTTGACCTCGACGTCCTGGTGGGCAAGTCCGGCGCCAAGGTCGGACGGCCGAGCCGATAGTGTCTACCCCGGATCCAGCGTGAACAGTTCCTGCGGCCGGGCGACGCCCTTCATCGCGTAGCGGCCGAGACTCACGAGCCGGCGGCGCCCTCGCCCGCCGCCTCGGCGAACGCCCAGGACACGATGACGGTCTGGTCGAGCGAGGCGCAGAGCGCTTCGATTCGCGCCGCCTCGTTGACCGCGGATCCCAGCACGGTGAAGTCGAGTCGCCGCGCGCCGCCGAGATTGCCGTAGAGCAGTTCGCCGACGTGCAGGGCGAGATGCGTGTCGGTCACCGGCAGCCCGGAGGCGGCCCGTCGCTCGTTCAGCGCGGCGATGCGCTGCCGCATTCCGGCCGCGGCATCCAGCGCGCGGTGGCAGGCCTGCGTCGTGTCGTCGTCGGGGAATATCGCGAGGATGCCGTCGCCGATGAACTTCAGCACGTGCCCGCCATGGGCCTCGATCTCCTCGACCTGCGCCTGGGCATAGTCGTTCAGGAGTTCCAGCACCTTGTCGGGGCTCAGGGTATCGGAGATCCGCGTGAAGCCGACGAGGTCGCTGAACCAGACGACGGCGCGGATCGCCTCGGCGCGGCCGCGCACGATGTTGCCGGCAAGCACGCGGTCCGCGGCGTGCTCGCCCGAGGTAGGTCGTCAGCAGCGTGCGCGCGTCGCGATGCGTCGTCCGCAGCATGAAGGCCAGGGTCAGCGCCGGCATGATCCCGGCGAGCATGTCGACCTGCGTGTCCGGAAAGCCGTCCGGCGCATCGGTCGTCCACGACGCGCGTGATGCCCTCGCCCAGGCCCAGCCGGATGGTTTCGCCGACGCGCACCGAATAGGCCACGTAGTCGGTGGCGCCCTGTCCTGAAACCGGTCGAGCATCTCGAACTCGCCCCGGCGATACGTCGCGTCGAGGCGCCGGCGGAGCGTGGGCTGACCGCTGCGGAGCAGGAAGCCGAACGGGCTTTGCGGGAAGTTCTCGCTGACGATGGTGCCCTCGGCGTCGCGCTCGAACGTTTCTTCGAGGCCGCCCTGGTCGCGCAGCCAGCGCACGCCGCGGCCATCGAACGTCGGGTCGAGCAGGTCGGTCGCCACCGAGACGCGCACCAGCGAGACACCGGCGGCATTCAACCGCTCGCCTATACCGGCAAGGATGGCGACCTCGTGGGTCCCGGCCAGCGTCGCGCTCACGATCCACTCGCCGATCTCGCTCTTGGCGCGCTCTTCCGTCATGGCGGCGGATGGTCGGACAGCGCAATCTCCACGCGCCGGTTGCGCTTGCCTTCGCTGCGAATCCTGAGCACGCGGATCGTTCCGATCTCGGCGATGTTGCGGACGTGCGTGCCGCCGCAGGGTTGCAGGTCGATGCCGGGAATGCTGAGCAGGCGCACCCGTCCGCCGCCGCGCGGCGGCTGCACGCTCATCGTCTTGACGAGCTCGGGTCGGGCGTCGAGCTCCTCGTCGCTGATCCAGACGGTTTCGGTTTCGACGCCGCGCGCGATGAGCGCGTTCGTCTCGTGCTCGATGCGCGCGGCATCGAGCAGGCTCATGTCGATGTCGAAGTCGAGGCGCGCCTTCGTCGGGGCGATGTTGCCTCCGGTAACCGGCGCCACCACCACGCAGGACATGACGTGCAACGCGGTATGCAGCCGCATCAGCGCATAGCGCCGTGGCCAATCAATTTCGAGCGCCAGCGTTTCCCCGATGGCCGGTTCCGGAGTCGCGGGGGCTGCCACGTGCAGAACGCTATCGAGAGTCGCGCCCTTTCGAGTGTCGACTATGGCAATCCGCTCGCCGTTCGAGCGCACCAGCACACCGGTGTCGCCCTGCTGACCGCCGCCCGTCGGGTAGAAGATCGTGCGCTCGAGCTCGATGCCGTGCTCGTGCACGGCGACGACGCGTGCGCTTGCAGTGCGCAGGTACGAATCGGCTCTGAACAGCAGCTCGGTGGTCACGGCACGGGGCCAGGGGGAGGATCGAAGGAGGCCATGTTAGCAGGCCCCGGCATTGCTCTTGCGGGCACGCCGGGCCGGACCGCCGTTCCGCATCGGCGCCTCCCCGTTTGCCGCGCAGGGCGTCGCCGGCGCGCCGGACCCGGCCGCGGTCCTGACGCCTTGCGACAGCAGCGCCCGTGTAAGCGGCAAAGTCACGAGCTACAATCCAGATGAAGGCGCAGAGGGCGCCCGGCTTCGGGTCGGGCGCGACATGCGCGCTTCGCGTTGCTGCCCGCATTCGAGTTCGGAGATGCGATGGGAACGATCAAGCGGTCCTTGCTTGCCTGCCTGGCCGCCTGTGCGTTGCCGGCCGTGTCGGCTCAGCCGGCAGCGCCGGCGGCCCGCGGCGAGCTCCTGTATTCGACGCACTGCATCGCCTGCCACTCCCGGGAGCTGCATTGGCGGCAGAAGAAGCTCGCGACCGATTGGGCGAGCCTCGATGCGCAGGTCCGGCGCTGGGCCGGGAACGCGGGTCTAGGGTGGAGCGATGAGGAGATTGCCGACGTCGCGCGCTACCTCAACGCGGTCCACTACCGCTTCGCGGCGCCGTCGGTGACCGGTTCCGGGCGCGGCGACTCCACGCGGAGCATCGCGCAGGCGGATTGATGCGGGGCAGGCAGGACCGCCGGCGCCGTGGTTACGGGGTCGTCGCGACGCTGTGCCACCAGAGCCGGAAATGCTCGCACAGGCCGGCGTCGTTGAGCTCGACGACGGCGATGCCGTCGAGCGCGAGTCGCGGCAACGGATCGCCCGGCTTGCGGGCGAGCGCGTTGGTTCCGGTCGATGCCGCCCAGATGCGGAACAGCTCCTCGGACGTCACCTGGTACGTCACGTGCCAGTGCGCGACGCCACCGCGCGGGTTGCGCGCCAGGATCTCGTAGGCGAGCCGGATGTCGCTCTGCAGCTTGGTGCGCTGCCAGTAGGCGGCGATCGCGGCGTGCCCGCGCTGCTCGGCGAACGGCGTGTTGTGATAGGTGCCATCGGCGGCAAACAGCGCGGTGAGTTTGTGCTCGTCGCTGGTTTCCCATGCGGCCTTGTAGCGGTCCATGAACTCCACGATGTCCATTGCCGTCCTCCTTTCACTCAGCTGTCGTTGTCATCCCGGCGCCGGGACGCTCGCGTCCGCGATGACGCCGCCGGCCACGAACGCATCGATGTCGGCGTCGGCGTACCCGTGCTCGCGCAGCACCTCGCGCGTGTGCTCGCCCAGGAGCGGCGCCGGCCGCGTGATCGCGGTCGGCGTCGCGGAAAAGTGGATCGGGCAGCCCAGCGCCTTCGTCGGGCCTGCCTGCGGGTGGACGAGGTCGACGACCATGCCGCGGGCGAGCGCCTGCGGATGCGCGAGCGCCTCCCCGATCGAGTTGACCGGGCCGACCGGCACGCCGGCGGCATCGAAGCGCTCGATCCATTCCGCCTTGGTCCGCGTCGACGAGCACGGCGTTCATCGCGCGACGTCAGCGCGGCGAGGTTCGCCATGCGCGCCGAATTGGTCGCGAAGCGCGGGTCGTCGCGCCACTCGGGATGCCCCAGCACGTCGGTGATCCGCTCCCAGTTCGGCTGGTTCGCGCCGCCGATGTTGATCCAGCCGTCGCTGGCGTGAAACGCCTGGTAAGGCGCGGTGAGGGGATGCGCCGATCCGCCCGGCCCCGGGGATTCGCCGGTCGCGAAGTGGATCGCCGCGTGCCAGTACGTCTGCTGCAGCGCGGCTTCCAGCAGCGACGTGTCGACGAGCTGGCCACGGCCGGTCTGGAGCTTGTGCGCGTACGCGGCGGCGATCCCGGCAACGGCGAGGATGCCCGCGTTGACGTCGGCGACCGGATTGCCGTTCTTGACGGGAGGGCGTCCGGGCTCGCCGGTGATCGCCATCAGTCCGGCGAACCCCTGCGCCATCAGGTCGAAGCCGCCCTTGTCCGACAGCGGGCCGTCGCGGCCGTAGCCGGTGATCGCGCAGTAGATGAGCCCGGGATTGATCGCCGCCAGCGCGTCGTAGCCGAGGCCCAGCTTCTCCAGCGTGTCGAGGCGGTAGTTCTCGGTCAGCACGTCGGTGTCGCGGACGAGCCGCAGCAGGATCGCCGCGCCCTTGCGGATGCTTGAGGTCGACCGCGATGCCGCGCTTGTTCCGGTTCATCATCAGGAACGGCGCCGACACGCCGTTCACGCGCGGCTCGCGATAACCGCGCGAGTCGTCGCCCCCGGGGAGCTTCTCGACCTTGATCACGTCGGCGCCCAGGTCGGCGAGCATCATGCCGCAGGTCGGGCCCGCCATGATCTGCGCGAGCTCGAGCACGCGCATGCCGGCGAGCGGGCCCGGAGTGCGCGCGCGGCGGCTGCGTCGGGCATCGCGTCTATCGGCCGAGGAACTCGGGCTTCTTCTTCGCCACGAACGACGGCGTAGCCGATCCGGAAGTCCTCGGTGTCGAAGCAGGCGAAGCACTCGTCGTATTCGGCCGCGGTGATCGGCCGCGATTCGGCGAGCCGGCGCGCGAACTTCTTGTGCCAGCGCGCGACGAGCGGCGCGCCCTCGGCGATGCGCTGCGCGGTCGCCTGCGACCTCGGCGGCGACCTCGGCGTCGGGCACCACGCGCGTGACGAGCCGCTTCTCCTTCGCCTCGGCGGCGCCGAAGATCCGGCCCTCGAGCAGGATCTCGAGCGCGACGTCCGGGCCGGCGAGGCGCACCAGCGGCGCCATTTCCGGGTAGGCCATGACGAGCCCCAGGTTCTTGATCGGCGCGCCGAAGCGGCTCGATTCGCCGCAGATGCGCAGATCGCACAGGGCGGCGATCTCGAGCCCGCCGCCGACGCAGATGCCGTGGATCTGCGCGACGAGCGGATGCCGGCAGGCGGCGAGCGCGCTGCGCCGTCGCGTGCATGATGCGGCCGTAGTCGATCGCCTGCGCCTTGTTGGCGCGCTCGGTCGCGAACTCGGCGATGTCGTTGCCCGGCGAGAACGCGCTTCTCGCCCGCGCCGCGCAGGATCACGCAGCGCAGCGAATCGTCGGCGGACAGCGCATCGATCGGCGTCGCCCAGCGCCTGCCACATCGACTTCGTCAGCGCGTTGAGCTTCTCGGGGCGATTCAGCACGACCGTCGCGATCGACCGGCACGGGCCACTGCGATCAGGTCGTTCATCGTCGTCCCTTGGCGAATGTCGTGCAACGGCGGAACGGCGCGTCAAGTCCGAGACCGACGTCGGCCAACAGCGTCATCCGCATCAGCTCCTGCCGGGGCGCAGCAAGCGTCCCGCGCTCTCGAACATCCTGCCTATCAACGGCCAGAACAGCAGCGTGAATGCGAGCGTCGTGATCGAGCCGACGAGTCCGTTCGACCAGAACACCCGCAAATCGCCGCCTGCCCCGATCATCGCCAGACGGAACGCGTCCTCGCTGCGGTTGCCGAGCACCAGGGCGAGCGTGAATGGCGCGAGCGGTATGCCGATCTTCTTGAACACGTAGCCGACGACGCCGAACAGCAGCATGAGCCAGACGTCGAACATGGCGTTCTGGATGGCATAGGCGCCGATGGCGCAGGACACGATGATCATGGGCGCGACGGCGGCGAACGGAATGCGCAGGACCGAGGCAAAGATCGGCACCGTGGTCAGCACGATCACCAGCCCGACGACGTTGCCGAGGTACATGGAGGCGATGAGACCCCACACGAAGTCCTTGTGCTCGACGAACAGCAACGGACCGGGATTGAGTCCCCAGACCATCAGACCGCCGAGCAGGATCGCCGCCGTGCCGGATCCGGGAATCCCCAGAGCCAGCATCGGCAGCAACGCCGCCGTCCCGGACGCGTGCGCCGCCGTCTCGGGCGCGAACACGCCTTCGATGCGTCCCTTGCCGAAGCTCGCGGGATCCTTGGAGAAACGCTTGGCCAGGTTGTAGCCCATGAACGAGGCGGCGATCGCGCCGCCCGGCGTGATGCCCAGCCAGCAACCGATGGCGGAAGAGCGCAGCAGCGTCACCCAATAGCGCGGCATCTCCTTCCACACCTTCAGGACCACGGAGAGGCTGATCGCCGCCGCATGACCGCGCAGCGCGAGCCGTTCCTCCATGGTCAGCAGGATCTCGCTGATCCCGAAGAGCCCGATGACCGCGACCAGGAAATTGACGCCGCGCAGCAGCGGGTCGAAGCCGAACGTCATGCGCAGCTGACCGGAGACGGTGTCCATGCCGACGGCGGCCAGCAACAGTCCGAACGCCATCGAAATGATGGTCTTGTGTTTCGCCTCGCGCCCGAGGCCGACGAACGAGCAGAAGGTCAGCAGGTATACGGCAAAGAATTCCGGCGGCCCGAACCGCAGGGCGAAGGACGCGACGCGGGGCGCGAGAAAAGTGATCAGCAGCACCGCGACCAGCGAGCCGATGAAGGACGACGTAAATGCCGCGGTCAGCGCCTCGGCGGCCTTTCCCTGCTGGGCCATCGGATAGCCATCGAAGGTGGTCGCCACCGACCAGGCCTCGCCGGGAATGTTGAACAGGATCGACGTGATCGCCCCGCCGAACAGCGCGCCCCAATAGATGCACGACAGCATCACGATCGCGGTGGTCGGGTCCATCGTGAAGGTGAGCGGCAGCAGGATCGCCACCCCGTTCGGCCCGCCCAATCCCGGCAGCACGCCGACGAAGATGCCGAGCACGAGCCCGACCACCATCATCGCCAGTATCTTCCACGTCAGCAGGACGGCGAAGCCGTGGAGCAGGAGATTCAGGGCTTCCATCGCCTTCGATCCTAGCGGCCGAAGGCCGCTTCGAGCGGACCCTTGGGCATGATGACGTCGAACGCGATCTCGAACGTGGAAAACATGACGAGCGTGAACAGGAGGCTCGTGAGCAGCGATTTCCACAGCGCGATGCGCCCGATCAGCCGCATGAAGCCGGCAACCAGCAGGAAGCTCGCGACATAGAGCCCGAGCCATTGCACCAGAAGGCAGAAAAGCAGGGTCGGAACGAAGACCTGCAGGACGCGCCAAAGTTGGTCGCGCGTGACGAACGTTCCGGTTGCCTCCGCCCGGCTGCGAAACGCGACGCCAAGGCCGAACAGGCACGCGCCGGCGAGAATGACGCACAGATAGAACGGGAGATACCCGGACTGCGGGCCATCCTTGGCCCATCCCATCCCGCTGCGCCAGTTGTCGAAGGCCAGGAGCAGCGCCAGCGCGAGCAACAGCGCGTACACGACCACCTCGACGGTGCGACCGGTGGTCACCGCCGGCGAATTTCTCGCCGGTGCGGTCGGATCGTCGACGACGATTTCGATCTCGGACTCGGGCATCGTGGACTCCGGGAGAAGGACAGGCAGCATCGG
This sequence comes from uncultured beta proteobacterium, assembly GCA_963751405.1. GTDB lineage: Bacteria > Pseudomonadota > Gammaproteobacteria > Burkholderiales > Casimicrobiaceae > CAIWHR01. The sequence continues at coordinate 7,976 of CAVVUJ010000033.1, read as the reverse complement.
GACGCCCTCCCCCGCGCGGGGGAGAGGGGGCCGACGGTTGCGCCGCCTGTCGTGTCCGAGTTACGGGGCGACGAAGCCGGCCTCGGTCATGAGGCCCTTGTTCAGCTTGTCGTCCTCTTCGAGGAACGCCAGCATATCCTTGCCCGTGAGGAATACCGGCTTCAACGCCTGCTTTTCCATGTAGTCCTTGTATTCCGGGGTCTGCGTCAGCTTCCTGAACAGGTCGACGTAGAACGCGGTCTGCTCCGGCGTGACCTTGCCGGGAAGGAACATGGCACGCAGCATGAGGTATTGGACGTCGAGCCCTTCTTCCTTGCAGGTTGGGATGTCGTTCCACGACTGGGTATCGGTGACCTTGGTCTTGTAGGCGATCCGTTCCTTGTCGAACACGCACAGCGCACGGACCTGGCCGGCACGCCAGACTTCGAGATTCTCCGAAGGATTGTTGACGTTGGCCGCGGTGTGATTGCCGACCAGCTGGGTCGCAGCCTCGCCACCCGATTTGTAGGGCAGGTAGGCGAACTTCGCGCCCGTCTTCTTTTCCATGAACACGGTGAGGACGTGGTCCTCCCGCTTCGAGCCGGTGCCGCCCATCTTGAACGGCGGGTCGGCGGACTTTGCCGCGGCCACGAACTCCTTCACCGACTTGTACGGCAGCGTCACGTTGTCCCACAGCACGAACTGGTCCATGGCGATGACGGAGACCGGGGACAGGTCGCGCCAGTTGAACGGAATCTTGGCGGCGAGCGGGAGCATGTAAATCAGCGAATAGGCGACGAGGACCTTGTTGGGATCGCCTTCGCTTGACTTCATGTACATCAGCGCCTCGGCGCCGGACGCTCCGCCCTTGAGCGAGACGATCATCGGCTGCTTCATCAGGTTGTTCTTCTGGATCGCGGCCTGCATCATCCGCGCCATCTGGTCGGAAGCCCCGCCGGCACCGGCGGCGACCACGATCTCGACCGGCTTGGTCGGCTCCCACGCGATGGCCGACGCGTGCGCCAACGTGATCGCCAGGGCGCCTGCTGTGTTGACGAATTTGTTCATTTCCCGATCCTCCTCATGGTGTGCGAGTCGGCAATTCAGGGCCCGGCCTCGCGTGGTCCCGGTGATCCAATCGTGCTCGCTATGCCGTTTCTGCGCCCGGCATGTTCCTGTCCCTGCTTTCGGGCGGTCTCGGCGAGATAGTCGATCGCCGCCTGGGTGCCGCCCTTCCGGTGCGGAACGCCGGCGGCCGCCAGTCCCGTCTCGACCCCGGCGAGAGCGTGTTGACGAGCGCGGCTTCCCACGCTCCGGTTCCCGAAGCGGGGTAGATGACGACCGTGCCTTCGGTCTTGAACACCTTCTTCATGCCCGCGAAGACGGCCTTGCCGAGCACTGCGAACTCGGGGCCGCGATGGTCGATCGTCGGCGCGTCGATCGCGCGCAGCACGCGATCGGGCACATTGGTGGGTCCTGGAATTTGCAGGAAATGGCGGCCGGACGGTTGTCGGATGAGCGGGTTCACGAAGCACGCACCTCGCAAGTGCCGGCATCCCCGGCGCGGGTGGCGGCCGATGGACGCAGGGACCCCATGCTACTCATCTTTGGCGCGCGGCGGCAAGCGCCGCCTTCGGGTTCCCCGGCGCATCCTCTACAATCAGGTGCATGCTCCCCAGCTTGCCCTCGCGTTTCTGCCGCTGCATGGCCCTATTCCCCCCGGCCTCGGGTCGCTCGGGATGAGCGCGGCGGTCGCGCAGCCGGTGGTGTTCCACCCGGGCCGCGGCAGCGGCGATCTCGCCGCGCGCCTGTCCCGCGCGGTCGAGGGCGACGTGCTGTTCGACGCCGGGTCGCGCGCCCGTTACGCAACCGACGCGTCGATCTACCAGATCGAGCCGATCGGAGTACTGGTGCCGAAGAGCAACGACGACGTGCGCACGGCGATCGCGATCTGCCGCGAGCAGGGCGTGCCGGTGCTGCCGCGCGGCGCCGCCAGCTCGCAGTGCGGGCAGACCGTAGGCGCCGCGCTGGTGATCGACTGCAGCAAGCACCTCGCGCGCATCAACGGATTTCGACCGCGAAGCGATGACGGCGTCAGTGGAGCCCGGCGTCGTGCTCGACCAGCTCAACGCGTTCCTGAAGCCGCACGGTCTGTGGTTCCCGGTCGACGTCAGCACCTCGGCGCAGGCGACGCTCGGCGGCATGGCCGGCAACAACTCCTGCGGCTCGCGCTCGATCGCGTACGGCAACATGGTGCACAACGTGCTCGCGATCGACGCGATCCTGTCCGACGGGACGGAAGCGCGCTTCGGTCCCGAGCGCGAGATGGCGGCGGCGCCGCCGCGCATCGGCGAGCTCCTGCGCGGATTGTGCGCGATCGGCGAGCGCGAGCAGGGCGAGATCGAGCGCAACGTGCCGAAGGTGCTGCGGCGCGTCGGCGGCTACAACATCGACGTCTGCTGTCCGCAGAGCGAGCGCCCGTACACCGCCGACGAGAGCGTCAACTACGCGCACCTGCTCGTCGGCAGCGAAGGCACGCTCGCGTGGTCGCGCGAGCTCACGTTGAGGCTCGCGCCGCTGCCGGCGCACCGGGCGCTGGGCGTGGTCAACTTCCCGACGCTGTACAAGGCGATGGAGAGCGCGCGGCACCTCGTCGGGCTGCGGCCGTCGGCGGTGGAGCTCGTCGACCGGACCATGATCGACCTCGCGCGCGGCAATCCCGCGTTCCGCGCGGTGATCGACCGCGCGCTGATCGGCGAGCCCGACGCGATCCTGCTGGTCGAGTTCATCGGCGACACGCGCGAGGATCCGCCGCGCCGCCTGCGCGATCTCGTCGCGCTGATGGGCGACCTCGGCTTGCCGGGCAGCGTCGTCGAAATGACCGACGCGGGGGCGCAACGAGCGCTGTGGGACGTGCGCAAGGCCGGGCTCAACATCATGATGAGCTTGAAGGGCGACGGCAAGCCGGTGTCGTTCATCGAGGACTGCGCGGTGCCGCTCGAGCACCTCGCCGAATACGTCGACCGGTTGACGCAGGTCTTCGCGCGGCACGGCACGCGCGGCACCTGGTACGCGCACGCGTCGGTGGGCACGCTGCACGTGCGGCCGATCCTCGACATGCGTCGCGACGGCGCCGCCAGGATGCGCGCGATCGCCGAAGAGGCGAGTGCGATGGTGCGCGAATACAAGGGTGCGTTCTCGGGCGAGCACGGCGACGGGCTCGTGCGCACCGAGTGGGTGGGCTGGCAGTTCGGCCCGCGCCTCTGCCGCGCCTTCGAGGAGATCAAGGACCTGTTCGACCCCGCCGGACTGATGAACCCGGGCAAGATCGTGCGCGGAACGAAGATGGACGATGCGTCGCTGTTCCGCTTTCCTCCGGGCCAGCGCACCGAGCCGCTGCAGACGGCGCTCGACTGGTCGGCGTGGAACGTGCAGAACGACGCGCTCACCGGCGCGCTGACTCCGCCCGGCACCGGCGGCGATCCGGCCGGGGGTTTCGGCAAGGCCGTCGAGATGTGCAACAACAACGGGCACTGCCGCAAGTTCGATGCCGGAACCATGTGCCCGAGCTACCGCGCGACACGCGACGAGGAGCACAGCACGCGCGGACGCGCCAATACGCTGCGCCTCGCGCTGTCCGGCCGGTTTGGCGCCGACGCGCTCGCCTCCGAGACCGTGCAAGCGGCGCTCGATCTGTGCGTGAGCTGCAAGGGCTGCCGGCGCGAATGCCCGACCGGCGTCGACATGGCGAAGATGAAGATCGAAGCGCTCCATCAGCGGCAGCGCGCGCACGGGCTGCCGTTGCGCTCCCGCCTGATCGCGCACCTGCCGCGCTGGGCGCCGTGGGCCGCGCGCGTGCCGTGGCTCGCCAATCTGCGCGATACGCTGCCCGGCGCAGCGAAGGTGAGCGAGGCGTGGCTGGGCTTCTCCGCGCGGCGCGCGCTGCCGGCATGGCGGCGCGACACGTTCCTGCGCAGCGTTGTGGCATCGCGCGACGAGGCGACGTCGGCGAACGCCGAGGTCGTCCTCTTCGTCGACACGTTCACCAATTACTTCGAGCCCGAGAATGCGCATGCGGCGGTCAACGTGCTGCGCGCCGCCGGCTACCGCGTGCAGGTGGCGCGGGCGGCTGGCGCCGACACGGAGCCGTCGCGGCCCCTGTGCTGCGGCCGAACCTATCTTGCCGCCGGCCTCGTTGACGCAGGCGAAGAACGAAGCGCGCCGCGTCGTTGCCGCGCTGCTGCCGCATGTCGAGCGCGGCGCCGCGATCGTCGGCCTCGAGCCGTCGTGCCTGCTCTCGCTACGCGACGAGTTCCTGGTGATGGGCCTGGGCGATGCCGCGCAGCGCCTGGCGGAGAGCGCCTTCCTCATCGAGGAGTTCCTGGCGCGCGAGCATCACGCCGGGCGTCTTGCGCTTCCGCTTGCCGCGCTGCCGCAGACGCGTGCGCTGCTGCACGCGCACTGCCATCAGAAGGCGTTCGACGCGGTGACCGCGACGAAGACGGTGCTGGGCCTCGTCCCGGGCCTCGCCGTGGAGGTGGTCGAGTCGAGCTGCTGCGGGATGGCGGGCAGCTTCGGCTACGACGCCGCGCACTACGACGTGTCGGTCAGGATGGCCGAGCTGGCGCTGCTGCCTGCCGTGCGCGCGGCGGCGCCGGACACGCTCATCGTCGCCGACGGGACGAGCTGCCGGCACCAGATTGCCGATCTCACGCGCGGCGACACCGCGCGCGAGGCGATCCACGTCGTCCGCGTGCTGGAGCGCGCGCTCGGCGGTTAGGATCGGATCGCGCCGCAACGGCGCCCGCGGTCACGCCGGAATGGTCCTGGTCCAGAGTTCCATCCGCTCCGCGACCAGCGCGCCCGTCACCCCGCGGACGTGCCCGGACCCCTGCAGATGCAGCGCGGCGCGCATCATGTGCGTCACCCACTCGGGGCTCGACAGCAAGGCATCGAGCTTGGCGCTGTCGCCGCGGATCAGGAAGAATCCGTTCAGATCGCCGCCGTGGGTATCGAGAAAGACGGCTTCCGACGAATGGATCGTCCCCTGTTGCTGCAATCCGGCGACGTATTGCGAGAACTGCTGGAAGTGCTCGGCGCTGATGCGCTCGCGACCGGGGATTGAACGGTTCCACGCGAAAAAGACGACGTTGGTGCTCATGAGATTCCTTCCTCCTTGGTGGTGGGCCGGTGCTGGGATGGGAAAATGAGGGGCCAAGCTCAATTTCCGAGGAATGCCTGCAAAGGGGCCAGGCAAGATACCCCGGCAGCTCGCGGCGCCTCGGCCGACAGCATAGCTCGGGTTGCAGCCGCACACCTACTGGCACACGGTTCCCGGCGTGCGGAAGACCTGCCGCGTGATCGGCCTGCTCTGCGTCACCCCGTTGACCGTGTACGCAAAGTTCGCGCTGTTGCCATTGGCGAAGGTCAGCGTCAGCGTCCCCACCGGGGTCAGCGCAACATTCGCCGGCCGGAACGGCACCGCGTTGAACGCGGGTCCTGTGGTGCGGTACAGCGTCCCGGTGTAGCCACCTGGCGCCGTCTTCGGCGTGGTCGCCGACAGCCACAACGGCGTGCCGTCGATGTCGTAGGTGAACCACGTGGCGAAGATGACATCCCCCTGGTGCGCGAAGTTCACGCCCCAGCCGGATTCCGATCCGGCGGGCGCCGCCCACCACAGATCCTGGTAATTGGTGGCGAGGGTGAGGTTGGGCTGCGCGCCAAAGGTGCAGGCCGGCAGCGGGCCGAACACCTGCCGGGTGATCGTCTTGGTCTGCGCGATGCCGTTGACGACGTAGGCGAAGCTGCCATTGCCCGCATCGCTGAAGGTCAACGTCCCCGCGCCGACGGGCGGTCGCGCTCACCGCTGCCGGGCTGAACGGCATGGCGTTGAACGCCGGCCCGCGGGTCTGATAGAGTGTCCCGTTGTAGATACCCGCCGCCGACTTCTTCGCGGTCATCGACAGCCACAACGCCTTGCCGGTGGCATCGTAGGTGAACCAGGTGGCGAAGATGACATCGCCCTGGTGGGCGAAATTGATCCCCCAGCCCGACTCCGACTCGGCGGGTGCATTCCACCAGAGACCCTGGTAGTTGGCGGCCGGTATGAGCGACACACTGGCCGAAGGCAGGCTGGTGCCACTCGCACTGGTGGCGGTGACCGAGCAGAGGTATGGCTTGCCGTTCGTGAGGCCGGTCACGGTGAGCGGTGACGCCACTCCGCTACCGACACCAACCGACCGCCAAAGCGACAGGTCGCCGTATAGCGCGTGATGGGGGATGGCCCACTCCCCAGGGGGGCTTGAAGGAGATCGTCGCCGTCGCATTTCCAGGCACGGCGCGGCCGATGATCGGCTCCCCAGGCACCGTGCGCGCGCCGGTGTTGAGATAGGTTTGATAGGAGAGTTCGCCGGTGTCGAACAGGTATTCCACCCAAACCAGATCGAGGTTGCCGTCGCCATTGACGTCGGTCAGGACGATCCTCCCTCGGAGTCGAGGCGTCAGCGTAGCGACGGCGACCGGCGCAAACACGCCATTGCCGTCATTGATCCACGCGAAATCCGTAGGCGCGCGCTCGGAAGGCCAGCCCGATCGTGCCAGGATATCGGGCTTGCCATCCCCATTGATGTCCGCAACGACCACACTATCCCAGTTGTATCCGGTAGCTACCGTTGCGCGCGGTCCGAGTCTGGCCAACGTCTCATCCACAAAGGTGCCATCCCCGCGATTGATCAGCAGTTGAATCTGGCCGCCGACGTAGCTACCGGTGACGGCAAGCAGCAAGTCGGGATTCCCGTCGCCATTCGCATCGATGGTCGCCATCTTCAGCACAACGTTATTGCTTCCGAACGCGCCGGCAGGCAGGGTAACCGGTGCACGCCGGGTGAAATCACCGTGTCCGTCGTTCAGGAGAACCAGGCCTTCACTTGTGATCACCCCTCCCTGCCATCGTCCGAGGACGAGGTCGGGACAGCCGTCGTTGTCGACGTCTACGAAAAGCGAGCCGTGAAACTCTTGGTGCCATCGGTGAGCCATGTAGGCAACGTGGATGAGACGCGTTCGAAGGTGCCGTCGGCCTTGCCCATTAGCAGGTGCGCCAGCGCTGCGGGGTTCGGGTTGGGGAGATCACCGACATAGACGTCGAGGTTTCCGTCGCCGTCGACGTCCGCCATCGTCGCGGAATGCGTGAAATCGGAGACGGCGGGCAGCGTCGACGAGCGATCGGCGTAGCTTCCGTCCGTGGTCGACTCGAGGAGCATGTTGACCGAGCCAAGGAAGGGCGTGACGTCGACGCCGCTTTCCCCGACGAAAAAGTCGGGCTTCCCGTCGCGATTGAAGTCTCCCACGATAACGGTCCCGGGCCCAGCGGTCGCCGGCAACACGCCTCCGCCGAAATACGCGCGCGTAACGTCCGACAGCGAGCCGTCATCGGCGGCGCGCAGGATGCGGATGGGACCGGTCGCCAGCGGCAAATGGGAATCGACGCCGGGAAAGATAACGATGTCGGGGCGGCCATTCCCGCGCAAGTCGACGGCCAGCACACTGGTTGCGTCCAGGCGATTGCGGCCGGTGATCGGATCGAACACGCTGGCGATCGTGGGCTCGTGGATCACACGGCCCGGACCCTGCGTGAACGACACCGTCTGCGCGACGAGCGTGGAACTGCCAAGGGCGCAAATGACCGCGAAGGAAGTTGTCAGCAGCAGATCCCTGCGCTCAGGCACCCCTGTCATGTTTTCCCCTGCCCATATTGCTCGGCGTCCAATGGCGGTAGAGATTCCCTGTCGACGTACCAGCGGATTGAGCCTCGCCTCCCTTCCGTTCTTCCGCCGGCCACGGTCACACCGGCAGGCAGGCTGGCCCGAGCGGCTCGAAGCTCTTGTAGGTCAGGATGAATTCCTGGTGCCCCAGCGCCTCGGATTTCGTCGGCTGATCGTTGCCAACGCGCTGCACCAGATCGAAAGTCTCCGCGGCCGACTTCCGGCAGCGTGGCCTGG
>CAVVUJ010000032.1:0-49906 GCA_963751405.1 uncultured beta proteobacterium | reverse complement strand
CTTCGGCCTGGGTCGAGCGCTTCGCGCCGCTGGTCGCGGCCGGGGCCCGGGTGCTGGACCTCGCCTGTGGCTATGGCCGGCACGCGCGCTTCTTTGCCGCCCGCGGCGCCCGCGTCCTCGCGGTCGATCGCGACGCGGCCGCGCTGGCAACACTCGCCGGGGAGGAGCGCATCGCGACGCGCGTGCTCGATCTCGAGGCCGGGCGCTGGCCGTTGCCGGGCGAGCGTTTCGACGCCATCGTCGTCGCGAACTACCTGCACCGGCCGCTGTTCCCGTCCCTGCTCGCCGCGTTGGCCGACGACGGCGTGCTCATCTACGAGACCTTCGCCCGCGGCAACGAAGCCTACGGCCGGCCGTCGAATCCGGATTTCCTGCTGGAACCAGGCGAGCTGCTGCAGCTGGCCGCGCGCGGACTGACCGTCGTCGCGTTCGAGCAGGGTGACGTTTCCGCGCCGGATCCTGGCGCCGTCGTGCAGCGCCTTGCCGCCGTCGGCCCCGGCCGTGCGTGGCCCCCGGCGCTGCCCGCCCGGTGACCTTCGACGGAACCCGGCGGGCCGGCACGGTTCGAATAGAGTAAAATCGACTTTTTTCCGCGGTGCTTCCTCCATGTTGACAGGCAGTCTCGTCGCGATCGCGACGCCGATGGGCAAGGGCGGTTCGCTCGATCTCCCCGTGCTCGGCAAGCTGATCGATTTCCATGTCGCCAACGGCACCGCCGGCATCGTCGCCGTCGGCACCACGGGCGAATCGCCCACCGTCGATTTCGACGAGCACTGCCTGCTGATCAAGGCGGCGGTCCAGCATGCCCGGGGTCGCATCCCGATCGTGGCCGGGACGGGCGCGAATTCCACTTCGGAGGCCATTTCGCTCACCGCCTACGCGAAGGAGGCGGGCGCGCACAGCTGCCTCTCCGTCGTCCCCTATTACAACAAGCCGACGCAGGAGGGCCTGTATCGGCATTTTCGGGCGATTGCCGAGACAGTCGACCTGCCGCTCATCCTCTACAACGTGCCGGGCAGAACGGTCGCTGATCTCGCCAACGATACGGTATTGCGCCTGGCGCAGGTCCCGGGCATCGTCGGCATCAAGGACGCCACCGCGGACCTCGGCCGCGGCAGCGAGCTCGTCAAGGCATTGGCGGCGGCGAAGATGCGCGACTTCGCCATCTACAGCGGCGACGACATCACGGGACTCCCGCTGCTGCTGATGGGCGGGCATGGCGTGATCTCCGTCACTGCCAACGTGGCGCCGAAGCTGATGGCGCAGATGTGCAAGGCGGCGCTCGCCGGCGACATTGCCGCCGCCCGCGCCTGCAACGACCGTCTGCTGCCGCTGCACCGCAATCTGTTCGTCGAGGCGAATCCGATTCCGGTGAAGTGGGCGCTGGCGGAAATGGGCATGATCGAAAACGAGCTGCGGCTGCCGCTGGTGCCGCTTTCTCCGCAGCACCACGAGGCGGTCCGCGCCGCGTTGCGCGAAGCGGGGTGCGCATGACGACGCTGAAGGTGCCAGGCATGTTGCACGCGAACCCAGGGGCGTCGCTGCGCGCGCTCGCCGTCATCGCCGTCGGCCTCGCGCTCGCGAGCTGCGAATCCTCCACGTCGTCGCTCACGAAGCGCATCGATTACAAGTCCGAGTCGCGCGCCCCGGCGCTGGAGCTGCCGCCCGACCTCGCGGCCCCGCAGTACGATGACCGCTACACGGTGACGACCGCGTCGGGTCTCGCGGCGCAGGGCGCGAATCGCCCGCGCGCCGCCGAGGGGATCGCGGTCAACGCGACGCCGGAAGGGCGCATCGTGCGCGGCGGCACCGAGCGTTGGCTCGTGGTCAGGGCCACGCCCCAGGACGCCTGGAACACGCTGCGCAAGTTCTGGATCGACACGGGCTTCGTGCTGGCGATCGAGGAACCGACGCTCGGCATCATGGAGACGGACTGGGCGGAGAATCGCGCCGGCATGCCGAGCGATTTCCTGCAGAACACGCTCGGCAAGATCGCGGACGTCTTCATGGCCACGTACAAGCGGGACAAATTCCGCACGCGGCTCGAAGTGGGCAGCGAGCCGGGCACCGTCGATATCTACATTACGCACCGTGGCGCCGAGCAGGTGCCGACCACCTACATCGACAACAAGCCCGGTGCGCCGGCGGGCTTCGTGTGGGCGGTAATGCCGCCGAACCCCGGCCTCGAAGCGGAGATGCTGGGGCGCGTGATGGTGCGTTTCGGAATACCCGCCCCGACCGCGGCGGCCGCGATTCAGGCCTCGACCACCGCCCCGGGTCCCGACCGTGCACGCCTCGAGAAGGAGGCGAGTGGCGGCTACCAGCTCGCCGTCGACGACGGCTTCGACCGCGCGTGGCGCCGCGTCGGCTTAGCACTCGACCGCGTCGGCTTCACCGTGGTCGACCGCGACCGGTCCAAGGGCACCTACTTCGTGCGGTATGCCGACCCGGATACCGACGGCGCCAAGAAGGAAAAGGGCTTCCTCGACAAGCTCCAGTTCTGGAAGACCGACGTCGAGAAGGTCGAGCAGTACCGGATCACCGTGGCGGATGCCGCCCCGCGCAGCCTCGTGACCGTGCAGGACCCGAACGGCGCTCCGGACAAGAGCGCGACCGGCGAGAAGATCCTCTCGCTGCTGCGCGAACAGCTCAAGTAGCGGCGCGGCGCGCATGCGCTTCGCCTCCCTGGGCAGCGGCAGCGAAGGCAACGGGCTCGTCGTCGAGTCGGGCGGCACGCGCGTGCTGATCGATTGCGGATTCGGCGTTCGGGGCGCGGCCACCCGCCTCGGCCGGCTCGGGCTTGCGCCGTCGTCGATCACCGCGATTCTCGTCACCCACGAGCATTCCGACCACGTCGGCGGGGTGCCCGCGTTCGCGGCGCGCCACGGTATCCCCGTCTGGGCCACGTTCGGCACGCTCGCCGCGGTCTCGGAGCGGTTCGAGGGCATGGCGCGCGTCTACGGCTTCGACAGTCACGACCGGTTCGCGATCGACGCGCTGGAGATCGTGCCGGTGCCGGTTCCGCACGACGCGCGCGAGCCCGTGCAGTACGTCGTGGGCGATGGCGCGCATCGCGTCGGCGTGCTGACCGACATCGGCGTGTCGACGGCCCACGTGGAGGCCAGCCTTTCCGGCTGCGACGCGCTGGTGCTCGAATGCAATCACGATCTCGATCTGCTGGAGAGCGGCGACTATCCCTATCCGCTGAAGCAGCGGATCGCCGGGCGCCTCGGCCATCTGCACAACGAGGCTGCCGCCGACATCCTGGCGCGCATCGACACCTCGGGTCTGAAGCACATCATCGCCGCGCATCTGTCGCAGCAGAACAACACGCCGGAGCTCGCGCGGACCGCGCTCTCGGCGGCGCTGGGCTGTCCGCCGGACTGGATCGGCATTGCCGACCAGGCTGCGGGTTTCGACTGGCGCGAGATGTAGCGGGGACAGGCCACGTTACAAAGACGTGGCCTGTCCCCAGAACGCGATCTGTCCCATCGGGAGAAGGCAATGGAACTGCGGCAGGAGCTCTACAAGGGAAAAGCCAAGACGGTCTACGCGACCGACGATCCGCATTGCCTCGTCATGCACTATCGCGACGACGTGTCGGCGTTCGATGGCGTGAAGCTCGCCAAGCTGCCGCAGAAGGGCGAGACCAACAACAAGATCAACGCCTACGTGATGGGCCGGCTCGCCGCCGCCGGCATTCCGACGCATTTCATCCGGGTGCTGAACGAGCGCGAGTCGCTGGTGAAGGCGATGAAGATGATCCCGGTCGAGTGCGTCGTGCGCAACGTCTGCGCGGGCTCGATGGCCAAACGCTATGGCATTCCGGAGGGCACCAAGCTCGCTGAGCCGATTTTCGAATTCTTCCTCAAGAGCGACGCGCTGCACGATCCGCTGTGCAACGAGGACCACGTCCGGGTCCTGGGCTGGGCGAGCGCCGAGGAGATCGCGCAGATGAAGGCGCTCACCCACGATGTCAACGCCGTGCTGCGCCCGATGTTCGCCAACGCCGGCATCGACCTCGTCGACTACAAGCTCGAATTCGGGCACCCGATCGGCGAACCCGGCTCGCCGCTGATGCTGGGCGACGAGTTCACGCCCGACGGCTGCCGGCTGTGGGACGCGAAGACCGGCGAGAAGCTCGACAAGGACCGTTTCCGGCGCGATCTCGGCGAGGTCATCGAGCACTATCGCGAGGTCGCGCGGCGCATCGGCGCGCCGTTGTAGCGACTCGGCCGCCGATGTGAGGCGCAAGAAAAAGCCGGCCCGAAGGCCGGCTTTTTTCCTGCGCCGAAATCGGACCGCTTACTTCTTCGGGGCAGCGTCCTTCGGCGGCTCGGCCGCGGGCGCGGCTGCAGGTGCTGCCATCGGGGCGGCGGCGGGTGCCGCTGCAGGCGCGGCGGCATCCGCCGGGGCCGGGGCCGGAGCAGGCGCCGGTGCAGCAGCGGGCGCCGGTGCGGCAGCGGGCGCGGGCGCCGCGGACTTCGCGGGTTCGGCAGGCTTCTGTTGGCCGCAGGCCGTCAGCGCGAGCGCGACGGCAGCGGCAAGAATCAGTGATTTGTTCATGGTTCGGTTCCTTACGCTAGGGTCGAAGAAGTCGTTCTTGGGTCGGCGGCCGTGGGCGCGCCGGGCGGAAAACGACACCACCTTGGCGAGGAACAGCAACCGTATTCAGATTATACAAGATTAACCATAGAATTCAAAGGGATTGTGCGGCGCACCAAAGATCTGGTGCTATGGGTGTTGCGCGTTCAGAGCCCAAGCACCGTCGGCGCAACGCCGGGTTCCGCGCTTTCGCTGATCGCGTCGAAACGGTTCACCAGCGGCTGCGCCGCGACCGGGTCGCCGATGGACAGCGTCGCGCGCGGCTGCGCGGCATGAAAGCGGTGCAGGAAATGGACGCCGTCGACGATCAGCAGCGGATCCATCGCCTTTCGTGCGTCCTGTCCGGTCCGGCGTATCGCGATGGCGTGGCCGCGGATTTTAAGGAGGTTCAGCAGACGCGGACACGACCGCTCGATCCAGCCCGTGTCGTGCACAATGATCTCGACCTTTGCCGCCGGGTTGGATCGGAGGAGCGCGGTGATCGTCTCGGCGCGCGCCGCGCCATTCCAGCCCATGCCGGACAGATCGACGTCGAACACGCGGATCGAATGTTTGGCGAGGCCGAGCAACATGTCGATCGCGGCGACCTGCGCGGCAACGGTCGCGAGCAATTCCCGCTGCGGCAACGGATCGGCGGATCTGTCGCCGTCAGGCGGTGTCGGCGTGGAGGTAGCCATCCCGATACCAATTGTAGAGAATCCCGGCCGTCTCCGGGGGCATGTTCGTGATCCGGCACGCCGCGAGTGAACGCGTGTTGGCGAGCTGCCGCAGCGTCGCGCCGCCGCCTGCCGGCCAACCCAGCGCGGCGCCGTTGATGAAAAGGTGGGCGGGGTCGTAGAGGAGTTGCGTGCGCGTGTCCAGGCGCACGCCGTGCTTCGCCATCCGGGTACGGAACGCGGCCGGCGACAGCGCCGGCCGGGGCGCAACGAAGAAGACATGCGGTTTCGGTTCCGAAAGCCAGCAGCCGAGGAAGCGCGCGACCGTCGTCCGGTCCCACGCAATGCCCTCCAGCAATTGCGCGCAGCGCCGCCGCATCGCGGGGCCGATCTCGGCGGGCGTGCGGACCGGCGCGAGATCCGGATCGGAGTAGCGTCCGGGCAGGTCGAGCTCGTCGCGCAGGAAGTCGAGGAACGCGGCGGCGAGCTCGGTCGCACCCGGCGCGCGAAAGCCGATCGAGTACGTGGTGCAGGCGTCGATGGCGACGCCGTCGTGGGCGTATTGGGGCGGCAGATAAAGCATGTCGCCCGGGGCCAGCACGTCGTCGTGCGCGGGGACGAACCGCCGCAGGATCTTGAGCGGCAGCCCCGGCTTCAGCGCGTGGCTGTCCTGCCGGCCGTAGCGCCAACGGCGTCGTCCGAAGCCCTGCAGCAGGAAGACATCGTACGAATCGAAGTGCGGGCCGACGCCCCCGCCGGGCGCGGCGTAGCTCACCATCAGGTCGTCCAGACGTGCGAACGGCAGGAATGAAAAGCGGCGCAGCAGCGCGTCGCCCGCCGGATCGACCAGATTGACGCCCTGCACGAGCAGCGTCCAGTCGCGTGCGGGCAGCGACCTGAAGTCGGCGCGGCGGAACGGGCCGTGGGCGAGCGACCAACGGGTCCCGTCGCGCACGACGAGCCGCGACTCGACGTCGTCGCGCCGAGCGAGCGCGAACAGCTCCGGCGCGCTGAAGAGTCCTGTGAAGCCGGCCATCGCACTGCGCACGAGCAACGGCTCCTTGTGCCAGTGGCGCTTCAGGAATGCCGTCGCGGCAAGTCCCCCCAACGGCGCGGCAGGAGCAAGGGTGCGAACGTGCACAGGGGAGCCAGCCATCGGTCGATTATAGCGAGGCGCCGATGAGCGCTGCGCTACAATGTCGGCCGCACCCGCCCGTGCGGACGCCTTCCTCGCCTGCCGTTCTTCCTCCTTGCCCACGGATTGCTCATGAACATCTTCGCCAACACCGTCGTCACGCTGACCTTCGAGCTCTTCGATGCCGACGGCGTGCTGCTCGAGTCGACGAACGAGCCCATCACCTATCTGCACGGCGGGCATTCGGGGATGCTGCCCAAGCTCGAGGAAGCGCTCAATCTCAAGCAGGCCGGCGACGCGGTGTCGGTCGACGTCGAGCCGGAAGACGGGTTCGGCGACTACGATCCGGAGCTCGTCAAGCTCGAAGCGGCCGACCGGCTGCCGGCGGAGATCGAGGTCGGCATGCAGTTCGAGGCGCACACCAGCGCCGACGACGAGCACGGCAGCGGCATGGTGTTCACGGTGACCGACATCGCGGACGGGAAGGTGGTCCTCGACGGCAATCACCCGTGGGCCGGCAAGCGACTGCGCTTCGACTGCCAGATCCTGGAAGTGCGGCCCGCGACCGCCGAGGAGGTCGAGCACGGGCATGTGCACGGCGCCGGCGGGCACCACCACTGATGATCTACCTCGGGAGCAGCTTCCGCAGTTCGTAAAGCGCGGCCAGCGCATCGCGCGGGGTCATCGCGTCCGGATCGAGTGCGGCGAGCTGCGCCGAAACGGCATCGGCCCCGGGTAGTACCGCTGGTACTTCCGGTTCGTCTTGCGCCGCGACGCCGATCGGCGCGAACAGATCGCGCTGTGCGCCATCCGCCGCGCTGAACTTGTCGAGGCGCGCGAGATAGTCCCGGGCGCGCCGGACCACTGTGGATGGCACGCCCGCGAGCTTCGCGACCTGCAGCCCGTAGCTGCGGTTGGCGGGACCCTCCTCGGCGGCGTGCAGGAACACGATGCCGTCGGCGTGCTCGACCGCGTCGAAGTGCAGGTTCGCGCAGCCGTCGATCTCGGCGGGCAGTGCCGTCAGCTCGAAATAGTGCGTCGCGAAGAGCGCAAGGCTCCGGTTCTTTTCGGCGAGCTCGCGCGCGATGGCCCAGGCGAGCGCCAATCCGTCGAACGTGGACGTCCCGCGGCCGATCTCGTCGATCAGCACCAGGCTCTGCGGCGTCGCGCGGTGCAGGATGGCGGCCGCCTCGGTCATCTCGACCATGAATGTCGAACGGCCGCCGGCGAGGTCGTCGGCCGCCCCGATGCGCGTGTGGATCGCGTCGAGGGGCCCGATGGCCGCCGAGCGCGCCGGCACGAACGAGCCGCAGTACGCGAGGAGCGAGATCACCGCGGCCTGGCGCATGTACGTCGACTTGCCGCCCATGTTCGGACCCGTGATGACGAGCAGCCGCCGCTCGGGCGTCACGTCGAGGTCGTTGGCGATGAAGGCGTCGACCTGCCGCTCGACCACGGGATGCCGTCCGCCCCGGATCGCGAGGCCGGTCGCCGGGACGAAATCGGGGCGCACGAAGTCGAGCGCCTCGGCGCGTTCGGCGAAGTTGGCCAGCACGTCGAGCGCGGCGAGCGCCGCGCCCGCGCTTTGCAGCGCGGGAATCGCGGGCGCAAGGTCCGCCACCACGCGCTCGAAGAGCAGCTTTTCGCGGGCGAGCGCGCGGTCCTGCGCCGAGAGCGCGCGATCCTCGAACGCCTTCAGCTCCGGCGTGATGTAGCGCTCCGCGTTCTTCAGCGTCTGCCGGCGCCGGTAATCGTCCGGGATCTTCTGCACCTGCGCGTTGGTGACTTCGATGTAGAAGCCGTGCACGCGGTTGTATTCGACCTTGAGATTGGCGATTCCGGTGCGGGTGCGCTCGCGCGCCTCGAGTGCCACCAGGAACTCGCCGCAGTGAGCGTCGATCGCGCGGAGCTCGTCGAGCTCGGCATCGAAGCCGGCCGCGATCACGCCGCCGTCGCGAACCTGCGCCGCCGGCTCGGCGGCGATGGCCCGCGCGAGCAGCTCGGCCCATTGCGGGTCGAGCGCAAGCGTCTGCGCCAGCGACGCCAGCAGCGGTGCCTCGGCGCCGGACAGCGCGCCGGCGATCGTCGGCAGGCGCGCCAGCGTGTCGCGCAGCCCGGCGAGGTCCCGCGGCCGCGCCGACGATAACGCTATGCGCGCGGCGATCCGCTCGACGTCGGCGGTGCGCGCGAGCTCCTGCGCAACGGCAAGGCGGGCGGCGCGGTCGTCGACCCAGGCGGCGATCGCGGCGTGCCGGGCGGCGGCCGCGCCCTGCGCGCGCAGCGGATGCGTGAGCCAGTGGCGCAGCAGGCGGCTGCCGGCCGGCGTGCCGCAGGCGTCGAGCAGCGAGAGCAGCGTGGGTGCCGGCTCGCCGCGCAATGTCGCGGTGATTTCGAGATTGCGCCGGGTCGCGGCGTCCAGCGCGATGTACTCGCTCGGGGCCTCGACGGCCAGCGAGCGCACGTGCGCCAGCGCCGACTGTTGCGTCGCCGCGGCGTAGGCAAAGAGTGCCCCGGCAGCACCGGCGCCGAGATCCCGGTCCTCGACGCCGAACGCGGCGAGATCGCGCGTGCCGAAATGCTTCGCGAGCGCCCGGGTCGCGGCGGCGGTGTCGAACTGCCATGCCGGCAGCGCGCGCGTCGGCACGCCCTCGCCGCGCATCGGTGACGGCATGCCGTCGGGGACGAGCAGCTCGGCGACATCCAGCCGCTCGAGCGCCGCCGCGGTCTCGGCTGCCGGCACCTCGGTCAGCGTGAACTGTCCGGAGGCCAGATTGATCCACGCGATGCCGCTGCGGTGCCTGCCCGGGTTGACCGCGACCAGGAGGCTGTCGCGCCTTGCGTCGAGCAATCCGGCATCGGTCACCGTGCCCGGCGTGACCACGCGCAGCACCTTGCGCTCGACCGGACCCTTGCTCGTCGCGGGGTCGCCGATCTGCTCGCAGATCGCCACCGACTCGCCGAGCTTCATCAGCTTCGCCAGGTACCCATCGACCGCGTGGTACGGCACGCCGGCCATCGGTATGGGCGCGCCCGCCGATTGCCCGCGCGCGGTCAGCGTGATGTCGAGCAGGCGCGCGGCCCGCTGCGCGTCGTCGTAGAACAACTCATAGAAGTCGCCCATCCGGTAGAACAGCAGCTTGTCCGGGTGCTCCGCCTTGGCGCGGAGGTACTGCTGCATCATCGGCGTATGGGTGGCGAGCGCCGCGGCGGCGGAGTTGACGGAGGCGGACACCGGACGATTATAAGGGCGGGCTCCGCTGCGCCGTGAATGGCGCCGGAAGCGCCGCTGCGGCACAATGCCGTTCCATCCCGGTAAAGCACCCATGCAGACCCTACAACTCGTCCCCGCCCGCCTCGAACTCGCCGACCTGCGCCGGCTGTGGTCGGAGTCGATGGCGCTTGCTATCGACCCCGCGGCGAAACCGGCGGTCGATGCCGCGGCGCAGGCCGTCGACCGCGTGATAGCTTCCGGGCGGACCGTCTACGGGGTCAACACCGGCTTCGGTCTTCTCGCCCGGACGCGCATCGACGACACCCGCCTCGCGGAGCTGCAGCGCGCGCTGGTGCTGTCGCATTCCGCGGGGACCGGCCCCCTGCTCGACGATGCCGTCGTGCGCCTCGTCATCGCCCTCAAGGCGGCGTCGCTCGCGCGCGGCCACTCGGGCATTCGCTGGAGCGTGATCGAAGCCCTCGTTGCGCTCGCGAACGCGGGCATCGTGCCGTGCATCCCGGCGCAGGGCTCGGTTGGGGCATCCGGCGATCTTGCGCCGCTCGCGCATCTTTCCGCAGTCCTGATCGGCGAAGGCGAGGCGCGGGTCGAGGGCAGGGTCATGCCGGCGGGCGATGCGCTGGCGCGAGCCGGCCTGCGCCCGGTCGCGCTTGGCCCCAAAGAGGGCCTCGCGCTCCTCAATGGCACGCAGGTGTCGACGGCACTCGCCCTTGCCGGCCTGTTCGCCGCGGAACGCGCCCTCGCGGCCGCGTTCGTCGCCGGCGCGCTGTCGCTCGATGCCTGCCTCGGCAGCGACACGCCGTTCGATCCGCGCATCCAGGCGGTGCGCGGCCATCGCGGCCAGGCTGAGGCAGCGGCAATCTACCGGATGCTGCTCGAAGGGAGCGCGATCCGGGCGTCGCACAAGGACTGCCCGCGCGTGCAGGATCCCTACAGTCTGCGCTGCCAGCCGCAGGTGATGGGCGCCTGCCTCGACCAGATGCGGCACGCGGCGTCGATTCTCATCACCGAAGCCAACGCCGTCTCGGACAATCCGCTGGTATTCGCCGACACCGATGAAATCCTCTCCGGCGGCAACTTCCACGCCGAGCCCGTCGCGTTCGCCGCGGACAACCTCGCGCTCGCGATCGCCGAGATCGGTGCGCTGTCCGAGCGGCGCATCGCGCTGCTGATGGACGCCAACCTGTCCGGCCTGCCGCCGTTCCTGGTCGAGGACGGCGGCGTGAACTCCGGCTTCATGATTGCCCAGGTGACGGCCGCGGCGCTGGCTTCGGAGAACAAGTCGCTGGCGCACCCGGCGTCGGTCGACTCGCTGCCCACGTCGGCGAATCAGGAAGACCACGTCAGCATGGCCACGTTTGCCGCGCGCCGCCTGACGCCGATGGCGGCGAACACCTCCGGCATCGTCGCGATCGAGCTGCTCGCCGCCACGCAGGGTGTCGATCTGCGCCGGCCGGTCGCGACGTCGCCCAGGCTCGCCGCGGCAATGGCGCTGATCCGCGCCGACGCCGGATTCTGGGACCGCGATCGTGCGTTCGCGCCCGACCTCGAGGCGATCCGCAAGCGCGTCGAGCGCGGCGATTTCGTTTCGTTCGCGCCCTTCTGATTTCGTCCTCCATCTGCAGGAGCCCCGCCATGCACCGTGACGACCCCAGGCAACTGGCCACCGCCCGCCAGGGCACGCGTTACGCCGACCGCGTGATCCGTGCGCCGCGCGGCACCGAGCGCACCGCGAAGAGCTGGCTCACCGAAGCCGCGCTGCGCATGATCCAGAACAACCTCGATCCCGAGGTGGCCGAGAATCCGAAGGAGCTCGTCGTCTATGGCGGCATCGGGCGCGCGGCCCGCAACTGGGAGTGCTTCGACGCGATCATCAAGGCGTTGCGCGAGCTCGAGGACGACGAGTCGCTGCTGATCCAGTCGGGCAAGCCGGTCGGCGTGTTCAAGACGCACGCCGATGCGCCGCGCGTGCTGATCGCCAACTCGAACCTCGTCCCCAAGTGGGCAACGTGGGAGCACTTCAACGAGCTCGATCGCAAGGGACTCATGATGTTCGGTCAGATGACGGCCGGGTCGTGGATCTACATCGGCAGCCAGGGCATCGTCCAGGGCACCTACGAGACCTTCGCCGAGGCCGGGCGCCAGCATTGCGGCGGACAGCTTGGCGACCGGTGGATCGTGACGGCGGGGCTCGGCGGCATGGGCGGCGCGCAGCCGCTGGCGGCGACGATGGCGGGCGCGTCGATGCTCGCGATCGAGTGCCAGCAGAGCCGGATCGAGATGCGGTTGGCAACACGATATCTGGATCGGCAGGCCAGGGACCTCGACGACGCGCTGGCGATCATCAACGACGCGTGCGCCCGCAAGACGCCGGTGTCGGTGGGGCTGCTCGGCAACGCTGCCGAGATCCTGCCGGAGCTCGTGCGCCGTGGCGCGCGGCCCGACATGGTGACCGATCAGACTTCCGCGCACGATCTCGTCTACGGGTACCTGCCGGCCGGCTGGACCGTCGAGCAATGGAAGGCGGCGCAGGAGGATCCGGCGCAACATTCCGCGCTGGTCGCTGCGGCCAAACGATCGATCGTCACGCACGTCGAGGCGATGCTCGCGTTCCACCGGCAGGGCGTGCCGACGTTCGACTACGGCAACAACATCCGGCAGGTCGCGTTCGACGAGGGCGTGGCGGACGCGTTCGCGTTTCCCGGCTTCGTGCCCGCCTACATCCGCCCGCTGTTCTGCGAAGGGAAGGGACCGTTTCGCTGGGTCGCGCTGTCGGGCGATCCGGAGGACATCTACAAGACCGATCGGAAGGTCGCGGAGCTCTTTCCCGCCAATGCGCACCTGCACCGCTGGCTCGGGATGGCGCGCGAGCGGATCGCGTTCCAGGGGCTGCCCTCCCGCATCTGCTGGCTGGGGCTGGGCGAGCGGCATCTGGCCGGCCTCGCGTTCAACGAAATGGTGAAGACGGGCGAGCTGAAGGCGCCGATCGTCATCGGCCGCGATCATCTCGACACGGGCAGCGTTGCAAGCCCCAATCGGGAGACCGAGGCGATGGCCGACGGCTCGGACGCGGTGTCCGACTGGCCGCTGCTCAACCTCCTGCTCAACACCGCGGGCGGCGCGACGTGGGTGTCATTCCACCACGGCGGCGGTGTCGGCATGGGCTATTCGCAGCACGCGGGCGTGGTCATCGTCTGCGACGGCACCGACGCTGCGGCAAAGCGGATCGCGCGCGTGCTGTGGAACGATCCGGCGACCGGTGTGATGCGCCACGCCGACGCGGGCTACGCGAAGGCGATCGAGGTGGCGAAGGCGAAGGGCCTGAAACTGCCGATGCTGCGCGGCTAGGCCGGCCGCATCCGGAAACAGGAACGCCGTGGTCGTCGCCACGGCGTTTTGTCATCTGGTCGGGGTGAGAGGATTCGAACCTCCGGCCTCTACGTCCCGAACGTAGCGCTCTACCAGGCTAAGCTACACCCCGATTCGCCGTTGCCGGCATGCTCTTCTTTGCTGCCCCGCGGCGGGAGAACGGAGAATTCGCGGGTTCGCGGCAGTACCGGCTGCGCGCGCTTTTCAGGTACGTTTCAGTACGTGCGCCGGGCCGCGAAGGACGCTAATTCTAGCAGGTTTTCCTTGTGCGGCGAAGGCGGCAGGCCGGCCACGCAAGCCACCGCCGATTCGCTCTCGCGCACCGCGCATTCGCGGGCGTAGTCGAGGGCGCCGGTGCGCGAGAGCACGTCCATCACCGCGGCGAAATCGGTGAGCCTGCCGTCGGTGATCGCGGTGCGAATCAGCGCGGTGTCGTCGGCGCGGCCGACCGCCATCGCGCGGATGAGGGGGAGCGTCATCTTGCCTTCCGCGAGGTCGTCGCCGAGGTTCTTGCCGATCGCGCTCTGGTCACCGGAATAGTCGAGCACGTCGTCGATCAGCTGGAACGAGGTGCCGAGATGCATGCCGTAGCCCGCGAGCGCGGCCTCACGTTCTGCGGTAACCCCGCCCAGAATGGCGCCGAGCTGCGCGGCGGCCTCGAACAGCTTCGCCGTCTTGCGCTGGATGACCGTGAGATAGGCCGCCTCGTCGAGGTCCGGATTGCCGGAGTTCATGAGCTGCAGGACCTCGCCCTCGGCGATCACGTTGGTTGCCTGCGACAGGATCTCCAGCACGCGCATCGAGCCCGCGCCCACCATCAGCTGGAAGGCGCGCGAGTAGAGAAAATCGCCGACCAGAACCGATGCGGCGTTGCCGAACGTCGCGTTGGCCGTGGCATGGCCCCGGCGAAGCTTGGAGTCGTCGACGACATCGTCGTGCAGCAGCGTTGCCGTGTGGATCATCTCGACGACCGCCGCCAGCGTGTATCGATGGGCGCCCTCGTACCCGCAGGCCCGTGCGGAGAGCAGGACGAGCGCGGGCCGCAGGCGCTTGCCACCCCCGCCGACGATGTACTCGGCGATCTGGCGGATCAGGGCGACGTCCGAACTGAGGCTTTCCCGGAGGACGCGATCGACCTCCGCCATCTCGGGCGCAAGCAGGGTCTTGAGGTATTCAGTGGCCACGTGGCGATCAGGGGAGGCGGCGGAGGGTCGCGCGGGGTTGCGGCGGGCAGCGGAGCGGCGAACGCGAAGGCGCGGGAAAAGGCGGATTGTAACCGACCGCTGCGCCCGGCCATCGGTGGCGCCCGACCCCCTGCGGGCGCCCGGTTCAAAGGCCTTTGACAGGAGGCCGTGTAACCGCTTAAAATACAAGGCTTTCCGCTATCCACGCGGGAACGACGGGCACAACGAGCGGAGCTACACCATGTATGCGGTCATAAAAACCGGCGGCAAGCAGTACAAGGTTTCCCCCGGCGAAAAACTGAAGGTCGAGCAGCTGCCCACGGCGGTTGGTGCGGAAGTGGTGCTCGATCAGGTATTGCTGGTCGGCGAAGGCGAGAGCGTCCGTCTGGGCCAGCCGATGGTGGCGGGCGCGACGGTCAGGGCGACCGTGGTCAGCCACGGGCGCGGCGACAAGGTCACGATCTTCAAGATGCGCCGGCGCAAGCACTACCAGAAGCACCAGGGCCATCGCCAGAACTACACCGAACTCAAGATCGACAGCATCGTCGGCTGACGGAGAGCATCCACCATGGCACACAAGAAAGCAGGCGGCAGCTCGCGCAACGGGCGCGACTCGGAATCGAAGCGCCTGGGCGTGAAGTCCTACGGCGGCGAGCTGATCAACGCCGGGAGCATCATCATTCGCCAGCGCGGCACGAAGATCCATCCCGGCGTCAACGTCGGCATGGGCAAGGACCACACGCTGTTCGCGCTCGTCAACGGCACGGTCGCGTTCGCGACCAAGGGCAAGGAAAAGAAGAAGATCGTCAGCATCTTGCCGGTTGCGGCCTGAAGGCAGGCGCGGCGCAGTCGGGCGGCAGTCGAACCCAGGGGGCCTCTCCCCGCGAAAAATCCCGGCTTTCGTGCCGGGATTTTTTTCGGCCTGCGCGGCTCTTGGCAGAGCCTTACCGCCGCTCCAGCCACCAGAGCATCGACACCGTCATGGCGATGAAGACGACCAGCGGGAACGTCGCCGAAAAGAGCGCCGGCCAGTCGTTGAGCACACCCAGGTTCGAGAACAGCCGGCCGGTCAGGAAGAAGGAGAGCCCGAGCATCGTGCCCGCGAAGACCCTGAAACCGACGCCGCCCTGCCGCCGCTGGAAGTACGAGAACGGCAACGCCACGATCATCATGACGAGGACGGCCGCGGGATAGAACACCTTGTTCCAGAAGGCAATTTCGAATCGGGTCGTCTTCGAGGTGCCGCTGCCGAGCAGGCGAATGTTATCCCACAGCGTGTTGATCTCCAGTTTCTCGGGCGCCACCTGGTAGACGGTCAGGAGCGACGGTCGCAGCACGGAGTTCCACGTCAGGCTGTCGGTCTGCGTTGTTTTCGTGCCGGTCAGGGCGATCTCGGTGGTGCGCACGGCCTTCAGATGCCACTGGCCGTTGCCGCCGAAGCTTCCCGCATCCGCCGT
This sequence comes from uncultured beta proteobacterium, assembly GCA_963751405.1. Classification (GTDB taxonomy): domain Bacteria; phylum Pseudomonadota; class Gammaproteobacteria; order Burkholderiales; family Casimicrobiaceae; genus CAIWHR01. Next base: position 34,271 of record CAVVUJ010000032.1, on the reverse strand, counting down.
GCGCACGTTGCGCAGCCGGAAGTCATCGTCGAACTCGTAGATGGTGATCCCGACGAGCGTGAGATCGGCAAGCACGCTGCGGATATTGACGAACGTCTGGTCCTGCTTGAACCAGAAGCCCGACCGGAACTGCTGAGCGATGACGCGCGACGTGTCGCCCAGCGCCTGCGCCCGGACACTTCGCGAGAGCTGGGTGGCCTGCGGCGCGACGAATTCGCCGGCAAGAAAAGTGACGATCGAGAGCGGGATGCCGATGCGCACCAGCGACCAGCCCACCTGCAGCAGCGATGCGCCCGAGGCGCGCATCACGGTGTACTCGGAGCTCGCGACGAGCTGCGCCAGCGCGAACAGCGTGCCGATCAGCGAGGCCACGGGAAAGAGCTCGTACATGCGTGACGGCAGCTGCAGTCCGACGAACAGCAGGGCCGACGAAATCGTGTAGCCGCCGCGCCCGACGTCGCCCAGCTCGTGTATCAGGTCGAAGAATGCAAACAGGATCACGAGGGCGCTGAAAATCAGCAGGATCGCGGACAGCACCTCGCGGCCGATGTAGCGCGTCAGCGTCTTCATGTCGTGGTGGTCCGTAGCGCCGACCCGCGCCGGAAGACGCCGAACAGCGACAGCTGATGGCCGTAGAGGAGCAGCACGATGCCGATGGCGATCGCGTGCGGCAGCACGATGCCGGGCAGGAAGCCGAGCTTGCCCTGCGCGATCAGGCTTTGCACGATGTTGAGGCAATTGCTGTAGAGCATGTACATGAAAGCGGCGACGAAGAGGTTGAACGAGCGTCCGATCCGCGGGTTCACGTAGGCGAGCGGCACCGCGAGCAGCGTCAGCACGAACGCCGAGATCGGCACCGACAGCCGCCAGAAGAGTTCGGCGCGCTCGACCGGGCCGCCGAGCGTGATGAGCAAGGGCGTCGGGATCGCCCGCGTCGACGTCGGCAGCGCCCGCAGCTCGGCCGGCTCGATCCGGCGGCCGAGCCGCCCGAACTCGACGATCCGGTATTCGTTGGTTCCCGGTTTCCCCTCATACCGCCGTCCGTCGTCCAGCACGATGAACCGGTCGCCGTTGTCGGCCACCTGCAGGCTTCCCGACCGCGCGACCGTGATGGCGTTCTTGCCATCTTCGACCGATTGCAGGAAGACATTCCGGATCGTGCCGTCGAACGTGTTGATGCTCTCCACGAAGACCACCAGATTCGCGCGCCGGAACTCGCGGAAGAGCCCGGGTGAAATCAACGTGATCTCGTCGCGCGCCTCGAGCTGGCGCTCGTATTCGAGTTTGCGCTGCTCGGCCCAGGGCGACAGGAACAGCGACAGAACGAGGATCGCCACGAAGAACGGGGCCCCGAACCACATGATGGGACGCAGGCAGGCGGTGAGGCCCACGCCGGACGTGAACCAGACGATCATCTCGCTATCCCGATACCAGCGCACGAGGGTGAGCAGGACCGTGACATAGATCGTGACCGACAGAAGAATGTTGAAATAAAACAGGGCGTTGAAGCCGAGCAGCGCCACCAGCCCGTCCGGCGCCACCGCGCCGCCCGCGGCCAGCGCCAGCAGGCGCAGCACCAGATTGGTGAAAAGGATCCCGAGCAGGACGAGGAACAGGCCGACGGCCGTCACCGTCATTTCGCGCACGAGACTGCGCCGGAAGATCATGACGCCAGTGGAATTTTGACTTTTATGGGCCGTTTTGCCAATAATGCGGTCTATTCCGCGTTACCGCAAAGAAACCCAACAGTTGGAGGCTCGGGACGGCAATGGAATTTACCATAAAAAGCGGCAGCCCAGAAAAGCAAAGGAGCGCCTGCGTGGTGGTGGGCGTCTTCGACAATCGCAAGCTGTCGCTGTCGGCCGAGCTCATTGATCGCGCCTCGAACGGATATATCAGCGAAATCATCCGCCGGGGCGACATGGAGGGCAAGCTCGGCGCCACGCTGCTGCTGCACAATGTGCGCGGGACGCTCGCCGACCGCGTGCTCCTGCTGGGCCTGGGCAAGGAGCGCGACTTCCGCGACAAGGAGTTCCGGTCCGCGATCAAGTCCGTCGTCAAGCTGCTGAACGAGACCGGATCGTACGAGGCGGTCGTCTATATCACCGAGGAGAAGGTCAAGCGGCGCGAAGTGGCGTGGCGCATCGAGCATGCCGTGGTCGTCGCCATGGAGGCGGTCTACCGCTTCGACCAGATGAAGAGCGAGAAGTCCGAGGTGCGCCGGCCGTTGCGCAAGCTCACGTTGTCGGTGCCGCAGCGCTCGGACCTGACCGCCGGCGAAGCGTCCGCCGCGCGCGGGCTCGCCATCGCGCACGGGGTGGTCCTGGCGCGCGATCTTGGCAACCTGCCCCCCAACGTGTGCACGCCGACGTACCTCGGCGAGCGCGCGCTCGAGCTGGCGCGGGAGTTCCCGGAGGTCAAGGTCACGGTGCTGGAGCGCAAGGAGATCGAGGAACTCGGGATGGGCTCGTTCCTGTCGGTCACCAACGGCAGCGACCAGCCGCCGCGGTTCATCGTGTTCGAGTATCGGGGGAGCCCGAAGAAGCAGAAGCCCGTCGTGCTGGTCGGCAAGGGCATCACGTTCGACACCGGCGGCATCTCGATCAAGCCCGCCGCCGAAATGGACCAGATGAAGTTCGACATGTGCGGCGCCGCCAGTGTCTTCGGCGTGCTGCGCGCGGTCGCGGAGATGAAGGCGAAGGTCAACGTGATCGGCCTCGTCGCCGCCTGCGAGAACATGCCGTCGGGCCGGGCCACGAAGCCCGGCGATATCGTGAAGAGCATGTCGGGGCAGACCGTCGAGATCCTGAACACGGACGCCGAGGGCCGGCTCATCCTGTGCGACGCGCTGACCTATGCCGAGCGCTACGAGCCCGAGGCCGTCGTCGACATCGCGACCCTGACCGGGGCGATCGTGATCAGCCTGGGGCACGTCGCCTGCGGCCTGTTCAGCAACAACGACACGCTGGCGCGCAACCTGATTGCGGCCGGGGACGACGCCTACGACCGCGCCTGGCAGATGCCCCTGTGGGACGACTACCAGGAGGCGCTCGACAGCAATTTCGCCGATTTCGCCAATGTCGGGAGCCGCGCCGGCGGCAGCATCACCGCGGCGTGCTTCCTGTCGCGCTTCGCCAAGAAGTTCGACTGGGCGCATCTCGACATCGCGGGCGTGGCCTGGAAGGACGGCAAGGCGAAGGGCGCGACCGGGCGCCCGGTGCCGCTGCTCACCACCTGGCTGCTCGCGCAGGAGCAGAACGTTTGAGGAGAGGCTCGTGAGGCCCCCGGCGTCGATTGCCTGGGGCAATGCCGGCCAGGGCGGCGCGGCGGCCCGTGCAGCGGATGCCGAACCGGGACGATGACGACGATCGATTTCTATACGAATTGTGCCGATCGTTTCGAGGTCGCGTCGAAACTGGTCACGAAAGCCTGGGCGCAGCATGGAAGCGTTCGTGTGCTGACCGCAGACGCGCGCGGGACAGAGGAATTCGGACGGCTCCTGTGGAGCACGCCCGCAACCGGCTTTCTCCCCCATTGCCGGCTCGCGAGCCCGCTCGCCGGCCAGACGCCCATCGTCGTCGACCACGCGCTCGACCACGAGGGCCCGGCCGCCGTGCTGATCAACCTGCACGCGCAGCCGCCGCCGTTCTTTTCCCGGTTCGAGCGACTCGCCGAGATCGTCAGCCGCGACGAGGACGACCTCGCGGCGGGACGAGAGCGCTGGAAATTCTACAAGGCGCGCGGATACGAGATCCGTTCGCACGATCTCTCGGCGCGGGCCTAGGATGAACGGCCCCCACGCTCACGTTGTTCGCTGCCCCCCGGGGGGGCAGTCAGCGCCCTTCGGGCGGCCGGGCGGGCGCTAAGATGAACGGCCCCCACGCTCACGTTGTTCGCTGCCCCCCGGGGGGGCAGTCAGCGCCCTTCGGGCGGCCGGGCGGGCGCTGAGATGCCATCGGCGCGGGAGCTCCTTGAGCAGGCCGACGCGCTGATGCGCCGCAACCGCGCCCGCGCGGTGGATACCGAGATCCCGGAGCTGACGGAAGTCGTCGCGGAGGTTGCGCCGGCCCCGGGCGCGACGCTGATCGCGCTCGAGGACGTGCCCGAGCTCGTCGACCTGGTCGAGGAGATCGAGATCGCGTCGATCGTCGAGTTGCCGGACGACATCGACGAGGTTTCGGAATGGCTTACCCATGATCCCGGTGCTTTGAGCGACGGCGGTCGGCAGCCGGATTCCGCCGTTGCCGGGCTCCCCGTGGCGAAGGCATCGGAAGCGGATGCCGGGTCCGTGCGATCGCTCCAGTCGATCGTCGGGAAACCCGGCGTCCTAAACGATCGGATGCCGGCGATCGAGCAAGCGTCGCCGGCCATCGAGCCCTTGCCGCCCTCCACGGAGGTCACGCCTCCCGCTGCTGAGCTGACGCCCGTCGTTGCCGAGCCCGCGCCGCCTGTTGCCGAGCCCGCGCCACGTGCTGCCGAGACTGCGCCACCTGCCGCCGCGACCACGACGCCCAAGCCCGCAATCGTCGCGGAAACTTCGCCGGCTTTGCAGGCGCCGATTGCCGACGACTGGGCGCGCTGGGAGGCGCTGGCCGAAGAGATCCGCATGCAGGTGCTGCAGCGGATCGACATCTTCACGGACACGCGTTTGCGCAAGCAGCTCAGCGCCCAGTTGCAGCCGATTGTCGATCGGGCCAGCGTCCAGATGGTCGAGACCATCAACGAGGAAGTCGGCAAGTTGCTGCGAGCCTACATTGCCGAGGCCATCGAGCGCGAGATCGACAAGTGGCGGGGAACGGGCGGCTAGCGGCAGGATGTTCTCGCTCACCGGAATCGCGCATCGGTACGGCGATACGACCGTGCTCCGGGTCGACGAATGGCGTGCCGGGGCCGGCGAGCACTGGCTGCTTGCCGGTGCGTCGGGCAGCGGCAAGACGACGCTGCTGCACATTCTCGCCGCGCTGACGACGCCGACGACGGGGACGATCGTCGTCGGCGGCACCGATCTCGGCGGGCTTTCCGGCGCCGCGCGCGACCGCTGGCGCGGGCGCAGTGTCGGCCTCGTGCCGCAGCGGCTCCATCTCGTCGGCGCGCTCGACGTGGCCGACAACCTGCGGCTTGCGCAATACCTGGCGGGCGTGCCGGACGATCCGCAACGCATCCGGACCCTCCTCGAGTCCGTCGGCGTCGCCGATCTCGCACGACGCTATCCGCGCGAACTGTCGCAAGGGCAGGCGCAGCGTGTTGCGGTAGCGCGCGCGGTCGTCAACCGGCCGGCGCTGGTGCTCGCCGACGAGCCGACCGCGAATCTCGACGACGCGCACGCGGCGGCGGCGCTCGATCTCCTGCGCGCGCAATGCCTCGCCAATGGCGCCGCGCTCGTGGTCGCATCGCACGATGCGCGCGTGCGGCCGCTGCTGCCGCACGTCTACGCGTTGCCGGCGCGCCCCGATCCCGGCGCGGCCATCGGAGGCGGGCGCATGAACGTCGTCCGCCTGGCCTTCGCCTATGCCAGGCGCCGTCCGCTGACGACGATATTCAACGTCGCGCTGCTCGCCCTCGGCGTGGCGACGATCACGCTCGTGATCCTGCTGTCGCGCGAGCTCGAGCAGCGACTCGTGCGCGAGGCCGCCGGGGTCGATCTCGTCGTTGGCGCCAAGGGCAGCCCGCTGCAGCTCGTGCTGGCCGGCATCTATCACGCCGACGTGCCGCCAGGGAACGTGCCGCTTTCCGCCGTGGAAGAGCTCGCGCGCCGTCCGCTCGTGCGGCAGGTGATTCCGATGGCCCTTGGCGACAGCTACCGGGGATACCGCATCGTCGGCACCGAGCCCGCGTTCGTCGCGCACTACGGCGCGACACTGGCGCAGGGAAGGGCGTGGGCGGCGCCGATGGAGGCGGTTCTCGGCAGCGAGGTGGCGCGGGCCACCGGGCTCGGGGTTGGCGGCGCCTTCGCCGGGTCGCATGGACTTGCCGAGGGTGGCGGTGGCCACGACGCGACACCCTACCGGGTCGTCGGGGTGCTCGCGCCGACCGGCCGGGCGATCGATCGGCTCGTGTTGACCGGGATCGACAGCGTATGGAGCGTGCATGAGCCCGCCGGGCCGCCCCAAGGGCGAATACCGGAGCGCGCAGCGCGAAGGTACGCCAGCGAGCCCGCCGGGCCGCCCCAAGGGCGAATACCGGAGCGCGCAGCGCGAAGGTACTCCAGTGAGCATGGCGACGTGGACGCGGACCACGCCCGTGACGCGGATCCGGAGCACGCGCAAGCGGGGGCCGCAAACACATCGGGGCCGACGCCCGCGCGCGAAGTCACGCTGGCGCTCGTCAAGTACGCGAGTCCGGTGGCGGCGGCCAGCCTGCCGCGCGCGATCAATGCCGAGACGGTGCTGCAGGCGGCCTCGCCCGCCTACGAATCCGCGCGCCTGTTCACTGTGTTCGGCATCGGCACCGACGTCGTCCGCGGCTTCGCGCTGCTCCTCGTCGTCGCTTCCGTGTTCGGCCTGTTCGTCGCGCTGACGCAGGCGCTCGACGAACGGCGCTACGACCTCGCGATCATGCGCGCGCTGGGCGCCTCGCGCGGCAGGGTGGTCGCAGTGCTGGTCATCGAGAGCATGCTGCTCGCCGTGTCCGGGCTGCTCGCCGGGCTGGGCATCGCGCATGGGCTGGCCGCGACCATCGGGACCTGGCTTCCCGCCGCCGGCGAGCTGGCGCACGGCGCGCGGGCGTGGCAAGCCGAGGAGTGGGGCGTCGTCGCGTTGGCCCTGGGCGCGGGTATAATCGCCACCGTGATTCCCGCATGGCGCGCGTACCGACAGGACGTCGCCGCCACGCTTGCCGACGGGTGATGCCATGAATCGTGTCGTTAGCTGGATGCTGCCGCTGGCGCTCGGCGCCGCGCTCACCGCGCATGCGATCACCCCGGTGGCCCCGGGCGGGCTTCCCAGCGCGACCGATTACGGCTCGACGCTGCTGCCTGAACGTGCCGGCGTCGTCTCGTGGCGCACGCTGGCCAAGGTGACTCCGGTGAAGCAAGGCGCGCGGATGGTGAACGAGTTCGCGCCGGAGGTCCTCACGCTGGACAAGCGCGACGTGAAGGTCCAGGGATTCATGATTCCGCTCGACATGGGGGACAAGCAGACGCGTTTCCTCCTGTCGGCCGTGCCGCCCCACTGCTCGTTCTGCATGCCGGCGGGGCCGGACGCCGTGGTCGAGATCATCGCCCGGACGCCGGTGAAATTCGGCTTCGAGCCGATCGTCGTATCCGGCCGGTTCGCCGTGCTGAAGGATGACGCGAACGGAGTCCTGTACCGGCTGACCGACGCCGTCTACGCTGGCGCCGCCGCGCCTTCGCCGCTGCCGGAACCGAAGTAGCCAGGCGACGGTCCAACGGGCCGTGCGTGGCAGAAGCGAAGCGCAGTCCAGCCGCAGATCGTCGGCGCCCGCCGGGCGCGGCTGTAAGTTGTGCGGCTGCCGCAGCGACCAACATTCAACCCAATGCCATGGATCACCTCATGAATCGACGCCATTTCCTTTCCCGCACGTTGGTCGCGGCTGCCGGCGTGGCCATGCTGCGGCAGTCGATGCCCGTGGCTGCGCAAGGCCCGGCCGCGCCCGGCGCGAAAATCGACAAGGTCGTCAAGACCGAGGATGAGTGGCGCAAGCTGCTTACGCCAGCGCAATTTTCCGTGCTGCGCCAGGAAGGAACGGAAGCGCCGTTCACGAGCCCGCTCAACAACGAGAAGCGCAAGGGCACCTTTGTCTGTGCCGGTTGCGAACTGCCGCTTTTCGATTCGCGGACGAAATACGACAGCGGCACCGGCTGGCCGAGTTTCTATGATTTCCTTCCCGGCGCGCTCGGTACCAAGAAGGATTTCAAGATCCTCTATCCGCGCACCGAGTACCACTGCGCCCGCTGCGGCGGTCACCACGGGCACGTGTTCGACGACGGTCCCAAACCGACCGGCCTTCGCTACTGCAACAACGGCGTCGCGCTGAAGTTCATTCCCGCCTGACCGGGGCGGGGAACACCCGCTCGGGGGCCGCAACCCATCGGCACTGACGCCAACCGGACCGCGGCCGGGCGGAACCGCCCGCGCTTTCCGCTATAATTTCAAGCTTTTGCGGGCCCCATCTGCGGGCCGCACGAGGCGTCATGGAACTCGCCAAAAGCTTCGAACCCCACGCCATCGAGGCGAAGTGGTATCCGCTTTGGGAAGCGCGCGGCGACTTCAAGCCGAGCCACGCGCCCGACTGCGCCGGCGTTCTGCATCCAGCTGCCGCCGCCCAACGTCACCGGCACGCTGCACATGGGGCACGCGTTCCAGATGACGCTGATGGACGTGCTCATCCGGTATCACCGGATGCGCGGCGACAACACGCTCTGGCAGCTCGGCACCGACCATGCGGGCATCGCGACGCAGATCGTCGTCGAGCAGCAGCTGAAGGCCCAGGGCGAGTCACGGCGGGATCTCGGCCGCGAGCAGTTCGCCGAGCGGGTCTGGGCCTGGAAGCAGGAGTCCGGCTCGACGATCACGAACCAGATGCGCCGGCTCGGGACGTCGGGCGATTGGTCGCGCGAGCGCTTCACGATGGACGAGGGCCTCTCCGCGGCGGTGCTCGAAACCTTCGTCCGGCTCCATGAGGACGGCCTCATCTATCGCGGCAAGCGGCTCGTCAACTGGGACCCGACGCTTGGCACCGCCGTGTCGGACCTCGAGGTGGAAAGCGAGGAAGAGCAGGGGAAGATCTGGGAGATCCGCTATCCGCTGGCGGGCGGGGAAGGCGGCGGGCAGGGCGATGTCATCGTCGCCACGACCCGGCCGGAGACGATGCTGGGCGACGTCGCGGTCGCGGTGAACCCCGACGACGAACGGTACACGGCGCTGATCGGCAGGGAGGTCGCGCTGCCGCTCACCGGCCGCACGATCCCCGTGATCGCCGACGCCTATGTCGACAAGTCCTTCGGCACGGGCTGCGTGAAGATCACGCCGGCGCACGATTTCAACGACTGGCAGATCGGCCAGCGGCACGGCCTCCCGCCGATCCCGATCCTCAATCTCGACGCGACGATCAACGACAACGCGCCGGAGAAGTATCGCGGCCTCGATCGCTACGCGGCGCGCAAGGCGGTGCTCGCCGATCTCGCCGCGCAGGGTTTGCTCGTCAGCGAAAAGGCGCACAGGATGGTCGTGCCGCGTTGCGGCCGCACGAACGAAATCGTCGAGCCGATGCTGACCGACCAGTGGTTCGTGGCGATGAAGACGCCCGCGCCGGCCACGCATCCGCTGTTCCCCGGCCGCACGATCCAGGACCTCTGCCTGGCGGCGGTAGGCGACGGCATCGTCGACGCCGGCACGGGCGAACGCGGTCGCGTGCAGTTCGTGCCGGACCAGTGGCTGTCGACGTACCTGCACTGGATCAACAATATCCAGGACTGGTGCATCTCGCGCCAGCTCTGGTGGGGCCACCGCATTCCGGCGTGGTACGACGAGGACGGCAACGTCTACGTGGCGCGCGACGAGGCGGCCGCGCGCGCGGCGGCGCGGACGAAACTCGGTCGCGAGCCGGTGTCGTTCGTCCAGGACGAGGACGTGCTCGACACCTGGTTCTCGTCGGCGCTGTGGTGCCACTCGACGCTCGGCTGGCCCGAGGACACCTACGAGCTGCGCACGTTCCTGCCGTCCTCGGTGCTCGTCACCGGCTTCGACATCATCTTCTTCTGGGTCGCGCGGATGATCATGACGACGACCTATTTCACCGGCAAGGTGCCGTTCCGCGACGTCTACATCAACGCCCTCGTCCGCGACGAGGAAGGCCAGAAGATGTCGAAGTCGAAGGGCAACGTGCTCGATCCGCTCGACCTGATCGACGGCGTGACGCTGGAGGCGCTCGTCGCCAAGCGCACGTCGAACATGCTGGATCCGCGGCAGGCGGAGTCGATCGCGAAGCGCACGCGCAAGCAGTTCCCGGACGGGATTCCGAGCTTCGGCGCCGATGCGCTGCGCTTCACGTTCGCGAGCCTCGCCACCTACGGCCGCACGCTGAACTTCGATCTCGCCCGCTGCGACGGCTACCGCAATTTCTGCAACAAGCTGTGGAACGCGACGCGGTTCGTGCTGATGAACGTCGAGGGCAAGGACTGCGGCCTCGACCCGCACGAGTTCCGGGCGCTGTCGTTCGTCGACCGCTGGCTGCTGGGCCGGCTGCAGCAGGCCAAGCACGACATCGCCGAGAACCTCGCGCTTTACCGGTTCGATCTCGCGGCGAAAGCGCTCTACGAGTTCGTCTGGGACGAGTTCTGCGACTGGTACCTCGAATGCGCCAAGGTCCAGTTGCAGCGCGCCGAAGCGGCCGACGACCCGGCGGCGGCGCGCGGGACGCGCTCGGTCCTCGTGCGCGAGCTCGAGGCGACGCTCCGGCTCGCGCATCCGTTCATGCCGTTCATCACCGAAGAGCTGTGGCAGACGATCGCGCCGCTCGCCGGCAAGGCGGGCGATACGATCTCCATGCAGCCGTACCCGAAGGCGGACTTCGAGAATGTCGATCCGGGCGCGGACCGCGACATGGCACTGCTGCAGGATCTCGTCGGCGCCTGTCGCGCGCTGCGCAGCGAAATGGGGCTGTCGCCGGCGCAGCGGGTGCCGCTGCTCGTGGCCGGCGACCCGGACGTGCTCCGGCATTTTGCGCCGTATCTGCCGGCGCTCGGGAAAGTCGCGGCGATGAATATCGTCGACGATCTGCCGGTCACCGATGCCCCGATCAGAATCGTCGGCGAGATGCGCCTGATGCTGCACATCGAGGTGAACGTTGCGGCGGAGCGCGAGCGTCTCGCGAAGGAGATCGCGCGCCTCGAGGGCGAGATCGCCAAGGTTGCGGCCAAGCTTGCGAACGAGAGCTTCGTGGCGCGCGCCCCGGCGCCCATCGTCCTGCAGGAGCGCACGCGGGCCGCGGGCCTCGAAGCGACGATCGAGCAGCTGAAGCATCAGCTCGGGCGGCTCTCGGGTTGACCCGCCCGGCGTCCCGTCGCGGCAAGCCCGGCCGGGCACCGCCTCCGGCACGCGCCCGTTGATGCTGGCGCTCCCCCGCACGTTTCGTGCGCTGCGCTACCGGAACTTCCGGCTGTTCTTCATCGGGCAGGGGCTCTCGGTCCTGGGGACCTGGCTCCAGCAGGTCGCGATGGGCTGGCTCACGTACCGCCTCTCCGGCTCGGTCTGGCTGCTGGGCGTCGTCGCGTTCTGCGGCAACGTCGGCATCCTGGCCTTTGGCACGTTCGCCGGCGTCATTGCCGATCACGTTCACCGCCGGCGTGCGCTCTTCGTCACGCAGACGGTCATGCTGCTGCAGGCCGTGGTGCTCGCGGGACTCACGTGGTCCGGGCACATCGCCGTGTGGCACCTGGTCGTGCTCGCGCTCGTGCTCGGCATCGTCCACGCCTTCGACGTGCCGCTGCGCCAGTCCCTGTGGGTGCATCTGGTCGAGGATCGCGCCGATCTGCCGAACGTGATCGCCCTGAACTCGTTCCTCGTCAACGCGGCACGGGTGATCGGTCCCGCGGTCGCCGGGCTGTTGCTCACGGTCTTCAGCGAGGCATTGTGCTTCGCGCTGAACGCGCTGTCGTTCGTCGCCGTGATCATCGCCATCGGCCGGATGCGCTGGGTGCGGGAGCCGGGACCCGTGCCGTGGGAGGCGGGATTCTGGTCGAAATGGGTCGAGGGCTACCGCTTCGTGGCCGGTTTCGCGCCGGCACGGGCGATGCTGATCCTGGTCGCGGTGCTGTCGTGGACGATCAACCCGTATTCGTCGCTGATGCCGGTCTATGCGAAGGACATCTACGGCGGCGGACCCGAAATGCTGGGTTTCCTGCTGGCCGCGGCGGGCACCGGGGCGCTCTGCGGCACGCTCTATCTCGCCGGGCGCGCGACGATCCGGGGATTGGGGCGCGTCATCGCGCTGGGTGCCGCGGGCAGCGGTCTCGCGCTCGCGTCATTCGCCTACGTCTCGCTGCTCCCGCTCGCGCTCGGGCTCATGTTCGTGGTCGGCGGCGGCGTCATCCTTGCCGCGGCGTCGGTGAACACGATCCTGCAGACGATCGTCCCCGATGGCTTGCGCGGCCGCGTGGCCGGATTCTTCATCCTCGCCTTTCTGGGCATGGCTCCGCTCGGCAATCTCGCCGCCGGCGCGCTGGGAAATGCGGTCGGCGTGCCGGCGACGTTCGCGGTCAACGGCGCAATCGCGACCATTGCGGCGTTCTGGTTCTGGCGCGCGCTGCCTGGGCTGCGCGAGCTGATGCGGCCCACCTATCGTCGTCTTGGCATCATTCCCGACGACACCTGACCCGCAGGGTCTCGTGCCCGGCGCAGCGCGGCAGTGCGCGCGCCTGTCGTGGCGCAGTAACCCGTGACTTCCTCGCGGTCGTGGTAGAGCTGGCGCAGCACCAGCGTGTGCTCCACGCGGGCCTTGGCGAGCGCATCGCGAATGATCGCCTCGCAGCGGCGCACCTCGTCGTAGCGCTTCTTCATCGGCAGCTTGAGGTTGAAGATGGCGTGGCGCGCGTGACCTTCGCCGAGCCAGCGGGCGACGAGCGCCGCGATGCGCGACGGCTGCTCGACGATGTCGCAGACCATCCAGTCGACCGGACGCTTCGGCAGGTAGGAAAGACCATCCGCGCGCAGATGGGTGACGAGTGGATCGTCGAGCACGTCGCCTTTCAACGGGCCGTTGTCGACCGCGGTGACGCGCAAGCCGCGATGCGCGAGCTGCCACGTCCAGCCTCCCGGCGCCGCGCCGAGGTCCACCGCGCGCATGCCGGCGCGCAGCACCTCGGGTTCCCGGTCGCCCAGGAACGTCACGAACGCTTCGGCGAGCTTCAGCGTCGAGCGTGATGGCGCGCCGCCCGGCATCCGCAGCCGGGGTATCCCCATGGTCCAGCGGCTCGCCCACGGCGCGACGCTTGCGCCCACATAAGCGTGCGCGCCGTCGGGAAACAACACATGGAGATTGGTGGTGGGCACACCAGCCGCGGTGTCGCGGGCGGCGCACATCACGCCACGTTCTGCCAACCCGGCGGTGAGCCGCACCGCGAGCGCCCGGGTCAGCCCCGACAGCTCCTTGCCGTCATTGGTGTCCGGTGTTTCGAGCCGGAGCGAGAAACCGTTGGCGTGTCCGAGTGTGCGGGACGTGGGATCCAGCAAAGGAAATTCGGCACGGAAGCGCTCGATCAAGGCGACCAGCGGCGCGACGCGATCGGGACGGCCACGCGTCGTCGCGGCGTCGAACAACGGATGGGGCCCGGTGCCGAAGAAGAGCGAGCGAACGAAGATCGGCGGCGCGCGCTCGAATGCGCGCGGCCAGGGCCGAGGATCGAAGCGGGCGAGGTTGCCGACGACGAAGCCGCGGCCCACCGGCGCGTCGACATCGATCCGAGCGCCAGCGGCTTCGGCGAGCCGGCCGAGATCGATCGCCGCCTCCGGCTCGAAGCCCGCGCGGCAATGGGCGACGATCAGGTACGCCGATGGGCCCGGAGGGCGCACGCTCGACCAGTGGCGGGTCACCCGGGCCGCGCGCTGCCCGGACTCAGACCTTCTCGGGCTCGGTCGCGGTTCGCTTCATCAGCAGCGCCGGCACCGGTCGGCCATGGCCGAAGCCACGGCGCTTCGGCACCCCGGTGGCAGGCGTGAGGGCCGAGTCGGATGTTGCGACTGTGCCGGCCTGCGGCGCCACGGGAGGCTGGTCCGGGTTCAGCGCATACGCGCGCTCGCGCTCGATCCGCGGATCCTCGCGCGGCGGGCGCGGTGGACGATCCTCGGCGCCGTGCGCTCGCGGCGGACGCGCGGCGTGCTCGCTGCGGGGCGCACGCGGCGCCCGTTCGGCATGACCCGTGCGTGGCGGGCGTTCGGCGCCGGCGGCGCGAGAGGTGCGGGGCGCGCGCTCCGCCCGCACCGACGACGGGTCGAAGCCGTCGGCCGACAGGATCTGGATGCTCTTCTTCAGCAGCCGCTCGATCTCGGCCAGGTACTTCTCTTCCTCGGGGGCGACGAAGGAAATCGCCTCGCCGGAGGCGCCGGCGCGCCCGGTGCGGCCGATGCGGTGAATGTAGTCTTCCGGCACGTAGGGCAATTCGAAATTGACGACCAGCGGCAGATCGTCGATGTCGAGGCCGCGCGCGGCGACGTCGGTGGCGACGAGCACCTGCAGCTTGCCTTCCTTGAACGCGGCGAGCGCCTCCATGCGCGTCTGCTGGCTCTTGTCGCCGTGGATCGCGTCGGTGATGAGCCCGTCCTTCTCGAGCTGCCGCGCGAGGCGCGACGCGCCGTGCTTGGTGCGCATGAAGCAGAGGACCTGGTTCAATCCGCGCGAACGGACGAGATGTTCCAGCAAGGCGCGCTTGGCCTCGGCCGGCACCTTGTACGCGCCCTGCGACACGGTGTCGGCGGCGGTATTGCGCTTGGCGACCTCGATCAGCTGCGGCGCGTTCAGCAACTGGTCGGCGAGCTTCTTGATTTCGCCGGAGAACGTCGCCGAGAACAGCAGGTTCTGGCGCTTCGCGGTCACGGGCAGGAGCGCCATGATCCGCTTGATGTCCGGGATGAAGCCCATGTCGAGCATCCGGTCGGCCTCGTCCAGCACGAAGATCTCGACCTGCCCCAGGTACACGCTCTTGTGCTCGATGTGGTCGAGCAATCTTCCCGGCGTGGCGACGAGGATCTCGATCCCGCCGCGCACGATGGGCAGCTGCAGCTTGATGTCGACGCCGCCGTAGACCACCGTCGAGCGCAGGTTGGTGTACTTGCCGTAGGTGCGGAAGGACTCCTCGACCTGCACCGCGAGCTCGCGGGTGGGCGTGAGGATCAGCGCGCGCACCGGGTGCCGGGCCGGCGAGTGGTTGGTGTTCGCCATCGGCGCCAGCTTCTGCAGGATCGGCAGGGCGAAGCCGGCGGTCTTGCCGGTGCCGGTCTGGGCGCCGCCCATCACATCCTTGCCGGCGAGAACGACGGGGATCGCCTGCACCTGGATCGGCGTGGGCGTCGTATAGCCGGCCTCTTCCACGGCCCGCAACAACTCGGGCCGCAGTCCGAGCTCGGCGAAGCTCGTAATGCTCATGAACACTCCTGGTCGCGGCCCATCCCTCGAGGGGATTTCCGGTCCAGGCTGCGGATGTCTGGATTGAAGACGCGAGCGGCGCGGAACCTTGGTAACGCCCGCTGCGGGCTGGGCGGTGACCGGAACGGCCGCCCGAAACCGCATTATAGGCTAAGTTTCGGATTTTGCGAATTAATTGTGGTCAGGAGGGGCATATCCGGGCTATAATTACGGGTTATCCGCCGCGGCTTCGGGATCCGCCCAGCAGCGCGTCGCAACGCGATTCACCTGACACCATGACCACGCCGCCCAAGGCCCTGCGCAACATCGCCATCATCGCCCACGTCGATCACGGCAAGACGACGCTCGTCGACAAACTGCTGGTGCAGGCCGGCACCTTCGCCAAGCACCAGCACGTCGCCGAGCGCATGATGGACACCAACGATCTCGAGCGCGAGCGCGGCATCACGATCCTCGCCAAGAACTGCTCGATCCGCTACGGCGACGCCCAGATCAACATCGTCGACACGCCCGGCCACGCGGATTTCGGCGGCGAGGTCGAGCGCGTGCTGGGCATGGTCGACGGGGTGCTGCTGCTCGTGGACGCCGTGGAAGGGCCGATGCCGCAGACGCGCTTCGTGACGCTGAAGGCGCTGAAGCTCGGCCTGTCGCCGATCGTGGTCGTGAACAAGGTCGACCGGCCTGGCGCGCGGCCCGAGTGGGTCGTCAACCAGACGTTCGAGCTCTTCGACCGGATCGGCGCGACCGAGGCGCAGCTCGATTTCCCGGTCGTCTATGCATCGGCGCTGAACGGCTGGGCGACGCTCGACGTCAACGTTGCGAAGGCACACAAGGCGCCGGAAAGAGCCGACATGCGCCCGCTGTTCGAAACGATTCTCGCGTACGTTCCCGCACCGGTGGGCGACGCCGACGGACCGCTGCAGTTCCAGGTCGCCGCACTTGATTATTCGAGCTACGTCGGGCGGCTGGGCATCGGCCGCATCCGCCGCGGTCGCCTTGCGGCCGGGCAGGAGGTCGCAGTGCTGAACGGCCCGCTGGCGGAGGGGCAGGTCGCGCCGAAAGCGCGGGTCACGCAGATCTTCGCCTTCGCGGGCATGGAGCGCGTGCCGGTGGAGTCGGCGCAGGCGGGTGACATCGTGCTCGTCACCGGCATCGACGAGCTGGCGATCGGAACTACGCTGGCGTCGGTGGAGATGCCCGAGGCGCTGCCCCCGATCATGGTCGACGAGCCGACGCTGTCGATGTACTTCCAGGTCAACACGTCGCCGCTCGCCGGACGCGAGGGCAAGTACGTGACCTCGCGCAACCTGCGCGACCGGCTGGCCAAGGAAATGCTGACCAATGTCGCGCTGCGCGTCGACGAAACCGGTGACACCGATTCGTTCCTGGTGTCCGGGCGCGGCGAATTGCATCTGACGATCCTGATCGAGAACATGCGCCGCGAGGGTTACGAGCTGGCCGTGTCGCGGCCGCGCGTCGTGCTGCGCGACATCGGCGGCATCACCTGCGAGCCGTTCGAGTTGCTGTCGGTCGATGTCGAGGAAATGCACCAGGGCGCGGTCATGGAGGCGCTCGGACCACGGCGCGGCGACCTCACCAACATGGAATCGGACAGCCGCGGTCGCGCCCGTCTCGAGTACCGCATTCCGGCGCGCGGGCTGATCGGCTTCCAGGGCGAGTTCATGAACCTGACCCGGGGCACGGGGCTGATGAGCCACGTGTTCGACGGCTACGCGCCGCTGAAGGGCGGGATTCCCGATCGGCGCAATGGCGTGCTGATCTCGGCGGAAGACGGCGAGGCGGTCGCGTACGCGCTGTGGAAGCTGCAGGAGCGCGGCCGCATGTTCGTGTCGCCCGGCGACAAGCTGTACGAGGGGATGATCATCGGCATCCACAGCCGCGACAACGACCTCGTGGTCAACCCGATCAAGGGCAAGCAGCTCACCAACGTTCGCTCCTCCGGCAAGGACGACGCGATCGCCCTGACCCCGCCGATCGATCTCACGCTCGAGTACGCGGTCGAGTTCATCGCCGACGACGAGCTGGTGGAAGTGACACCGAAATCGATCCGCATCCGCAAGCGCCATTTGAAAGAACACGAACGGAAGAAGGCGAGCCGCGAAGCGGCGTAGCGCGGGAGTGTGGGGGAGACTTATCGCCGCGCGGCGGCGGTTAGTCGACACCAACACGATTCCGGGCAAGCAGGGAAGCGGCGTAGCTTTCGATTCGCGCGCGGCCGCTGTTCGCGCCGCGTAGTAAACTCGCTTCGCCATGCCGGACACGCTGTTCCTGGTCGTTCTCGTCGCGCTCGTCGTCGTCGCCGCGCTGGTCGTTGCCGTGCTCGCGCGGATCGGATCGCTCGCGGGCGCGCGCGACGCCGCGACGCGCGAGGCGGCGGAACTGCGCACGCGGCTCGAGGTGCTGGCGGCCACCAGTGCCGACTTCGAGCGCGACTTGCGGCAGGATCTCGCCAACGCGCGCACCGAACAGGCGGTGGCCGCGCAGACGGCCCGCACGGAGCTGGGCGCGACCCTCGCGCAGCAGGCGCAGACGATGCAGCAGCAGCTCGCCGGAATGGCGGGAACGCAGGTCGAGCAGCTGAAGCAGTTCGGCGACCGGCTCTCCCTGCTCACTCAAACGAACGAACAGCGGCTCGAAGCCGTGCGGGCGACGGTCGAGCAGCGGCTCGATGTGCTGCGCAGCGAGAATGCGCAGAAGCTCGACCAGATGCGGGCGACCGTCGACGAGAAGCTGCAGACCACCCTCGACGAGCGCCTGGGCCAGTCGTTCAAGCAGGTGTCGGATCGCCTCGAGCAGGTGCACAAGGGCCTCGGCGAGATGCAGACGCTGGCGGCGGGTGTCGGCGACCTGCGCCGCGTGCTGACCAACGTCAAGAGCCGTGGCGGCTGGGGCGAGGTCCAGCTCGGCACGCTGCTCGCCGAGCTGCTGACCCCCACCCAGTACGCGCAGAACGTCGCGACGCGTCCCGGCAGCAAGGAGCGCGTCGAATTCGCCGTCAAGTTCCCCGGCCGCGGCGAAGACGGCGCTCCGTGCTGGCTGCCGATCGACGCCAAGTTCCCGCTCGAGGACTACCAGCGGCTGCAGGATGCGATCGAGAACGCCGATGCCGGCGCCGTCGAGGCGAGCCGCAAGGCGATGGAGGCGTTCTTCAAGGCCGAGGCGAAGTCGATCCGCGACAAGTACGTCGAGCCGCCGCACACGCTCGATTTCGCGATCCTGTTCGTGCCGACCGAAGGCCTCTACGCCGAGGCGGTGTCCCGCCCGGGCCTCGCCGACACGCTGCAGCGCGACTTCCGCGTGATGCTCGCGGGTCCGACGAATCTCCAGGCGATGCTGAACAGCCTGCAACTGGGGTTCCGCACGCTCGCGATCGAGCAGCGCTCGACGGAGGTGTGGCGGGTGCTGGGCGCGGTCAAGACCGAGTTCGGCAAGTTCGGCGAGATTCTCGCCAGGACCAAGGAAAAGCTGGACCAGGTCGGCAAGACGCTCGACGACGCCGGCCGCAAGAGCACGACGATTGCACGCAAGCTCCGCGACGTCGAGGCGTTGCCCGAGGCCGAGGCCGATCGCCTGCTGACCGGCGAGGCATCCGGCAACCTGCTCGAGGGCGCGGTCGCCGACGAGTCGTCCGCCGCGACCAAACCCTGACCCCGGGGGCGCGATGTTCGATGCGCTCTCCCGCTGGCGCCGGCGGCGAATCCTTTCCCGCGCTGCGATTCCCGATGCATTGTGGCGCGAAGCGGTCGCGCGCCTGCCGTTTCTCGCGCTCTACGGCGACGGCGACCTCGTGCGTTTGCGCGAGAAGGTCGTGCTCTTCCTCGATGCCAAGGCGATCGTCGGCGCGCGCGGACACGCGGTGACGCCGCTGCAGCGCGTGATCATCGCGATCCAGGCCTGCGTGCTGGTGCTGGAGCTCGACCTGGCGTTCTACGACGGCTTCGAAAACGTGATCGTCTATCCCGGCGAGTTCGTCCCGGAATGGGAGTGGGAGGACGAGGCGGGTGTCGTGCACCGGAACGACGGGCCGCTCGCCGGAGAGGCGATGCCGGGCGGACCGGTCGTGCTGTCGTGGCCGGACGTGGAGGCGGGTGCCGACTGGGAGAGTACGGGGATGAATCTCGTGCTCCACGAATTCGCGCACAAGATCGACATGCGCAACGGGGAAGCCAACGGCTGCCCGCCGTTGCCGGCGGGAATGTCGCCGGAGGTCTGGAAGAGGGCGCTGACGGCGGCCTACGATGACTTCTGCGCGCGGATCGACGACGGCGAGGACACCGCGATCGATCCGTATGCGGCCGAGAGTCCCGCCGAGTTCTTCGCCGTGCTGTCCGAGGTGTTCTTCGCCGAACCGCTGCTGCTGCGCCGCGAATATCCGCAGGTATACGGACAGTGTGCGGCGTTCTACCGGCAGGATCCGGCAGCCCGGGCGACGGGTCGCATGCGGGAATAGGGGAGGGCCTCCGGCTGTTGACGGTCGCGGGCGGCATGCTCGAACCGGATGGATCGAGGGCGCGAAACAGGCGCCATCGGGCTTACCCGGATTGCACTTTCCGGCGGGCAGCGTATCCTATGCCGCGGCCGGAAGGTCCGGACACCACCTCGGAGGGTTCCGCCGGAACCGGAATATCGACGGCGTGACCGCCAGTCCCGCGTTCAAAATCACAGGAGTTTCCAACATGATGCGCAAGACCACGCTGTTCGCTGCAACGATGTTCGCCGCCGGCACCGCGTTCGCGTTCCATTGCCCGGCCGACATGAAGAAGATCGACGACGCCATGGCCAAGAACCCCAAGCTCACGGCGGCGCAGACCGACGAAGTCAAGAAATACCGCGCCGAGGGCGAGACGCTGCACAAGGCCGGCAAGCATCAGGAGTCGGTCGACACGCTGGCCAAGGCGATGAAGATCCTCGACGTCAAGTAATCCGTCGACGTTCGCAACAGGCATGCCGGCGCGGACACCCGCGCCGGTCTTTTTTTGACCGGCCCCGCCCGTGGCGCGGCGGATCCGGCGGATGGCGGGCGACCTTGGCAGCGAATGCACATGAATAGGAAGATGACCCACGCGCGCGCGGTGGCGTGGATGGTCGGGGCTTGCGTGCTCTGGAGCACCGCCGGTCTCGTGGCGCGCCTGCTCGATCACGCGCGGAGCTGGGAAGTGACGTTCTGGCGCAGCCTCTTCGCTGCCGTCTCGATGGCCGGGATTCTCGCGTACACCCGGCGCCGCGAGGCGTGGGCGGTGGTGCGCGCCTCCGGCTGGCCCGGGATCGTTTCCGGCGCCATGTTCTGCACGATGTTCACGTGCTTCATGCTCGCCGTGACCCGGACCACCGTGGCCAACACGCTGATCGTCAACAGCCTCTATCCGGTGTTTGCCGCGATCCTCGGCTGGCTGGTGTTGCGCGCGTCGCTGCCCGGCTACACCTGGGTCGCGATCGTCGCCGCCGCCGGCGGCATGGCCTGGATGTTCGCTGCGGGACTGGGGTCCGGGCTGTCCGGCACCCTCATCGCATTCGGCGTGCCGGTCGCGGCGGCGGTCAATGTCGTGACCCTGCGCAAGTGGGGACGCAAGGTCGACCTCGCGCCGGCGGTCCTCCTCGGCGGCGTCTTCTCGGCACTGATCACGCTGCCGTTCGCGTTGCCGTTCGAGGCCAGCGCGCACGATCTCGCGTGGCTCGCCGGTCTCGGCATGTTCCAGCTCGCCGTGCCCTGCATGATGCTGGTCGTCGCGAGCCGCCACCTGCCGCCGGCCGAGGTCGCGCTGCTGACGCTGCTCGAAGTGGTGCTCGGCCCGCTGTGGGTATGGCTGGGCGTCGGCGAGACACCGGCCGCGGCGACCCTTGCCGGCGGCGCCGTCGTGCTGGCGGCGGTCGCAGGCAACGAAATGATCGCGTTGTACGGGCCCGCGAAGTTCCGGCGCGTTCGCGCGGCCTGACCGCAGCGAGCAGCAGCGCGGCCAGGGCCGCGCCTGCGAACTACGCGCGGGCTTGTGGGCGCGGGCTCGCTCGCGCTCTCGCGATAAGTACGGCCGCCGCGAGAATGAGGGCGCCGCCGGCGATCTGCACCGGCGCCATCGACTCGTCGAGCACCCATGCGGCCAGCACCACGGTGCAAAGCGGCTCGACCGTCGACAGCGTGGAAGCGCGCACCGGGCCGATCCGCTCGAGGCCGGCGAAGAACAGCGTGATCGCCAGCACGGTCGAGAGCAGCGCAATTCCTGCCACCGCGAGCCATCCGGCGGCGGTCCCGGGCCACTGCGGCCCGCGGATGAGCGTGGCGATGACGAATACCGCCGCGGCGCTGGCGATCACCACGGTGCTCATCGGCATCGCATCGGCACGGCGGCCGACCCACGACGCCACGACGATGTAGACCGCGTAGAACCCCGCCGATGCCACGGCGAACCCGAGTCCGGCCAGGAGGTTCGGCGCGAGCGCGAGATTGTCGCCGCCGATCGCCGGCCCGACCGTGAGCACGGTCCCCGCGAGCGCGATGGCGAGCGCCGCGAGCTTGGTCGCGGTCAGGCGTTCGTGCAGGAACGCCGCGGCGAGGACCGCAACGAGCGCAGGGTGGAGATACAGCAGCAGCGCGGCAAGGCCGGCCGGCGCGAGCTTCAATGCCGTGAAGTAGCAGATCGCCTGTCCGCCGTACCCCGCAGCGCCCAGCGCGATCAGGACGCCGAGCGTCGATCCGCGCGGCAGCGGCAAGCCGCGGGCGCGCAGCAACGCGAGCATCACCACGGCGGCGAGCGAGAAGCGCAGCGCCAGCAGCGTCGTCGTGTCGACGCCCGACGCAAAGGCGAAGCGTGCGAGGATGGCCATCGCGCCGAACGCGACGGCCGACACGACGACAAATGCAATGCCGGTCCGCACGCGGCCCGCGTCCGCCGTGTTCGCAGCGCCGCTCACTCCGGTGCCGGCTTGACCGCGGACTTCGGCCGGAACGCCTTGCAGACGTCGTCGTTGGTTTCGATGTAGGGGCCGCCGATGAGGTCGATGCAGTAGGGGACGGCGGGAAAGACGCCGTCGAGCGTCTCCTTGATCGCCTTCGGCTGGCCGGGCAGGTTGAGGATCAGCGCGCGACCGCGGATGGCTCCCACCTGCCGCGACAGGATCGCGGTCGGCACGTACTTGAGGCTCACCTGGCGCATCTGCTCGCCGAAACCCGGCAGCACCTTGTGCGCGATGGCGACGGTCGCCTCCGGCGTCACGTCGCGCGGCGCGGGGCCGGTGCCGCCGGTGGTCAGCACCAGGTGACAGCCGACCGTGTCGACGAGCTCGACGAGCGTGCGCTCGATCTGCGGCTGCTCGTCGGGAATGAGCCGGCTCTCCATCCGCCAGGGCGAGCGCAGCGCCGCGGTGAACCATTCGGTGAGGCCGGGGATGCCCTTGTCCGTGTAGACGCCGGACGACGCACGGTCGGAAATCGAGACGAGGCCGATCAGCAGCGATTCCATGTGGAGTCCTCTTGCGGTGAGTGTTCGGTCAGCCGCGCGGCCCGGGATCCGCGGCATCGAGCGCCTTCAATTCGCGAAAGAGCTCGCGAAACGCGTGGGGCGGCTGTCCGCGTGCATGCTCGTCGCGGGCTCTGGCGATCAGCGCCCGGAAACGCGGACGATCGAGCCGCGGCTTCTCTGCCGCCAGGAGATCCAGCGCCGCGGGTTCGGCGAGCAGGCGGTCGCGCCACTGTTCGAGCGCGTGCTGCCGCGCCGAATCGATGGCATGACCGTGCGCCCACAGGTCGAGACGCCGCCGGATGGGCTCGGGATCGACGTCGCGCATCAGCTTGCCGACGAACTGGCGCTGCCGCTTGCGGCCGCCCCACGCCGTGATCGACCGCGCCTGGTTGATCGCGTCGACGAGGCGTTCGGGCAACGCGGCTTCGGTCGCGAGCTCGGCCAGGCGTTTCGGATCGAGCGCGATCAGGGCCTCGCCCAGGTCCTGCAGCGCGTGCATCTCGGCCTTGCGCCGTGTTTTCGACGGCGGAAGGTCGTCCGCCGTCGCGTCGGCGGCGGGGGTTTCGCTGGCGGGCGCGGCTGCGCGCGGGCGGCGGTGCTCTCGTTCGTCGGGCCGTGGCATCGTTCTGGCGGAAATAGGTCGGGATGGCGCGCCTGCCGGGAGTTTCGGCGCAAGCCCTTTGCTATGATAGCCGAGCGCCACTCCGTGGCCGGGTCGCTTTCCTTCGACCTCACCGCAGAGCTCCCCGATGACCGCCTTCGTCCAGCCCGCAACAACCCCTCCCCGTGGCAGCGCAATGGCGTCGCCTTCCCGCAGCGGCGCCGATGGCAGTCGCTTCCCGCTCCCCACGGCCGAGATCGAGCGCATCGCCGCGTCCGTGATTGCCGCGGCGAAAGCGGGCGGAGCGACCGCGGCGGAGACCGACGTCTCGCAGGCGGTCGGCCAGAGCGTCACGGTGCGTCGCGGCGAAGTCGAGACTGTCGCGTACAACCGCGACAAGGGCATAGGCGTGACCGTCTATCTCGGGCAGCGCCGCGGCCATGCGAGCACCGCCGACTTCTCGGCGGACGCCGTGCATGCGGCCGTCGGCAAGGCGCTGGCGATCGCGCGCTTCACGGCGGAAGACCCCGCGGCCGGTCTCGCGGATCCGGACCGGCTCGCCCGCGTCATCCCGGATCTCGACCTGTTCGACCCGTGGGAGCTGACCGTCGAGGAGGCCATCGCGCTCGGCTGCGACGCGGAAGCGGCGGCGCTGGCGGTGGACCGCCGCCTCACCAACACCGAGGGCGCGACGGTCGCCTGGAGCGAATCGGAATTCGTGTACGCGAACACGCACGGCTTCCTGGGCGGCTATCGCAGCACGCGGCACCACATCGACTGCTCCGTCATTGGCGATCCGGGCGACGGCGGCGCCATGCAGCGCGACTACTGGTATACGGCGGGGCGGGGCGCCTCCGACCTGCAGCCGGCCGCGGAGGTCGGACGCATCGCCGGCGAGCGCACCGTGCGCCGGCTCGGCGCGCGCAAGCTCGGCACCGTCGAGTGCCCGGTGCTCTTCGAGGCCCCCGAGGCCGCGGACCTCATCGGCGCGTTCGTCGGCGCAGTTTCGGGCGGCGCCCTGTACCGCAAGTCCTCGTTCCTGCTCGATTCGCTCGGCAAGCCGGTGTTCTCGGCGAACGTCTCGATCCGCGAGGATCCGCACATCCCGCGCGCCCGCGGCAGCGCGCCGTTCGACAACGAAGGCGTGGCGACCGCGCCGCGCGACGTCGTGACCGACGGCATCGTGCGCGGCTATTTCCTCGGCAGCTACTCGGCGCGCAAGCTCGGCATGGTCACCACCGGCAACGCCGGCGGCAGCCACAATCTGGTGGTCGCGCATGGCGACGACGATCTGCCCGCGCTCATGCGGCGGATGGGCCGCGGGCTCTTCGTCACCGAGCAGCTGGGCCAGGGGGTCAATCCGGTGACCGGCGACTACTCGCGCGGGGCCGCCGGATTCTGGATCGAGGATGGTGCCATCGCGTACCCGGTCGAGGAGATCACGATCGCCGGCAACCTCAAGGACATCTACCGCGACATCGTTGCGATAGGACGCGACGTCGATCGGCGCGGTTCGCGGCACACGGGATCCATCCTGATCGGGCGGATGACGGTGGCCGGGCACTGAGCCCGTTCCGACCCGGCGCGCCTTCCATGCTCGAGCCAGCCCTCACCTGGATCCGGTCGCTCAAGGACCCGTTCCGCAACGCCAATGCGGCAGCGCAGTGGATCGCCGCGTTGCCGACGACGGACGCGCTGGCCCTGCAGAAGGAGGCGCTGGAGCTCGTTGCGAAATTCCCCGGCGCGAGGCGCGTCGCGGGCTATGCGCAGGCCGAGGCGCTGCTCCGGATCGACGCCCGGTTCGAGCCGGTCCTCGCCCAGCTCGCGCAGCAGTACGCGAC
Source organism: uncultured beta proteobacterium (assembly GCA_963751405.1). Lineage (GTDB taxonomy): Bacteria > Pseudomonadota > Gammaproteobacteria > Burkholderiales > Casimicrobiaceae > CAIWHR01. The sequence goes on along the minus strand of CAVVUJ010000032.1, from coordinate 9,255 downwards.
GAATTACCAGAAGAGCACCGACGTCGAGACGCGGCTGTGGCACGCGGTCTTCGATCTGGTCAAGGCCTTTGTGGCCGCGTATGGCGCCGTTCTGCGCGCGGGCTATCCGCGCGCCGACCAGAAACGCTGGCACGCGCTCCTGCCGTGGGTCCTGGTGCGCCTGGTCCACTACAAGGGCATCGACGGCAAGTTCCGGCTGTTCCGCTATGGCACCTGGATCCCGGCGCAGTGGCGCGAATTCCACGAGCTCTACGAGTTCGCGCGCACGCGCGGCTGGCAGCGCAACGAGCTCGCGTACGGCGCCGGCATCTTCGCGCGGCCCGGCGTGTGCGTCGAGCAGGAGTATCTGAAGACGCTGCTGCTCATGCGCCTCGATTCCGGCAACTTCACGCCTGACCAGGTCGAATGGGTGGCGCGGCAGCTCGATGGATGGGCGGCGACCCTGATGCTCGTCCCGCCGCCGGGCGCGGGGGCGAATTTCTTCGTCGACCTGACCGGATCGCAGGGGTTGCGCCGGCAGGACAAGGCGCTTTCGGGCGAGCGCGTGCTGCTGCTCGACGCAGGCCCGGTCTACACGCAGGTCGTCGAGCGCATGCGGTGGCTGCCGGAGCGCGACGACGACACGCCGCGCCAGGACGATCCGCCGCCGCGCGAGCAGCGCCTGCTGCTGATGCGGCTCGCTTCGCTCTACGGCCCGGACGCGATCGCCCAGTCGCCGCGCGCCACGCGCTTCCAGACGAATGCCGAGGTCCGCGTCGTCGTCGGTCTGGCGCCGCTCATGCGGGCCGTCGCCGAAATCGAGCGCCTGCCCGATGCCGCGCGTTCAGCCGGCGTGGCGGCGAGCTATGACGAAATCACGGAGATGGTCGGCACGGCCGCCGGGCCCGAAACCGTCGCGCGCCGGATTCGCGGGGTCGTATGGAAGATGGAAGACCGCAGCGAGACCGGATGTCGCCTGACCGCGCCGGCAAAGGAGGCGCCCGCGAAGCTGGGCGAGATCCTCGCGCTCAAGGAAGGCGACACGCTGGGCGCTCGCCGTCGTGCGCCGGATGCAGCGGCACCAAGCCGACGAGACCACGGTCGGCGTCGAGATCGTCGGCCGGCGGCTGGTGCGGGTGCTGCTGCGCAACTGGGTGACCCCCACCGACGCCGGGCGCGCGGGCGCGGACCGGCCGTTCTTCGGCATCTACCTGCCGGCGCATCCCGAGAACCGGCAGATGGCGCAGCGCAGCCTGATCGGCCCCGACGAGCGGTTCGTCACCGGCGGCATGGTGGAGCTCGATACCGGCAGTGCGCGCTATCTGATCCGCTTCACCCAGACGCTCGAGCGGCAGCCCGGCTGGGCCTGGACGCTGTTCTCGGCGGTGCGCAAGCTCACGCCCTGACCGGCGGCGACGAGTTGCCGACCGATCCCGAAACCGTCTCCCAGGCCCCCGGCGACCGCATCCGGCTCGGGCGCCTGCGCCGGCGCGAACCACTCCGCGCGGCGCGCCGAATTCGGATAAAATCTCCGGCCAGCAAGCGACGGCGGACCGGGCGCATCCGGCCGTTGCGCATAGTCACAGCCACGAAAGGCGGACAGCTTGTCCGAACCGTCGGCTCGCCCGACTTTTTCCAACGAGGAGAAGTTCATGGAACGTCGTTCCTTCCTGAAAAACGCCGGCTGGCCGCATTGCTCGCCGCATGCGGTCGCGGCGCCGGCGCATCGCCGCAGCCCGCGCCGGCCGAGAGTCAAATGGCGGCTGCGCGTCGAGCTTTCCCAAGAGCCTCGACACGATCTACGGCGGCGCCGAAGTGCTCGCCAAGCGCGTCGAGGCGATCACCGGCGGCAAGTTCCACATCCAGGTGTTCGCGGCCGGCGAAATCGTCCCGGCCGTGCAGGCGTCTCGACGCCGTGCAGAACGGCACCGTCGAGTGCTGCCATACCGCGCTCCTATTACTTCTTCGGCAAGGACCCGACGTTCGCCTTCGGCACGGCCGATTCCGTTCGGGCTCAACGAGCGGCAGCAGAACGCCTGGATGTATCACGGCGGCGGGCAGCAGCTGCATCGACGAGTTCTACAAGAACTACAACATCGTCTCGTTCCCGGCGCGGCAACACCGGCACGCAGATGGGCGGCTGGTTCCGCAAGGAGATCAAGACGCTCGCCGACCTGCAAGGGCCTCAAGATGCGCATCGGCGGCTTCGGCGGCACGATCCTGGCGAAGCTGGGCATGGTGCCGCAGCAGATTCCCGGCGGCGACATCTACCCGGCGCTGGAAAAGGGCACGATCGACGCCGCGGAATGGGTCGGCCCCTACGACGACGAGAAGCTCGGCTTCTACAAGGTCGCCAAGAACTACTACTACCCGGGCTGGTGGGAAGGCGGTCCCGTCGCTCGCACCTCTTCGTGAACAACAAGGCCTGGGCCGAGCTGCCGGCGGAGTACAAGGCAGCCTTCCAGGCCGCCTGCGTACGAAGCCAACGTGACATGATGGCCGAAGTACGACGCCCGGAACCCGGCGGCGCTGCGCCGCCTGTCCCGAACGGCGTCCAGCTGCGGCCCTTTTCGCAGGAGATCATGGAGGCCGCTACAAGGCGTCCATCGAGGTCTATGCCGAACGATCGGCCAAGAACCCGAAGTTCAAGAAGATCTACGAGCAATGGAAGGCATTCCGGAAGAGCAGAACCACTGGTTCAGCGTGGCCGAGAACCGCTTGGACAACTTCATGATGCGCGACGCGGCGCCGGCAGCGGCAGCAAGAAATAGGTGGCACGGTCGCCGCGTTGCGCGGTGACCGGCGAACGAAAAAGCCCCGCGGCGTGCGGGGCTTTTTTTCGCGCATCGGCGACCGCGTACTTCGAGCGGCGCCGCGCCGTCCGGGCGCTCGGCTACTTCGGGGTCCTGCGAGCGCTTCATGCAGCGCCTTCGCCGGCCTCGTCCTCGGCGTCGGCGCTTCTGCTGCTCGGTCGGCTCCGGCGCTTGCAGCCCGTCGGCGCCGGCCGGCGTCCGTCCTGCGGAATCGATCGATCTGGATCTTGGTCGGATCGACGGTCGACGGCATCGCTCTTGTAGACCATCACCATCTGCGGGAACAGGATGACCAGCGCCACCATGATCAGCTGGATCACCACGAACGGCATCGCGCCCCAGTAGATCTGCCCGGTCGTGACCGGCGCCGTCATCTTCCCGCTGTGAGTCCTTGTAGGTATGCCTTGCGGCGCCACCGATCGCAGATAGAACAGGGCGAAGCCGAACGGCGGATGCATGAACGACGTCTGCATGTTGACGGCCAGCAACACGCCGAACCAGATGAGGTCGATGCCGAGCTTCTCCGCCACGGGCCCCAGCAGCGGCACGACGATGAACGACAGTTCGAAGAAATCGAGGAAGAACGCCAGCACGAACACCAGAATGTTGACGACGATCAGGAAGCCGACCTGGCCGCCGGGCAGGCCGGTCAGCAGGTGCTCCACCCACTTGTGGCCGTCCACGCCGTAGAACGTCAGGCTGAACACCCGGGCGCCGACCAGGATGAACACGACGAACGTGGTCAGCTTGGCCGTGCTGTCCATCGCCTGCCTGAGCAGTGACCACGAAAGCCGCCTGCGGAGCAGGGCCATGATGATCGCGCCGGTCGCGCCCATCGCACCGCCCTCGGTCGGCGTCGCGATGCCGAGGAAGATCGTGCCCAGCACGAGGAAGATGAGGGCCAGCGGCGGGAATCAGCACGAACGTGACCTTCTGCGCCATGCCCGACAGCAGGTTGAGCTTCAGCAGCCGGCTGACCATCGCGAGCGCGAACGCGACGCCGATGCCGATCAGCATGCAGATGACGATCATTTCGTCGAGCGGCTTGTCCGGCGGGCAGTCATGAACCTGGCATAGGCGAAGGCCGCGCCGACCGAGATCACCGCCAGGGCGAGCAGCGAGGTGCCGCCCATCTTGCCGCTCGGCTCGCGGAAGACGTCCGCGCTTCCGGCGGCAGCGCCGGCGCCCATTGCGGCTTGAGCACCGTGCAGCCCAGCACGTACGCCATGTAGATGCCCGTCAGCACGAAGCCGGGCATGAAGGCGCCCTTGTACATGTCGCCGACCGATTTGCCGAGCTGGTCCGCCATGATGATCAGCACGAGCGACGGCGGAATGATCTGCGCCAGCGTTCCCGAAGCCGCGATCACGCCGGAGGCGAGACGCCGGTCGTAGCCGTAGCGCAGCATGATCGGCAGCGAGATGAGGCCCATCGAGATGACGGAAGCAGCGACAACGCCGGTGGTTGCCGCCAGCATCGCCCCGACGAGCATCGACGGCATAGGCGAGACCGCCGCGGACCGGCCCGAACAGCTGGCCGATCGTGTCGAGCAGGTCCTCCGCCATCCCAGAACGCTCCAATATCAGGCCCATGAAGGTGAAGAACGGGATGGCGAGCAGCGTGTCGTTGTTCATGATGCCGCCGAAAATCCGCTCCGGCAGCGCCTGGAAGAACGTCGGCTGGAAGAGCCCGAGCTCGATGCCGAGCAAGCCGAAGATGATGCCGTTGGCGGCGAGCGAGAAGGCGACGGGGAAGCCAAGCAGCAGGAAGAAGACCAGCGACGCGAAGATGATCGGCGCCATGTTGGCGATCAGGAACGCGGTCATTTCCGCTCCCCTCCCTTGCCGTGACTGCGCACCATGTCCTTGTTCGCATCGATCGCGTCGAGGACCTCGGCGGCGACGTGGTGCTTCTTGATTTCCTCGGCGAGCTCTTCCTCGGCGGTCTTGGCCCTGACCCTGTCGAGCGGGTTGGGCCCGCGCCCGGTCAGGAACGCGATGCGCTTGACGAGCTCGGACAGCCCCTGCAGCAGCAGCAGGAAGAAGCCGACCGGCATCAGCAGCCGTACCGGCCACCGGATCAGTCCGCCTGGATTGGCGGACGTCTCGCCGGTGTGCCACGCATTCATGAACACCGGCCAGGACAGCGACATGGTTATGATCACCATCGGCAACAGGAAGACGACGATGCCGAAGACATCGATCCAGTTCTGCGTGCGCGCCGACGTGCGGCCGGCGATGACGTCGATCCGGATGTGCTCGTTCCTGTTAAGCACATAGGCCACACAGAGCAGGAAGACCGCCGAGAACAGGTACCACTGGATTTCCAGCAGCCCGTTGGAGCTCCAGTCGAACGCGTAGCGAACCACGGCGTTGCCGGCGCTGATGACGACGACGACCAGGATGAGCCAGGTGGTCGCCTTGCCGATGGCCTCGTTGGCTCGGTCGACCGTCCGCGAGAAGGCAAGAAGGGCGTTCACGATTCCTCCGTAGGGTTCGGCTGCGCTGTGGCGGCCGGAGCCGTCGGGAGCGGACACGGGGCCCGGCAATTCTTGTATGGCCTCCGGTGTCCGCGCGATTATAAGGGTTTTGCCCGGCCCGGCCAGCGACACGAAGCGGCACGCGTTGATCTCGCGCATCGAATTCAGCGTTCGTGGTCGCGCGCCCGGTTGGCGCATGCCGCAGGCAACCCGGAGCATCGGGCGGCCCGCACGACAGCATGGCGGCCCGCCACCGACAGTGCGTGCGTCCCCGCCGTTCCGTACCACGGGTGCGGTCCCGGAACCCGGGCCGTCGCGGATGCTAGAATGTTCAAACACAAGAAGTCCACCGACCCGCCGCCCGGATGCCCTCATGTTCCATCGCTCCCACATCGTTGCCCAGGCCGACCCGGAGCTCTGGGCGGCCATCGCCGCCGAGAACCGGCGCCAGGAAGACCACATCGAGCTGATCGCGTCGGAGAACTACGCGAGCTCGGCCGTGATGGCGGCGCAGGGCTCGCAGCTCACGAACAAGTACGCAGAGGGCTATCCGGGCAAGCGCTATTACGGCGGCTGCGAGCATGTCGACGTCGTCGAGCAGCTGGCGATCGACCGGGCGAAGAAGCTCTTCGACGCCGGCTTCGCCAACGTCCAGCCGCATTCGGGAGCGCAGGCCAACCAGGCTGTCTTCCTGGCTGCGCTGAAGCCGGGCGACACGATCCTCGGCATGAACCTCGCCCACGGCGGACACCTGACGCACGGCTCGCCGGTCAACATCAGCGGCAAGTGGTTCCACGTCGTCCCCTACGGACTCCACCCGGAGACCGAGCACATCGACTACGACGCTGCCGAACGGCTGGCGCATCAGCACAAGCCGAAGCTCATCATCGCCGGCGCGTCGGCGTATTCGCGCGTGATCGACTGGGAGCGCTTTCGGGCGATCGCCGACGCCACGGGCGCGCTGCTGATGGTGGACATGGCCCACTACGCGGGCCTCGTCGCGGCCGATGTCTACCCGACACCCGTCGGCATCGCCCATTTCGTGACCAGCACGACGCACAAGACACTGCGTGGACCCCGCGGCGGGCTGATTCTCGGCAACGCCGAACACGAGAAGGCCGTGAATTCCGCGGTCTTCCCGGGACTGCAGGGCGGGCCGCTGATGCACGTGATCGCGGCCAAGGCGGTCGCGTTCGGCGAGGCGCTCGGCAAGGACTTCCGCCATTACCAGGAGCAGGTGCTGGAGAACGCACGCGTGCTGTCCACGGTGCTGCAGGAACGCGGGCTGCGCATTGTGTCCGGGGGCACCGACTGCCACATGTTCCTCGTCGACCTTCGCGCGAAGAAGATCACCGGCAAGGACGCCGAGGCGGCGCTGTCGAAGGCGCACATCACCTGCAACAAGAACTCCATTCCCAACGACCCCGAAAAGCCGTTCGTCACGTCCGGGATCCGGCTCGGCAGCCCGGCGATCACCACGCGCGGCTTCACCGAGCTCGAGAGCGAGGAGCTCGCGCACCTGATCGCCGACGTGCTCGACGCGCCGGAAGACGCGGCGGTGCTCGAACACGTCCGCGCGGGCGTCGGCGCACTCACGAAGAAGTTTCCGGTCTACGGATGATGAGATGATGAGCCCCCACGCTCACTATGTTCGCTGCCCCCCGAGGGGGCAATTGAACGACCCCCACGCTCACTTTGTTCGCTGCCCCCCGAGGGGGCGCTCAGCGCCCTTCGGGCGGCCGGGCGGGCGCTGACCTCCGGCCATGAAGTGCCCGTTCTGCGGCAACACCGACACCCAGGTCATCGACTCGCGCGTCTCCGAGCCCGGCGGCGCGATCCGCCGCCGCCGTCGCTGCATAAGCTGCACCAAGCGCTTCACCACCTACGAGACCGTCGAGCTGCGGCTGCCGCAGGTGGTCAAGACCAACGGCACGCGGTCCGAATTCGACGTGGCGAAGGTCCGCAGCGGCTTTCAGCGGGCGTTGCACAAGCGCCCGGTGCCCACCGAGCTCGTCGACCAGGCCGTCGACCGCGTGATTTCGCGGGTGCTGGCCCTGGGCGAGCGGGAGATCGGGTCGCGGCAGGTCGGCGAGATGGTGATGCAGGAGCTCTACGTGCTCGACAAGGTCGCGTACATACGCTTCGCGTCGGTCTATCGCAGCTTCCAGGATGTGTCCGACTTCCACGATGCCATCAAGGAAGTCGAGGCGCCGGGCAAGCGCGTGCGGAAGTAACGGCGGCGACTCGTACCCCGGTGCGATGACCGCGTTCTCCGGCACCGGCCGCGCATTTGCTGCGCGGTTCGAATCCCGAGGGGTTCCGCGATGACCGCGTTCTCGGACGCCGACCGCGCGCACATGGCGCGCGCGCTCGTGCTGGCCGAGCGCGGACTCTATACGACGACGCCGAATCCGCGGGTCGGCTGCGTGATCGTCAAGGACGGCGCGGTGATCGGCGAAGGCTGGCACGAGCGTGCGGGCGAGGCGCACGCCGAGGTCAACGCGCTGGCCGATGCGCGCTCGCGCGGGCACGACCCGCGCGGCGCGACGCTCTACGTGACGCTCGAGCCGTGCAACCACGCCGGGCCGCACGCCGGCATGCACTGATGCCGTGCTTGCCGCCGGCGTCGGGCGTGTGGTTGCCGCGATGGCCGATCCCAATCCGGAGGCCGCCGCCGGCGCCGCGCGGTTGCGCGCCGCCGGCATCGCCGTCGATGTCGGCCTCTTCGCGGACGAGGCGCGCGAGCTCAACATCGGCTTCGTGTCGCGGATGACGCGCGGGCGTCCCTGGGTGCGGATGAAGGCGGCCGCGAGCCTCGATGGCCGCACCGCGCTCGCGTCCGGCGAATCGCAGTGGATCACCGGCGAGGCCGCCCGCGCCGACGGCCACAGCTGGCGCGCGCGCGCCTGCGCGATCCTCACCGGCATCGGCACCGTACGGCAGGACGATCCGCAACTTACCGTGCGCGCGATCGCGACCTCGCGGCAGCCGCGGCGCATCGTCGTCGACCGGCATGGCGAGACGCCGCCGGCGGCGAAGGTGCTCGCCGGCGCCGGCGCGCTGGTCGTGACGGCGGGCGAGCGCAATCCGCTCTGGCCGTCCGGCATCGAGGTGCTGGTGCTGCCGGACGCAGATCGCCGCGTCGATCTTGCCGCGCTGATGCGGGAGCTGGGCGCGCGCGGCATCAACGAGCTGCACGTCGAGGCGGGCGGCAAGCTCAACGGCGCGCTGCTGGCGGCCGGCGTGGTCGACGAGCTCCTGCTCTACCTCGCGCCCTGCCTGCTGGGCGATCCCGCGCGGGGCATCGCCGAGTTCAGGGACGGCCTGCCGCGGCTATCCGATCGCGTCGCGCTGACGCTCCACGACGTGGCGCGCGTCGGCGCTGATCTGCGCGTGCTGGCGCGCATCGTACCCAAGGGGGCCTGATGTTCACAGGAATAGTGCAAGCGGTCGGGCGCATCGCCGCCACGGAAACGAAGGGCGACGGCCTGCGCATCGCCGTCGACATCGGCATGCGCGATGTCGCGGACGTCGCGGTGGGCGACAGCATCGCCATCAACGGCTGCTGCCTGACGATCGTCGAGGTCAACGGCTCGACGCTGTCGTTCGACGTCTCCGCGGAGACGTTGCGCTGCACGATCGGACTCGATCGCGTCGGCGACGTCAACGTGGAGATGGCACTGCGCCTGGCCGACCGCCTGGGCGGGCACCTGATGACCGGTCACGTCGACGGCGTGGGCACCGTGACGCGATTCGACGCGGTCGCGGGCGATGCCGGCGGCAGCTGGTTTCTCGAGATCGAAGCGCCGGCGGAACTCGCGCGCTTCATCGCGGCGAAGGGCTCGATCGCGGTGCACGGCGTCAGCCTGACCGTGAACGGGGTTGCCGGGTCACGCTTTCACGTGAACCTGATCCCGCACACGCTGGCGGTGACGACGCTCGGGGCGCTCAAGGTTGGCGCGCGGGTGAACCTCGAAGTGGATC
>CAVVUJ010000031.1:0-46119 GCA_963751405.1 uncultured beta proteobacterium | reverse complement strand
GCCAAATCGTGTCACGGCCATCGACGGCATGCTTACCTCGCCACGTTTTATGACAATGGCAAGGTAATCCAACCGCCGGCGCGCGTCAAACCCGGCTGGCGGTTCCAGCCGGCGCCTGGCGGAGCCGTGTCTCATTGCGGGCACGTGCGAAGTGGTTCTCCGACCTCGGTGACGCGGGTATAATCCGTTTTTGCGCATAGGAGAAAGTCACATGCGTGCCGCCCGGAAAGCACTGACGTTCGACGACGTCCTGCTCGTTCCCGCGCATTCCCTGGTCGTCCCCAACGACGTCAGCCTGAAAAGCCGCCTCACCGCGAGCGTCGGGCTCAACATCCCGCTGCTCTCGGCGGCGATGGACACGGTGACCGAAACCCGACTCGCCATCGCCATCGCGCAGGAAGGCGGGCTGGGTGTAGTGCACAAGAACATGCCGCCGGCGAAGCAGGCCGCCGAAGTCGCGAAGGTCAAGCGTTTCGAGAGCGGCGTGGTCAAGGATCCGATCACGATTCCGCCGACGATGTCGGTGCGCGAGGTCCTTGCGCTGACGCGGCAGCACCGGATTTCCGGCTTGCCGGTCGTCGACGGCAAACGGGTCGTCGGCATCGTGACCAACCGTGACCTCCGGTTCGAGACGAATCTCGACCAGCCCGCATCGAGCATCATGACCAAGGGCGACCGGCTCGTCACGGTTCCCGAGGGCACGGAGCTCGAGCGCGCCAAGGCTTTGATGCACCAGCACCGCCTCGAGCGCGTGCTGGTCGTCAACGAGGCGATGGAATTGCGCGGCCTCATCACCGTCAAGGACATCCTCAAGTCCACCGAGCATCCGCTTGCCTCGAAGGACGAGCTCGGGCGCCTGCGCGTAGGCGCCGCGGTCGGAACGGGCGGCGACACCGAGGAGCGGGTCGAAGCCCTGGTCCATGCCGGTGTCGATGTCCTCGTCGTCGACACGTCGCACGGCCATTCGCAGGCCGTGCTCGATCGCGTGCAGTGGATCAAGAAGCGTTTTCCGCAGGTGCAGGTCATCGGCGGCAACATCGCGACGGCGGACGGGGCCAAGGCCATGGCCGACCACGGCGGCGATGCGGTGAAAGTCGGGGTCGGCCCGGGGTCGATCTGCACGACGCGCATCGTTGCTGGCGTCGGCGTACCGCAGATCTCGGCGATCCAGTTCGCCCTCGAGGGCGCGGCGCGTGCCGGCATTCCCGTCATCGCCGACGGCGGGATCCGCTATTCGGGGGACATCGCCAAGGCATTGGCGGCGGGGGCGTCCTCCGTGATGCTCGGCAGCCTGTTCGCCGGCACCGAGGAAGCGCCCGGCGAAACCGAGCTCTACCAGGGCCGCTCGTACAAGAGCTATCGCGGCATGGGCTCCCTCGGAGCCATGAAGGAGGGGAGCTCCGACCGCTATTTCCAGGATGCCGAAGGCGAGGGCGCCGCCGAAAGGCTCGTTCCCCAGGGGATCGAAGGCCGCGTCCCGTACAAGGGCGCGCTCTCCGCGGTGATCCACCAGCTGATGGGCGGCCTGCGCGCGGCCATGGGCTATTGCGGCTGCGCGACGATCGAGGAGTTGCACGCGCGGGCGGAGTTCGTGGAAATCACGTCGGCCGGCATCCGCGAATCGCACGTGCACGACGTCCAGATCGTGAAGGAAGCTCCGAACTACCGCGTGGAGTGACTTCGCCGTTGCCAAGCCGTTGCGGAGCCCGTCTTCCTTGTAGCCTGGTGATTCGATGGCCGCTACGTCCCATTCCCGGATACTGATCCTCGACTTCGGTGCGCAGTACACGCAGCTGATCGCGCGCCGGCTGCGCGAGACGCACGTCTACTGCGAGATCCATCCGTTCGACGTCGGCGACGATTTCATCCGGAGGTTCGCGCCGAAGGGCATCGTCCTTTCCGGCGGGCCGAACAGCGTCACCGAGGGCGATACGCCGCGCGCGCCCGAGGCGGTGTGGTCCCAGGGCGTGCCCGTGCTCGGCATCTGCTACGGGATGCAGACGATGGCGGCGCAGCTCGGTGGATCGGTCGAGTCCGGGCGCGTGCGCGAGTTCGGCTATGCCGAGGTCCGCGCGCGCGGGCATTCGAAACTCTTCAGCGGGATCGAGGACCGCCGCAATGCCGAAGGCCACGGCCTGCTCGACGTGTGGATGAGCCACGGCGACAAGGTCACGGCGCTGCCGCCCGGCTTCCATGCGATTGCGAGCAGCGCCTCCTGCGCGATCGCCGGGATGGCCGATCCCGCGCGCGGCTTCTATGCCGTGCAGTTTCATCCCGAAGTCACGCATACGAAGCAGGGCGCGGCCATTCTCGCGCGATTCGCGCACGACATCTGCGGCTGCGCGCAGGACTGGAACATGCGGGATTACGTCGCCGAGGCCGTGGCGGCCATCCGGGCGCAGGTCGGCGCGGAGGAAGTCATCCTCGGCCTTTCCGGGGGCGTCGACTCGTCGGTCGCGGCCGCGCTCATCCACAAGGCGATCGGCGACCAGCTCACGTGCGTGTTCGTCGACCACGGCCTCCTGCGCCAGGACGAGGCCGCGCAGGTGCTGGACACTTTCGACCGCAACCTCGGCGTGCGCGTGATTCACGTCGACGCCGCCGACGAGATGTATGCCGCGCTCGACGGCGTCGCCGACCCCGAGCAGAAGCGGCGGATCATCGGCCGCCTGTTCGTCGACGTCTTTCAGCGCGAATCGGCAAAGCTCGCCGAGCGCGGTACCGCGGCGAAATGGCTGGCGCAGGGAACGATCTATCCTGACGTCATCGAGTCGGCCGGCGCCAAGACCAAGAAGGCGCACACGATCAAGTCGCACCACAACGTAGGCGGCTTGCCCGACACGCTGCACCTGAAACTGCTCGAGCCGCTGCGTGAGCTCTTCAAGGACGAAGTGCGCGAGCTGGGGCTGGCGCTCGGCCTGCCGCGCGAGATGGTGTTCCGCCATCCGTTCCCGGGCCCCGGCCTCGGCGTGCGCATCCTGGGCGCGGTGACGCGCGAACACGCCGATCTGCTGCGCCGCGCCGACGCGATCTTCATCGACGAGCTGCGGCTCGCGCGCGATGCGGAAGGCAGAACCTGGTACGACCTGACCGCGCAGGCGTTCGCCGTTTTCCTGCCGATCCGCTCGGTCGGCGTGATGGGCGACGGCCGGACCTACGAGCACGTCGTCGCGCTGCGCGCCGTGCAGACGACCGACTTCATGACCGCGCACTGGGCACCGCTGCCGCACGACCTGCTCGCGAAAGTCTCGAACCGGATCATCAATGAGGTCCGCGGCATCAACCGCGTCACCTACGACATTTCCAGCAAGCCGCCGGCGACGATCGAGTGGGAATAGCTGTAGCTGGAAACTGAATTGAACAGTCTTTTGGATCAAGTCGTTGAAACGTGCCGTTAACTATCCAGACGACGACTGACCCTGTGAATGACCTCACCCAGCGCCTTCAACTCCGCCAGCCGCGTCGTGGATCGCCGTGTCACCAGAGCGATCGTGCGCTTGGGACTCGGTTTGACCATTGGTCGTGCAACCAGGTTGAGGCTCTCGATCAGTCCGCTTTTCACCGCCATTTCCGGTACCAACGCGACGCCAAGCCCGGAGTCGACCATCTGCACCAAGGTCAAAAGACTGGTTGCTTCCACGCCCTCTGTTGACCGGTGTGTCGACGCGCCGCATGCATGCAGCGAGTGATCGCGCAGGCAATGCCCCTCCTCAAGAAGCAGCAGGCGCTCGGTCAGCAAAGGCGTGACGTGCACTGCTTTTGCCTTCAACTGCGGATCGCCCTTGCGTCCGACAAACCACAGTTCGTCGTCAAACAGGGGTTCCACCCTTAGGTTTGCCGTGTCGACAGGCAACGCGATCAGGGCCATGTCGAGCTGGCCCTCTTCGAGCCGGGCCAGCAGGTTTGCGGTCAGGTCTTCGCGCAGCGCGAGGCGCAGGTCCGGATAACGCTCCCGAAGGGCCCGCAGGGTAGGCGGCAGCAGAAACGGCGCAATGGTCGGGATGACGCCCAGGCGCAAGAGGCCCGTCATCGGCGCTTGCGAACCGGCCGCAACCTCCACCAGGTCCTGTGCCGCGGCCAGAATCGTGCGGGCGCGCTTTGCGACTTCCAGGCCGAGCGGGGTCATCAGCACTGTCTGCCGGTCCCGCTCGACCAATCGCGCCCCGAGGGCGTCCTCCAGTTCTTTCAAGCCTGCGCTCAGCGTCGACTGGGTAACGAAGCACGCTTCGGCCGCCCGCGTGAAATTGAGCTTTTCGGAAAGGGCGACGAGGTACTGCAGTTGCCGGAGGGAGTTCAGGGTGGCCATGTGCGTCCCGGGTAATTATCGAATATATCGATTATAAACACAATTATTATTCATTGGACCAACAGTTGGGGTGCCTCCAGAATCCGTTCCGTCACGAGTTGACACCCGATTCGCGGGACCCAACCGACCGTTAAGGAGAAACACAAATGAACATGGCTCTGATCAACCCCGAAACAAATGCTTCGCTCATCAACACCGAAATCCGGCCGTTCAAGGCGAAGGCCTATCACAACGGCAAGTTCATCGACGTGACCGAGGCCTCGCTCAAAGGCAAGTGGGCGGTGGTGTTCTTCTATCCCGCCGACTTCACCTTTGTCTGCCCGACCGAGCTGGGCGACCTGGCCGACCGGTACGCCGAATTCAAGCAGCTTGGCGTCGAGATCTACAGCGTCTCCACCGACACGCACTTCACGCACAAGGCGTGGCACGACACCTCCGAGACGATCGGCAAGATTCCGTACCCGATGGTCGGCGATCCAACCGGGGCCATCACCCGCAACTTCGGCGTGATGATCGAGTCCGAGGGCCTGGCCGAACGCGGCACGTTCGTGATCGACCCGCAGGGCAGGATCCAGATCATCGAGATCAATGCCGGCGGCATCGGCCGTGACGCGAGCGAGCTGCTGCGCAAGGTGAAGGCCGCGCAGTACGTCGCCGGCCACCCGGGTGAAGTCTGCCCGGCGAAGTGGAAGGAAGGCGAGGCCACGCTTGCGCCATCCCTGGACTTGGTCGGCAAGATCTGAGAACCGTCCCGTCCACTGCACCCCGGGCCACTTCGGGGTTGCAGTGAAAAGCCGAGCTGACCCAGACGCCTTTTCACTGCAATTCATTCGAACAGCATCGAAGCTGAAGGAGAACACCTTGCTCGACACCACACTCAAAGCACAACTGAGGACCTACCTTGAGCGCTTGCAGCAGCCGATTGATCTCGTCGCATCGCTAGGCGATGACGGCAAGTCGCTGGAGATGCGCGACCTCCTGCGCGAGATTGCCGAACTCTCGCCGCTGGTGAGCGTTCGAGAGGATGGCACAGACGCGCGCAAACCTTCCTTTGCCGTCACCCGTCCCGCCGAGCAGGCACGCGTTCGCTTCGCCGGCATCCCGATGGGACATGAGTTCACCTCTCTCGTCCTGGCCTTGCTGCAGGTCGGTGGCTACCCGCCCAAGGTGGACGCGGCGACGATCGAGCAGATACGCGCCATCCGCGGGAATTTCCGCTTCGAGACCTACGTTTCGCTTTCCTGCCACAACTGCCCGGACATCGTGCAGGCGCTGAACCTGATGGCGGTGCTCAATCCCGGCGTCGAAAGCGTGATGATCGACGGCGCGCTCTTCCAGAACGAGGTGGCCGATCGCAAGATCATGGCCGTGCCCGCCGTGTTCCTGAACGGCGACGCCTTCGGCCAGGGGCGCATGACCCTCGAGGAGATCGTGGCGAAGCTCGACACCGGCGCCGCCGCGCGCGATGCCGAGAAACTCAATGCCAAAGAGGCGTTCGACGTGCTGGTCGTCGGCGGTGGCCCTGCCGGCTCGGCGGCCGCGGTCTATGCGGCCCGCAAGGGCATCCGCACCGGCGTTCTTGCCGAACGCTTCGGCGGCCAGGTGCTAGATACCCTCGCCATCGAGAACTTGATTTCGGTGCAGCACACCGAAGGCCCCAGGCTGGCCACGGCTCTCGAGCAGCACGTCAAGGAGTACGAAGTCGACATCATGAATCTCCAGCGCGCCGAGTCCCTCGTAGTGGCCGGCCCCGACGGGCTGATTCAGGTGCGCACCGCCAACGGCGCAACGCTCGAGGCCAAGAGCGTGATTCTTGCCACAGGTGCCCGCTGGCGCGAAATGAACGTGCCCGGCGAAAAGGAATACAAGGCCAAGGGCGTGTGCTTCTGCCCACACTGCGACGGCCCGCTCTTCAAGGGCAAACGCGTCGCTGTGATCGGCGGGGGCAACTCAGGCGTGGAAGCGGCCATCGACCTCGCCGGGATTGTGAGCCACGTGACCCTGCTCGAATTCGACAGCAAACTGCGCGCCGATGCCGTGCTCCAGGCGAAGCTGCGCAGCCTCCCCAACGTGACGGTCATTACCAACGCGCAAACGACCGAGGTGACCGGTGACGGCGAAAAGGTGAACGGTCTTGCTTACAAGGACCGCATCAGCGGGCAGACCAAGCAGATCGATCTCGAAGGCATCTTCGTGCAGATCGGCCTGTTGCCGAACACCGACTGGCTGAAGGGTGCGGTCGCGTTGTCGAAGCGCGGCGAAATCGAGGTGGATGCGCGCGGCCAGACCTCTGTACCGGGCGTCTTTGCCGCCGGTGACGCGACGACGGTGCCGTTCAAGCAGATCATCGTCGCCATGGGGCAAGGCGCGACGGCGGCTCTGGGTGCCTTCGATCACCTGATGCGCAGCCCGGTCCCTGCCCGGGCTTCTGTTGTGGCGCACGCGTAGAAGAGACTGTTTCGATCAGTGATCTGCAAGACACGGAGAATCAGCCATGAAATCCGGGATAGCCAAGACCCCTTTGATTGCCACGGCGCGCACCGCGCGCAAACTGTTTCCGGTGGTGAACGACGCGAACGATCAACCAACGGCCGATCTGCTCACCCAGCGCCTTGAGGTGCACGAGAAGACTGCGTGGATGCTCCGCAGCCTGCTCGAGGATTGAGCAGGAGCGATGGAGGCGGTTGTTCGGTTGCGCGATGGCGTCGCCTCTGCCATTGAACATTCAATCGCCAGGCAAGCCTTACGGCGAGATAAGTCAGCAGGGCCCCGCCCGCGGCCAACAGCGCAAGGCCGAGCATGAGCGGTTCGCCCGCATTTGCGATATGGTCGAGCCAATCCAAAGGCGCAGTGGACTGTCCGGATCCGACGGCGGCGGTAACGCCGGACAGGTCTCGATTCGAACCGCCCGGAGCAAGAACGGCCGAGCCAGTACGGTAGGCCAGCCAGTAGATCGGTCCGACGGTGAATGGATTGGAGACCAGCGTACCCAATGCTGCCGCTGGCAGATTTGCCCGTAGCAGGATGGCGCCCGCGGCCGCAAGCGGCATCTGTCCCACCGGAATGATGAGCCCAAAAAATACGCCGAGCGCGGCGCCGCTCGCCACCGTCCTGCGATTCAAATGCCATAGCCACTCGCGCTCGAGCAGAGGGCCGAGCCAGCGTAGCGCCCGATGCCTGCGCGCTTCGTCGCGCGTGGGTATCAGGTGGCGCAGCCATTCTGCGAGCCCCTTGCCCCGTCCCGACGGCGTCTGCATCCGCTTCGAATGCACAGCGCCGGATGACCCAACGCTCATGAAGATGCTACCCCCTGCCAGAAGCGGCTGGTTTCAACGATAAGTACGACGAACCAGACGAAGATGCTGATGCCGACCGCGGCTGCGGCAATGTCTTTGATCACCTTTATTTTCTCGTTGTGCCGCGTCTCGACAAAATCGCAGAGCGCCTCGATCGCGCTGTTGAGAATCTCAGCGACGAGGACAAGTGCGGTAACCACCAGGATCAGCAGCAGGTCGACCCACGCCCGCAAGGCGAACGCCGCTGCAAGCACCAGCGCGGACAGCACCAGCTTGTAGGCAACAGAGAAGTCGTAGGCCACGGCGAAGCGAAGGCCGGAGAATACCGTGCGTATTTTGCGGAGGGGGTGATAGCCGGGGTCGCCGGTTCCGAGAAATTTGTGCCTCATGCGCGTGCACCCAGAAAGAGTCTCAATCCGATCACCCAGGCCGCGGCTGCGATCACTCCGATCGCCACGTCGCTTGGAAAGTGAACTTGCAGGTAAAGCCGCGAAAGCGCAACCGCCAGGATGATCACCGCTGCAGCAATGACGCACGCCCATCCGGGCCGTGAGCCCGCTGCCAGCACCCAGGCGAGCGCGAACGCGGTGATCTGCATGGCGTGCGCGCTCGGGAAGGAGAGGTCGGCGGGCATCGCGATCAATGCCGGGTAGAGATCAGGACGTGGCCGGACCGCGAGCAACTTGCCCGTATGGGCAAGCAACCACGCCCCACCCACGGCGATGGGTAACAGCAGGGCAGCACCGAGCTGTCCACGGCGCCGGTACCGCCACGCCAGCGCTAACGCGAAGGGCAGAAGCACGATGATCGACCCGAGCCAGGTGGCTGCCGTCAGGATGGCGTCGAGCCATGGCTGCCGCAGCGCGTTTAGCGTCCCGAGAAGCTGGCGATCAAGCTCGAGTACCCGACAGGTGCCGTTCGGACACACCACGCCAGCCCCGATCCAGAAGGTGAGTCCGGCCATGCTCCAGAAGACGGCAGCGCCGGCAAGCATCGTGTATCGCCCAAAACGCCCGGTGATTGGCGCGGTTCGGTGTCCGACATCGGCGGTTGGCCTCACCGTGACGGCAGGACACTTCGGGTCGGCCAGGCCACAGGCCCGAGCAAAGACATGCTCTGGCATCGCGGCAGTTTCAGGAGCCGACCGGCTGATGCGCAACCTGCCGCCGGACACCGTTCGCTCGGAGTGCGAAGATTCGGTCCTCGAGCGGCGGATGGGTTGGACATGGCCAGTGACAGGAAGGCGCCACCGAAGCCGAACAGAGCGGCAAACGCGAGCAGGACACCGAAATTGAGGCCCTGGGCGCCGATGAACTGGTTGAGACCGGAAAGATGGGCGACCATCGACAATGTGACGAGCACGGCGAGGTTGGTGAGCAGGAACAAGGCAATGCGTTTCATGACCAACTCCATTCAACTAAGGACAGGTAATTCGGTGGCTACCGGCCGGGACTTCAGGTGCACGCTTTCAACGCGTCTTGGCGATGCATCCGCTACTCCTTGCACTTGATGCCGATGCGCGAACGGTTCGGAGGTCATCGCGCAGGGCCGCGATATCAAGCCTCAGCTGCGCGATCTCGCTGTCCGCCAGCGACTTCCCTTCTCCGATATGTTCCTGCTGGATGGCGTTGACGATGACCGCAATGAACAGGTTCAGCAGGGTGAAAGTCGAAGCCAGGATGAATAGCAGGAAGAAGACCCAGGCGAGCGGAAACACCTGCATGACGGGCCGCACAATGTCCGTTGCCCAGCCCTCCAGGGTCATGATCTGGAACAGCGTGAAGGCGGTCTCGCCGAGCGTGCCGAACCACTGCGGAAACTCGGCGCCCAAGATCTTGGTCGCGATGACTGCCGCAACGTAGAAGATGATGCCAATGATAGCGGTGACAGAGCCGAGCCCCGGCAGCGCCGACAGCAGTCCGCCGACGACGCGCTTCATGCTTGGCACCAAGGTGATTAATCGGAGCACCCGCAGCACGCGCAAGGCCCGCAGCACAGCGAGAGACCCCGAAGCGGGAATCAACGCGATGGCTACGACCGTGAAGTCGAACACGCTCCACGGGTCACGGAAGAACGCGAGTCGATGTGCAATGAGACGAAGCGCGATCTCGACGACAAATACCGCAAGGATTGCCTTGTCGGCCGCGAGCAGCCATGGTCCCCAGCCGGCCATCACCGCCGAACTGGTTTCAAGCCCGAGTATCGCGGCATTGACCAGTATCAAAGCTATCAGACTGCGCTGGACAAGCGGGATTTCGAGCCAGGCTTTGAGCCGCAGGCGCCAGGGCATGGCTGCTTGCTGGACAAATTCCACGGCAGTCTCAGGCGGCCTTGGGTAGAGGAAGCACGGGGGCGGCCGCGGCCGCACGGATGCGCTCAAGATCGGCTTCCCCGAGCGTCTCACGCTCAAGCAGCTCGGCCGCCGATTGACGCAGCAGTGACTCCCTTGCCTGCAACAGCTCGAGCGCTTGCCGGTACATGCCGGACACGATATCGCGCACGGCGAGGTCGATCTCGCGTGCCGTCGCTTCGCTGTATGGCCTGTCGCCGAAGCTCGGCGCGAACTGGCCGAGAAAGTTCTGCCGTTCCTTTTCATACACGACGTGGCCCAGTTCACCGTGCATCCCGTAACGGGTCACGATCGCGCGGGCGATGGCGGTCACCTTCTGCAGGTCGTCGGCGGCGCCGGTCGAGAAGTGGCCGAAGACCAGTTGCTCGGCAGCGCGCCCACCGAGGAGCACCATCATGCGGCTTTCCAGTTCGGCGCGTGTCATCAGGTAGCGTTCTTCGGTCGGGCGCTGGATCGTGTACCCGAGCGCCGCCACGCCGCGCGGGATGATGGACACCTTGTGCACCGGGTCGGATCCGGGCAGGGTCATGGCCGCCAGTGCGTGGCCCATTTCGTGGTGTGCGACGACCTCGCGTTCCTTGACCGACAGCACGCGGTTCTTCTTCTCCAGGCCGGCGACGATGCGCTCGATCGCCACGGTAAAATCCTCGAGCGTCACCGCATCGCCATCGCGGCGAGTGGCGGCGAGTGCGGCTTCATTGCACAGGTTGGCCAGTTCCGCCCCGGTGAAGCCCGGCGTCAGGTCGGCAACTTTCGCCGCGTCAAGACCGGGGGCCAGCGTGATCTTCTTCATGTGGACCGCGAGTATCGCGATACGGCCGGTCTTGTCCGGTCGATCGACAACGACTTGCCGGTCAAAGCGCCCGGCGCGCAGCAGCGCCGGATCAAGCACCTCCGGACGGTTCGTGGCAGCGAGCAACACGAGACCTTTGGACGAGTCGAAGCCGTCGAGCTCAACGAGCAGCTGATTCAGGGTCTGCTCCTTCTCATCGTGGCCGCCCAGCGCGCCGCCCGCCGAACGGGCGCGGCCCAGCGCATCGAGCTCGTCGATGAAGATGATCGCCGGCGCCTTTGCCCGGGCCTGCTCGAAAAGGTCGCGCACGCGGGCGGCGCCGACGCCGACAAACATTTCGACGAACTCCGAGCCGGAGATCGAGAAAAACGGGACGCCGGCCTCGCCGGCGACCGCCCGCGCGAGCAAGGTCTTGCCGGTCCCCGGCGGGCCGACCAGCAGCACGCCTTTGGGTGCCCGTCCGCCGAGGCGGCCGAAGCGCTGCGGATTCTTGAGGAAGCCGACAATCTCCTTCAACTCGTCCTTCGCTTCCTCCACGCCGGCGACGTCGCCAAAATCAACCTTGGTGTCGGTCTCGACATAGACCTTGGCCTTGCTCTTGCCGATGCTCATGAAGCCGCCGCCGCCCATTTTGTCCGCAAAGCGACGCATGACGAAAATCCAGATTGCCACGAACACCACCGCCGGAATCACCCAGCCGAGCACGTCGCGCAGGAAAGTGCTTTCGACGATGCCGGTGAACTTGATGTCGTACTGCGCGAGATCCTTGGCGAGCGCCGGTTCAACACGCGTCGTCACGAAGCGTGACTTGCCGTCGATCGGCGCCTTGAACGTGCCGTGGATCTGGTTGTCGGCGATGGCGATGTCGGCGACCTTGCCTTCCTTGACCAGCGCCTGGAATTCGCTGTACGGAATCGGCGCGATGGTACGGGCGCCGACCCACGCGTCGTGCAGAAGGAGCACGGCGAGCAAGGCGCAAGCAAAGTACCAGATCGAAAATTGCGTTTTCTTTTCCATGACGGTCTTTCAGTTCAAGTGCTGGTGGTATCAGCTGCCGGAGCGGCTAGGCGTTCGCGCGCGTCCTTGCGCAGGGAGAGAATGATCGAGGTAGCGATGATCGCGGCGACGACGCCGAGCGATATCAGCACCGGAATCTTGAACACGTCGATCAGCATCATCTTGACGCCGACGAACATGAGCACGATCGCGAGGCCGTATTTCAGCAAAGAGAATCGGTCGGCCATGTCCGCGAGCAGGAAATACATCGCACGCAGACCGAGAATCGCGAAGACATTGGACGTCAGCACGATGAACGGGTCGGTGGTGATCGCGAAGATCGCCGGGATCGAATCGACCGCGAAGATCAGGTCGGTGATCTCTACCAGCACCAGCACCAGGAACAGCGGCGTCGCGTAGCGCACCCACTTCCCGGACTGCTCCTTCGCCACGAAGAAGCGCTCGCCGTGCAGTTCGTTGGTCACATTCATGTGACCGCGGATCCACTGCACGACCGGGTTCTTGGCGAGATCAGGCTTCTCTTCGGCAAACCACCACATCTTGATGCCGGTAACCAGCAGGAAGGCGCCAAAGACATAGAGCAGCCAGTGAAACTTGGCGATCAGCCAGACACCGGCGAAGATCATGATGGTGCGCATCACGATGGCGCCGAGCACGCCATAGATCAGCACGCGCTTCTGCAGTTCGAGCGGCACCGCGAAGAACGAGAACAGCATCAGCCAGACGAACACGTTGTCGACGGCCAGGGATTTTTCGATCAGGTAGCCCGTGATGAACTCGAGCGTGGTCTCGTTGGCAACGGCCCGTCCGACGGAGCCGTCGAGGTGCCACCATAAGGCGCCGGCAAAGAGAAAAGCCACACTGACCCAGATACCGGACCAGGCTGCTGCTTCGCGCATTGAGACGCGATGCTGCTTGCCGCCGCCCACCACGAACAGGTCGATGGCAAGCATGACCAGGACAATCCCGGCAAAGCCAACCCACATCCACGAGCTGCCAACAGTTTCCACGTCCGTTTTCCTTGTCAGCGACTCAACGATTCGGTGTCAAGACTGGCGTTCGCAGTCGAAGTAGCGTCGCTGCGCCCGGAGAAGTTTGTTCCAGTCGGCGTGCCACTGCCCGACCCGCGCGGTCCGCGGCGCGATCGATAGCGATGTAGAGGTCAGCCTCTCGTTGCTCGATGACCACGGGAGGGCCGCCAGGCAGAACGGCACGGATCGTGCAGCGCTTGTCCACGCCGCCGCGCGGGCCGTTCTCGACGGAAAGGCGTATGACGACGCTGTGCACCCGGGCGCTCGCCGAGCCGAGCGCGAACCGCACTCTGCGCTCCGCCTGAGCGCGCAGACCCTGGGTGAGGTTGAAGCCCTTGGCCTGGATGTCGAGCTGCATGAGGTTGTCTCCTGGACGTTCATCGGGTGGTGCCGTGGACGCGATTCTAGGCAACTCGGAAACATCTAACAAATCGATTATAATTAACCGACAATCAGCCAATTACTGATGAATGTAAGTTCATGGCAACGATCAATTTCAAACACCTGCGCTACTTCTGGGCGATCGCCAAATCCGGCAGCATCGCCCGCGCGAGCGCCCAGCTGCACGTGACTCCGCAGTCGATCAGCAGTCAATTGGCCGAGCTGGAAGCGTCACTCGGAACCGGGCTCTTCCGTCGTGTCGGACGTGGCCTCGAGATGACCGACGTTGGTCGCCGCATCGTCAGTTATGCAGAGGAGATCTTTGGCCTTGAAGATGAACTGCTCGCGGTCGTTCGTGACCAGGTATCGAGGACTGCGCTCCCGTTCCGGATCGGCATTGCCGACTCGGTGCCGAAATCATTGACCTATCGCGTCGTGGAGCCAGCCCTGCACATGGGGGAAGCGGTACGGCTGTTCTGCAAGGAGGGGCGCCTTGTGTCCCTGCTCGCCGACCTTTCGGTGCATCGCCTCGACATGGTGATCGCAGATCGCGCGTTGCCTATGGACTTGAAGGTCCGTGCCTACAACCACCTGCTGGGATCGAGCGACGTCACGGTCTTCGGGGCCGAAGCACTCGTGCAAACGCTTAAGGGGACGTTTCCGGCGCTGGTGGAAAACGCGCCGTTTCTCTTGCCCGGCGAGGAGGTGGCAATTCGCCCGGCACTCGAACAGTGGTTCGCAGCGCAGCGCGTGCGTCCCCGAATCGTCGGCGAATTTGATGACAGCGCACTGCTCAAGGCCTTTGGGCAAGGCGGTGCCGGACTGTTTGTGGCACCGACCGCGATCGCCGACTACGTGTGCCGGCAGTACGACGTTCGGGCAGTAGGACGCATCGAATCCGTCATCGAGCACCTCTATGCGATATCCACCGAGCGCCGCATGCAGCACCCAGCCGCGGTTGCCGTCAGTCAGGCGGCGTCACGAGAGGTGTTCGGCGCTGCTGGCGCGCGCACCATTCCCTCCGGCAGTGGTCTTGCCAAGCCGCAACCACGGACCCGATCGTCAACTAAGCTGCCCGTTCAGGATCAAACCGCATTGGACAAGGCTAATCGGCCGCACCGAGCAGCCTGACGGGATCGACCGTAACTCTGACGTTAAAATGCCACTCGCAGAACGAACTTCCAAATGGGACAAAGCCTTAACTATGCCGTTGATGATCGAGTGGGAATGACCGTCCGGTTGCAGGCGAATGACGAAGCGTGGATGGCCGAGGCGCTGGCGCTGGCGCGGGGCGCGGGTGCCCGCGGCGAAGTGCCCGTGGGTGCGGTCGTCGTGAAGGACGGCGCGATCATCGGTCGCGGCGGCAACGCGCCGATCGCGCGCAACGACCCGACGGCGCACGCCGAGATCGCCGCGCTGCGCGAGGCCGGCGGCGCGCTCGGCAACTACCGCCTGCCGGCATGCGAGCTCTATGTGACGATCGAGCCCTGCGCGATGTGCGCCGGTGCGATCCTCCATGCGCGGATCGGCCGGGTCGTGTTCGGGGCGCGCGATCCCAAGACGGGCGCCTGCGGGTCGGTGCTCGATCTCTTCGCGGAGCCTCGCCTCAATCATCACGCGACGGTTGTCGGGGGCGTTCTGGCTGACGAATGCGGCGGGCTCCTCGCCCGATTTTTCGAGGAACGGCGATGAGCGGGCGGCCCTCATGAATCCGGGCCTCGGCATCGGTCTCTACGCGCCGGCGGGCTTCGTCACGAACCCCGCGGCCCTGGAACGTGCCGTGGCCCGGCTGTCGGCGCTCGGTCACCGCGTGGTCGTCGATGCCACCTGCACGACGCGCTGGGAGCGGTTTTCGGCGTCCGACGACGAACGGCTCGCGGCGATCGGCCGGATGGCGGACGATCCCCGGGTCGAAGTCGCCATCGCTGCGCGCGGCGGCTATGGCTGGTCGCGCCTGCTCGACCGCATCGATTTCCGCGGCGTTGCCGAAAAGGGGAAACGCTGGCTCGGCCACAGCGATTTCACGGCCTTCCAGCTCGCCGCGCTGGCGCACGCCGGGATGACGACGTTCGCCGGTCCCATGGCGACCGATTTCGGCGCCGCGACGCCGTCGGCCTTCACGCTCGACCATTGCTGGGGCCTTTTCGGCAACGATCACCACGACGTGGAGTGCCTGCTGGATGGTCCGGACTTCGCCGGCGAGGGCACGCTATGGGGCGGCAACCTCGCCATGGTCGCGCATCTCGCGGGCACGCCGCATCTGCCGCATGTGGACCACGGCATCCTCTTCCTCGAGGACATCGGCGAGCACCCGTATCGGATCGAGCGGATGCTCTATCAGCTTCACTTCGCCGGCATTCTGGCGCGCCAGCGCGCGGTGCTGCTCGGCGTCTTCAACGGCTACGATCTCGGTCCGAACGACAATGGCTACGACGCGGCGGCGATGGTGGCCCACTTCCGCGCGAAGCTCGGCGTGCACCTCTACACGGGCCTGCCGTTCGGGCACGTCCCCGAAAAACTCACGCTGCCCGTGGGCGGGCATTGCGCGCTGACCGTGCGCGACGGCCGCGCGCAGCTCGCCTTCAGCGACTACGGTCACCGCCGCCGTGAGCCGTTCGCCGCCGACAGCGTGAATCGGTAGTCGACTTCGCCGGCGGCGTTGCCCGCCGAATCAAAACCGCGCTCGACGAAGCGCACGTTCCCGTCGTCATCGATGGTGACGACGGTCGAGCAGCGCGTGCCGTAGGTCGGGCTGACGATGAACGGCGCCGACAGCATCCGCTCCCACTCGAGCGGGACGCCGGTTGCCGGAAGCGCTTCGTCGGGGGCGCGCTCGGTATCGCGCAGCAGTGCGAAGAGCGGCGCGGGATCGTCGGTCGCGGCGGGCGATGCCGCACCAGCGCGCGAACGCGGCCTTGGTGCGCCCGATCTTCGGCCACGGCGTATCGAGCAGGTGATTCGACACGCCATAGATGCCGGGCGCGAGCGACGCCGGTGACGATGCGCGATTCGAGCCCCAGAGCAGTTCGGTCGCATCGCCTGCGACCAGATTGAAGCCGTTGTGCCGGCTGCCGGCGGCGACGAGTTCCGGCAGCGCGACCGATGGCGCTGCCTCCGAGCCGAGAAGCCGCGGCACGAGGGCGCCGCGCGAGGGTGCGGCGGGATCGTGCCGCGAAGGATCGCGCACGTTGGTGAGCAGGGCGAAGCGGCCGCGCCGGTCGATGCCGAGCCAGGTGCCCCCCTCCTTGAGGTCGCGTCCGGCGAGGATTCCCGTCTCCCACCACGCCGCGGGCGCGGCGGGACGGTCGTGGAACTCATCGCGGTTGGCGGCGATGACGACCCGGAACTTCGGGTGCACGCCGAAGGCGATCAGCGCGATACACATGCCGCGCGAATCAGGACGGGCGCCCGCGCGGCGCCGTCGCGGCAGGGATGACGTACGGGAGCGGAAGCGGGACGAGCGGCGGGCCGTCGGGCGCGCGAAGACGTGCATCGCCTCGTTCCTGCGCCGCGATCTGCAGCACCGCCAGCAGGTCGAATCCGCCCCCGGGAGCGCGCGCCGCATTGACGACGGTGCCGCAGGGCTGGGCTTCGAAGGCCGCGCTGAAGATCCTGTCTCCGGGCGCGACGTCCGGCACGTCGGCGTGGAAGAGGAACGTGCGCTCCTTGAGGCGGCCGAGGTAGTGCGTCCGGGCGATGATCTCCTGCCCGGTATAGCAGCCTTTCTTGAAATCGACGCCGCCCAGAACGTCCCAGTTCGCCACCTGCGCCACGAGCGCGTCCTGCGTCGCCGCCGTGATGATCGGCACTCCGGCGCGGATGGTGAGCCATTGCCAGACGTCGAATGGGGCCGCAATCGCGTGACCGGCGAACCGCGCCTGCACGGCTTCGGCCTCTCCCGGCGCCGCCAGCACCACGAAGCGGGGGCCCGGGAGCCCGAGGACCGTCGCCTCTCCTGCGTGCAGCGTTTCGTGCGCCGAGGGAGACGCTCCGAACGCCGCGACCAGCGCAGACGTCGCGGCGGGACCGCCAATGCCGAAACGCCGTGTGTCTGCGGAAACGTCCGTCAGCACGACTTTGGAGCGCAGGACATACATGCGCAGCCGCTTGGCGACGGGTTCGACGACGTCCTCCGGAAGCAGCATCTCGAAGCGGTCGAGGCCGGCCGGACTCCGCCAGAGGACGAAATTGGCCAGCATCCGGCCTTTGGGCGAATTGAAGCTGCCGTACCGGCAGGTTCCGGGCGGGAGCCCCCTGACGTCGCAGGAAAGCTGGCCCTGCAGGAACGATTCCGCGTCGGCCCCTCCTATGGCGAGGACGCGAAGCGGCGCAAGGTCGCACACGACCGCGCTGTCGCGGGCGGCCAGGCGTGCGGACTCGTCCGGGGAGGGGGGCAGCGATGCGGCGTTCGTCATGGCAGGGGGGCAGGGTGCAAGGGACCGGAATCCATCGCTGCGGCGACCGGGAGCTTGGCCAGCAAGGACATTTCCGTGCTAAAATCGAATGTTAGCTCGATCGGCCGATTTCTTTTCCGCTGTTTGCGGAATCGGCGGCTGCTTCGGGCAAATTCGCAGACCCGCGCACCTCAGGGTGCCCGAACCCGGCCCGGCTGACAACCGCCGGCAGGTTCGAGCCAACGGCGGGTCGTGGTCCAACCCTGAAAGGAGTATGGGAATGTCCGTCACGATGCGCCAAATGCTGGAAGCCGGGGTCCACTTCGGCCACCAGACGCGTTACTGGAATCCGAAGATGGCCGAGTACATCTTCGGCCAGCGCAACAAGATCCACATCGTCAACCTCGAGAAGACGATGCAGCTCTACCAGGACGCGATGAAGTTCATCCGTCTGCTGGCCGCGAACAAGGGAACGATCCTGTTCGTGGGCACCAAGCGCCAGGCGCGCGACATCATCGCCGAGGAGGCCCGCCGCTGCGCGATGCCATACGTCGACGCCCGCTGGCTCGGCGGCATGCTGACCAATTTCAAGACGGTCAAGGCCTCCACCAAGCGGCTGAAGGATCTCGAGCAGATGGCGCAGGACGGCACGTTCGAGAAGATGAACAAGCGCGAAGCGCTGACGCTGCAGCGCGAAATGGACAAGCTCACCAAGAGCCTCGGCGGGATCAAGGACATGAACGGCCTGCCCGACGCGCTGTTCGTGATCGACGTCGGTTACCACAAGATCGCGATCACCGAAGCGATGAAGCTCGGCATTCCGATCGTCGCGGTGGTCGACACCAACCATTCGCCGCTCGGGATCGCGCACGTGATTCCCGGCAACGACGATTCGAGTCGCGCGATCCGCCTGTACGCTCGCGGCGCGGCCGACGCCATCGTCGAAGGCCGCAGCGACGTCATCCAGGAGATCGTCACGGCCGGCGAGGAATTCGTCGAGGTGGCGGACAACGCTGCGGCGTAGGCAAGCGATCCCCGCCCGCCTGCGGGCGCGGATCCCGACGGGCACGACCGGTAAAGCATTGGAGCGATGACATGGCGGAAATTGCCGCAAGCATGGTGATGGACCTGCGCCAGCGCACGGGGCTGGGCATGATGGAGTGCAAGAAGGCGCTGACGGAGGCCGCGGGGGATCTCGCGAAGGCCGAGGAGCTGCTGCGAATCCGGAGCGGAGCGAAGGCGTCGAAGGCTGCCGGCCGCATCGCGGCCGAAGGCGTGATCGGACTGTACGTCGCGCCCGACGCGAAGACTGCGGCGATGGTCGAAGTGAACTGCGAGACCGACTTCGTCGCCAAGAACGACGACTTCCGCGCGTTCGCCGCCGAGGTCGCGCAGATCGTCGCGCGGGAGAATCCGCCCGATCTGTCCGCTCTGGGCGCGAAGCCGCTCGCGTCGGGGGAGACCATCGAGGCCCGCCGCGCGGTGCTGGTGCAGAAAATCGGCGAGAACATGTCGATTCGCCGGTTCACGCGGAAGAGCGCTGCGGGTCGCCTCGCATCGTACGTGCACGGCAACCGGATCGGCGTGCTGGTGGATCTCACCGGCGGCCAGGACACGCTGGGCAAGGATCTGGCGATGCACGTGGCGGCGAGCAAGCCGATGGCCGTGAGCCAGGAGCAGGTGCCCGCCGATGTCGTGGCGAAGGAGCGGGCGATTGCCGTTGCGCGCGCCGCCGACTCGGGCAAGCCCGCGAACATCATCGAAAAGATGGTGGAGGGTGCCGTCGGGAAATTTCTCGCCGAAGTCACGCTGCTGGCGCAGCCGTTCGTCAAGGGCGACGGCAAGGAGACGGTCGGGCAGCTCGTCAAGGCGCAGGGTGCAACCGTCAACGACTTCGCCCTCTTTGTCGTGGGCGAAGGCATCGAGAAGAAGAAGGACGATTTCGCGGCCGAAGTGGCGGCGATGACCAAGGCGTAAACGAGCCGACCCCGCCATTGCCGCCCCGACCCGAACGGAGTTCGCCGCCATGAACGCCAAGCCAGCCGCCGTTCCCGTTGCCGCGCTTGCTGCGACCGCACCCGAGCCCGCGTATCGGCGCATCCTGCTCAAGCTGTCGGGCGAGGCCCTGATGGGGGACGATTCCTACGGGATCAACCGCGAGGTGATCGATCGCATCGTCGCCGAGGTTGCCGAGATCACGCGGCTCGGCGTCGAAGTCGCCATCGTGATCGGCGGCGGCAACATCTTTCGCGGTGTCGCCCCGGGCGCTGCGGGGATGGACCGGGCCACGGCCGACTACATGGGCATGCTGGCGACGCTGATGAACGCGCTGGCGCTGCAGGACGCGCTGCGGCGCGCCGGCGTGGAGTCGCGCGTGCAGTCCGCGCTGCGCATCGACCAGGTGGCGGAGCCCTACATCCGCGGCCGCGCGCTGCGCCATCTCGAGGAGCGCAAGGTCGTCATCTTCGGCGCCGGCACCGGGAATCCCTTTTTCACGACGGACACCGCCGCCGCGCTGCGCGGACGGGAGATGGGCGTGGACATCGTGCTGAAGGCCACCAAGGTCGACGGCGTCTATACCGCCGACCCCAAGAAGGACCCGACGGCGACGCGTTATGCCGAGCTCACCTTCGACGAAGCGATCGTCAGGAACCTGAAGGTGATGGACGCGACCGCGCTCGCTCTGTGCCGGGACCAGAACATGCTGCTCAAGGTGTTCTCGATCTTCGTTCCCGGCGCGCTGAAGCGCGTCGTGCTGGGAAGTGCGGAAGGAACGCTCGTGCATTGCTAGACCGAGTCCGGCATGGCCACGGTCCGGGTTGCGCGGGCCGCACGCGCCCTGCCGCGCTCGCCGCCACATCCGACGACGGGGGAACCATGATCATCGCTGAAATCAAGAAATCCGCCGAGCAGAAGATGCAGAAATCGGTCGAGGCGCTGAAGCATGACCTCGGCAAGGTGCGCACCGGCCGCGCGCACACCGGGCTGCTCGATCACCTCCATGTCGACTACTACGGCACGCCGATGCCGATCGCCCAGTGCGCGAACATCACGCTCGCCGACGCCCGCACGATCACGGTGCAGCCGTGGGAGAAGAAGATGATCCCCGTCATCGAGAAGGCGATCCGCGACTCCGACCTCGGCCTGAATCCGGCGACCTCCGGCGATATCATTCGCGTGCCGATGCCGGCGCTGACCGAGGAGCGCCGCAAGGAGCTGATCAAGGTCGTGCGGCACGAAGCCGAGGACGCCCGCATCGCGGTGCGCAACATCCGCCGCGATGCGAACGACCACCTCAAGAAGCTGCTCAAGGACCATGCGGTGGCCGAGGACGACGAACGTCACGCCCAGGTCGACGTCCAGAAGCTCACCGATCGTTACATCGCGGAGATCGACAAGGTGCTCGCGGCCAAGGAAGTCGACCTGATGGCGGTTTGAGCGACTTTGCCCCGCCGTCACCGACCCGAACGTCTCTCCGCCCGCCGCCCACCCGCCATGTTTCCGAGCTCCACGCGCGACATTCCCGCGGCGGCCGCCGTTCCACGCCACGTGGCGATCATCATGGACGGCAATGGTCGCTGGGCGAAGCAGCGGATGCTGCCGCGGGTCGCCGGCCACCGGCGGGGTGTCGAGGCGGTGCGCGCCATCATCCTCGCCTGCATCGAGCTCGACATCGAGTTCCTCACGCTGTTCGCGTTCTCCAGCGAAAACTGGCGACGCCCGCCCGACGAAGTCTCGATCCTGATGGAGCTCTTCATGCGCGCGCTGGAGCAGGAGGTCGCGAAGCTCCACGCGAACGGGATCCGGTTCAAAGTGGTGGGCGATACGTCGGTGTTCGATCGGCGCATTCGCGAGCTCGTGGCCGCCGGCGAGGCGCAGACCGCCGCCAACACGCGGCTCACGTTGACCGTCGCGGCGAATTACGGCGGGCGGTGGGACATCGCGCAGGCGGCCCGTCGATACTTCGCGCTCCACCCCGACGCGACGCGCCAGGATGCGGAGTTGCGTCCGGAGGCGCTCGAGCCGTTCCTGGCCATGGCCTATGCGCCCGAGCCGGACCTCTTCGTGCGCACCGGCGGCGAGCAGCGCATCTCCAACTTCCTGTTGTGGCAGCTCGCCTACACCGAGCTCTATTTCACCGACATGCTGTGGCCCGATTTCGACGCGGTCGCGCTCAACAGTGCGATCGAATGGTACCGGCAGCGCGAACGACGGTTCGGCCGGACCAGCGAACAGGTGCAGGCGGCCCTCGAAGGGTAGGATGAACGACCGCCACACTCACGTCGCGCCCCCGCGATGCTCGCCACGCGCATCCTGACCGCGGTTGTGCTCGTGCCGCTCGTGCTCGCGGCGCTGTTCCTGCTGCCGCCGTGGGGCTGGGGCGCCGTCACGCTGGCCGTGATCGTGCTCGCCGCGGCGGAGTGGGCCGATCTCGCCGGCTACCGCAGGCACACCTGGTGGATGTTCGTCGCCGGCACATTGCTGATCGGCGTCAATCTGCTGGTGTCGCCGCTTTGCGGCTTTGCCGTCGGCTGGCCGAAGGGCATCGTGCTTGCGGTATGCGGCCTGGCGACGCTCTTCTGGCTCCTGGTCGCCGTGCCCTGGCTCGCCATCCGCTGGCGCCCGACTTCGCCGCTGCTGTTGGCGGTCGCGGGCTGGATCGTCCTGATCGGGGCGTGGGTGGCGATCGTCCAGATGCAGGCCCATTCGCCTTGGCTCGTGCTGGCGGCGATGGCCATTGTCTGGATCGCCGATACGGCCGCGTATTTCGCGGGTCGCGCGTTCGGCCGGCGCAAGCTCGCCCCGGAAGTGAGCCCAGGCAAGACCTGGGAAGGCGTCTATGGCGGCCTCGCGGCCGTCGCGATCTACGCGCTCGCGCTCATCCCGCTGGCAGCCGAGGGTGGTTTCCCGGGGACCGTGTCGCCGATCGCCGTCATCGTCTGGATCGGGCTGGCGCTCGCGCTCGCGGCGCTGTCCGTCGTGGGGGATCTCTGCGAGTCGTTGCTGAAGCGGCAGGCCGGCGTGAAGGACAGCGGACGCCTGCTGCCGGGACACGGGGGCATTCTGGATCGCATCGACGCCCTGCTGGCGGCGATGCCGGCGGCGGCATTGCTGGCGCTGGCGTACCTGCGATGACGCGCCACCGGATCAGCCTGCTGGGCGCCACCGGCTCGATCGGCGACTCGACGCTCGATGTGATCGCCCGCCATCCCGAACGATTCGGCGTTGCGGCGCTCACCGCCAACGGCCAATGGGAGAAGCTCGCGCAGCTCTGCCTGCGCCACCGGCCCGATGTCGCCGCGCTGTCCGATCCGGAGGCGGCGCGCCGCCTCGAGCGCGCGCTGGCGGGTGCCGGATTGCCGACGCGGGTACTCGGCGGGGAGGCGGGCATCGTCGAAGCTGCGGCACTGAGCGGCGCGGATACCGTCGTGGCGGCGATCGTCGGGGCGGCGGGCCTGCGGCCGACGCTGGCCGCTGCCAGCGCCGGCAAGCGCATCCTGCTCGCCAACAAGGAAGCGCTCGTCATCGGTGGCGCCGTGTTCATGGCGGCGGCGGAGCGGGGCGGCGCGACGCTGCTTCCCATCGACAGCGAGCACAACGCGATCTTCCAGTGCCTGCCGCAGGGCTATGCGCGAAACCCGGGGCAATCCGGCGTGCGCAGGATTCTCCTCACCGCGTCGGGCGGGCCGTTCCGGACGCGGCCCGTCGCGGAACTCGGTGGCGTGACCGTGGCCGAAGCCTGTGCCCATCCGAATTGGGTGATGGGGCGCAAGATCAGCGTAGACTCCGCCACCATGATGAACAAGGGTCTCGAAATGATCGAAGCGCATTGGCTGTTCGGCCTGACGCCGGAGCAAATCGAGATCGTCGTGCATCCGCAAAGTGTCATCCATTCGCTGGTCGAGTACGTTGACGGATCGATGCTCGCCCAGCTTGGCCATCCGGACATGCGCACGCCGATCGCCCAGGCGCTCGCGTATCCCGATCGGGTGGATGCCGGAGTGCCGGCGCTCGAGCTGGTCCGGCAGGGTGCGCTCACGTTCGAGTCCCCCGACCACGAGCGTTTTCCCTGCGTCGGACTCGCTGCGGATGCGCTGCGCACTGGCGGAACCGCGCCGGCGGTCCTCAATGCCGCGAACGAAGTCGCGGTCGCCGCCTTCCTCGCCGCGCGCATACGCTACACCGACATCGCGCCCGCCTGCGCCGAAGCGCTGGCGCGCCTTCCGGCACGGCCGGTGCACGCGCTCGAAGACGCGCTGGCTGCCGACAGCGAAGCGCGCGCCGTCGCGCGGGCGTGGCTCAAGCTGCCCGAGGCTGCCTGATGGATGCCGTGACCAAGGTGCTCGCGTTCCTGGTGGTGCTGGGCGTGCTCGTCGTGTTCCACGAGCTCGGGCATTACTGGGTGGCGCGCTGGTGCCGGGTCAAGGTGCTGCGGTTTTCGGTTGGCTTCGGGCGCGTCGTGTGGTCGCGCCGATTCGGCCCCGATCGCACGGAATGGGCCCTGTCGGCGGTCCCGCTCGGCGGCTACGTGAAGATGGTGGACGAGCGGGAAGGCACGGTTCCCGCGACCGACCTCGCGCGCGCGTTCAACCGGCAAAGCGTCTGGAAAAGAATAGCCATCGTCGCCGCCGGTCCCATCGCGAACCTGCTGCTGGCCGTGCTGCTCTTTGCCGGCACGTACATGGCGGGCATTCCCGCGCAACGCGCGCTGCTCGCCTCGCCGCCGCCGAACACGCCTGCGGCGGCGGCGGGCATTCGCGATGGCGATCTCGTCGTCGCCGCCGACGGCGCGTCGGTCCGCAGCTGGCAGGACCTGCGCTGGCGCCTGCTGCGGGCATCCGGCGCGCGCGACATCACGATCGACGTCGAGCGGCCCGACGGAGCGCGGCTGCAGCGCATCGTGGCGCTGACCTCGCTCGCGGGAGCCGACTGGGAGGGCAATTTCATGCCCGCGCTGGGGTTTCGCACCGACCTCGGCGCACCGCTCATCGACGAAGTGCTTCCCGACAAGCCCGCGGCGCGCGCGGGGCTGCGCAAGGGGGATCTCATCCTCGCCATCGACGGCGAGCCGGTCCGCTCGCCGGCCGAGGTCGCCGCGCGCACCAACGCGAAACCGGGCGCGGCGGTGACCTTCCGGATCGGCCGCGAGGGCTCGCCGCGCGACGTGACCCTCGTCACCGAAGTCGCGGAGCAGGCGGGGCACAAGGTCGGGATCGCCGGCATCCGCCTCAAGGTCGATCCGGTGGTGGCCGACCGCCTTGCGGTCACGGTTCGCTACGGCGTGGTCGAAGCGCTGGTCCAGGGCGCGCGCAAGACCTGGGAGCTCGCCACGTTCACCGTGCGCATGCTCGGGCGCATTCTCGTCGGCGACGCTTCCCTCAAGAACATCAGCGGCCCGATCACCATGGCCGATTTCGCCGGCCAGTCGGCGCAGGCGGGAACGCTGGTTTTCGTCGGCTATCTCGCATTGATCAGCATCAGCCTCGGCGTGCTGAATCTCCTGCCGGTGCCGCTGTTGGACGGTGGGCATTTGCTGTATTATTTCGCGGAGATCATCAAGGGTAGTCCCGTCTCCGACCGTGCCTTCGAGGTCGGTCAACGCATCGGCATGGCCATGCTGGCGGTGTTGATGGCGCTGGCGCTTTTCAATGACCTCTCCCGACTGTTCTAGCGCAACGTTGGCGGAGTCGGCACGCCGTGCCGGCGCCGCGCTGCTCGCACTCGCGCTCGCGGTGTGCGCGAATCTGGCGCTGGCCTTCACGCCCTTCGTGGTCAAGGACATCCGTGTCGAGGGCGTGCAGCGAACCGAGGCCGGCACCGTCTTTTCGTACCTGCCGATCAAGGTGGGCGAGACCATCGACGACGAAAAGGTTGCGGCCGCGGTCAAGGCGTTATTCGCGACCGGCTTCTTTCGCGACGTCCGGCTCGAAGTGCAGGACGGCGTGCTCCTCGTCATCGTCCAGGAGCGGCCCACGATCAGCAAGGTCGAAATCACCGGCAACAAGGAATTCGACACCGACACGCTGAAGAAGGCGCTGAAGGAAATCGGGCTCGCCGAGGCGCGCATTTTCGACCGTTCGGCCCTCGATCGCGCCGAGCAGGAGATGAAGCGCCAGTACCTGACGCGCGGCCGCTACGCCGC
This sequence comes from uncultured beta proteobacterium, assembly GCA_963751405.1. Classification (GTDB taxonomy): domain Bacteria; phylum Pseudomonadota; class Gammaproteobacteria; order Burkholderiales; family Casimicrobiaceae; genus CAIWHR01. The sequence goes on along the minus strand of CAVVUJ010000031.1, from coordinate 20,408 downwards.
GAAGGTCACGGTGACCGTCACTCCGCAGGAGCGCAACCGCGTCGCCATCAACATCGCCATCGAGGAAGGCGACGCCGCGAAGATCGCGCGGATCAACATCGTCGGCGAGAGCGCGTACAGCGAGAGCGAGCTCCTCGGCCTGATGACGCTCACCACGCCGGGCTGGATGACGTGGTACACGAAGAACGACCAGTACTCGAAGCAGAAGCTGTCGGCCGACCTCGAGACGCTGAAGAGCTTTTACCAGAACCGGGGCTATCTCGAATTCAACGTCGACTCGACGCAGGTCTCGATCACGCCGGACAAGGAAGACATCTACATCACGGTCAACATCACCGAGGGCCCGCGCTACACCGTGTCCGAAATCCGCCTCGGCGGCGAACTGCTGGTTCCGGCGTCCGAGCTCACCCAGCTCGTGCAGATGCGGGTGGGCGACGTGTTCTCGCGCGAGCGCCTGCAGGGCAGCGTGAAGGCGATCAGCGACCGGCTGGGCGCGGAAGGCTATGCCTTTGCCAACGTCAATGCGGTCCCCGAAATCGATCGCGAGAAGCGGCAGGCGGCCTTCACGATCTATCTCGATCCGGGGCGGCGCGTCTACATCCGCAAGGTCAACATCAGCGGCAACGTGCGCACGCGCGACGAGGTGATCCGGCGCGAGATGCGCCAGCTGGAGAGCGCGTGGTACGACGGCGCGCGGATCGAGCGCTCCAAGGTGCGCATCAGGCGGCTCGGCTACTTCGACGATGTCAACATCGAGACGCCCCCCGTCGCCGGCACGACGGATCAGGCGGACGTCGAGGTGACGGTCGTCGAGAGGGCCACCGGCAATCTGCTCGCGGGTATCGGCTACTCCAGCGCCGACAAGCTGGTGTTCAATGCGTCAGTGTCGCAGCAGAACATCTTCGGCAGCGGCAATGCGCTGACGGCGGGGATCAACACCAGTTCCGTGAACAGGACCATCGCGGTGACGTTCGTCGAGCCCTACTGGACAGTCGACGGCGTTTCGCGCACCCTGGAGGTCTACCAGCGGAACGTGGACCCGTCGAACAACTTGTCGGTCGCGCCTTACCAATCATCCACGTGGGGCGGTGCCGTCAGTTTCGGCGTCCCGATCTCGGAGACCGACACCGTCAACCTCGGCTTCCGCTTCGAGCACACGGATCTGACGCTTTTCTATAACAGTCCACCTTCCTACATCCGGTACGTCGAGGAATTCGGCAACAGCCCCAACAGCTTCATTGTCAGCCTCGGCTGGGCGCGTGACACGCGCGACGACATCCTCTATCCTACTCGCGGGATGCTGCAGGTGGCCGGGGTGGAGGTGGGGTTGCCCATTGCGGACCTTTCCTATTACAAGGCGAATTACCTGGCGCAGTGGTTCGCGCCGGTTTACGGCGATTTCGTGCTGATGCTGCGCGGCGACGTCGGCTACGCTGCCGGATACGGCGGCAAGTCGCTGCCGTTCTACAAGGTGTTCTATGCCGGCGGCGTGGGCTCGGTGCGCGGCTACGAAACGGCGTCCCTCGGTCCACGCGATATCTACGGGAATACGCTGGGAGGGCAGCGCAAGATCGTGGGCAACGCTGAATTGTTCTATCCGATCATCAAGGGGGACAAGTCGGTGCGTGGAAGCATATTCGTGGACGCCGGGCAGATTTCCGGCGTTCCCGGAGCCGGGTACATCGTCGATTCGCTGGAAAAGGAGGCCGAGAAGTTCCGGTTTTCCTACGGTGTGGGGCTCGCGTGGAACTCGCCGGTGGGACCGTTGAAGTTCAGCTACGGCATTCCCTTCCAGCAACGGCGCGGCGACCTGATCCAGAACTTCCAGTTTCAGGTCGGCTCCGTTTTCTGAGACCGTTTGTGCAGGAGAACCCATTGAAGCGCAGCACCATTCGCATTGGCCGCGCCGTCCTCGGCGGAGCCTTCCTGCTCTGGCTCGGCGCGGGCGCCGCGACCGCCGCCGACTACAAGATCGGGTTCGTCAACACCGAACGCCTGTTTCGCGAGGCCGCGCCGGCCAAGCGCGCGCAGCAGAAGCTCGAGAAGGAGTTCGCCGCCCGCGACGCGGACATCCAGAAGCTGAGCAAGCAGGTGCGCGACCTGCAGGCGTCGCTCGAGAAGGACGGCGTCACGATGTCCGAGGCCGAGCGTCGCAACAAGGAACGGGATCTGGCCAATCTGTCGCGCGATCTGCAACGGTCCCAGCGCGAGTTTCGGGAAGACCTCAATCTGCGGCGCAACGATGAACTGGCGAGCGTCCAGGAGCGCGCCAACAAGGTCATCCAGCAGATCGCCGAGGCCGAAAAATTCGACCTGATCCTGCAGGACCCCGTGGTCTTCGCCAGCCAGAAGATCGACATCACCGAAAAGGTGGTGAAGGCGCTCGCCGACAAGTAGCGGCGACCGACCGCCACGCGGGCGCGCCGCCGCCGGCATTCATCGACATCGTCCGGTCCGTGCCGATCACTCTCGCCGAACTCGCCTTGCGCGTCGGGGCCACGCTCGACGGCGATGGGGCGGTGCAGGTCTCGCACGTGGCCACGCTCGAGTCCGCCGGACACGGCGCCATCGTGTTTCTCGCCAACCGCAGGTACCGCGCACAGCTGGCGGCGACCCGCGCGTCCGCCGTGATCGTCACGCCGGCGATGGCGGGAGCGACGACGCTGCCGAAGCTCCTGGATCGCAACCCGTATGCGAGCTATGCGAAGGTGGCGGCCATCCTCCACCCAACCCCTGCCGTCGTTGCCGGAGTGCATCCGTCCGCGGTCATCGAGCCCGGCGCCAAGGTTGCGCCGAGCGCGGCCATCGGTCCCCATGCGGTCATCGGCGCCATGGCAGTCATCGGCGAGCGCGCGCGCGTCGGCGCCGGCACCGTCGTGGGTGCCGGAGCATCGATCGGTGACGACGTCACCCTGCACGCCAACGTGACGATCTACGAGCGCTGCGTCGTGGGCCCGCGCAGCATCCTGCATTCAGGGGCGGTGATCGGCGCGGACGGCTTCGGCATGGCCGAAGATAACGGGCGCTGGGTCAAGATCCCGCAACTCGGCCGCGTCGTGCTCGGCGCCGACGTGGAGATCGGCGCCAACACGAGCATCGACCGCGGTGCGATCGACGACACGGTGATCGAGGACGACGTCAAGCTCGACAACCTGATCCAGGTGGGCCACAACTGCCACATCGGTGCGCATACGGCCATGGCCGGCTGCGTCGGCGTTGCCGGCAGCACGCGGATCGGCAGGAACTGCAAGATCGGCGCGCGGGCGAACCTCAACGGGCACATCGAGATCTGCGACAACGTCAACATCGCGGCCACCGCGAATGTTCACAGCTCGATCTCGGTGCCCGGGACCTACGCGAGTGCCGTCTTTCTCGCGCTTCCCCATGACCAATGGCGGCGCCGCCAGTTCATCGTGCAGCGGCTCCCGGAACTGGCGCAGCGCGTGCGCCGCCTAGAGGGAGGCGGGGACGGGACAGCGGAAGACGCGCCCGACGAGACGAAGGGGGAGCCATGAATGCAATGAACGACGGCAGCATGGACATCGGGGAGATCATGCGGTACCTGCCGCACCGGTATCCGTTCCTGCTGGTCGACCGCGTAACGTCGCTCGAGACCGACAAATCGATCCGCGGCATCAAGAACGTGACGATGAACGAGCCCTTCTTCGTCGGGCATTTCCCGGACTATCCCGTGATGCCCGCCGTGCTCGTGATCGAGGCGCTGGCGCAGCTCGCGTCGATCCTGGCGTGGAAGATGTCGCGCCGCACGCCCGGTGACGGAACGCTCATCCTCTTTGCCGGCATCGACGGTGCGCGCTTCCGGCGCCAGGTTCGGCCGGGCGACCAGCTGGTGCTGGAGTCCGAGGTGCAGCGAATGGTGCGCGGAATCGGCAAGTTCGCGGTGCGGGCGAAGGTCGACGGCGAAATCGTCGCCGAGGCCAACCTGATGGCCGCGATGCGCATTCCGGGCGCCGACGCCAGCACCGGGGGCGACTGACCCGATGCCGCGGATCCACGCGACAGCGCTGGTCGACCCGAAGGCCGAGCTCGCCACCGACGTCGAAGTAGGCGCCTATTCGATCATCGGGCCGCAGGTGAAGGTCGGTGCGGGCACGGTGATCGGGCCGCACGTCGTGCTCACCGGGCGCACGCGCCTCGGCGCGCGCAACCACCTGTTCCAGTTCACGTCCATCGGCGACATCCCGCAGGACCGCAAGTACGCCGGCGAGCCGACCACGACGACCATCGGCGACGACAATGTCTTCCGGGAGTTCATGACCGTCAACGCCGGCACCGTCCAGGACCGCGGCGACACGCTGATCGGCAACGGCAATCTCTTCCTCGCCTACACCCACGTCGCGCACGACTGCGTCGTCGGCAACTGGACGGTGTTTTCGAACAATGCGCAGCTCGCGGGCCACGTCCACATCGGCGACTGGGTCGTGATGGGGGCGTACTCGGGAGTCCACCAGTTCTGCCGGGTCGGCGCGCACTCGATGATCGCCGCCGGCGCGATCGTCCTGCAGGACGTGCCGCCGTTCGTCACCGCTTCCGGCTATCCGGCCACGCCCCGCGGCATCAATACCGAGGGCCTGCGCCGGCGCGGCTTCACGGCCGAGGAGATCCTCGCGGTCCGCCGCGCCTACAAGACGCTGTACCGGGAAGGGCGCGATGTCGACGATGCCCGGGCCACGCTGGTCACGGCCTCCGAGGCGGTGCCGGCATTGGCCGCACTGGTCGATTTCCTCGCGGTGCCCGGCCGCGGCATCATCCGCTGAGATGGACGGCCCCCACGCTCACTGCGTTCGCTGCCCCCCGCGGGGGCAGTCAGTGCCCTTCGGGCGGCCGGGCGGGCACTGAGATTCACCGCCCAGCATGGACGACGCAGTCTCGCGTTCCGGCCGCGTGACGATCGGCATCGTCGCCGGCGAGGCGTCGGGCGACGCGCTCGCGGCCACGTTGATCCATGCGGTGCGCGCGCGCATGCCGCAGGCACGGTTCGTCGGCGTCGCGGGACCGCGCATGGAGGCGGCCGGGTGCGAGGCGTGGTTTCCGCTCGAAACCCTGGCCGTGCGGGGATTCGCCGAGGTGCTGTCGCGGCTGCCGCAGCTGTTCGCCCTGCGGCGGGCGCTGTTTCGGCGCCTGGTCGCCGAACGTGTCCCCGTGTTCGTCGGCGTCGACGCTCCGGATTTCAACCTCGGTCTCGAGGCGCGGCTGAAGCGCGCCGGCGTGCGCACGCTGCATTTCGTCAGCCCGTCCGTCTGGGCCTGGCGCCGCGAGCGCGTGCACCGGATCGGGCGCTCGGTCCATCGGATGCTGGCACTGTTTCCGTTCGAGCCGCCCATCTACGAGGCGGCCGGAGTCCCGGTCACCTTCGTCGGTCATCCGCTCGCGGCCCAGGCGGCGGTGCTGGGTTCGCGGCGCCTTGCGCGCGAGCAGCTGAAGCTCGGGACCGCGCAGCCCGTTTTCGCGCTGCTGCCCGGCAGCCGCGCGTCGGAGCTCGACATGCACGGCGACCTCGTGCTCCGCACCGCCGCCATGCTGCATGCCGCCCGCCCGGATGCGCGCTTTCTCGTGCCGCTGGCGACGCGCCCGACGCGCGACCGCTTCGAGTCCGCCATCTACCGGCTCGGGCTCGAGAAATTGCCGCTGACGCTGCTCTACGGTCACGCGACCGACGCGTTGCGTGCCGCCGACGTCGCCGTGGTGGCCTCCGGCACCGCCACGCTCGAGGCGGCGCTCGCGCGTTGCCCGCACGTGATCTTCTACCGGGTGCACCCGCTGACGGCGCGCATCGTCCGCAGCCGGATCCTGCTCCCCTGGGTCGGCCTGCCGAACATCCTCGCGGGCAAGTTCGTCGTGCCCGAGCTCATACAGGAGAACGCAACGGTCGAGAATCTCGCGCAGGCGGCGCTCAACCTTTTCGACGACACGGTGACGCGGCGGCGCCTCGAAGCCCTGTTCGCGGGATTCGCCGCGTCGCTTGCGGCCGACACGGGAGGCCTGGCCGCGGATGCGGTCGCCACCGAATTGCGCGCGGCAGGCGTCGCGTGCTGACCGTGCGCGGGGCGACGCTGGTTGCCGGAATCGACGAAGCAGGGCGTGGACCGCTCGCCGGGCCGGTCGTCGCGGCGGCAGTGATTCTCGATCCTTCGCGGCCGGTTGCGGGCCTGCGCGACTCGAAGCTGCTGTCCGCGCGGCAGCGCGATCGCCTCGCCATCGAAATCCGGGCCAGCGCGCTGGCGTGGTCGGTGGGCGAAGCCAACGTTGCCGAAATCGACGCGCTCAACATCCTGCAGGCGACGATGCTCGCGATGCGGCGCGCGTTCGAGGGGCTCGCCATCGCGCCGGGGGAAGCCTGGATCGACGGCAACCGCTGTCCGGAGCTTGCGTGCGCGATGCGCGCGATCGTCAAGGGCGACCGCGATGTTGCGGTGATATCGGCGGCGTCGATCCTCGCCAAGACCGCGCGTGATGCGATGCTGGACGAGCTCGACGGCCGGTTTCCGGCGTACGGTTTTGCGCACAATCGCGGCTACGGCACGCCCGAGCACCTCGCGGCGCTCGCGCGCCACGGACCGTGCCCGGCGCATCGCCGGAGCTTCGCGCCGGTCGCGCAATCGGTGCTGGGTTTCTGACCCCGATCAGGCCGTGCTCCTCGTCGCGGGAACGACGACGGAGGCTCAAGCGAACTGCGTTGCGGTCAATCCTGCGGCCGCAGCCGCTTGACGGTGTCGTCGGAGGGAAGGAAGCCGCTGCCGTCGGCGTAGCGCCAGTCGACCATCACGCCCTTGCCGTCCTTGACCGCCGTGCGACCGACGTAGGCGCCCATCGTCGATTGATGGTCGAGCGCGCGGAAGCTGACCTTGCCGAACGGCGAATCGAAGGCGAGGCCGCTCATCGCCGCGATGAGCTTCTCGGTGTCGGTCGAGCCGGCCTTGCGGATCGCCGCGGCTGCCGCCTTGACGGCGCTGTAGCCGACGACGGAGCCCAGGCGCGGATAGTCGTTGAATTTCGCCTGGTAGGCGTCGCGGAAGCGCTTGTGCTCCGGCGTGTCGATCGCGTACCACGGGTAACCCGTCACCCACCAGCCGACCGGCGCTTCGTCCTTCAGCGGGTCGAGGTACTCGGGCTCGCCGCCCAGCAGGTTGAACACCGGGCGCCCCTTGAAGAGGCCGCGCAGCTCGCCTTCGCGCACGAAGCGCGCGAGGTCGGCGCCGAACAGCGACGAGAAGATCGCGTCGGGCTTGGCGTCGAGCATCGCCTGCACGACCGGCCCCGCGTCGATCTTGCCGAGGGGCACCGCCTGCTCGACGAACTCGATGCCGCCGGCCTGCCGCGCGATCATCTGCTGCTTGAACGCGGCGGTGGCCGACTGCCCGTACTCGTAGTTGGGGTAGACGATCGCCCAGCGCTTTTTCCCGAGCTTCGCCGCTTCCGGCGCCAGCATCGCCGTCTGCATGTAGGTCGAGGCGCGCAGCCGGAACGTGTACCGGTTGCCGTTTTCCCAGACGATCTTGTCGGTGAGCGGCTCCGCGGCGAGGAACAGCACCTTGCGCTGCTTCGCGAGGTCGGCCACGGCAAGCCCGACGTTGGACGCGAATGTCCCCATCAGCATGACGGCCTTTTCGCGCGTGAGGAGCTCCTCGGCCACGCGCACCGCATCGCCGGGGTTGCCGTTGTCGTCGCGCGACACGATCTCGAGCGGCCGGCCGAGCACGCCCCCGGACGCATTGATCTCGGCCAGCGCCAGCTCCATGCCCTTCTTGTAGGGCTCCAGGAACGCCGGGAACACCTTGTAGCTGTTGAGCTCGCCGAGCCGGATCGGCTGCGCCGCACTCGGCAGCGGCAAGGCGGCAACGGCGGCGAGCGTGCCCAGCGCGGCAACTCGGGCAAGACGGCGAATCGGGTTCATGGCCTCTCCAGAGGGCGTCCGAAGACATCATTGTCCTACGGCGCCGCCATCAACGGACGGATTGTCTCGACGGTTGACCGCAAGATGGGGATGGTTACCGCTTTCGAAAGATGGCATCGGGAGCGGACGCCGGCCGGCGGTAAACGGTAAAATTACGCGCTTTCCCCGCGCAATCTCCTGGCTGCCCCGGCAACGGCAGCGGATTGCACCCGCAAGCCGTCCTCGATTCCATGCCGCCCGATCCCTCGCCGACGCTGAAGCTCCCGCACGGGCTGGCCTTCGCCGACCTGTATTCGGCGGCAGGCGCAGAGCGCATAGACGCGCTGTTCGTCGCGCATCTGCAGACGGCGGACGCGGCGCTGGCGGCACGCCTGACGGCAGCACGCGCCAAGCCCGAGGCGCTGGAGCGCAAGGGCGAGTCGGAGCTGCTGATCGCGCTCGGGCCGCATCTGGAGGATTTCCTCGCCGGGCTGTTCGGCATTGCGGGCGACGTTCGCACGCTGGAGGGGAAGCACCACGAGCTCGCGCCGCTCTATGCGGTGAAGCGCCTCTTTGTCCAGCGCAAGGCCATGAACACGCATCGGGCGGATGTGGCGGCGACGTTCGACGGGCCTGCGCTGCGGCGGGAGCTGGAGAGCGCGCTCGGCGCACCCTTCACCGAACTTGGCTTCGCCAACGCGGTGACCCGCTGGCAGCAGGACGACGCCGCGCACGCCGCGGCGCTCGACGTCGCATTGCGCTATGCCGCATGGGCTTCGCACACACCCGAGGGCCGCGCCGCGCACAGAGGCGGCGTGCTGTTCCGCGCGCCGCGCAAGCTCGACTACATGAAGCTCGTTCCGGTCGAACTGACCCACGTGAGCGACGCGAGCGCATGGAAGCTCGAAGGCGACCACGTGCGGCGGCGCGAGGGATTTGCGCTGACCGATCCCGGCATGGATCTCGCGGCCGCGCTCGATCATTCGCACTACTGCATCTGGTGTCACGAGCAGGGCAAGGACTCCTGCGCGCGCGGCCTCTTCGAGAAGAAGGCCGCCGGCGCGCCCCCGCCCGACAATCCGTTCAGGAAGAGTCCGTTCGGCGTGACGCTCGCCGGCTGCCCGCTCGAGGAGAAGATCTCCGAGTTCCACAAGCTGCGCGCCGACGGCTGGCCGCTCGCGGCGCTGGCGATCATCTGCGTCGACAATCCGCTCGTCGCCGGCACCGGCCACCGGATCTGCAACGACTGCATGAAGTCGTGCATCTACCAGAAGACCGACCCCGTCGACATTCCGCAGGCGGAAACGCGGATCCTGAAGGACGTGCTCGCGCTGCCCTGGGGTTTCGAGATCTATTCGCTGCTCACGCGCTGGAATCCGCTGGACCTGCGCCGGCCGACGCCGCGCGCCGCGACGGCCAAGCGCGCGCTCGTCGTCGGCATGGGGCCGGCCGGCTTCACGCTGGCGCACCACCTGCTGAACGACGGCCATACGGTGGTCGGCATCGACGGCCTCAAGATCGAGCCGCTGCCGCCTGCGCTGGCGGGCGTTGCGGCCACCGGCGAGCGCGTGCCCTTCGCGCCGGTCTTCGACGCGTCGACGCTTACCGAGCCGCTCGACGATCGCGTGATGGCAGGCTTCGGCGGCGTCGCCGAATACGGCATCACCGTGCGCTGGGACAAGAATTTCCTGAAGGTGATCCGGCTGCTGCTCGAGCGCCGCGACCGGTTCGCGCTCTTCGGCGGCGTGCGTTTCGGCGGCACGCTCGACGTCGAGGGGGCGTTCGCGTACGGCTTCGATCACGTCGCGGTCGCCGCCGGTGCCGGCAAGCCGACGGTGCTCGAATTGCCGAATGGCCTCGCCACGGGCGTGCGCACGGCGTCCGACTTCCTGATGGCGCTGCAACTGACCGGCGCGGCGAAGGCGAATTCGGTCGCCAACATGCAGCTGCGGCTGCCCGTGGTCGTCGTCGGTGGCGGGCTGACCGCGATCGACACGGCAACCGAAGCGCTCGCGTACTACCCGGTACAGGTGGAGAAGTTCCTGTCGCGCTACGAAGCCCTCGCGGCGGAAAAGGGGCGCGACGCGGTCGAATCCGGATGGAGCGCCGTTGAGCGCTCGATCGCCGAGGAATTCCTCGCGCATGCGCGCGCGATCCGCGACGAGCGCGCTGCCGCCGCGCAGGAGGGCCGCGCAGCCCGGATCGTCGAGCTGCTGCAGGGATGGGGCGGCGCGACGATCGCCTATCGCCGGCGACTCATCGACAGCCCGTCGTACACGTTGAACCACGAGGAAGTCGAGAAGGCGCTGGAGGAGGGCATCCGGTTCGCGGAGGGACTCACCCCGCTTGCAGTCGAGGTCGATGCCCACGGCCACGCGTGCGCCCTGCGCGTGTCGCAGCATCACAACGACGGCGACGGCGTCTGGCACCAGTACGGCACGACGTCGCTGCCGGCGCGTTCGATCCTGGTCGCCGCGGGCACGCAGCCCAACACCGTGCTTGCGCGCGAGGACGCGGCGCATTTCCATCTCGACGGCAAGTACTTCCGGCTGCTGGACGAGGAGGGCCGTGCAGTGCATCCGGTCAAGGGACTCGCCAAGCCGGACAAGCCCGCGGTGCTCACCGGGATTCGCGCCGATGGCCGCGCGACGAGCTTCTTCGGCGACCTGCATCCGTCGTTCCACGGCAACGTCGTGAAGGCGATGGCGAGCGCGAAGCAGGGCTATCCGATCGTCTCGCGCATGCTGGGTCGGGTCGCGCCGGCGACGGGCGAATCCGACGCGTCGTTCTTCGGTCGCCTGGGCGACGCGTTGCGCGCGACCATCGTGCGCGTCGATCGCCTGACGCCGACGATCCTGGAGGTGGTGGTGCGGGCGCCTGCCGCGGCGCGGCGTTTCGAGCCGGGACAGTTCTACCGCCTGCAGAATTTCGAGACGCTGGCACCTCTGGTCGACGGCACGCGCCTCAATGTGGAAGGACTGGCGTTGACGGGCGCCTGGGTCGATCGCGAGCAGGGTCTCGTCTCCACGATCGTGCTGGAGATGGGCGGCTCGTCGGATCTTTGCGCATTGCTGAAGCCCGGCGAACCGGTGGTGCTGATGGGCCCGACCGGCACGCCGACCGAGATCGTCGGCGGCGAAACCGTCGTCCTCGCGGGCGGCGGGCTGGGCAACGCGGTGCTCTTCTCGATCGGCCAGGCGTTCCGCCGTGCGGGTTCGAAGGTGCTCTACTTCGCCGGCTACAAGAAGATGATCGATCGCTACAAGATCGCCGAGATCGAGGCCGCGGCCGATGTCGTCGTCTGGTGCAGCGACGAGGCGCCGGGTTTCGAGCGCGACCCGGCCGCAGGACCGCGCGTTCGTCGGCAACATCGTCGAGGCGATGGCGGCCTATGCGTCAGGCGCGCTCGGCGCGCAGACGATTCCCTTTGCCGACTGCGATCGCATCATCGCCATCGGCTCGGACCGGATGATGGCGGCGGTCGGCGCGGCGCGGCACACGGTGCTCGCGGGCTATCTGAAGCCGGGCCACAAGGCGATCGCGTCGATCAACTCGCCGATGCAGTGCATGATGAAGGAGATCTGCGCGCAGTGCCTGCAGCCGCATCGCGATCCGGAAACGGGGAAGGTCAGCTACGTGTTTTCCTGCTTCAATCAGGATCAGCCGCTCGATCTTGTGGATTTTCCGGGACTTGCCGCGCGGCTGACGCAGAATTCGGTGCAGGAGAAGGTGACGGGGCAGCCGGGCATGGATCGGGAGGTGCCTGCAGCGCGTTCCATAGTGGCACCGAGAGGGCCGCTGTCCGTTGGCGCAGCTTGGAATACCCTTGTGATCTTCAATTGGAGCTCGCGCCCATCGTCATCTGGTGGTTGACGCGCGGACATGTGGCGTCGGTTCGCCCGTAACCGCTGGCGTTACGTGATGGCACCGGCTGTCGACTACAATAAGATTCGCTTGTTCCGCGGATTTTTGAAGTGTTACCCTACGCGTCCGCGCGGTGGCGACATCGTGGCCAATGTCTGTTCCAATCTCGCGTTCCGCGCCGCAGGTCAGAGGGCGCTGGACACGATATTCAAATCGCTTTACGGGTCCTGCCCCGATATCACGACGCGAATTGCGCCCAATCCAGAGTAGAGAGGTTCGTAATCATGCATGAAACACGAATCAAGGGGCTTCCTGTTGCCCGCTTGCTGCTTGCCACGCTGACGGCAATTGGCCTGGTGTTCGCCGGCGTTTCCGGCGCCGCAACCGATGCGAACACGGCGCAGCGCCCAAGCCAGGACACCAGTTCTGCGCTGGTCCAGCTCAACGGCGAACCGCTCTCGACCTACGTGAAGACGAAGCCGGCCCACGGCAAGAAGATCGACTTCACCAACACCGCCGTAAAATCGTACCGGGCGCAGCTCAGTGCGCTCCGGAACGATTTCAAGCAGTGGCTTCAGGCCAATGCGCCGAAGGCCAAGATCACGGGTTCGTGGGACCTGTCGCTGAACGCCGTGTCCGTGGAGCTCAACGGAACGACGCTCGCGAAGCTGCAGGCTGCCCCGCAGGTGAAGCGCGCTGAGTACCAGGGTCTGTATCACCCCAATTCCGCTCCTCCCGGACCGATCCCGATCTCGCCCTCATCAGCGCCAAGGATGCCTGGGCTCTGGTTGGCGGCGGCGCGAGCGCCGGCAAGGGCGTGAAAGTCGCCATCATCGACAGTGGCATCGACATCACCAACCCGTGCTTCAGCGAAGACGGCTTCCCGACCACGGCGCAGTTGGGCGACAAGGACTACACGAATAACAAGGTGATCGTCGCGAAGGTCTTCAACAACAAGTCCCCGAGCCGCCACTATACGGCCGCGCCGATCCAGGACCACGGCACGCACGTCGCCGGCACTGTGGCGTGCAACGAGAACACCCCGGCCATAGCCCTGCCCACTGTGACGGGCGCAACTATTCCCTACCGTATTTCCGGGGTCGCTCCGGCCGCCCAGCTCGGCAACTACAACGTCTTCCCCGGTGACGTCACTAACGCGCGCTCGGAGGACATCCTCAACGCCCTCGACGCCGCCTACGCGGACGGGATGGACGTGGCGAACATGAGCCTCGGCGGGGGAGCGCACGGCATCCAGGACCTTCTCACGATCGCGGTCGACAACCTCGATGTCGCGAACATGGTCGTCGCGGTCTCCGCTGGAAACGAGGGTGACGGTGATCCCACTGCGCATCCCCCGCTGCCGCCCGGCCATTACACCATCGGCTCCCCCGGTTCGGCGGCACGGGCCCTGACGGCCGGTGCCTTCACCGTCGGCCATTCAGTCATGTCCCTTGTCGAGCAGGATGGCAAACAATATGCCACCGCGGACGGCGATTTCGCAGTTCCGACCGCTCCCCTAACGCGCGCGACGGTCGAGGCCGGCGGCGCCCCGGTCGTCCCCGTCGGAGGTCTCAAGGATGGCTGCACGAGCTATACCGTTCCGGTCAATTCGCTCGTCCTCGTCGCTCGCGGCGTGTGCACATTCGCGGAAAAGGTCCACAACGCGCAGGTCGCCGGCGCGGCCGGCGTCATCATCGTGAATCGAGATCAAGCCCCGATTCCGATGGCCGACGATCCGTCGCTCGGGAACACCATTCCAGCCGTTATGGTCGGCAAGAACGATGGACTCGCGCTTTACGAGAAGATCCCTGGCAACGCCACGATCACCGTTCCGGTATACGTTTCCGAGGATCCCCCCATACTGGCGGACTTCGCCCCCGAGGCGAATATCCAATCGGACTTCTCGAGCCAGGGTCCGACGGATGTCGACTTCCGGATCAAGCCGGACGTGATGGCACCGGGAGAGAACGTCCTGAGCTCGATCCCTGCGGCGTTCTGCTCGGCCCCACCGTGCTTCGCGTTCTTCAACGGCACCTCGATGGCAGCCCCCCACCTCGCGGGTTCCGCCGCTGTTGTGCGGGGAGCGCACCCTGGATGGGAGGCATGGCAAATTCGGTCGGCGATCGTCAACACGGCCAACCGGGGCGCCATCAAGGCGGCGAGCGACGGCACCACGCCCGTGACCGATCCGAACATCGTCGGCGCAGGTCGCGAGAACCTGCTCTCGGCGGTAAAGGCAACGGTGGCGTTGGACCCGGTGAGCGTCTCTTTCGGCGCGGTGCCTTCAGGCTCCGGCCAAACGCGGATCTTCACTCTCACGCTGACTAACCTGGGCGCGAGCTCGCAAACAATTGGCGTTGCCATCGAGGGTGGAGGAGGGGGCGTCGTCTTCGACCGCTCTCCGGCGTCAGTGACATTGGCGCCCGGTACGTTGGGTACCGTTGCCGTAACGATGAGCGTTCAAAAGGGCGCGACGTCGGGTGATCATCAGGCTACGCTTAAGGTGAGCAGCGGCGGCGCGGAAGTCGCGCATGCGGCGGTGTACGTGTTCATCAAGTAACGCATCGCATCGCTGTCCTGCCGTAAGCGTCAACGGTCTCCCGCAGAGCAATCTGCGGGAGACCATTTCTTTGAAAAGTCTGTTGCAGGGATTCGATAAGCAGTTGATCCCGCCGAAGAAGCGGTCGATAGTGAACGCCGTAACGTGAATGAAGGCGGAGCAGATATCGGGGGGCGCGCCGGAGGTCGGCTTGAATGCCAGCTCTGCGGTCAACTGATCGGCGCATCCGACTGATGGCATCGTTCCCACCGCGTCCACTGCATTGGTCCCCTTTCGACTGTTCGGATTCCCACTCCGCCGCCGCGTTCATGCGCCGCCGGTGGATCCGGCCGCGGTCACTCGCGCGCTAATCGAATCCGCGCAGCTCGGGGTCGACGCTCTGCTCACGCGCCTTGGGTCCGGGACGGAAGGCCTCACCAACCACGAGGCCGCGCAACGTTATCAGGCAGCAGGTCCGAACAGCATCGCCGACAGCGAACACAACGGACTCTGGCGGCGAGTGCTGCCCATCCTCGCCAGCCCGCTGTCGTTCCTGCTGCTGGCACTTGCCGTTCTGAACTGGTTCACCGGCGGACGTGAAGGCGCGGTCGTGATCGCGGCGATGGTCGTGCTCTCTTCGCTCTTTTCGTTCGTGCAGGAATACCGGTCGGGCAGGGCTGCGGAGGCGTTGCGCTCGCTCGTGCACACGAAGGTGTCGCTGCGCAGGCGGATGCGGCAGGAAGACGGCACGTTTCCCGCGACCGGCCATCCGGTCCACGTGCCACTGGCGCGCATCGTGCCGGGCGACATCGTGCAGCTCTCCGCGGGCAATCTCGTTCCTGCCGACGTCCGCGTGATCGCGGCCAAGGATCTCTTCGTCAACGAGGCGGCGCTGACCGGCGAATCGATGCCGGTGGAGAAGCTGGCGGGTGCGGTCGCAGAGGTTCCTGCGCCGCTCGAAGCGCGCAACCTCGCCTTCATGGGCACCTATGTCGCGAGCGGCACCGCAACCGCGGTCGTCATCGCCACCGGTCGATCGACGTACTTCGGGGGCATCGCGCGGGCGGCCGACGCGCCGCAGCCGATGACGAGCTTCGATGTGGGCATCCACCGCTACCTGTGGCTCATCATCCGTTTCATGTTCGTGATGGTGCCGGCCGTGCTGCTGATCAACGGGCTGACCAAGGGCAACTGGATGGAGGCCCTGGTGTTTGCCATCGCGGTAGCGGTTGGCATGGCGCCGGAAATGCTGCCGATGGTGATCACCGTCAATCTCACCAAGGGCGCATTGGCGATGGCGCGCAAGCGCGTGATCGTGAAGCGGCTGGCGTCGATCCAGAATCTTGGCGCGATGGACGTTCTGGCCACCGACAAGACCGGGACGCTGACGCAGGACCGCGTGCTGCTGGAGCGCCACGTCGACATCTTCGGTCAGGAATCGCGACGCGTGCTGGAATTCGCCTGCCTCAACAGCTTCTTCCAATCGGGTCTGCGGAACCTGCTGGACGAGGCCGTGCTGACGCATGCGGAACTCCATACCGACATCAAGTCTGGCCTGGGCTACGTCAAGATCGACGAGATCCCGTTCGATTTCGAGCGGCGGCGGATGTCGGTCGTCGTGGAGACCATCGATGGCACGAAGCACTTCCTGATCTGCAAGGGTGCGGTGGAGGAGATCATCGCGGTCTGCGACCGTGCCGACCGGAACGGTGTCGGCGTGCCCGTCGAGAAAGGCCACGAGGACGACCTGCGCGCCGTCACCCGCGAGCTGCACGAAGACGGCTTCCGGGTGATCGCGGTCGCCTTCAAGGAGCTGCCGCCGGGGCCGGCGACCTACGAGCCGTCCGACGAAGCCGGCCTCACGCTGCTGGGGTACATCGCGTTCCTCGATCCGCCGAAGGAATCGGCTGCGGTCGCCTTGGCGTCCCTGCGCGATGCCGGCGTGGCCGTGAAGGTGCTGACGGGGGACAACGATGCGGTCACGCGCCACGTGTGCCGACAGGTGGGACTGCCCGCGGACGTCGTGCTCCTGGGATCCGACATCGACGCGCTCTCGGATGCCGACCTCCCGGCGCGAGCGGACGCGGCGACCGTGTTCGCGCGATTGACGCCGCAGCAGAAGGCGCGGGTGATCCGCGCGCTGCGCGCCAGCGGGCACGTCGTGGGCTATCTCGGCGACGGCATCAACGACAGTCCGGCGCTTACCGCCGCCGACGTGGGGATCTCGGTCGACACGGGGGCCGACGTCGCGAAGGAATCCGCCGACATCATCCTGCTGGAGAAGAGCCTGCTTGTGCTGAACGACGGCGTGCTCGAAGGCCGTCGCGTGTTCGGCAACGTCACCAAGTACCTGCGCATGGCGGGAAGCTCGAATTTCGGCAACATGTTCAGCATGATCGGCGCGAGCGCGCTGCTGCCCTTCCTGCCGATGCTGCCGGTGCAGATTCTCGTCAACAACCTGCTGTACGACGTGTCGCAGACGGCGCTCACCACGGACGACGTCGACGCCGAGTTTCTCGCCATGCCGCGGCGCTGGGACATCAGCGGCATCGGCCGCTACATGGTCTGCATCGGGCCGCTGTCGTCGCTGTTCGACTACGTGACGTTCGGCGTGATGGCGTGGGTGTTCGACGGTCTCAACGACCATGCGCTGTTCCAGACCGGTTGGTTCGTCGAGTCGCTGCTGTCGCAGACGCTGATCGTCCATGTGATCCGCACCGGGCGCATTCCCTTCGTCGAAAGCCGGCCGAGCCGGACGCTGCTGGCGATGACCGTCATCATCTGCGCGGTCGGCGTGTGGCTGCCGTTCTCGCCATTGGCGCCGGCGCTCGGACTCACCCGGCTGCCGTCGGGCTACTGGTGGGCGCTCGCGGCCATCCTCGCCGGCTACCTGACGCTGACGCAGCTCGTCAAGATGTGGGTCGTTCGGCGCTTCAATCTCACGTAGGGTCAGAGCGACCGCAGCAGGCCCGCGACCAGCAAGCCGATCGCCGCCGCGCCGATCGCCACGAGGTCGTCGCCGCCTTCGCTCGGGCTCGGCTCTGGCGCATGCGCTCGACGTCGAAGATCGCGTTGATCTGGGCGTCGCTCAAAGTTGTGCGCATGGCTTCCGGATCGGTTGGGGCCCGGGAGGACACGCCGGCGGAAAGATCGCGGAGCGCCTTCGCGACGCCCTCCGAATCGATCAGGGCCACGGCCGCGCCGCAATGCTTGCACGCGCTGTCGTTGGCGAGATCGACGGGGGCGCCGCATTGCGAGCAGGCGATCTGGCGCACCGTGGCGCGCAGCTTGGCGAGCTCGGCGGGCGAGGGCGCGCGGATGAAGTTCTTCTCGCGCAGGAACTGGTGGAACGTGGTGAGCCGTCCGTGATCGTTGCGACAGCGCCAATAGGTGAAGCGGGTGGTGCGCTGCAAGTCCTGGGTCAAGGCGAGGGCTGTGGCACACAAGGGGCAGTTGAACGTCGTCGCGAGCGGCTTCCGCGCCGTTCCCGTCTTGCCGATGTACTGGAACAGTTCCAGCACCGCCTTGGGCGTGAGGCGGATGCTCTCCGCCTTGTCGAACCAGAACAGGTTGCACGGAAGGCCTCACCAACCACGAGGCCGCGCAACGTTATCAAGCAGCAGGCCCCAACAGCATCGCCGACAGCGAACACACCGGACTCTGGCGGTGAGTGCTGCCCATCCTCGCCAGCCCGCTGTCGCTCCTGTTGCTGGCACTTGCCGTCCTGAACTGGTTCACCGGCGGCCACGAAGGGGCGGTCGTGATCGCGGCGATGGTGGTGCTCTCCTCACTCTTTTCGTTCGTGCAGGAATACCGGTCGGGCAGGGCGGCGGAGGCGTTGCGCTCGCTCGTGCACACGAAGGTGTCGCTGCGCCGTCGGATGCGGCAGGAAGACGGCACCTTCCCCGCGACCGGCCATCCGGTCCACGTCCCGTTGGCGCACATCGTGCCGGGCGACATCGTGCAGCTCTCCGCGGGCAATCTCGTTCCCGCCGACGTTCGCGTGATCGCGGCCAAGGATCTCTTCGTCAACGAGGCTGCGCTGACCGGCGAATCGCTGCCGGTGGAGAAGCTGTCGGGCCCGGTCGCAGAAGTTCCTGCGCCGCTCGAAGCGCGCAACCTCGCTTTCATGGGCACCTATGTCGCGAGCGGCACGGCGACCGCAGTTGTCATCGCCACCGGTCGCTCGACGTACTTCGGTGGCATCGCGCGGGCGGCCGACGCGCCGCAGCCGATGACGAGCTTCGACGTCGGCATTCACCGCTACCTGTGGCTCATCATTCGCTTCATGTTCGTGATGGTCCCGGCCGTGCTTCTGATCAATGGCCTCACGAAAGGCAACTGGATGGAGGCCCTGGTGTTCGCCATCGCGGTGGCGGTTGGAATGGCGCCGGAAATGCTGCCTATGGTGATCACCGTCAATCTCACCAAGGGCGCATTGGCGATGGCGCGCAAGCGCGTGATCGTGAAGCGACTGGCGTCGATCCAGAATCTCGGCGCGATGGATGTTCTGGCCACCGACAAGACCGGGACGTTGACGCAGGACCGCGTGCTGCTGGAACGCCACGTCGACATCTTCGGCCACGAATCGCGACGCGTGCTGGAGTTCGCCTGCCTCAACAGCCTCTTCCAGTCCGGCCTGCGGAACCTGCTGGACGAGGCGGTGCTGACGATCTGGCCGGCAGCTCCATACCGACATCAAGCTCGGCGTGGGCTACATCAAGATCGACGAGATCCCGATTCGATTTCGAGCGGCGGCGCATGTCGGTCGTCGTGGAGACCGCCGATGGCACGAAGCACTTCCTGATCTGCAAAGGTGCGGTGGAGGAGATCATCGCGGTCTGCGACCGTGCCGACCGGAACGGTGTCGGCGTGCCCGTCGAGAAAGGCCAGGAGGACGACCTGCGCGCCGTCACCCGCGAGCTGCACGAAGACGGCTTCCGGGTGATCGCGGTCGCCTTCAAGGAGCTGCCGCCGGGGCCGGCGACCTACGAGCCCGCCGACGAAGCCGGGCTCACGCTGCTGGAGTACATCGCGTTCCTCGATCCGCCGAAGGAATCGGCTGCGGTCGCCTTGGCGTCCCTCCGCGACGCCGGCGAGGCCGCGGAGGTGCTGACGGGGGACAACGACGCGGTCACGCGCCACGTGTGCCGACAAGTGGGGTTTCCCGCAGACCTCGTGCTCCTGGGCCCCGACATCGACGCCCTGTCGGATGCCGACCTCCCGGCGCGAGCGGACGCGACGACGGTTTTTGCGCGATTGACGCCGCAGCAGAAGGCGCGGGTGATCCGCGCCTTGCGCGCCAGCGGGCACGTCGTGGGCTATCTCGGCGACGGCATCAACGACAGTCCGGCGCTGACCGCCGCCGACGTGGGGATCTCCGTCCTCACGGGGGCCGACGGCGCTAGGAATCCGCCGACATCATCCTGCTGGAGAAGAGCCTGCTGGTGCTGAACGACGGCGTGCTCGAAGGCCGCCGCGTGTTCGGCAACGTCACCAAGTACCTGCGCATGGCGGGAAGCTCGAACTTCGGCAACATGTTCAGCATGATCGGCGCGAGCGCGCTGCTGCCGTTCCTGCCGATGGCTCCCGTGCAGATTCTCGTCAACAACCTGCTGTACGACGTGTCGCAGACGGCGCTCACCACGGACGACGTCGACGCCGAGTTTCTCGCCATGCCGCGGCGCTGGGACATCAGCGGCATCGGCCGCTACATGGTCTGCATCGGGCCGCTGTCGTCGCTGTTCGACTACGTGACGTTCGGCGTGATGGCGTGGGTGTTCGACGGTCTCAACGACCACGCGCTGTTCCAGACCGGCTGGTTCGTCGAGCCCTGCTGTCGCAGACGCTGATCGTCCACGTGATCCGCACCGGACGCATCCCCTTCTTTTGTCGAGAGCCGGCCGAGCCGGACGCTGCTACTGATGACCGTCATCATCTGCGCGGTCGGCGTGTGGCTGCCGTTCTCGCCATTGGGGCCGGCACTCGGGCTCACACGGCTGCCGTCGAGCTACTGGTGGGCGCTCGTGGCGATCCTGGCCGGCTACCTGACGCTGACGCAGCTCGTCAAAGATGTGGGTTGTGCGGCGCTTCAATCTTACGTAGGGTCAG
>CAVVUJ010000030.1:0-30464 GCA_963751405.1 uncultured beta proteobacterium | reverse complement strand
GCGGACGCTCGTCGAGAGCGCCCAGCTCACCACCGATGCGCTGCTGACGCGCCTCCAATCGAGCACCGAAGGCCTCACCAACCACGAGGCCGCGCAACGCTATCAGGCGAGCAGGCCCGAACAGCATCGCCGACAGCGAACACAACGGACTCTGGCGGCGTGTGCTGCCGATCCTCGCCAGCCCGCTGTCGCTGCTGCTGCTGGCGCTCGCCGTCCTGAACTGGTTCACCGGCGGTCGCGAAGGCGCGGTCGTGATCGCGGCGATGGTCGTGCTGTCGTCGCTGTTTTCGTTCGTGCAGGAGTACCGGTCGGGCAGGGCGGCGGAGGCGTTGCGTTCGCTGGTGCACACGAAGGTGTCGCTGCGCCGCCGGATGCGGCAGGAAGACGGCACGTTCCCCGCGACCGGCCATCCGGTCCACGTGCCACTGGCGCGCATCGTGCCGGGCGACATCGTGCAACTCTCCGCGGGCAACCTCGTTCCCGCCGACGTTCGCGTGATCGCGGCCAAGGATCTCTTCGTCAACGAGGCGGCGCTGACCGGAGAATCGCTGCCGGTGGAGAAGCTGGCCGGACCCGGTCGCGGACGTGACCGCGCCGCTCGAAGCGCGCAACCTCGCCTTCATGGGCACCTATGTCGCGAGCGGCACCGCAACCGCCGTCGTGATCGCCACCGGTCGATCGACGTACTTCGGCGGCATCGCGCGGGCGGCCGACGCGCCGCAGCCGATGACGAGCTTCGACGTCGGCATCCACCGCTACCTGTGGCTCATCATCCGCTTCATGTTCGTCATGGTGCCCGCCGTGCTGCTGATCAACGGGCTGACCAAGGGCAACTGGATGGAGGCCCTGGTGTTCGCCATCGCGGTAGGGGTTGGCATGGCGCCGGAAATGCTGCCGATGGTGATCACCGTCAATCTCACCAAGGGCGCATTGGCGATGTCGCGCAAACGGGTGATCGTGAAGCGGCTGGCCTCGATCCAGAACCTCGGCGCGATGGACGTTCTGGCCACCGACAAGACCGGGACGCTGACGCAGGACCGCGTGCTGCTGGAGCGCCACGTCGACATCTTCGGTCAGGAATCGCGGCGGGTGCTGGAGTTCGCCTGCCTCAACAGTTTCTTCCAGTCCGGCCTGCGGAACCTGTTGGACGAGGCGGTGCTGACGCATGCGGAGCTCCATTCGCGACATCAAGTCCGGCGTGGGCTACGTCAAGATCGACGAAATTCCATTCGATTTCGAGCGGCGGCGCATGTCGGTCGTCGTGGAGACCGCCGATGGCGCGAAACACTTCCTGATCTGCAAGGGCGCGGTGGAGGAGATCATCGCGGTCTGCGACCGTGCCGACCGGAACGGTGTCGGCGTGCCCGTCGAGAAGGGCCACGAGGACGACCTGCGCGCCGTCACCCGCGAATTGCATGAAGACGGCTTCCGGGTGATCGCGGTCGCCTTCAAGGAGCTGCCGCCGGGGCCGGCGACCTACGAGCCGTCCGACGAAGCCGGCCTCACGCTGCTGGGGTACATCGCGTTCCTCGACCCGCCGAAGGAATCCGCCGCTGTCGCGTTGGCGTCGCTGCGCGATGCCGGCGTGGCCGTGAAGGTGCTGACGGGGGACAACGACGCGGTCACGCGCCACGTGTGCCGACAGGTGGGGCTGCCCGCGGACGTCGTGCTCCTGGGATCCGACATCGATGCGCTCTCGGATGCCGACCTCCCGGCGCGAGCGGACGCCGCGACCGTGTTCGCGCGACTGACGCCGCAGCAGAAGGCGCGGGTGATCCGCGCGTTGCGCGCCAACGGGCACGTCGTCGGCTATCTCGGCGACGGCATCAACGACAGTCCGGCGCTGACCGCCGCCGACGTGGGGATCTCGGTCGACACGGGTGCCGACGTGGCCAAGGAGTCCGCCGACATCATCCTGCTGGAGAAGAGTCTGCTGGTGCTGAACGAAGGCGTGCTCGAAGGCCGCCGCGTGTTCGGCAACGTCACCAAGTACCTGCGCATGGCGGGAAGCTCCAACTTCGGCAACATGTTCAGCATGATCGGCGCGAGCGCGCTGCTGCCCTTTCTGCCGATGCTGCCGGTGCAGATTCTGGTCAACAACCTGCTGTACGACGTGTCGCAGACGGCGCTCACCACGGACGACGTCGATGCCGAGTTTCTGGCCAAGCCGCGGCGCTGGGACATCAGCGGCATCGGGCGCTACATGGTCTGCATCGGGCCGCTGTCGTCGCTGTTCGACTACGTGACGTTCGGCGTGATGGCGTGGGTGTTCGACGGTCTCAACGACCACGCGCTGTTCCAGACCGGCTGGTTCGTCGAGTCGCTGCTGTCGCAGACGCTGATCGTCCACGTGATCCGCACCGGGCGCATTCCCTTCGTCGAGAGCCGGCCGAGCCGGACGCTGCTGACGATGACCGTCATCATCTGCGCGGTCGGCGTGTGGCTGCCGTTCTCGCCATTGGCGCCGGCGCTCGGGCTCACCCGGCTGCCGGCGGGCTACTGGTGGGCGCTTGCGGCGATCCTCGCGAGCTACCTGACGTTGACGCAGCTGGTCAAGACCTGGGCCATTCGGCGCTTTGGACTTGCGTAGGCACGCTCCCCGAGGGGGGCAAACGCTCGGATCTACCTGAGGAAGGCGGCGATCAACACGCCGATCGCCGCCGCGCCGATCGCCACGAGGTCGTCGCCGCCTTCGCTCTGGCTCCGGCGCATGCGCTCGACGTCGAAGATCGCGTTGATCTGGGCATCGCTCAGCGTCGTGCGCAGCGCTTCCGCATCCGCTGGCGCCTGTGCGGCCGCGCCGGCGGCAAGTTCGCGCAGCGCCTTCGTCACGCCCTCCGGATCGATCAGCGCGACGGCCGCGCCGCAATGCTTGCACGCGCTGTCGCTGGCGAGATCGACGGGCGCGCCGCATTGCGAGCAGGCGATCTGGCGCACCGTGGCGCGCAGCTTGGCGAGTTCGGCGGGCGAGGGCGCGCGGATGAAGTTCTTCTCGCGCAGGAACTGGTGGAACGTGATGAGCCGCCCGTGGTCGTTGCGACAGCGCCAATAGGTGAAGCGGGTGGTGCGCTGCAGGTCCTGCGTCGGGGCAAGCGCGGTGGAGCACAGCGGGCAGCGGAAGCTCGTCGCGAGCGGCTTGCGCGCGGTTCCCGTCTTGCCGATGTACTGGAACAGTTCCAGCACCGCCTTCGGCGTGAGGCGGATGCTCTCCGCCTTGTCGAACCAGAACAGGTTGCACGGAGCGCAGGCCGTGATCTCGATCGGGCGCAGCGTGCCGAAGGCCTCCAGCATGAGCGAGGCCATCGGGTCACGGCAATTCGGGCATGTCGTCGGGATCACTTCGTGGTGAAGGCGAAGACGCCGTCCCAGTCTGCGGCGGGCGGCTGCGTCCGGAAATGGGCGATGCGCTCGAGGTAGAGCTTGTACAGCTTCGTCCCGGGCGAGGCCTCCGCGAGCGCCTTCAGCAGCCCCTCGGCGTCGTCCCAGCGCTGCTTGCGGTAATGCTCGAGGGCCTTGTGGAAGCGGCCGATCTCCTCGACGTCGCGCTCAGCCGACCTTGCCCTGCCGGCCGAAGGGCTCGAAGATGGCGACGCCCTCGACCTTGCCCTTCACCCGCACCTTGTCCACTTCGCGGTAGACGTAGGCGGGAACCCGCTTGACGATGTTCTCGGAGACGAGGATGCCGACGCCGTATTCCTTGGTGAGACTCTCGATGCGCGAGGCGAGATTCACCGCGTCGCCCATCACGGTGTACGAGCGGCGGAAGTGCGAGCCCATGTCGCCGACGCTCATCGTTCCGCAGTTCAGGCCGACCCCGATGCGCAGCGGCGGCCACCCCTTCTTCGTGAAGACCGGATCGAGCCCGCGCAGCGCCTTCTGCATGTCGAGGCTGCAATCGAGCGCGTGCCGCGCGTGCTCGGCATCCGCCACCGGCGCTCCCCAGAAGGCCATGATCGCGTCGCCGATGTACTTGTCGACCGTCCCGCGCCGCTTCTGGATGCTCACGGTCATTTCCGTCAGGTACGTGTTCATCAGGTCCTTCAGGCCCTCCGGGGTGAGGGTCTCGGAGATGGACGTGAAGTCGCGGACGTCGGAGAAGAGCACCGTCATTTCGCGGCTCTCGCCGCGCATCGAGTACTCGCCCGGGTTCTTGGCCATCTCGGCCACGATCTCCTTCGGCACGTAGGTACCGAAGAGGCCGGTGATGAGGCGCCGGGACCGCGTTTCGGCAAAGAAGCCGTACACCATGTTGAGGACGTAGAGCCCCAGCAGCATCAGGAGGACGCCGGCGACCGGGAGCACGAAGTTCTGCGCCTGCCACGCCCACAGGTTGGCACCCAGCACCAGGCAGAACACGACGGCGACGACGAGTGTCGAGGCCAGCGCCGACAGCTGCGGCAGGAGCACGGCGAGCGGAACGCCGACGAGCAGGATCGTGAGCACGGCGATGGCGAGCGCCTCCGCCGGCCGGAACTTGATGGTGTTGTCGAGCGCCCCGGTGACGAGGTTGGCGTGCACTTCAACGCCCGGGAGGTCCTCGCGGCCGGGGGTGGCGCGGACGTCGACGAGGCCGCGCGCGGACGTGCCGACGATGACGATCTTGTCCCGCAGTTCATCGGCGCCGACCGTGCCGCGGATAACGTCCGTTGCCGAGACGTAGCGATAGCCGTCCCGGTCGCGGTAGGGCACGAGGGCGGCCATCTTGTAGTCGAGCGGGATGCGCACCTTGTCCCCCACGCGGACGAACTGGATCCATCCCTGCGCCGATCCGTCGGCGCCGACCGTCGTCGTCTCGAGATTGATTGGAGCGTTGCCGAGGTAGATGCGCAGGACGGCGAGCGACATCGACTCGAAGAAGCCGTCGCCCACGCGCATGAACATCGGGACGCTGCGCGTGACGCCGTCCGGGTCGAGCGCGGGATAGAGGTGCCCGGCCGCCATCGCGGCCTCCTGCAGCATCGGGATGTTCCCGCTGTAGCCGGAGCCGCTGAAATAGCGGTACTCGGCGTTGCCAAGCGCCTTCGCGTCGAATGCCGGTTGCGGCAGGACGCCGGACTTCTCCTCGTTCGCGCCCACCAGGAACCCGAGGACCACCGGCCGCTTCCTGATCTCGTCCGCGAAGAGCTGATCGTAGTTGAGCGATGTACGGGCCCGCTGCAGGAAAGCCTGGAATTGCGCGTTGTCCTTGAGCTCGCCCCGGGCGATGGTTTCAAGGACAGGAAGGCCGGAGCTCGGATCCGCCTCGGCGAACGCGACGTCGAAGCCAGCCACGCGCACGTGGTACTTCTCGAACAGCTGGCGGATCAGGAGCGCGAGCTTGTCGCGACCCCAAGGCCAGTGCCCCTCGGCGTTGAGGCTCTTTTCGTCGATGTCGACAATGACGAGGCGCGTGTCGCGCGTCTTGGGCATGAACAGGCGCACCCTCGCGTCGTAGGCCCACATCTCGAGCTGCGTCAGGGGGCGGAATTCCTTCCACTCGGCGGCGTCGACCAGAAAGCAGAAGACGAGCACCAGCCCGAGCCCGATGCGGATCAAGTCGTTGAGCGAGAACTTCGGGATCCAGCTGGCGCTTGTTTTCACGGGTGGCGGGGCCTTGCGGACGAAGGGTGAAGCATAGGGGATCCAGTGTCACTTGGGGAAGCATTCCGGACGCAAGCGGGGGCGATCCCGCGCATCAGTCGCCCGGCACATTGACGCGACCGCGCATACCAAGCCAGAATGGCCCCCCAGTCAGACGAGAGAGTGCACATGAGACGATTCGCAGAGGCCGACGATCCGCGGCGCCGGGTGTTGATCCGGGCGCTTGCCGCCGGTTTCTTCTCGGGATCGCTGGCGAGCCGCCAGGCGCTGGCGCAGATCCTGGGCAGTGCGCCCGCCGCGTTGCCGCCGGGTCGGTCGATATACCGGATCGAAGGGCAGGTGCTGGTCAATGGACAGCCCGCCACGGTCGAGACGCGCGTCGACGCCAGCGCCACGGTCGAGACGGCGGCGAACAGCGAGGTCGTCTACGCCGTCGGCCAGAGCGCCTTCATCCAGCGCAGCGACAGCCGGGTGACCCTGGAGACGAAGGAACCGAATTCCGCGGTGCTGTCGGGCCTGCAGCTGCTTACGGGGAAGATCCTCTCGGTGTTCCCGAGCGGCCGGGCGGTCCGCATGACAACGAAAAACGCCACGATCGGGATCCGCGGCACCGGCGTCTACATGGAGTCGGATCCGGAGCAGACGTACTTCTGCACCTGTTACGGGCTGGCGGAGATCAGCGCCACGGACGACCCGGCGAGCCAGGAGACCGTGGCCGCCTCGCAACACGACAAGCCGCTCTACATCGTGAGCGGGGAGCCGTCCGGAGAGAACATCCGGCCCGCCCCGTTCATCAATCACACCGACCAGGAACTGATGCTGATCGAGACGCTCGTCGGTCGCACGCCGCCCTTCGTGTTTCCGAAGGGCGATTACCAGGGACCGCGGCGCGGCTACTGATCGCCGTCGGGACGGCGCGCGCTATTGCGGCGCGCCGTTGAGGATCCAGTTCAGGAACAGATCGTATTGCGCGCGGGCAGGTTGCCCCGGAACGGCACTGGCGTCGAAGCCGCCCAGCCGGCCACCGTTGTGGTGGTTCCCCGAGGGTTTGCGCAGCAGCGGGCTGGCGGCGATTTCCGTGAAGTTGATCCGGCCGCGCACTTCGGCGTAGAACCACGCGTCGTCGGTCGCGTCGCCGACGATGCCGTCCCCGTTGCGGTCTTCATTCGTGTAGTGGCTCGGCGTGCGCCCGTCTGCCGGGGTGTGGCAGGTGGTGCACCGGTCCTTCTTCTGCATGACCGATTTGATGTCGGCGAAGCGGATCGCGGACGGCGCAGGGTCCAACGCGCTGTCGACGACCAGCGTCACCGTCTTCGCGGCGCTCTTGGTGGCCCCGCTGCTGGCAACGAGGCTCAGCACGTAGGTCCCGTCGGTGCCGGCGTTGAACGTGGGCTGCGCCGTGTTCGCGTCCGTCAGCGTGGCGCCTGTCGCGGGCGTCGCCCCGTTGGGTCCCGAGACGATCGACCACGCATAGGTGTCGGAAAACAGGCTTCCGGCCGCCGAAAGCCGGGTAGCGCCCTGACGGACAACGCGATCCGGCCCGGGGTCGGCGACCGGGCGGCCGGGCTTCAGGACCGCGCCGGTGCTGTCGCGCGCGACCTGCCCCTGGTCCTGCAGAAAGGTCGCCAGCGTGTCCGGCGCACTCGAGGCGTAAAACGCGTCGTACACGAGCTTCACGAGCGGCATGTTGCCGCGATCGACGATGTGTGTGCGAGTGCGGTCGGCGTAGGCCTGGAATTTCTCGAAGGTCGCAAAATCGATATCCGACTGCGCTCCCGTGCCGCGCATGAGATGGCACGCGCGGCAGGCCGGCGCGATCACGGACCGGTACAGCGTCGTCTGCCCGGCCACGAGCCACGACTGCGGCAGATAGTTGTCCGCGAACGTCGGGCTCGGCAGGCCGTCGCCGCCGTAGAAGGACTTCAGCATGTCGGCGGCGGATCCCTGCCACTCGTTCGGACTCGCCGGGCGCCGGCAGGCGTCCTCCGGGAAACTCGAGGGCGAGGGCAGCGGGTAGGAGCACAGGATCATCTTGTTGATGGCCTTGATCGGGGCCTCCTGGTCGGCCCGCGTGAAACCCGGCTTCGAGGAGAACAGGAAGGAATCCGTCTCGAACGGGTGCAGTCGCGCCTGCACGTCGCCGCGGGTCTGCGACACCGAGTTCTGCACGAGGTTGAAGCGCCGCTTGCCCGTGGCATCGGGCGGCGTGAGCGCATCGCCGCGGCCGCCATGGCACGTGATGCAGGGGCCGGGCATGGCTTTGTCGCCGCGGCCGTCGAGGTCGACTGCGTTTTCACGCTGGCCCGTGGTGGCGCTGAAGTTGAAGAATTTCGCGAAACTGGCTCCACCGGTCGGGCCGGGGCTGAACTCGATGGCGTTGATGCCCAGGAGCGAATTCGGGTCGCGCACGATGGCGGCTTCGAGATTGAGCGGCAGGTTGGCAGGAGAGTAGGTCGCGCCACCCACGGCGATCACGTAGTTCTCGACGACGAAAGCGAGCGTGCCGTCCGTGTTCTGCCGTGCCGTCATGCGCCGCCCGTAGCCCAGGTCGCGCTGATCGCCGAACACGACCGTGACCTGCGTGCCGGTCCCGGAGTCGAACCCGTTGGCAGCCTTCCACTTGGCGAGCGTGTCCTTGGCGTTGTTGGGATCGATGGCGGCGTAGTAGGTCTCGGCGTAGGCAGGCGTGTCGGTCTGCAGCGAACCGTCCGGCTGGACCTGCGGATTGGGAAAGAGCAGGAAGCTGTCCGGGCCGCTCGTCGGCACGACACCGGGGTCGGTCCCGGGACGAACGTCCCCGGAGCTGCCGCCGCCGCCGCCGCACGATGCCAGCAGCAGCGCCGCGGGCATCGCGAGGACGCAGGCGAGAAGGCGCATGAATTTCACTGTTGGGATCCCTTAGAAACGTAACAGGTACACGACGGAATACTGGTTGTCGAAGTACCGGGGCGAACCCGGCGACTCGAATGGCGGTTGCGCGGTCGGGGTGGACTGCACGTGGCGCCACGAAAAGTCGATCGAGTCCCGCGGACCCAGCGGGAAGTTGTAGCCGAGCGTGCCCACCCAGGTCTTGGCCTCGAACCGGTAGGCGAACAGCCCCGACCCCGGGAAGGCATCGTCGAGCACGAAGACCTCGGCGACGCTCAGGTTCTCCAGCGTGGGGCGCCCGTCGGACACCGTATCGCCGCGGTGGAATTCGCCGGTGAGATAGAACGCGCCGCTGCGGCCCAAGCTATAGTCGAAGCTCACGCGCGCGGCATAGTCGGCCAGGTCCCATACCGCGCTCTGGGCGCGGCGCCAGTTGCCCGACAGCTCGCCGAAGACATCGATGCGGTCGGTCAGCGAGCGGCGCGCGTTGACGCCGACCGAATATCGCCCGCCATCGCGCAGCTGCGACTGGTAGTTGTCCAGCCAGCCGCGGGCGAAGGCCGTCAGCGTCACGGCGTCATAATCGGCGGAACCGCGGTACTGTGCTTCCGCCTGCAGGCCGCCCGACAGACGCGCGAGCCCGGTGTACCGGTGGAACATTTCGCCATTGACGAGCCCCGTCACGATGGCGCGGCTGTTGCTGTCGATGGGGAAGGTCCTGCTCGTCGACAGATTGAGGCTGTATATCCTGTCGGACAGGATCTCGTCGGCGGCGCGGCCCCGGGTCACGTTGTCGTCGAAGGTGTAGCCGGCTTCGACGCGCACGGCGTCCGTAAGCGGCCGGGACGTCCACGGCGCAGAGGGCCAGCCCTTGCCATCCAGCTCCTGCGACAGCAGCAAGCGTATGGCCTGGCCGCTGTCGGCGCCACCTGAGCTCTGCCACTGGTAATCGAGGCCGAGCCTGGCACCGCTGCGGAAGATGAAATCGCCCCCGACGCCGAGCACGAGGAAGTTGCTCTTGTTCCCGGTGGGCGACACGGAGTAGTTGAGCCCGGCGAACTGGTCGGCATAGGTGATCGTGGCGTCGCCGCCGCCCGAGAAGTCGTGCCGGTACTCCGCGCGCGCACGCGGGCGCACCAGGCCGAAATCCGTCGTGTGCTGCGACTCCGCGCGCGCGCCGAGCGAGAACTGGACCGTGCGCTGCGTCTGGTCGAGGTAGGTGAGGGCATTCGCGCCGGCGCCGGTCTCCGTCGCCTGCTTGAACTTGTCGTAGGTGACGTCCAGACGCCCGTACGGCGAGAGCAGCACGCCGTCATGGCGGTACTCGTAACCGCCGGCAAGCGAGCCGAAGAACTGGTTGCCCTTCCGGCCGGCGACCGCGTACTGGTCCACGGATGACACATAGCGATCGGTGTCGAAATTCAACCTGCCGTATCCGAGCAGGGCATCGATGAACGTGCTGCGGCTTGGCTGATAGCTGGCGTACGCGGCAATCGAGGATCCATCCGACTTCATCTTCGTGCCGTCGTTGCCGAAATGGGTGTCGTCCTTCGCATACCCAACGCCCATGCCGAACACGAGCTGCTCGCTGGAGCGCCAGTCGCCGCCGACGGTGATGCCGTCGGTGCTGAAGCGCGAACCGGCCCGTTGTTCGGTGCTGTCCCGCGTGCCGAAGCTCGCATTGCCGCCGATCCACAGGCCGAGGCCACTCGCCACGCCGGTCGTGGGCGCACCGCGTTCGGTGCTGTTGGCGAGATTGACCGTGCCCGACTGCGCCATGCTGACGATCGAGGTCACGAATGAAGCCGGCAGCAAGCCGGACGCGCCTGTCGCCGTTGCCCGCGGCCCCGGGTCCGTGGGCTGGCCGCCGGCGCGCATGAAACCGTTGGCGTTGGGCTGGGCCACGCGCACGACATCGTCCCCTCCCGAAGTCGGGCGTTCGCCGGTGTCCCGGGTTGCGGCCGGCGCGCGGCCCGGCTCACCCGCCACGGGACGTGACGGCGTACCAGGGCTGCCACCCGCCGGCGGCGCGACCGCACCGCTGTTGGGCGGGTCGACGTGAAGCGATTCCATCCGCCGCTGGATATTCGAGATCTGCGCCCGCGCGAACCGTTGCGCGACCTGCGACTGGGCGCCGAGCAGCCCGACCACGTTCGCATCCTGCGTCGGATCGGGTCGCCCGGTCACGGTGACGGTCACGATAGCCTGGGGCGACGGCCCTGCGTCTCCGAACGCGTAGTAGGTGAACGCGTCCGGCCCGAAATAGTCCTGTTTCGGGGAGTACGTCACCTTGGTGCCGTTGACTTCGGTGATTCCATGCGTGGCATCGACCGCAATCGCAACCCCGGTGAGGCCGGAGACCGAGATGAAGCTGCGAAGGTCGACGGTCGTCGGCGTATTGAGCGGAACGGTCAACTTCACCGGCTGCACGAGGGGTGGCCGCGGAATCACCGTGATACTGACCTTGGCCGTCTCCGACGTCCCTCCGGGACCCGTTGCGTTGTACGTGAAACTGTCGCTGCCCAGATAACTTCCAGCGGGGGTGTAGACGACTGTGGCGCTGCCTGGGGCTGGAGTCGCTGCCGCGCCGTGTGCCGGGGCGGCGATGATGGCGACCTGCGTGAACTCTCCCGCTATCGGGAGCGTGATGGACGTAGCCGTGTCGGAAGGCACCGTTACCGTCAGGTCCTGCGCGATCGGTGCCCCGGACACGGACGCAATGGTGATCGTGACGTCGAGCGTCGCTGTATCGGTGGCGCTCTTCGCGCTCACCGTGGTCTTGAAGGTGCCGCCCGCCGTGGGCGTGCCCGAAATCAATCCGGTCGATGTATTCACCGTCAGCCCCGGGGGCAGTCCGGTCGCAGCGAAGCTCGTCGGGCTGAAATTCGCCGTGATCTCGTAGACGAACGGCGCGTCTACGACACCGCTGGCGGTGGGGGGGCTGGTCACGGCCGGGGTCGTCGGGGCGCCCAGCGAAATGGACACCGTGACGGTCTTCGAGCCCGATGCGCCACCAGGGTAGGCCGCCTTTACGGTGAAGGTGGGCGAGGTGCCCTCGGTGCCACTCGGCGGCGTGCCGGATACGACGCCGGACGAATTGATGCTCAGCCAGGCGGGCGCACCGGCGGACAGGCTCCAGGAAACCAGCGACGCGCACGCATCGACGGTCGTGACGTAACGGAACAGAGTGCCGGTAGTCGCCGATGCGGTTGCCCCGCTGGTGATGGTCGGGCCCGTCGTGGGGTTGGCGATGTTGATGGTGACCCGGCGCGGACTTGTCGTCGCGCCCGGTGCGGGGCCACTGGTGCCGGTTCCCCTCGCTACCACCGTGTCGGTGCCGGTGGTGCAGGTGTTGTGCGTGTAGGTAACGGTATTGCCCGCATAGGCGCCGATGCTTCCCTTCGCGGGTGCGGTGACCGTCTGCATCCCGGTAAGCGTCGCACCGATCGAGATGTTCGGAAAGGTGATCCCGGTCGAACCTTTGAAGGTCACATTCGCCGGGGGAACGGCGGGCTGAGCGTTCAGGACGGTCGCGAGGTAGGCCCCGATGTCGTTCGTACTGAACGCAGGAGGAGTAGCCACGACCATCCGGCCCTGGGCCAGGGCGCGGGCAATCACGTCCCCGGCGTTGGCCGCATTGAGGCGTCCGAGTTCGGCGGGGTTTGCATGACAACCCTTACAGCTCGCGTCGTACTGCGTTTTGCCGTTGGTGGCGTTGCCGGAACCCGTCGTGTCGGCACGGGCGCTCCCGAACGGGCCGATGACGAGCAGCGCCGCGGCGAATACAGCCGCGATCCGCCGGGCCAGGCGGCTGCCAGATGCGCGGTGCCGGATCTCCATCTCGCCGTCCGAAGGGCCAATCATCATCAGCATCCTGAAAAACCTGGCCGCCCCCGCGGGCGGCGCTGCGTGCGACCAAGGGGCCTCGCCTGTCGTCGCCAGGAGATGCGCAGGGCAAGGTTGCTTTTTTACAGTAGCCGACGGCCTTCGGCAAGGACTGTCCGGCGGCTCACCCCTGCCGTTTGTCCTAGGGCACGATGATGCGGTTGCCGGCGAACGCTGCGATCAGCCGGCTCGGGCGGTCGGCGTGGGGGGGCTGGGAACGACCATGCAGCGCCATGGCCGGGGGGGGCATCACGCTGACCCGCAGGGATTGGTGCCGGTGGAAGGAGTCGAACCCTCGACCTTCGCATTACGAATGCGCTGCTCTACCAACTGAGCTACACCGGCACTTAGCTTGAAACGGCGCGTTGCGCGGGATGGCTTTGGTCCTCACCCGGGCAAGCGAAAAATTATAGCCGATCTGTGCGCCTGCCGCCAATGCGGCAACCGGCTTCCCTCCAACACCGGTACGCGCTCAGCGCAACCCGGGCACGGGAAGCGTCGCCAGCAGTGTCGACGCACCGGTCCAGAAGATCTGCACGCCGATGCACAACAGGATGAACGCGGAGAGCCGGATCAGCACGCTGGTCCCGGTTTCGCCCAGCATGCGCAGCATCCGGTCGGCGTAGCGGTAGCAGACGAACACCGTCGCCGCGATCAGCGCCGCCCCGATCACGTCGGCGGCGCCGTGCACGACGAGCGAGCGGACGCTTTGCGGATGGTGCGCGCCGATCGTGATCGCGACGGATATGGTGCCGGGTCCGACGGTGAGCGGCAGGGTGAGGGGGTAGAACGCCCGCGTGGCGATCTCCGCGGCGGCTGGCGCCGAGGCAGGCATGATCGGCGCAGCGCGTCTCCGCTCGCAGCAGTTCCCAGGCGTTGACGCACACGACAATGCCGCCCGCGACCTGCACGATCGGCACGGACAGCCCGAAGAACTCCAGGACGTAGGTGCCGACGAACAGCGAACCGAGCAGCAGGATGAAGGCGTTGACCGCAATCTTCTGCGCCAGCGTTGCCCGCAGCGCCGGCGTGCAGTCGGCGGTCATCGCCAGGAACACCGGCGCGCCGCCAAACGGGTTGACGATCGGCAGCAACGCCGCGATCACCAACAAGAGGCCTTCGACGAGGTGGCGCAGATCTCCGGGCATGTGCGGTTCCGTTGTCTCGCAGCCGAATGGCGTGCCACGGCTACGCTACACTAGCACGCCCGTGCCGCCGCGCCGGGGCGCAGCACAGTGTCCGAGTCCATGCCCGCCACCCGTTCGCTTTTCGGTTTCCACGCCGTGACCGCCCGACTGCGGCAGAGGCCGGAGTCCGTGCGGGCGATCCATCTTGCGGCTGCGCGGCGCGATGCGCGCATGCGCGAGCTCGTGGCCCTGGCCGAAGGCGCAGGCTGCCCGATGCACGCCTGCGACGACGAGCGCCTGACGCAGCTCGCCGGCACCGACCGGCACCAGGGCGTGGTTGCGCTCGTCGACGCCTCGATGCCGCACGTCACGCTCGACGACGTGCTCGATACGCTCGCCGAACCCGCGTTGCTGCTGGTGCTCGACGGCGTCACCGATCCGCACAACCTTGGCGCCTGCCTGCGCAATGCCGATGCGTTCGGCGCGCACGCGGTGGTCGTGCCCAAGGACCGCGCGGTCGGTCTCAATGCCACGGCCGCGAAAGCGGCGAGCGGCGCCGCCGACACGGTTCCGGTCATCACCGTCACCAATCTTGCGCGGGCGCTGCGCGACCTCAAGGACAAAGGCGTCTGGATCCTCGGCGCGGATGCGGGCGGCGAGAGCCTGTTCGACGCGGACGTCTCCGGTCCGGTCGCGTGGGTCCTCGGGGCCGAAGGCGCCGGCTTGCGGCGGCTCACGCGCGAGCACTGCGACCGGATCATCGGCATTCCGCTCATGGGCACGGTCGGGAGCCTCAATGTCGCGGTGGCGAGCGGCATCTGCCTCTACGCGTCGCGTCGCGCGCGCCCGGCCGCCGGCTGAACGGGCGCGCACCGGGTTTGACCGGGGTTTTGGAATCGTGGACACTGCGCTGCGTGGCGCCCGCCCGCCTGTCCGGCGAGCGCCATCGGCAATGCGCGCCGGGCGCGCTCGTCTCCGGTAACCGGGTTCACGCATGAGCAGTCCGCTGCCGATGATCGTTCCTCCCGCCAGGCTCGACGACGATGCCTGGGCGGACCTGCTCGACTTCATCGAGGAGCGCCGCGTCATCCCCATCGTCGGCCCCGAGCTGCTCAAGGTGGAGACCGAGACCGGGCCGCGCCTCTTCTACGACTGGGTTGCCGAGAAGCTCGCGGCGAAGCTCAATGTCGACACCGGGCAACTGCCGCAGCCCTATACGCTGAACGACGTCGTCTGCTGGTTCCTGTCTTCACACGGCCGGCGGGAGGACACCTACACGCGGATGCGCGGCATCCTGCGCGACGCGACCTTCGCGCCGCCGCGCGCGCTCACCCAGCTCGCGCAGATCACCGACTTCGACCTCTTCGTCAGCACGACCTTCGACTCCTTCCTCGAGCAGGCGATCAACGCGGAGCGGTTCCAGGGCGCGCAATCCACGGAAGTCATCGGCTACTCGCCCAATCGCGTCGCCGACCTGCCGACCGAGCGCGAGAACCTCCAGCGTCCCGTCGTCTACCATCTGCTCGGCCGCGTGTCGGCGTCGCCCACCTACGTGATCTCCGACGAGGACACGCTGGAGTTCGTCTGCGCGCTGCAGAGCGAGCACCTGACGCCGGAGAAGCTCTTCCACGAGCTCGAATACAACCATCTGCTCCTCATCGGCAGCAATTTCTCGAACTGGCTCGTCCGGCTCTTCCTGCGCATGGCCAAGCGCCGCCGCCTCTCCGACCCGCGCGACGTGGGCGAGGTGCTGGCGGACGACCACTCCGGCAGCGACGAGCGCCTGATGGCGTTCCTGCAGCAGGTGAGCCTGCGCACCCGGATCTACAGCGGCGCCGAGGGGTTCGTCGACGAGCTGCACCGCCGGTGGATGGCGCGGCGCAAGCCCGCCGACGTGATTCCGCTCGGTGTGTCGCCGCAGCGATTCCTGCCGCCCGAACGCG
The DNA here is from genome assembly GCA_963751405.1 of uncultured beta proteobacterium. GTDB lineage: Bacteria > Pseudomonadota > Gammaproteobacteria > Burkholderiales > Casimicrobiaceae > CAIWHR01. Next base: position 15,061 of record CAVVUJ010000030.1, on the reverse strand, counting down.
AGATGCCGGACAACGCCGTGTTCATCAGCTACGCGCGCGAGGATCTGCCGGCCGTCCAGAAGCTGAAGGCGGGGCTCGATGCCGCGGGGGTGAAGACCTGGTTCGACGTCGAGCGCCTGGAAAGTGGCGACGACTACGACCGCAAGATCCAGCGCAACATCGCGCGCTGCGCGTTTTTCGTCCCGATCGTCTCGGCGACCACGCAGCGCCGGCTGGAAGGCTACTTCCGCCGCGAGTGGAGCTACGCGATCGACCGCGCGCGCAACATCGCCGACGGCGCCGTGTTCATCCTGCCCGTCTGCATCGACGACACCAACGAGGGCGACGCGCAGGTGCCGGAGAAGTTCCGGGCGGTGCACTTCACCCGGTTGCCCGGCGGAGAACCCTCGGCGGCATTTGTCGCCCGGATGCAGGAATTGCTCTCGGCGCGGCGTGCATGAAGAACTCCCGCGTCCGGGCCGGTGACGTCGATGGAGAATAGCGCGCAACAGGCCGACACCGCTCGGCCGGCCGGTGGCGACATGCCGCCGCCGGGCGCGAGCGCATCTGCCATCTCCGACGCGGCCGTCGACGCCCAGCACCCGTGGCTCGGCCTCTCGTCGTTCACCGAGGAGACGCGGCAATACTTCTACGGCCGCGAGGAGGAGGTCGCCGAGCTTGGCCGTCGCGTGCAGCGCAAGCTCCTGACGATCCTCTTCGGCCAATCGGGCCTGGGCAAGACCTCGATCCTGCGCGCGGGCATCGTGCCGCGGCTGCGGCCCGAAGGCTACTGCCCGGTGTACGTGCGGATCGACTATTCGCGCGATTCACCCGCGCCTTCCGATCAGATCAAGGACGCCATCTTCCGGGCGACGCAGGCGGCCGGCGCGTGGACGCAGACGGGTGTCGCCGTCGGCGGCGAATCGCTGTGGGAGTTCCTGCACCACCGCGACGACGTCCTGCGCGACGGCTCCGGCAAGACGCTCGTCCCGCTGCTGATCTTCGACCAGTTCGAGGAAATCTTCACGCTGGCGCAGAGCGACGACTTCGGCCGGCAGCGCGCCGCGCAGTTCCTCGAGGACCTCGCGGACCTGGTCGAGAACCGCGCGCCCAAGGCCCTCGAAGCCAGGATGGACGCCGACGATGCCGCCGCCGAGCAGTTCGACTTCGCGCGCGCCGACTACCGGATCCTGATCGCGCTGCGCGAGGACTATCTCGCGCACCTGGAGGGATTGAAGGGCGCGATGCCCTCGATCACGCAGAACCGGATGCGTCTCGCGCGGATGACGGGCCAGCAGGCGCTCGCCGCCGTGATGAAGCCGGGCGGCAAGCTCGTCACGGAGGAAGTCGCGGCCGCCATCGTGCGCTTCACCGCCGGCGGCTCCGAGCTCGCCAACGCGGAGGTGGAGCCATCGCTCCTTTCCCTCATCTGTCGCGAGCTCAACAACGCGCGCCTCGCGCAGGGGCGCAGCGAGATCTCCGCCGACCTCCTGGCCGGCTCGCGCGACACGATCCTCTCCGAGTTCTACGAGCGTGCGCTCGCCGATCAGCCGCCCGGCGTGCGCCAGGTCATCGAAGACCATCTGCTCACCGATTCCGGCTTCCGCGAGAGCCTCGCCGAGGAGCGCGTGCAGAAGGCGTTCACCGCGGCAGGCGCGCCGCCGGGCACGCTGGGGACGCTGGTCGACCGGCGGTTGCTGCGCATCGAGGAGCGGCTCGACGTGCGGCGCGTGGAGCTCACGCACGATGTGCTCTGCGGCGTCGTGCGCGCGAGCCGCGAGCAGCGGCTGGAGCGCGTGGCGCTGGAGGAAGCCGAAAGGAAGCTGATCGCGCAAAAAGAGCGCGAGCGCGCCACCCGCAAGGCGCTGATCCGCGCGCGGCAGATCGCCATCGGCTGCGCCGTGCTGGCGGTGGTCGCCATCGGCAGCGCGGTCTACGGCTACATCGGTTCCCAGCGGGCGCAGAGCGCCAAGGCGGAGGCAGAGCGGGTTCGCCTGATGGCGGAGGGCTCGCGCGCCGAAGCCGAAAAGCTGGTGGTCTATTTGCTCGAGGATTTCTACGCCGAGCTGGAACCGGTCGGGCGGCTGGACGTGGTGGCAGAGCTGGCGAAATCGGCCCTTGCCTACTACAAGGAACTCCCCGCCGAACTGCGCGCGCCGGCCAGCCGGCGCAACCATGCGCTGGCCCTGATCCGACTGGGCAACGTGGCCAACGCGCAAGGCAGAATCGATGAAGCCGAGCGCGAGCATCGAAAGCGCGGCCAGGATGATCGACGAGCTTCGCGCGCAGGGTGACGACTCCGACGCTACCCGGCTGGCGATGGCGTACGCGCGTGTTGCACAAGGTGAAGTCATCAGCAGCCAGGCAAATCACACTGCGGCGGCGCAGAAATATCGCGATGCTTTGGAATTGCTCAAATCCATGGCCGTGCAGTCCGCGGAATCGGGCAAGGCGGCTGCGCTGGAGGGGCAGGCGTACTACGGTCTTGGGTTGGCGGAATATCGAATGCCCGACGATCCATCCGGCCAGAATTTGCGGGATGCCAAGCAGCACCTGATGCGCGCGCAGGAGATTGCCCGCAACATGAATGCGCTGGACCTGACCAATCTGCCGGCAAGCGCAATCCATATGCGGGCAGGCGTCCGGCTCACCCAGGCGCTTTACTCTGAAGGAAAGCTGGGCGAGACCGCAGAGGTGGCGAACGAGACGATGGCGCTGGCGGATCGCGTGTTGCGGCTGCGGCCGGATTATCGGCCCGCGATACTGGCCGCCGCATCCGCCGCACGCACCCTTGCGGACATCGATTACAACAACAGCGGACGAGTCACCGCGGCACTGAAACACTATCAGGAGAGTCGCGCCGCGCTGGAAAGACTGCTGGCGCTCGACCGAAGCAACGGGGCGGTATGGGTCAACCTCGCCTCCGTGAACGTGCAAATTGCCAACGCGTTGCGCGATCTCGGACGCATGCACGAATCCGTTCGGGTGTGGCAGGAAACGATCGCGATGGCCGAGGCAGTTCAAGTTGACGCCATCGACGGCGCGCAGTTTTGCAATGTGGAGTGGCAACCTCGCTGCGGCGCACCAGAACATGGGCGACGCGAGGCGGGCAGAAGCGGCGCTGGAAAGACCGTCGGAAGTTTGCCGCCCTTGGTGTCTCCGGCAGCAGCAACGATCCCCTGATTCCTGAAATCGGGGCGAGTTTCGAGGCCAGGGTGATGCAGATTGCCGGAAAGCACGCTGACGCGCGCGCTCGAGCGCAACAGACGCTGGACAGGCTGCAGGAGGGCCGCGGAAAATTACCACCGGCTCCGCAATTGGAGCAGGCCCTGTTCGAGGTCGTTCACCAGGCATCCTATGCGCTGGGCGACTATGTCGCGGCCGAAGCGGCGGCACGCCAGCGGATGCCGATTCTCAAGCAACAAAGCGGGGCGGGCTTAGGTGGCTTCCAAGCCAGGTACTTCGATAGCGTTGTGGCATGCGGCCAAGGCAGTGGCTCGGCAAGGCCGGCAGACGGAGGCGCTGGAATTGCTGAAACCGGCGCTGGAATTCTATCGCCAAGAAGCCTTGGTAAAGAGCGAGGACCTCGAGATGCGCGTGTACAAATGCGATGCGCTGTTGGCCGCCGCGCTGGCGGATCCCGCCATGCGCAAGGCCCATCTGACCGAAGCCGCCGGCCTGTTCGACAGGATGCCGGCCGAAGCCCAACGCTGGCGGAGCTATGCCGTGATTCGTGAGGAGATTGCCAGGGAGATGGCCAGGTAATTTCCGCCGCCGTCCGGCGCGAGTGCATCGCCGGGAAATGGGCCCGGCGTCGCAGGCCGTAACCCCCGCGAGAGGTACCACGCCGTGGACAACCGTCCCTCTGGATCGGATCGCTCCGCCTCTGCGGAGACCTGCGAGCGCATCCGCAAGCACCTCGAGCGCGGCACGCCGTGGGATGCCTGCGATGCGTTCCGCGAGGCGATCGCACAACACCCGGGCGACGCCGAGCTCCTCTACTGGGGCGCGCTCGCCCATGCGCGCGCCGGCGCCGCGAAAACGGCGCACGCGCTGCTCGACCGGGCGCAGGCGGCGGCGTCGTTGACGCCCGGGCGCCTGGCCGACATCCTGAGCCTGCGCGGCCGGCTGTGGAAGGATGCCTTACCATCGCGCGCCGGACGGCGCCGCTGCGATGGCCCTGGGGGAGCGCGCGCGGGACGAATACCTGGCCGCCTACCGGTTGCAGCGCGATCCCTACCCGGGCATCAACGCGGCGACGCTGTCGCTGCTGCTCGGAGATCGTGTGACCGCGACAAGCCTTGCGCAGGAGATCGCCGGAACGCTCGCCGCGCAGAGGACCCCACGCACGTGCTGGGATCAGGCCACGGCAGGCGAGGCGGCGCTGCTGCTGGGCCAATTCGAGCGGGCCCGGGAGAGTTATGCGGCCGCCTTCGCGGCGGCCCCCGGCGATGCCGGCAGCGTGGCGTCGATGCGGCGGCAGGCGGGACTGCTCGCGCGCGTGCTGCCCGAGGCGGCCACCGTCCTGCCCCTGCTGCCGGCACCCGCCGTCGTGGCGTTTTCGGGTCACATGATCGATACGCCGGATCGACCGGAACCCCGATTCCCGGCCGAACTCGAGCCCGCGGTGGCGACGGCCATCCGCCAACATCTGGCAACGTTGCGGGAACCGATCATCTACACGTCGGCCGCGTGCGGGGCCGACCTCATCTGCATCGAAGCAGCGCTCGCGCTCGGCGCCGAGGTCAACGTGGTGCTGCCCTTCGACCGGGACGATTTCGTGCGCATGAGCGTGGCGGGCGGCGGCGCCGGCTGGGTGCGTCGCTTCGATGAAGCGCTAGCTCGTGTAGCGCGGGTGATCCCCGCCACGCAGGAGAGCTACCTCGGCGACGACGTGCTGTTCGAGCATGCCGCGTGGCTGCTCGAGGGTCTTGCGGCGCTGCGCGCGTCCCAGCTGCAGACCGCGCCGTCGTTGCTGTGCGTGATCGACGCTGCTGCTGCCGGCCGGGTGGGCGGCACGCTGGCGGCCTTCCTGCGGTGGGAAACGCACTTCGGGCCGCCGCACGTGATCGATCTGCGCGCGCTCCGGGCGCTATCGGGAGCGCACGCACCGGCGCCGGCCGCCGGTGAGCCAAACCTTCCCGCACTCGCGGCCGCAGCGAGCACCTCGCGCGCCCCGGCGACCATTTCAATTCCGGACGTCGCGTCCCGCCCGCGGCGAACGCTCAAGACCCTCATGTTTGCCGACTTCGCGGGCTACAGCCGGCTGCACGATGCGTTCGCGCCCTTGTTCCAGGCGAGTTTCTGGAAGATCGCCGCAGCGCAGATCGAGGCGTCGCCCGTCAAGCCGCTGATGGCCAACACTTGGGGCGACGCGCTGTACGTCGTGTTCGAATCGGCGCCTGATGCCGCGGAGTTCGCGCTGCAATTTCTCGCGCGCGTGCACGCGGTGGACTGGACGGCTGCCGGACTGTCCGATACGAGCGAGCCCCGCATTGCGCTGCACACCGGGCCGGTATTCTGCGGGTTCGACCCGATCATCGACCGGGACAATTATTTCGGATCGAGCGTCACCAAGGCCGCGCGTATCGAGCCGGTGACGCCGCCGGGCATGGTGTACGCGAGCGAAGCGTTCGCCGCGACGCTGGCGGCCACCGGGCAGGACGCCTACGCCCTGGAATACGTCGGCCTCATGCCGCTTGCCAAGGGCTTCGGCGAGTCGCGCATCTACCGGCTGGACCGGCGCTGACCCGCCCCCTGACCCGGGCAATAGGCAAGAAAAAGCCCCGGGAGCCATTGTCGGCTCACGGGGCTCTGACCCGGATGGCGGGGCCGTTTCGGGCAGAACGCCCGCGGGAAGCGCTACTCCTTGATGTCGACGCCGTAGAACGTGTGCCGGCCGAACGGGGAGAGCTTGTAGTCGATGACTTCCTTGCGCACCGGCTTCAGCTGCACGGCGTGCGCGATCGTGAACCACGGCGCCTGTTCCTTGAAGATCACCTGCGCCTTCTGGTAGAGCTCGGCGCGCGGCTTCTGGCCCGACAGCGTCTTCGCGCGCAGGACCAGATCCTCGTACGGCTGGTAGCAGAACTTGGCGACGTTGCTGCCGCCGGTCTTCGCGGCATCGCAACCGAGCAGCGTGGCGAGGAAGTTGTCCGGATCGCCGTTGTCGCCCGTCCAGCCCAGCATGCCCATCTGGTGCTCGCCGGCCTGCATGCGCTTCCGGTATTCGCCCCACTCGAAGCTCTTGATCTCGGCCGTCACGCCCACCTTCGCGAGATCGGCCTGCATCAGCTCGGCGATGCGGCGCGCGTTGGGGTTGTACGGGCGTTGCACGGGCATCGCCCACAGGTCGGTCGTGAAGCCGTTCGGATAGCCCGCCTCGGCCAGCAGCTTCTTGGCGGCCGCCGGATCGTACGGATCGTCCTTGATCGCGTCGTTGTACGACCACTGCGTCGGCGGAATCGGATTCTTCGCCGCCACGCCGGTCGTGAGGTACACCGCATCGATGATGGCTTTCTTGTTGATCGCCATGTTCATCGCCTTGCGCACGCGCACGTCGTCGAACGGCTTCTTCGTCGTGTTGTAGGCGAGGTAGCCGACGTTCAATCCCGGCTGCTCCAGCACGACGACATTCTTGTCCTTGCGGATCGCGTCGAGGTCGGCGGGATTGGGGTACGGCATCACGTGGCATTCACCCTTCTGCAGCTTCGCCCAGCGCACCGACGCATCGGGCGTGATCGAGAAGATCAGATCGTCGATCTTGGCCTTGCCGCCGTAGTATTGCGGGAACGCCTTGTAGCGGATGATGGCGTCCTTGATGTACCGGACCAGATAGAACGGGCCGGTGCCGATCGGCTCCTGGTCGATCTTCTCGGGCGTTCCGGCCTTGAGCATCGCATCCGCGTATTCCTTGGACTGCACGCCGGCGTATTCCATCGCCAGATTCGACAGGAACGGCGCCTCGGGCTTCTCGAGCGTGATCCGGACCGTGTAGTCGTCGACCCGTTCCACCGACTTGATCAACTTGGGCATGCCCATGTCCATGAAGTAGGAGTGGTTCGAGCTCGTGACCTTGAAGTAGGGATTGGATTCCTTCCACTGCCGCTCGATCGCGAAGATCATGTCGTCCGCGTTGAAGTCGCGCGTGGGCTTCCAGTCGCGGTGGTTGTGCCACTTGACGCCCTTGCGCAGGTGGAACGTGTAGACCTTGCCGTCCGGGGAGATATCCCAGCGCTCGGCGAGGCCCGGCACGACCGTGGTGCCGCCGCGCTCGAAGTCGACGATGCGGCTGTAGATCTGGCTGTTGGCGTCGAACGACGTGCCGGTGGTGTTGATGCCGGGATAGAAGTTCTCCGGGCTGCCCTCGGAGCAGTACACCAGGGTCTTGGCGGAAAGGGTGGCCGTGGCCAGCAGCGCCGGGAGCGCCAGCGCGGTGATGAGGGCGCGCCGCGTACCGGGCCGCCATTGCGTGAGACGGGACTTCGTCATGAATCTGCCTCCTGTGGATGAAGCCGCGCGGGGCGCGGCAGGGGATAGCCGTTACGGGGCAATATTATGAACCGGATTGAGCTCAATTGCCGAACTGGTCGGCGAGATGGCAGGCCACCTGCCGCCCGTCGAGCAGGCGGGGGGCCGGGGCGCTCGGTCCGGCAGCGATCGATCGCATGCGAGCAGCGGGTCGAGAAGACGCATCCCGGCGGGGGGTTCAGCGGCGAGGGCCGCTCGCCCTTGAGGACGATGCGCTGGGAGCGGGCGATCCCGGCCATGCCCGGTGTCGATGCCAGCAGCGCCTGGGTGTACGGATGCAGCGGTCGCGAGAAGATCCGCTCCTTGGGGCCCTGTTCCATGGCGATCCCGAGGTACATCACCAGGACTTCATGGGCGATGTGCCGCACGACGCCCAGGTCGTGGGAGATGAAGAGATAGGCGAGGCCCAGTTCGCCCTGCAGGTCGGCAAGCAGATTCAGCACCTGCGCCTGGACCGAGACGTCCAGCGCGGACACCGGCTCGTCCGCGACCACGAGCGCGGGATTGAGCATCAGCGCCCGGGCGATGGCGATGCGCTGCCGCTGGCCGCCCGAGAACATGTGCGGATAGCGCGCGTAGTGCTCGGGCCGCAGTCCGACCTTGGCCAGCATCGCGCGCGCCAGATCGGCCTGCGCGGCAGGCGAGAGATCGGTGCTGATCTGCAGCGGCGCTTCGAGAATCGCGCCGACCTTCTTGCGCGGATTGAGCGAGCCGTAGGGGTTCTGGAACACCATCTGCACCGACTTGCGCAGGCCCACCTGCGCCCCGGGCGGCGGATGCACCGCATCGATCCCGGTGAGGCTGAACTCGCCCCCGGTGGGCTTTTCGATCAGCGCCACGATCCGCGCCAGCGTCGACTTGCCGCAGCCGGATTCGCCGACCACGGCGAGCGTTCGCCCGGCCTCGATCGTGAACGAGACGCCTCCCACCGCGTGGAGCTGGGCCGGCTCGCGCATGAAGCCGCGCGAAATGGAATAGACCTGCCGCAGGTCGCGTGCCTCGGCGACCGCGGTGACCGGAGTGGTCGCGCCTTGGGGCGCCGCGGCGGCGCTCATGCCGGCACGCCTTCGTCTTGCGGTCGCGCGCGATGGCGGCCTCGCGGTCCCGCTCGCCCATCGGAAAGTGACAGCGGACCTGACCCTGTTCCCACGCCCGGATGTCCGGACGCACCCCGCAGGCATGGTCCGTGGCATCGATGCAGCGCGGCGCGAACAGGCAGCCCTCGCGGCCGGTCGTAGAGACCCGGCACCACCCCGGGGATGGTGGCAAGGCGCGTTTCGCCGGTGCTGCGCTCGGGCATCGCCGCCAGCAGCGCGGCCGTGTAGGGGTGCTGCGGGTTGGCAAACAGCTCGTCGGCGCCGCGCTCCTCGACCACCTGTCCCGCGTACATCACGGCGACGCGGCGCGCCATTTCCGACACCACGCCCATGTTGTGCGTGACCAGCACCAGCGCCATGCCGCGCTCGTTCTGCAGACCGCGCAGCAGATCCAGGATCTGGGCCTGGATGGTCACGTCGAGCGCCGTGGTCGGCTCGTCCGCGATGAGGAGCCGCGGATTGCAGGCGATCGCCATCGCGATCATCACGCGCTGGTTCATGCCCCCGGAGAGCTGGTGCGGAAAGTCGCCGAGGCGGCTCGCCGCGGCCGGAATGCCCACCTGTTCCAGAAGCTCGGCGGCACGATGCCGCGCGGCCTTGTGGTCGAGCCCCAGGTGGAGCCGCAGGGTTTCCGTCAGCTGGAAGCCGACGGTGAAGCAGGGGTTGAGGCTGGTGGTCGGATCCTGGAAGATCATCGCCACGTCCTTGCCGATGACCTTGCGCCGTTCGCGGTCGGAAAGGCTCGGCAAATCGCGCCCGGCAAAGCGCATCCGCCGCGCCTGCACCCGGCCCGGGAACGCCACGAGGCCCATCAGCGCCAGCATCGTGACGCTCTTGCCGGACCCGGACTCGCCGACGATGCCCAGCACTTCGCCTTCGTCGAGGGTCAGGCTGACGCCGTCGACGGCGTGCAGCACGCCCGTCTGCGCCGGGAAGTCGACGTGCAGGTCTTCGATTTCGAGGAGCGGCATGGTCGAGGCTCAGCGCTTGAGCTTCGGGTCGAGCGCGTCGCGCAGCCCGTCGCCCAGCAGGTTGAAGGCCAGCACGGTGATCAGGATCGCGAGGCCGGGGAAGGTCACCACCCACCAGGCGCGGATCACGAATTCGCGCGCGTCGGCGAGCATCGTCCCCCACTCCGAGGCGGGCGGCTGTGCGCCGAGGCCGAGAAAGCCCAGCGCGGCGGCGTCGAGGATGGCGGTGGAGACGCCCAGCGACGCCTGCACGATCAGCGGCGCGGCGCAGTTCGGCAGGACTTCGTTGAACATCAGCCGCAGCCGGCTCGCGCCGTTCGCCCGGGCCGCCGTGACGTAGTCCTTCGAGGTTTCCGTGATCACCGCGGCACGCGTGATGCGGACGTAGTGCGGCAGCACGACGACGGCCACCGCCAGCATCGCGTTCATCAGCCCCGGCCCGAGGATGGCGACGATCACGATCGCGAGCAGCAGGCTCGGCAGCGTGAGGATGATGTCCATCAGCCGCATGATCGCAATCTCGGTGATGCCGCGGGCGAATCCCGCCACCAGCCCGAGGACGATCCCGAGGGCGATCGACAGGGCGACGACGGCCATGCCGATCAGCAGCGACAGGCGCGCGCCGTAGATGAGCCGGGACACCATGTCGCGGCCGATCGCGTCGGTGCCCAGCGGATAGGCCCACGAGCCGCCCTCCTGCCAGGCGGGCGGCTGCAGGAAGGCCGCGTTGTTGGTCAGGTCCGGCGAGTAGGGCGCGAGAAAATTGGCGAACGCGGCCATGCATCAGCACGGTCACGACCACGACGAGCCCGGCCACCGCGCCGCGATTGGCGCGGAAGTAGCCCCAGAACTCGCGCAGCGGACTCGGCGGCGCGGCGGCGGTATCCGCGGCGGCGACCGACTCGGCCGTCATTTCCGTCATGGCGTCATGCCCTTCATGTCGAGCGCCGGATGCGGGGATTGATGATGCCGTAGGTGACGTCGACCAGGAGGTTGACCATCATCACGACGACGCCCAGCATGAGCAGACCGCCCTGCAGCACCGGATAGTCGCGGCGGTTGATGGCCTCGATCAGCCACTTGCCGACGCCGGGCCAGGAGAAGATGGTCTCGGTCAGGATCGCGCCGGTGAAGAGCACGCCGACCTGCAGGCCGATCACCGTGATCACCGGGATCAGCGCGTTGCGAAACGCGTGCAGCGCGATGACGCGCACCTTCGACAATCCCTTGGCCCGGGCCGTGCGGATGTAATCCTCGCCGAGGACCTCGAGCATCGCCGAGCGCGTCATGCGCGCGATGATGGCGAGCGGATTCGTGCCGAGCACGATCATGGGCAGGATCAGGTGCGAAACGGCGGACTTGAACGCCCCCTTTTCCCCGGAGAGCAGCGCGTCGATCGTCAGGAACCCGGTCACCGGCTCGATGAAATACCTGACGGAGATGCGGCCGGACACCGGCGTCCAGCCGAGCTGCACCGAAAAGAGCAGGATCAGCAGCAGCCCCCACCAGAAGATGGGCATCGAATAGCCGGTGAGCGAAACGCCCATCACGCCGTGGTCGAACACCGAATTGCGGCGCACCGCGGCCAGCATCCCGGCGGGTATGCCGATGATGAGCGCGAAAATGATCGCGCACGTGGCGAGCTCGATGGTCGCCGGAAACAGCGCGAAGAACTCGTTCAGCACCGGCTCCTGCGTGATCATCGATTTGCCGAGGTCGCCGGAGAGGACCCGGCCGATGTAGATGCCGTACTGGACGAGCACCGGCCGGTCCAGGCCGTATTCCTTCAGCAGCGCGGCATGCCGCGCCGGATCGATGCCGCGCTCGCCGGCCATCGTCTCGATCGGATCGCCGGGCACGATCCGGATCAGGAAGAACGCGAGCAGGGTCATCCCGATGAACGTCGGGATGACGAGACTGACGCGGCTCAGCAGGAAACGAAGCATCGTGGGGCGGGTGGTCGCGGGCCTGCGGACTCGTCGCCGCGCCCGACATCGTGCTCAGGGTGGGGAAGCGATCGTGCGCAGGCGCCATTGAACCACATTTTGGAACGCCGCTGCGGGTTGGCCCGGTCGTCGCCCCGGCAGCGGCATTGACGCTCCCGGAGGCTTTGGGCATCATCGGCCGGCACACCGGCCCGGCATTCGATCCCCGGTGCCCGCCTTCATGCCCTGCCGCATCCCGCAATCCGCCGCCCCACGACCGCACCCATGACGAATCCCGTTCTGCACATCTCGGGCTGGCACGCCGAGTTCACCGCGTTGCGCCGCGACCTGCACATGCACCCGGAGCTGGGCTTCGAGGAGCACCGGACCGCGAAGATCGTCAGCGAGCGCCTGGCGGCACTCGGCATCGAGCATCACGCGGGGATCGGCCGGACCGGCATCGTCGCGGTCATCCGGGGCCGGTCGGATGCGAGCGGCCGCGCCGTCGGCCTGCGCGCCGACATGGACGCGCTGCCGATGCAGGAGGAGAACGACTTCGCGCACAAGTCGCGCTACGACGGGCGGATGCACGGCTGCGGCCACGACGGGCACACGACGATGCTGCTCGCCGCCGCGCGCTATCTGCACGAGACGCGCAATTTCGACGGCACCGCCTATCTCATCTTCCAGCCGGGCGAGGAGGGCTATGCCGGCGCCAAGGCGATGATCGAGGACGGCCTCTTCGAGCGCTTCCCGGCCGAGCAGGTGTACGCGCTCCACAACTGGCCCGGCCTGCCGCCCGGGCGCATCGGCATCACGCCCGGCCCGGCGATGGCGGCCGCGGACCGCATCGAGATCAAGATCGACGGGCGCGGCGGCCACGGCGCGCATCCGCACGCCGCGATCGACCCGGTGCTGGTCGCCGGGCACATCATCACGGCGGTGCAGTCGATCGTCTCCCGCAACGTCAGCCCGATCGACACCGCGGTGGTGAGCCTCTGCGCGATGCAGGCGGGAAACCCCGGCGCGATGAGCGTGATCCCGGCGCACGCGACGCTGGTCGGCACCGTTCGCACGTTCAGGCCGGCCACGCAGGACATGATCGAGCGGCGGCTGACCGAACTGGTGCCTTCCATCGCCGCGGCATTCGGCGCGAGCGCGAAGCTCAAGTACGAGCGCGTCTACCCGGCGACCGTCAACCACGCCCGCGAAGCGGAATTCGCCGCGACGGTCGCCGAGGCGCTGATCGGTCCCGAGAACGTCGTGCGCAATCTCGACCCGTCGATGGGGTCCGAGGACTTCTCGTTCATGCTGCAGGCGAAGCCGGGCGCGTTCGCGCGGCTGGGGCAGGGCGGCATCGAGGGCGGGTGTTTCCTGCACAACAGCCTCTACGATTTCAACGACGCGGTCATTCCGCTTGGCGCCGGGTACCTCGCGGCGCTCGCGGAGACGGCGATGCCGATCGCCGAAATGAGCACGCGGCGCTGAGGCGGCGACGCGGGCAGCGGGTGAAGTGGCGTGCCACGCGGTCGATCAGGATCGGCTATAATTTGACGTTTTTGCGTCGTCCCTCCGGGGCGACGGCGACCACCGTTTGCGCGGGCGCATGCCCGCACCGGCCGCCAACCACATCCGCAGGTTCCATTGCGCCTCACCCAGATCAAGCTCGCAGGGTTCAAGTCGTTCGTTGATCCGACGGCCATCGCCACGCCCGGCCAGCTGGTCGGGATCGTCGGACCCAACGGCTGCGGCAAGTCCAACGTGATCGACGCCGTGCGCTGGGTGCTCGGCGAGTCGAAGGCGTCGGCGCTGCGCGGCGAATCGATGCAGGACGTGATCTTCAACGGCGCCGGCGAGCGCAAGGCCGTCGGCCGCGCGTCGGTCGAGCTCGCGTTCGACAACAGCGCCGGGCGGATCGGCGGCCAGTGGGGCCAGTATGCCGAGCTCTCGATCAAGCGCGTGCTGACGCGCGACGAGGACTCGTCCTACTACATCAACAACATCCCGGTGCGCCGCCGCGACATCTACGATCTCTTCCTCGGCACCGGCCTCGGACCGCGCGCCTACGCGATCATCGAGCAGGGCATGATCTCGCGCGTGATCGAGGCGAAGCCCGAGGAGCTCCGCGTGTTCCTGGAGGAAGCCGCCGGCGTCTCCAAGTACAAGGAGCGGCGCAAGGAAACCGAATCCCGCCTCGCCGATACCCGCAAGAACCTCGCCCGCGTCGAGGACATCCGGATCGAGCTCGGCACCCAGCTGGAAAAGCTCGAAGCGCAGGCCCGGGTCGCCACCGAGTTCCGCGAGCACGAGGCCCGCCTGAAGCTCGTCCAGCACCTGCTGTGGTTCTCGAAGCAGCAGGACGCCGCGGGCGCCCGCGAGCGCCACGCGACGGCGGTCGCCGGCCTCACCGTTGCCTTCGAAAGCCTGCAGGCCGACGTGCGCGCCGCCGAAGCGAGGCAGGAGACGCTGCGCGCCGACCACTATGCCGCGGGCGACGCGATGCACGAGCGGCAGGGCGCCTTCTACGAGGCGAACGCGGAGGTCACGCGGCTGGAGCAGCAGCTCGCGTTCGCGCGCGAGAGCGAGACCCGGATCACGCAGCAGGTCGCCCAGCTGACCGAGCAGATCGGCGCGCTTGCCGGTCAGGAGTCCGGGCTGCTCGGCGACCGGACCGCCATCGAGCGGGCCATCGAGGAGGCGCTCTCGGCACGGGAGCGCACCGCGGACGACGAGCGCACCGCCGTCGCGGCGCTGCCGGCACTGGAGCAGCTCGTCGCCGCCGCCGCGGCGGTGTCCGCCGACCTGCAGCAGCGGATCGCGCTGGCCGAGCAGGCCATCCGCGTCATCGAGACCAAGCGCGAGAACGTCGCGCACGTGCTGGCCCAGCTTGCGCCTCGCACCGCGCGCTTGCAGGAAGATCTCGGAGCGCTGGGCGCGCCCGTCACCGGCCAGATCGCGGACGTCGAGGAGCAGTTGCGGCAGGAAACGGTGGAGCTCGCGTCGAAGCAGGCCGGATTGAACGCCCTGCGCGATGCCGTGCAGGGGCTGCAGGATCGCCAGCGCGCAGCCAGCGATGCCGCGCAGCAGGCCGGGCGCAAGCTCGCGGACATCGAAGCGCGGTCGCAGGCGCTGGCCGCGCTGCAGGCGAAGATCGGCCAGGGCAAGGACTCCGCGCAGTGGCTGCTGGACCGCGGCCTCGCCAAGGCCCATCGCCTGTGGCAGGGACTCGACATCGAGCCGGGATGGGAAGATGCCCTCGAGGCGGTGCTGCGCGAGCGGCTCGATGCGGTCGAGCTCGATCGTCTCGAAGCCACGCTGGACTGGCTCGGCGGCAGCGGCGACGCGAAAGGCGGCCCGCCCCGCATCGCGCTCTACGTGTCGGCGGCCGGAACCGCGCCGGAGGGCGGCGACGGCCATGGCGACACGCTGCTCGCGCGCGTCCGGTCGGTGCGCCCGGAAATCGCGCGCCTGCTCGCGGACTGGCTGCGCGGCGTGCGGTGCCGGGGCGACGTCGGGGCGGCGCTGCGGGATCGCGGCGGGCTTGCCGTCGGCGAGTCCT
>CAVVUJ010000029.1:0-18648 GCA_963751405.1 uncultured beta proteobacterium | reverse complement strand
ACCACGAGGCCGCGCAACGTTATCAGGCAGCAGGCCCGAACAGCATCGCCGACAGCGAACACAACGGACTCTGGCGGCGAGTGCTGCCCATCCTCGCCAGCCCGCTGTCGTTCCTGCTGCTGGCACTTGCCGTTCTGAACTGGTTCACCGGCGGACGGGAAGGCGCGGTCGTGATCGCGGCGATGGTCGTGCTCTCTTCGCTCTTTTCGTTCGTGCAGGAATACCGGTCGGGCAGGGCTGCGGAGGCGTTGCGCTCGCTCGTGCACACGAAGGTGTCGCTGCGCAGGCGGATGCGGCAGGAAGACGGCACGTTCCCCGCGACCGGCCATCCGGTCCACGTGCCACTGGCGCGCATCGTGCCGGGCGACATCGTGCAGCTCTCCGCGGGCAATCTCGTTCCTGCCGACGTCCGCGTGATCGCGGCCAAGGATCTCTTCGTCAACGAGGCGGCGCTGACCGGCGAATCGATGCCGGTGGAGAAGCTGGCGGGTGCGGTCGCAGAGGTTCCTGCGCCGCTCGAAGCGCGCAACCTCGCCTTCATGGGCACCTATGTCGCGAGCGGCACCGCAACCGCGGTCGTCATCGCCACCGGTCGATCGACGTACTTCGGGGGCATCGCGCGGGCGGCCGACGCGCCGCAGCCGATGACGAGCTTCGATGTGGGCATCCACCGCTACCTGTGGCTCATCATCCGTTTCATGTTCGTGATGGTGCCGGCCGTGCTGCTGATCAACGGGCTGACCAAGGGCAACTGGATGGAGGCCCTGGTGTTTGCCATCGCGGTAGCGGTTGGAATGGCGCCGGAAATGCTGCCTATGGTGATCACCGTCAATCTCACCAAGGGCGCATTGGCGATGGCGCGCAAGCGCGTGATCGTGAAGCGGCTGGCGTCGATCCAGAATCTTGGCGCGATGGACGTTCTGGCCACCGACAAGACCGGGACGCTGACGCAGGACCGCGTGCTGCTGGAGCGCCACGTCGACATCTTCGGTCAGGAATCGCGACGCGTGCTGGAATTCGCCTGCCTCAACAGCTTCTTCCAATCGGGTCTGCGGAACCTGCTGGACGAGGCCGTGCTGACGCATGCCGAGCTCCATACCGACATCAAGTCTGGCCTGGGCTACGTCAAGATCGACGAGATCCCGTTCGATTTCGAGCGGCGGCGGATGTCGGTCGTCGTGGAGACCATCGATGGCACGAAGCACTTCCTGATCTGCAAGGGTGCGGTGGAGGAGATCATCGCGGTCTGCGACCGTGCCGACCGGAACGGTGTCGGCGTGCCCGTCGAGAAAGGCCACGAGGACGACCTGCGCGCCGTCACCCGCGAGCTGCACGAAGACGGCTTCCGGGTGATCGCGGTCGCCTTCAAGGAGCTGCCGCCGGGACCGGCGACCTACGAGCCGTCCGACGAAGCCGGCCTCACGCTGCTGGGGTACATCGCGTTCCTCGATCCGCCGAAGGAATCGGCTGCCGTCGCCTTGGCGTCCCTGCGGGATGCGGGCGTGGCCGTGAAGGTGCTGACGGGGGACAACGATGCGGTCACGCGCCACGTGTGCCGACAGGTGGGACTGCCCGCAGACGTCGTGCTCCTGGGATCCGACATCGACGCGCTCTCGGATGCCGACCTCCCGGCGCGAGCGGACGCGGCGACCGTGTTCGCGCGATTGACGCCGCAGCAGAAGGCGCGGGTGATCCGCGCGCTGCGCGCCAGCGGGCACGTCGTGGGCTATCTCGGCGACGGCATCAACGACAGTCCGGCGCTTACCGCCGCCGACGTGGGGATCTCGGTCGACACGGGGGCCGACGTCGCGAAGGAATCCGCCGACATCATCCTGCTGGAGAAGAGCCTGCTTGTGCTGAACGACGGCGTGCTCGAAGGCCGTCGCGTGTTCGGCAACGTCACCAAGTACCTGCGCATGGCGGGAAGCTCGAACTTCGGCAACATGTTCAGCATGATCGGCGCGAGCGCGCTGCTGCCCTTTCTGCCGATGCTGCCGGTGCAGATTCTCGTCAACAACCTGCTCTACGACGTGTCGCAGACGGCGCTCACCACGGACGACGTCGACGCCGAGTTTCTCGCCATGCCGCGGCGCTGGGACATCAGCGGCATCGGCCGCTACATGGTCTGCATCGGGCCGCTGTCATCGCTGTTCGACTACGTGACGTTCGGCGTGATGGCGTGGGTGTTCGACGGTCTCAACGACCATGCGCTGTTCCAGACCGGTTGGTTCGTCGAGTCGCTGCTGTCGCAGACGCTGATCGTCCATGTCATCCGCACCGGGCGCATTCCCTTCGTCGAAAGCCGGCCGAGCCGGACGCTGCTGGCGATGACCGTCATCATCTGCGCGGTCGGCGTGTGGCTGCCGTTCTCGCCATTGGCGCCGGCGCTCGGACTCACCCGGCTGCCGTCGGGCTACTGGTGGGCGCTCGCGGCAATACTCGCCGGCTACCTGACGCTGACGCAGCTCGTCAAGATGTGGGTCGTTCGGCGCTTCAATCTCACGTAGGGTCAGAGCGACCGCAGCAGGCCCGCGACCAGCAAGCCAATCGCCGCCGCGCCGATCGCCACGAGGTCGTCGCCGCCTTCGCTCGGGCTCTGGCTCTGGCGCATGCGCTCGACGTCGAAGATCGCGTTGATCTGGGCGTCGCTCAAAGTTGTGCGCATGGCTTCCGGATCGGTTGGGGCCCGGGAGGACACGCCGGCGGAAAGATCGCGGAGCGCCTTCGCGACGCCCTCCGGATCGATCAGGGCCACGGCCGCGCCGCAATGCTTGCACGCGCTGTCGTTGGCGAGATCGACGGGGGCGCCGCATTGCGAGCAGGCGATCTGGCGCACCGTGGCGCGCAGCTTGGCGAGCTCGGCGGGCGAGGGCGCGCGGATGAAGTTCTTCTCGCGCAGGAACTGGTGGAACGTGGTGAGCCGTCCGTGATCGTTGCGACAGCGCCAATAGGTGAAGCGGGTGGTGCGCTGCAGGTCCTGGGTCAAGGCGAGGGCTGTGGCACACAAGGGGCAGTTGAACGTCGTCGCGAGCGGCTTGCGCGCGGTTCCCGCCTTGCCTATGTACTGGAACAGTTCCAGCACCGCCTTGGGCGTGAGGCGGATGCTCTCCGCCTTGTCGAACCAGAACAGGTTGCACGGAGCGCAGGCGGTGATCTCGATCGGCCGCAGCGTTCCATGGGCCTCGACGTCCTGCGCCGTCATCGGTTCATGGCAGTTCGGGCAGCCGGGCATCTCGCATTTCCGGAATTCTCGATCAGGTCAGAACTTGAATATACCCTTCAGCTTGTTCACGGCATCGGCGGCGTCGTCCATCGGGTTCGGCGCCTTCTCCTCGCGCGGCGCGTTCTGCGTGCTTGCGCGGGGGGCACGCTCGGTGCCGCGCCGCGACGCACGCGCGTCTTCCATGTCTTCCATCCCCAGCGGAACCATGCCGGTGGACTTGACGCGCACCTTCACCGCCCAGATTGGCTCCCACGCAATCTTCGGGTCGGCGGGACGTGGCGGCTGCGCGAGGTTCTGCTCCTCGCCGTAGGCAATGCCGTTCACCATCGCCCCTTCCACGCCGTCGAAGACGCCCTTGGGAATCGTGCACGTCGACGCACTCGCGGGGAGCACCACCTTTTCGCTGATCATCCGGCGCAGGAAGTCGTTCGGCAGAAACGTCATCAGACCCCAGCCCGCGTCCTGCACTTCGCTCGAGGTCCAGATGATCATCTCGTTGCCGCTCTGCCGAAAGCCCATCGCCTGCAGCAAGTAGCCCTGCGCGGTCGGCACCGCCGTCCACGAGAGCGCAGTCGGACCGCTCTTGTCACCACGCGCGGTGATCTCGAACGGCGCCATGAAGTCCTGCTTTTCGCCGATCGCGAACCGGATGTCCGGGGTGACGCTGCCTTTAACGAGTTGATCACCGCGCAGCGATGCGTTGGCCGGCACGGCGCGCGGCTCGCGCTCGTTCGGCCAGCGGAATTGTGCGTTGCGGATCGCGCTCCCGCGATCGGGCGGCGCGCGGCTGGCAAGCGCCCGGCCGAACTCCTCCATCGTCATCTTCTCGGTGTCCGCGACTCTCGGCTGTCCCGGCCGGATCGCCTCGCCGCAGCCCCAGTAGATCAGCATGCGCGCCTTCGGCTTTTCGGGGAGCCTCTCGTCGTCGTACGTCTCGCCGCGGCTCGCGGGCGGCGGTGCGAGCAGCGGCAGGGCTGGACCCATCGCCATCCCGGGCGGAATCTGGTGCTGTGCCTCCGGCGCGCCGCTTGCCTTGTGCGAGGAACGCAGCCCTAGCCACAGCGACTTCTGCGGGCCTCCGCCCATGCCGCCCGGCATCATCATGCCGGCCATGCCGCCACCCCCCGAGGGCATGCCCGGGATCGACATCGTCCGGGTTTCCACATCGACGCCGTAGGTCGAGATCGGCGGCTTGGTGACCTGGGTCTGCGCGTGTGCAGCCAGGGGAACGAGTGTCGCGGCGACGAACGCTAAAGCGTGACGAACGGCCAGCATGGCGGCTCCTTGGGGTGTTTCCAAATCGTTTGTATCGTAAATGCCGGGCGCCGTGGGAGGTGCAGAAAGGGACGCCACCCTCATGGCACAGAGGCGAACGCCGGCAAGCCGTGGCTGACCCGCAGCAGCTCGCAGAGATTGGTGCCGGTGGAAGGAGTCGAACCCTCGACCTTCGCATTACGAATGCGCTGCTCTACCAACTGAGCTACACCGGCATTTGCTCGAAACGACTCGATCCCGAGGGCCGTCCTTGTCATGGCGCAGCCCAGCCGAAAATTATAGCCGATTTGTCCTCTGGCTGCCAGGGTGCCAACCAGACACAGACCGGCGTTGCCCCAGTGCCAATCAAGTGTCACCGCAACACCGCCACGGGCAACGTCGCGAGCAGTGCGGACGCACCAGTCCAGAAGATCTGCACGCCGATGCAGAGTAGGATGAACGCGGAGAGCCGGATCAGCACACTGGTCCCGGTTTCGCCCAGCACGCGCAGCATCCGGTCGGCGTAGCGGTAGCAGACGAACACCGTCGCGGCGATCAGCGCCGCCCCGATCACGTCGGCGGCGCCGTGCATGACCATCGAGCGCACGCTTTGCGGATGGTGCGCACCGATGGTGATGGCGACGGAAATGGTGCCGGGTCCGACGGTGAGCGGCAGGGTGAGGGGGTAGAACGCCCGGGTGGCGATCTCCGCGGAGGCTGGCGCCGAGGCAGGGATGATCGGCGCAGCGGTCTCCGCACGCAGCAGTTCCCACGCGTTGACGCACACGACAATGCCGCCCGCGACCTGCACGATCGGCACGGACAGTCCGAAGAACTCCAGGACGTAGGTACCGACGAACAGGGAAGCCAGCAGCAGGATGAAGGCGTTGACCGCAATCTTCTGCGCCAGCGTCGCGCGCAGCTCCGCGGTGCAGTCCGCCGTCATGGCCAGAAACACCGGTGCCCCACCAAACGGGTTGACGATCGGCAAGAGCGCAGCGATCACCAGCAAGAAGCCTTCGACGAAGTGGCGCAAATCTACGGTCATGTGCGGTCCCGTTGTCTCCAGGCGAATGGCGTGCGACGGCTACGCTACACTAGCACGCCCGTGCAGCCGCGACGGGCTCAGCGCAGCGTCCTAGCCCATGCCCGCCACCCGTTCCCTTTTCGGTTTTCACGCCGTGACCGCCCGACTGCGGCAGAGGTCGGAATCCGTGCGCGCGATCCATCTCGCTGCCGCGCGGCGGGATGCGCGCATGCGCGAGCTCGTGGCCTTGGCCGAAGGCGCAGGCTGCCCGATGCACGCCTGCGACGACGAGCGGCTGACACAGCTGGCGGGCACCGACCGGCACCAGGGCGTCGTGGCGATCGTCGACGCCTCGATGCCCCATGTGACGCTCGACGACGTGCTCGATACGCTCGCTGAGCCAGCATTGCTGCTGGTGCTCGACGGCGTCACCGATCCCCACAACCTCGGCGCCTGCCTGCGCAACGCCGATGCCTTTGGCGCGCATGCGGTGATCGTGCCCAAGGATCGCGCGGTGGGCCTCAATGCCACGGCCGCGAAAGCGGCAAGCGGCGCTGCCGACACGGTTCCGATCATCACGGTCACCAATCTTGCGCGGGCGCTGCGCGACCTGAAGGACAAAGGCGTCTGGATCCTCGGCGCGGATGCGGGCGGCGAGAGCCTGTTCGACGCGGACGTCTCCGGTCCGGTCGCGTGGGTCCTCGGGGCGGAAGGTGCCGGCTTGCGACGGCTCACGCGTGAGCACTGCGACCGGATCATCGGCATTCCGCTCATGGGCACGGTCGGGAGCCTCAATGTCGCGGTGGCGAGCGGCATCTGCCTCTACGCGTCGCGTCGCGCGCGCCCAGCCGCCGTCTGAACGGGGCGCACCGGGTTTGACAGGGGGCAGTGGAAATGAAGAGGCCCCGCGAGTCGTGTCCGGCTCGCGGGGCCTCGGTCCAACCTTCACTGCAGCGGGTCCGCGGGCGAAAAGTCGAGGCTGACCCCGCTTTTCCCGCGGCTCCGGAAAAGCGCTACTCCTTGATGTCGACGCCGTAGAACGTGTGCCGGCCGAACGGGGAGAGCTTGTAGTCGATGACTTCCTTGCGCACCGGCTTCAGCTGCACGGCGTGCGCGATCGTGAACCACGGCGCCTGTTCCTTGAAGATCACCTGCGCCTTCTGGTAGAGCTCGGCGCGCGGCTTCTGGCCCGACAGCGTCTTCGCGCGCTGGACCAGATCCTCGTACGGCTGGTAGCAGAACTTGGCAACGTTGCTGCCGCCGGTCTTCGCGGCATCGCAACCGAGCAGCGTGGCGAGGAAGTTGTCCGGATCGCCGTTGTCGCCCGTCCAGCCCAGCATGCCCATCTGGTGCTCGCCGGCCTGCATGCGCTTCCGGTATTCGCCCCATTCGAAGCTCTTGATCTCGGCCGTCACGCCCACTTTCGCGAGATCGGCCTGCATCAGCTCGGCGATGCGGCGCGCATTGGGGTTGTACGGGCGTTGCACGGGCATCGCCCACAGGTCGGTCGTAAAGCCGTTCGGATAGCCCGCCTCGGCCAGCAGTTTCTTGGCCGCCACCGGATCGTACGGATCGTCCTTGATCGCGTCGTTGTACGACCACTGCGTCGGCGGAATCGGATTCTTCGCCGCCACGCCGGTCGTGAGGTACACCGCATCGATGATGGCTTTCTTGTTGATCGCCATGTTCATCGCCTTGCGCACGCGCACGTCGTCGAACGGCTTCTTCGTCGTATTGTAGGCGAGGTAACCGACGTTCAATCCCGGCTGCTCCAGCACGACGACATTCTTGTCCTTGCGGATCGCGTCGAGGTCGGCGGGATTGGGGTACGGCATCACGTGGCATTCACCCTTTTGCAGCTTCGCCCAGCGCACCGACGCATCCGGCGTGATCGAGAAGATCAGATCGTCGATCTTGGCCTTGCCGCCATAGTATTGCGGGAATGCCTTGTAGCGGATGATGGCGTCCTTGATGTACCGGACCAGATAGAACGGGCCGGTGCCGATCGGCTCCTGGTCGATCTTCTCGGGCGTTCCGGCCTTGAGCATCGCATCCGCGTATTCCTTGGACTGCACGCCTGCGTATTCCATCGCCAGATTCGACAGGAACGGCGCCTCGGGCTTCTCGAGCGTGATCCGGACCGTGTAGTCGTCGACCCGTTCCACCGACTTGATCAACTTGGGCATGCCCATGTCCATGAAGTAGGAGTGGTTCGAGCTCGTGACCTTGAAGTAGGGATTGGATTCCTTCCACTGCCGCTCGATCGCGAAGATCATGTCGTCCGCGTTGAAGTCGCGCGTAGGCTTCCAGTCGCGGTGGTTGTGCCACTTGACGCCCTTGCGCAGGTGGAACGTGTAGACCTTGCCGTCCGGGGAGATATCCCAGCGCTCGGCGAGGCCCGGCACCACCGTGGTGCCGCCGCGCTCGAAGTCGACGATGCGGCTGTAGATCTGGCTGTTGGCGTCGAACGACGTGCCGGTGGTGTTGATGCCGGGATAGAAGTTCTCCGGGCTGCCCTCGGAGCAGTACACCAGGGTCTTGGCGGAAAGGGTGGCTGTGGCCAGCAGCGCCGGGAGCGCCAGCGCGGTGATGAGGGCGCGCCGCGTACCGGGCCGCCATTGCGTGAGACGGGACTTAGTCATGAATCTGCCTCCTGTGGATGAAGCCGCGCGGGGCGCGGCAGGGGATAGCCGTTACGGGGCAATATTATGAACCGGATTGAACTGGATTGCCCAACTGGTCGGCGAGATGGCAGGCCACCTGCCGCCCGTCGAGAAGGCGGGGCGCCGGGCGCTCGGTCCGGCAGCGATCGACCGCGTGCGAGCAACGGGTCGAGAAGACGCATCCCGGCGGGGGGTTCAGCGGCGAGGGCCGCTCGCCCTTGAGGACGATGCGCTGGGACCGGGCGATCCCGGCCATGCCCGGTGTCGACGCCAGCAGCGCCTGGGTGTACGGATGCAGCGGTCGCGAGAAGATCCGCTCCTTGGGGCCCTGTTCCATGGCGATCCCGAGGTACATCACCAGGACTTCATGGGCGATGTGCCGCACGACGCCCAGGTCGTGGGAGATGAAGAGATAGGCGAGCCCCAGTTCGCCCTGCAGGTCGGCAAGCAGATTCAGCACCTGCGCCTGCACCGAGACGTCCAGCGCGGACACCGGCTCGTCCGCGACCACGAGCGCGGGATTGAGCATCAGCGCCCGGGCGATGGCGATGCGCTGCCGCTGGCCGCCCGAGAACATGTGCGGATAGCGCGCGTAGTGCTCCGGCCGCAGTCCGACCTTGGCCAGCATCGCGCGCGCCAGATCGGCCTGTTCGGCCGGTCGGAGATCGGTGCTGATCTCGAGCGGCGCTTCGAGAATGGCGCCGACCTTCTTGCGCGGATTGAGCGAGCCGTAGGGGTTCTGGAACACCATCTGCACCGACTTGCGCAGGCCCACCTGCGCCCCGGGCGGCGGATGCACCGCATCGATTCCGGTGAGGCTGAACTCGCCCCCGGTGGGTTTCTCGATCAGCGCCACGATCCGCGCCAGCGTCGACTTGCCGCAGCCGGATTCGCCGACCACGGCGAGCGTTCGCCCGGCCTCGATCGTGAACGAGACGCCTCCCACCGCATGGAGGTGGGCCGGCTCGCGCATGAAGCCGCGCGAAATGGAATAGACCTGCCGCAGGTCGCGTGCCTCGGCGACCGCGGCGACCGGAGTGGTCGCGCCTTGGGGCGCCGCGGCCGCGCTCATGCCGGCACGACCTTCGTCTTGCGGTCGCGCGCGATGGCGGCCTCGCGGTCCCGCTCGCCCATCGGAAAGTGACAGCGGACCTGACCCTGTTCCCATGCCCGGATGTCCGGACGCACCCCGCAGGCATGGTCCGTGGCATCGATGCAGCGCGGCGCG
The DNA here is from genome assembly GCA_963751405.1 of uncultured beta proteobacterium. GTDB lineage: Bacteria > Pseudomonadota > Gammaproteobacteria > Burkholderiales > Casimicrobiaceae > CAIWHR01. The sequence continues at coordinate 9,253 of CAVVUJ010000029.1, read as the reverse complement.
AACAGGCAGCCCCGCGGCCGGTCGTAGAGGCCCGGCACCACCCCGGGGATGGTGGCAAGGCGCGTTTCACCGGTGCTGCGCTCGGGCATCGCCGCCAGCAGGGCTGCCGTGTAGGGGTGCTGCGGGGTGGCAAAGAGCTCGTCGGCGCCGCGTTCCTCGACCACCTGTCCCGCGTACATCACGGCAACGCGACGGGCCATTTCCGACACCACGCCCATGTTGTGCGTGACCAGCACCAGCGCCATGCCGCGCTCGTTCTGCAGACCACGCAGCAGATCCAGGATCTGGGCCTGGATGGTCACGTCGAGCGCCGTGGTCGGCTCGTCCGCGATGAGGAGCCGCGGATTGCAGGCGATCGCCATGGCGATCATCACGCGCTGGTTCATGCCCCCGGAGAGCTGGTGCGGAAAATCGCCGAGGCGGCTGGCCGCGGCCGGAATGCCCACCTGTTCCAGAAGCTCGGCGGCACGATGGCGCGCGGCCTTGTGGTCGAGTCCCAGATGGAGCCGCAGGGTTTCGGTCAGCTGGAAGCCGACGGTGAAGCAGGGGTTGAGGCTGGTGGTCGGGTCCTGGAAGATCATCGCCACGTCCTTGCCGATGACCTTGCGCCGTTCGCGGTCGGAAAGGCTCGGCAAATCGCGCCCCGCAAAGCGCATCCGCCGCGCCTGCACCCGGCCCGGGAAGGCCACGAGGCCCATCAGCGCCAGCATCGTGACGCTCTTGCCCGACCCGGACTCGCCGACGATGCCCAGCACTTCGCCTTCGTCGAGGGTCAGGCTGACGCCGTCGACGGCGTGCAACACGCCCGTCTGCGCCGGGAAGTCGACGTGCAGGTCTTCGATTTCTAGGAGCGCCATGGTCGAGGCTCAGCGCTTGAGTTTCGGGTCCAGTGCATCGCGCAGCCCGTCGCCCAGCAGGTTGAAGGCCAGCACGGTGATCAGGATCGCCAGGCCTGGGAACGTCACCACCCACCACGCGCGGATCACGAATTCGCGCGCGTCGGCGAGCATCGTCCCCCACTCCGACGCCGGCGGCTGTGCGCCGAGGCCGAGAAAGCCCAGCGCCGCGGCGTCGAGGATGGCGGTGGAGACGCCGAGCGACGCCTGCACGATCAGCGGCGCGGCGCAGTTCGGCAGGACTTCGTTGAACATCAGCCGCAGCCGGCTCGCGCCGTTCGCCCGTGCCGCCGTGACGTAGTCCTTCGAGGTTTCCGTGATCACCGCGGCACGCGTGATGCGAACGTAGTGCGGCAGCACGACGACGGCCACCGCCAGCATCGCGTTCATCAGCCCCGGCCCGAGGATGGCGACGATCACGATCGCGAGCAGCAGGCTAGGCAGCGTGAGGATGATGTCCATCAGCCGCATGATCGCAATCTCGGTGATGCCGCGGGCGAATCCGGCCACCAGCCCGAGGACGATCCCGAGGGCAATCGAAAGAGCGACGACGGCCATGCCGATCAGCAGCGATAGGCGCGCGCCGTAGATGAGCCGGGACACCATGTCGCGCCCGATCGCATCGGTGCCCAGCGGATAGGCCCACGAGCCGCCCTCCTGCCAGGCGGGCGGCTGCAGGAAGGCCGCGTTGTTGGTCAGGTCCGGCGAGTACGGCGCGATAAAATTGGCGAACGCGGCCATCAGCAGCACGGTCACGACCACGACGAGCCCGGCCACCGCGCCGCGGTTGGCCCGGAAGTAGCCCCAGAACTCGCGCAGCGGACTCGGCGGCGCGGCGGCCGTGTCCGCCGCGGCGATCGACTCGGCCGTCATTTCCGTCATGGCGTCATGCCCTTCATGTCGAGCGCCGGATGCGGGGATTGATGATGCCGTAGGTGACGTCGACCAGGAGGTTGACCATCATCACGACGACGCCCAGCATGAGCAGACCGCCCTGCAGCACCGGATAATCGCGGCGGTTGATGGCCTCGATCAGCCACTTGCCGACGCCGGGCCAGGAGAAGATGGTCTCGGTCAGGATGGCGCCGGTGAAGAGCACGCCGACCTGCAGGCCGATCACCGTGATCACCGGGATCAGCGCATTGCGAAACGCGTGCAGAGCGATGACGCGCAGATTCGACAATCCCTTGGCCCGGGCCGTGCGGATGTAATCCTCGCCGAGGACCTCGAGCATCGCCGAGCGCGTCATGCGCGCGATGATGGCGAGCGGATTCGTGCCGAGCACGATCATGGGCAGGATCAGGTGCGAAACGGCCGACTTGAACGCCCCCTTTTCCCCGGAGAGCAGCGCGTCGATCGTCAGGAACCCAGTCACCGGCTCGATGAAATACCTGACGGAGATGCGGCCGGACACCGGCGTCCAGCCGAGTTGCACCGAAAAGAGCAGGATCAGCAGCAGCCCCCACCAGAAGATGGGCATCGAATAGCCGGTGAGCGAAACGCCCATCACGCCGTGGTCGAACACCGAATTGCGGCGCACCGCGGCCACCATCCCGGCAGGTATGCCGATGATGAGCGCGAAGATGATCGCGCAGGTGGCGAGCTCGATGGTCGCCGGAAACAGCGCGAAGAACTCGTTCAGCACCGGCTCCTGCGTGATCATCGATTTGCCGAGGTCGCCGGAGAGCACCCGGCCGATGTAGATGCCGTACTGGACGAGCACCGGCCGGTCCAGTCCGTATTCCTTCAACAGCGCGGCATGCCGCGCCGGATCGATGCCGCGCTCGCCGGCCATCGTCTCGATCGGATCGCCGGGCACGATCCGGATCAGGAAGAACGCGAGCAGGGTCATTCCGATGAACGTCGGAATGATGAGAGTGACGCGGCTCAGCAGGAAACGAAGCATCGTGGGGCGGGTGGTCGCGGGCCTGCGGATTCATCGACGTGCCCGATGTCGTCGTCCGGGCGCGGAGATCGTGCGCAGGCGCCATTGAACCACACTTTGGAACGCCGCTGCCGCCGGGCCCGGCCGTCGCATCGGCAGCGGCATTGACGCTCCCGGGGGCTTTGGGCATCATCGGCCGGCGCGCCGGCCCGGCTCCCATCCCCGTTGCCCGCCTTCCTACCCAGCCGCATCCTGCCATCCGCCGCCCCACGACCGCGCCCATGACGAATCCCGTTCTGCACATATCGGGCTGGCACGCCGAGTTCACCGCCTTGCGCCGCGACCTGCACATGCACCCGGAGCTGGGCTTCGAGGAGCGCCGGACCGCGAAGATCGTCAGCGAGCGCCTCGCGGCACTCGGCATCGAGCATCACGCGGGGATCGGCCGGACCGGCATCGTCGCGGTCATTCGGGGCCGGTCCAATGCGAGCGGCCGCGCCGTCGGCCTGCGCGCGGACATGGACGCGCTGCCGATGCAGGAGGAGAACGACTTCGCGCACAAGTCGCGTTACGACGGGCGGATGCACGGCTGCGGCCACGACGGGCACACGACGATGCTGCTCGCCGCCGCGCGCTATCTGCACGAGACGCGCCATTTCGACGGCACCGCCTATCTCATCTTCCAGCCGGGGGAGGAGGGCTACGCCGGCGCCAAGGCGATGATCGAGGACGGCCTCTTCGAGCGCTTCCCCGCCGAGCAGGTGTACGCGCTCCACAACTGGCCCGGCCTGCCCCCCGGGCGCATCGGCATCACGCCCGGCCCGGCGATGGCGGCCGCGGACCGCATCGAGATCAAGATCGACGGGCGCGGCGGCCACGGCGCGCATCCGCACGCGGCGATCGACCCGGTGCTGGTCGCCGGTCACATCATTACTGCCGTGCAGTCGATCGTCTCCCGCAACGTCAGCCCCATCGACACCGCCGTCGTGAGCCTCTGCGCGATGCAGGCGGGAAATCCGGGGGCGATGAGCGTGATCCCGGCGCACGCGACGCTGGTCGGCACCGTTCGCACATTCAAGCCGGCCACGCAGGACATGATCGAGCGGCGGCTGGCCGAACTGGTGCCTTCCATCGCCGCAGCGTTCGGCGCGAGCGCGAAGCTCAAGTACGAGCGCGTCTACCCCGCAACCGTCAACCATGCGCGCGAAGCGGAATTCGCGGCGACGGTCGCCGAGGCGCTGATCGGTCCCGAGAACGTCGTGCGCAATCTCGATCCATCGATGGGGTCCGAGGACTTCTCGTTCATGCTGCAGGCGAAGCCGGGCGCGTTCGCGCGGCTGGGGCAGGGCGGCATCGAGGGCGGGTGTTTCCTGCACAACAGCCTCTACGATTTCAACGACGCGGTCATTCCGCTTGGCGCCGGGTACCTCGCGGCGCTCGCGGAGACGGCGATGCCGATCGCGAAATGAGCCCGCCGGGCCGCCCCAAGGGCGAATACCGGAGCGCGCAGCGCGAAGAGACTCTGCAGAGTGTGCGGCGCAGGCGGCAACGCGGGCGTAGGTGAAGCGGCGTGCCGCGCGGTCGAATAGGATCGGCTATAATTTGACGTTTTTGCGTCGTCCCTCCGGGGCGACGGCGACCACCGTTTGCGCGGGCGCATGCCCGCACCGGCCGCCAACCACTGCCGCAGGTTCCATTGCGCCTCACCCAGATCAAGCTCGCAGGGTTCAAGTCGTTCGTTGATCCGACGGCCATCGCCACGCCCGGCCAGCTGGTCGGGATCGTCGGACCCAACGGCTGCGGCAAGTCCAACGTGATCGACGCCGTGCGCTGGGTGCTCGGCGAGTCGAAGGCGTCGGCGCTGCGCGGCGAGTCGATGCAGGACGTGATCTTCAACGGCGCCGGCGAGCGCAAGGCGGTCGGCCGCGCGTCGGTGGAGCTCGCGTTCGACAACAGCGCCGGGCGGATCGGCGGGCAGTGGGGCCAGTATGCCGAGCTCTCGATCAAGCGCGTGCTGACGCGCGACGAGGACTCGTCCTATTACATCAACAACATCCCGGTGCGCCGCCGCGACATCTACGATCTCTTCCTCGGCACCGGCCTCGGACCGCGCGCCTACGCGATCATCGAGCAGGGCATGATCTCGCGCGTGATCGAGGCGAAGCCCGAGGAGCTCCGCGTGTTCCTGGAGGAAGCCGCCGGCGTCTCCAAGTACAAGGAGCGGCGCAAGGAAACCGAAGCCCGCCTCGCCGATACCCGCAAGAACCTCGCCCGCGTCGAGGACATCCGGATCGAGCTCGGTACCCAGCTGGAGAAGCTCGAAACGCAGGCCCGGGTCGCCACCGAGTTCCGCGAGCACGAGGCCCGCCTGAAGCTCGTCCAGCACCTGTTGTGGTTCTCGAAGCAGCAGGACGCCGCGGGCGCCCGCGAGCGCCACGCGACGGCAGTCGCCGGTCTCACCGTGGCCTTCGAAAGCCTGCAGGCCGACGTGCGCGCCGCCGAAGCGAGGCAGGAGACGCTGCGCGCCGATCACTATGCCGCGGGCGATGCGATGCACGAGCGGCAGGGTGCCTTCTACGAGGCGAATGCGGAGGTCACGCGGCTGGAGCAGCAGCTCGCGTTCGCGCGCGAGAGCGAGACCCGAATCACGCAGCAGGTCGCCCAGCTGACCGAGCAGATCGGCGCGCTCGGGGGCCAGGAGTCCGCGCTGCTCGCGGACCGGACCGCCATCGAGCGGGCCATCGAGGACGCGCTCTCGGCGCGGGAGCGTACCGCGGACGACGAGCGCACCGCCGTCGCCGCGCTGCCGGCACTGGAGCAGCTCGCCGCCGCCGCCGCGGCGGTGTCTGCCGACCTCCAGCAGCGGATCGCGCTGGCCGAGCAGGCCATCCGCGTCATCGAGACCAAGCGCGAGAACGTCGCGCACGTGCTGGCCCAGTTGGCGCCTCGCCGCGTGCGCTTGCAGGAAGATCTCGGGGCGCTGGGCGCGCCGGTGACCGGCCAGATCGCGGACGTCGAGGAGCAGCTGCGGCAGGAGACGGCCGAGCTCGCGACGAAGCAGGCCGGATTGAACGGCCTGCGCGATCGGGTGCAGGGACTGCAGGATCGCCAGCGCGCCGCCAGCGACGCCGCCCAACAGGCCGGGCGCAAGCTCGCGGACATCGAAGCGCGCGCGCAGGCGCTGGCGGCGCTGCAGGCGAAGATCGGTCAGGGCAAGGACTCCGCGCAGTGGCTGCAGGACCGCAGCCTCGCCAAGGCCCATCGCCTGTGGCAGGGACTCGACATCGAGCCGGGATGGGAAGATGCCCTCGAGGCGGTGCTGCGCGAGCGCCTCGATGCGGTCGAGCTCGATCGGCTTGAAGCCACGCTGGACTGGCTCGGCGGCAGCGGCGACGCGAAAAGCGGCCCGCCGCGCATCGCGTTCTACGTTTCGGCAGCCGGAGCGGCGCCGGAGGACGGCGACGGCCACGGCGACACGCTGCTCGCGCGCGTCCGGTCGGTGCGCCCGGAAATCGCGCGCCTGCTCGCGGACTGGCTGCGCGGCGTGCGGTGCCGCGGTGACGTCGGGGCGGCGCTGCGGGATCGCGGCGCGCTTGCCGTCGGCGAGTCCTTCGTCACGCCGCAGGGGCATCTCGTCACCGCGCAGTCGATCCATTTCTTTGCCGCGGACAGCGATCTGCACGGCGTGCTTGCCCGTCAGCGCGAGCTCATCGAGCTCGAGCACGCCATGGGTGGCGTGCGGCAGGACGCGCTGGCTGCGCGTGCGGCGCTGGCCGCCGTCGAAACGGAAGTCGACGCGACCCAACGGGACTATCACCGCGAAAGCATGGCGTTCTCGTCGCAGCAGCGGCGTTGCCACGATCTCGAACTCGAGTTGCTGCAATTGAAGCAGGCGGCCGAAGCCGCCGAGAAACGCCGCGTCCAGATCGTCGCCGAACTCGCCGATCTCGCCGCGCAGGTGGCCGCCGAACAGGCGCAGGGCGACGTGCTGGGGAGCGAACTCGCGGATTCCCAGCTTCGGTTGCATGACGAGGCTACCCGGCGCGACGCCGCCCGGCGTGCGCAGCACGAAGCCGAGGTGGAGTTCGCCCGCGGCCGCGAGCGCGTCCGTGTTGCCGAGCGCGCCGCACAAGAGGCGGTCTTTGCCGAGCGCAGCTGCCGCGAGCGCCTGGCTGAACTCGAGCGGCGCCGGGAATCGCTCGCCATCCAGGTCACGCAGCAGCGCGATCTGCTGACCAAGCTCACCTCGGAGCGTGCGGCCATCGACTGGACGCCCGTCGAGGAAGCGCTGCAGCGGCAACTCGCGGCCCGGGGGGACGCCGAGCAGGCATTGGCGGCGGCGCGCGACCGTCTGGAGGGCCTTGGCGCGGAGCTGCGCGCGGCGGAGGAAGCACGTCTCGTCGCCGAGCAGAAACTTGAGCCCGCGCGCGCGAAGATCGAGGAGATGCGGCTGAAGGAGCAGGCGTCCGCGCTCGCCGAGGAGCAGTTTGGCGGGCAGCTCGCCGAAGCCCATGCCGACGCAGCCGCGCTTCCCGCGGCGCTGAAGGCGTTTGGCAGCAAGTCCGGATTGCCCGCGGAGATCGAGCGGTTGCAGGGCGCGATCGCCGGCCTCGGTGCGGTCAACCTCGCCGCGCTCGACGAGCTCGAGATCGCGACCGAACGCAAGCAATATCTGGACGCGCAGTCGGCCGACCTCACCGAAGCGATGGCCACGCTGGAGAACGCGATACGGCAGATCGACCGCGAGTCGCGGCAGCTGCTGCAGCAGACGTTCGACACGGTCAATGAGAATTTCGCCAGGCTCTTCCCGGTCCTGTTCGGCGGCGGGCAGGCGCAGCTCGTGCTGACGGGAGAGGAGATTCTCGACTCCGGCGTGCAGGTCGTGGCCCAGCCCCCGGGCAAGCGCAACACGTCTATCCACCTCCTTTCCGGCGGCGAGAAGGCGCTTACGGCCATTTCGCTGGTCTTCGCGCTGTTCCAGCTGAATCCGGCGCCGTTCTGCCTGCTGGACGAGGTTGATGCGCCGCTCGACGACCCCAACACCGACCGCTTCTGCCGGATGGTGCAGGACATGTCGCGGCAGACCCAGTTCCTGTTCATCTCGCACAACAAGATCACGATGGAAATGGCGAGCCAGCTGATCGGCATCACGATGCCGGAGGCCGGCATTTCGCGCGTGGTCGCCGTCGACATCGCGGAAGCGCTCGAGCTTGCGGCGGCCGGCGCCGCTTGATGGGATACCGGCGCCTGGCGGCCCCGGACGCGAACGGAGAGAAGTTCTCCGGCGCAGCCGGCCCGCACTGCCGCCAACCATGATGGTGCGCGCTATAATCGGCGGCACGCGCGGCGGACTGCGGTGACTTTCGCCCGGGAGCGCCGCGCGCCTGTGTTCAATTGCCCTGACGCATGACCTCGCTGCAACTTGGCCTCATTGCCGCCGGCGCCCTTCTCGTAGGCGGGGTCCTCGCCTACAACTGGTTTCAGGAGCGTCGCGTTCGGCGTCGCATCCGCGAGGCGTTTTCGCCGCCGGCCGCGGCGCCATGCCGGCGGGACGGGATGCCGCGTTGCCGGCCCTCGCCGCCCGCATCGAGCCGTCTCTGCCGCCGACCCGCGCCGGAAACGCCATTCCGGAGAACGCGCGGCGCGCCGGGGACGAAGGCGACGGGCACGACGACACGGCTACGAGCCGCCGCTCGAGGTCCACGCGCGGATCGCCTCCGAGATGGCGGCCGACGAAATTGCGCCGCCGGCGGCATTGCGCCCGGACGGCGCGTCGACGATGAGCCCGGCGCGCAGTCCGCGGGCGAACCGATGCCGCCGCAACCGGATCCCGACATCGAGTGCATCGTGACGCTGCAGCCCACGCGGCCCGATTGCCGCAGGTGCCCTGGCAGCGGGCCTGCACGCCCGCCTTGGCCGTCCGTTGCGGTGGTTCGGCCGGCGCGGACCGGACCTGCCATGGCAGTTACTGAAATCGGACACCGTCGGCGACTTCTCCGAAATCGCGGCGTGCCTGCTGCTGGCCAACCGCGGCGGCGCCGCGACCGCGCCCTTGCTGGAGGCGTTCGTGCATGCGGTCACCGATATTGCCGCGTCGCTCCCGGCGGCGGTGCTCGCCCCGGATGTCGCCGCCGAGGCCGCGCGGGCCGAGGCCCTCGACCGCATCTGCGCCGATCTCGACGTGCAGATCGGCATCACGGTGCTGAAGACCGACGGCGCGATGATTCTCGGTACCCGGCTGCGCGGCATTGCCGAGGCCGCGGGGTTCAAGCTTGCCGAAGGCGGGCGCTTCGACTGGGTGCAGGAAGAAACCGGCGCGGTGTTGTACGCGCTGCAGAATTACCGCTCCGAACCCTTCACCGCGGACACGCTGCGCGTGACGTCGACGCCGGGCGCGGTATTCCTGCTCGACGTTCCGCGTATCGGCGAGCAGGTCCGCGTCTACGACCAGATGAAGCTCGGCGCCAAGCGC
>CAVVUJ010000028.1:0-40841 GCA_963751405.1 uncultured beta proteobacterium | reverse complement strand
CTACTCCTTGATGTCGACGCCGTAGAACGTGTGCCGGCCGAACGGGGAGAGCTTGTAGTCGATGACTTCCTTGCGCACCGGCTTCAGCTGCACGGCGTGCGCGATCGTGAACCACGGCGCCTGTTCCTTGAAGATCACCTGCGCCTTCTGGTAGAGCTCGGCGCGCGGCTTCTGGCCCGACAGCGTCTTCGCGCGCTGAACCAGATCCTCGTACGGCTGGTAGCAGAACTTGGCGACGTTGCTGCCGCCGGTCTTCGCGGCATCGCAACCGAGCAGCGTGGCGAGGAAGTTGTCCGGATCGCCGTTGTCGCCCGTCCAGCCCAGCATGCCCATCTGGTGCTCGCCGGCCTGCATGTGCTTCCGGTACTCGCCCCAGTCGAAGCTCTTGATCTCGGCCGTCACGCCGACCTTCGCGAGATCGGCCTGCATCAGCTCGGCGATGCGGCGCGCGTTGGGGTTGTACGGGCGTTGCACCGGCATCGCCCACAGGTCGGTCGTAAAGCCGTTCGGATAGCCCGCCTCGGCCAGCAGCTTCTTGGCGGCCGCCGGATCGTACGGATCGTCCTTGATCGCGTCGTTGTACGACCACTGCGTCGGCGGAATCGGATTCTTCGCCGCCACGCCGGTCGTGAGGTACACCGCATCGATGATGGCTTTCTTGTTGATCGCCATGTTCACCGCCTTGCGCACGCGCACGTCGTCGAACGGCTTCTTCGTCGTGTTGTAGGCGAGGTAGCCGACGTTCAGTCCCGGCTGCTCCAGCACGACGACATTCTTGTCCTTGCGGATCGCGTCGAGGTCGGCGGGATTGGGGTACGGCATCACGTGGCATTCACCCTTCTGCAGCTTCGCCCAGCGCACCGACGCATCCGGCGTGATCGAGAAGATCAGATCGTCGATCTTGGCCTTGCCGCCGTAGTATTGCGGGAACGCCTTGTAGCGGATGATGGCGTCCTTGATGTACCGGACCAGATAGAACGGGCCGGTGCCGATCGGCTCCTGGTCGATCTTCTCGGGCGTTCCGGCCTTGAGCATCGCATCCGCGTATTCCTTGGACTGCACGCCGGCGTATTCCATCGCCAGGTTCGACAGGAACGGCGCCTCGGGCTTCTCGAGCGTGATCCGGACCGTGTAGTCGTCGACCCGTTCCACCGACTTGATCAACTTGGGCATGCCCATGTCCATGAAGTAGGAGTGGTTCGAGCTCGTGACCTTGAAGTAGGGATTGGATTCCTTCCACTGCCGCTCGATCGCGAAGATCATGTCGTCCGCGTTGAAGTCGCGCGTGGGCTTCCAGTCGCGGTGGTTGTGCCACTTGACGCCCTTGCGCAGGTGGAACGTGTAGACCTTGCCGTCCGGGGAGATATCCCAGCGCTCGGCGAGGCCCGGCACGACCGTGGTGCCGCCGCGCTCGAAGTCGACGATGCGGCTGTAGATCTGGCTGTTGGCGTCGAACGACGTGCCGGTGGTGTTGATGCCGGGATAGAAGTTCTCCGGGCTGCCCTCGGAGCAGTACACCAGGGTCTTGGCGGAAAGGGTGGCTGTGGCCAGCAGCGCCGGGAGCGCCAGCGCGGTGATGAGGGCGCGCCGCGTACCGGGCCGCCATTGCGTGAGACGGGACTTCGTCATGAATCTGCCTCCTGTGGATGAAGCCGCGCGGGGCGCAGCAGGGGATAGCCGTTACGGGGCAATATTATGAACCGGATTGAGCTCAATTGCCCAACTGGTCGGCGAGATGGCAGGCCACCTGCCGCCCGTCGAGCAGGCGGGGGGCCGGGCGCTCGGTCCGGCAGCGATCGACCGCATGCGAGCAACGGGTCGAGAAGACGCATCCCGGCGGGGGGTTCAGCGGCGAGGGCCGCTCGCCCTTGAGGACGATGCGCTGGGAACGGGCGATCCCGGCCATGCCCGGTGTCGATGCCAGCAGCGCCTGGGTGTACGGATGCAGCGGTCGCGAGAAGATCCGTTCCTTGGGGCCCTGTTCCATGGCGATCCCGAGGTACATCACCAGGACTTCATGGGCGATGTGCCGCACGACGCCCAGGTCGTGGGAGATGAAGAGATAGGCGAGGCCCAGTTCGCCCTGCAGGTCGGCAAGCAGATTCAGCACCTGCGCCTGGACCGAGACGTCCAGCGCGGACACCGGCTCGTCCGCGACCACGAGCGCGGGATTGAGCATCAGCGCCCGGGCGATGGCGATGCGCTGCCGCTGGCCGCCCGAGAACATGTGCGGATAGCGCGCGTAGTGCTCCGGCCGCAGTCCGACCTTGGCCAGCATCGCGCGCGCCAGATCGGCCTGTTCCGCCGGTCGGAGATCGGTGCTGATCTCGAGCGGCGCTTCGAGAATGGCGCCGACCTTCTTGCGCGGATTGAGCGAGCCGTAGGGGTTCTGGAACACCATCTGCACCGACTTGCGCAGGCCCACCTGCGCCCCGGGCGGCGGATGCACCGCATCGATTCCGGTGAGGCTGAACTCGCCCCCGGTGGGTTTCTCGATCAGCGCCACGATCCGCGCCAGCGTCGACTTGCCGCAGCCGGATTCGCCGACCACGGCGAGCGTTCGCCCGGCCTCGATCGTGAACGAGACGCCTCCCACCGCATGGAGGTGGGCCGGCTCGCGCATGAAGCCGCGCGAAATGGAATAGACCTGCCGCAGGTCGCGTGCCTCGGCGACCGCGGCGACCGGAGTGGTCGCGCCTTGGGGCGCCGCGGCCGCGCTCATGCCGGCACGACCTTCGTCTTGCGGTCGCGCGCGATGGCGGCCTCGCGGTCCCGCTCGCCCATCGGAAAGTGACAGCGGACCTGACCCTGTTCCCACGCCCGGATGTCCGGACGCACCCCGCAGGCATGGTCCGTGGCATCGATGCAGCGCGGCGCGAACAGGCAGCCCCGCGGCCGGTCGTAGAGACCCGGCACCACCCCGGGGATGGTGGCAAGGCGCGTTTCACCGGTGCTGCGCTCGGGCATCGCCGCCAGCAGGGCTGCCGTGTAGGGGTGCTGCGGGGTGGCAAAGAGCTCGTCGGCGCCGCGTTCCTCGACCACCTGTCCCGCGTACATCACGGCAACGCGACGGGCCATTTCCGACACCACGCCCATGTTGTGCGTGACCAGCACCAGCGCCATGCCGCGCTCGTTCTGCAGACCACGCAGCAGATCCAGGATCTGGGCCTGGATGGTCACGTCGAGCGCCGTGGTCGGCTCGTCCGCGATGAGGAGCCGCGGATTGCAGGCGATCGCCATCGCGATCATCACGCGCTGGTTCATGCCCCCGGAGAGCTGGTGCGGAAAATCGCCGAGGCGGCTGGCCGCGGCCGGAATGCCCACCTGTTCCAGAAGCTCGGCGGCACGATGCCGCGCGGCCTTGTGGTCGAGCCCCAGATGGAGCCGCAGGGTTTCCGTCAGCTGGAAGCCGACGGTGAAGCAGGGGTTGAGGCTGGTGGTCGGATCCTGGAAGATCATCGCCACGTCCTTGCCGATGACCTTGCGCCGTTCGCGGTCGGAAAGGCTCGGCAAATCGCGCCCGGCAAAGCGCATCCGCCGCGCCTGCACCCGGCCCGGGAAGGCCACGAGGCCCATCAGCGCCAGCATCGTGACGCTCTTGCCGGACCCGGACTCGCCGACGATGCCCAGCACTTCGCCTTCGTCGAGGGTCAGGCTGACGCCGTCGACGGCGTGCAGCACGCCGGTCTGCGCCGGGAAGTCGACGTGCAGGTCTTCGATTTCGAGGAGCGGCATGGTCGAGGCTCAGCGCTTGAGCTTCGGGTCGAGCGCGTCGCGCAGCCCGTCGCCCAGCAGGTTGAAGGCCAGCACGGTGATCAGGATCGCCAGGCCGGGGAAGGTCACCACCCACCAGGCGCGGATCACGAATTCGCGCGCGTCGGCGAGCATCGTCCCCCACTCCGACGCGGGCGGCTGTGCGCCGAGGCCGAGAAAGCCCAGCGCGGCGGCGTCGAGGATGGCGGTGGAGACGCCGAGCGACGCCTGCACGATCAGCGGCGCGGCGCAGTTCGGCAGGACTTCGTTGAACATCAGCCGCAGCCGGCTCGCGCCGTTCGCCCGTGCCGCCGTGACGTAGTCCTTCGAGGTTTCCGTGATCACCGCGGCACGCGTGATGCGAACGTAGTGCGGCAGCACGACGACGGCCACCGCCAGCATCGCGTTCATCAGCCCCGGCCCGAGGATGGCGACGATCACGATCGCGAGCAGCAGGCTCGGCAGCGTGAGGATGATGTCCATCAGCCGCATGATCGCAATCTCGGTGATGCCGCGGGCGAATCCGGCCACCAGCCCGAGGACGATCCCGAGGGCAATCGAAAGGGCGACGACGGCCATGCCGATCAGCAGCGACAGGCGCGCGCCGTAGATGAGCCGGGACACCATATCGCGCCCGATCGCGTCGGTGCCCAGCGGATAGGCCCACGAGCCGCCCTCCTGCCAGGCGGGCGGCTGCAGGAAGGCCGCGTTGTTGGTCAGGTCCGGCGAGTAGGGCGCGATAAAATTGGCGAACGCGGCCATCAGCAGCACGGTCACGACCACGACGAGCCCGGCCACCGCGCCGCGGTTGGCGCGGAAGTAGCCCCAGAACTCGCGCAGCGGACTCGGCGGCGCGGCGGCCGTATCCGCCGCGGCGATCGACTCGGCCGTCATTTCCGTCATGGCGTCATGCCCTTCATGTCGAGCGCCGGATGCGGGGATTGATGATGCCGTAGGTGACGTCGACCAGGAGGTTGACCATCATCACGACGACGCCCAGCATGAGCAGACCGCCCTGCAGCACCGGATAATCGCGGCGGTTGATGGCCTCGATCAGCCACTTGCCGACGCCGGGCCAGGAGAAGATGGTCTCGGTCAGGATGGCGCCGGTGAAGAGCACGCCGACCTGCAGGCCGATCACCGTGATCACCGGGATCAGCGCATTGCGAAACGCGTGCAGCGCGATGACGCGCAGATTCGACAATCCCTTGGCCCGGGCCGTGCGGATGTAATCCTCGCCGAGGACCTCGAGCATCGCCGAGCGCGTCATGCGCGCGATGATGGCGAGCGGATTCGTGCCGAGCACGATCATGGGCAGGATCAGGTGCGAAACGGCCGACTTGAACGCCCCCTTTTCCCCGGAGAGCAGCGCGTCGATCGTCAGGAACCCGGTCACCGGCTCGATGAAATACCTGACGGAGATGCGGCCGGACACCGGCGTCCAGCCGAGTTGCACCGAAAAGAGCAGGATCAGCAGCAGCCCCCACCAGAAGATGGGCATCGAATAGCCGGTGAGCGAAACGCCCATCACGCCGTGGTCGAACACCGAATTGCGGCGCACCGCGGCCAGCATCCCGGCAGGTATGCCGATGATGAGCGCGAAAATGATCGCGCAGGTGGCGAGCTCGATGGTCGCCGGAAACAGCGCGAAGAACTCGTTCAGCACCGGCTCCTGCGTGATCATCGATTTGCCGAGGTCGCCGGAGAGCACCCGGCCGATGTAGATGCCGTACTGGACGAGCACCGGCCGGTCCAGTCCGTATTCCTTCAACAGCGCGGCATGCCGCGCCGGATCGATGCCGCGCTCGCCGGCCATCGTCTCGATCGGATCGCCGGGCACGATCCGGATCAGGAAGAACGCGAGCAGGGTCATCCCGATGAACGTCGGAATGATGAGAGTGACGCGGCTCAGCAGGAAACGAAGCATCGTGGGGCGGGTGGTCGCGGGCCTGCGGATTCATCGCCGTGCCCGACGTCGTCCTCCGGGCGCGGAAAGTGATCGTGCGCAGGCGCCATTGAACCACACTTTGGAACGCCGCTGCCGGCCGGGCCCGGCCGTCGCATCGGCAGCGGCATTGACGCTCCCGGGGGCTTTGGGCATCATCGGCCGGCGCACCGGCCCGGCTTCGATCCCCGTTGCCCGCCTTCCTGCCCTGCCGCATCCTGCAATCCGCCGCCCCACGACCGCACCCATGACGAATCCCGTTCTGCACATATCGGGCTGGCACGCCGAGTTCACCGCCTTGCGCCGCGACCTGCACATGCACCCGGAGCTGGGCTTCGAGGAGCACCGGACCGCGAAGATCGTCAGCGAGCGCCTCGCGGCACTCGGCATCGAGCATCACGCGGGGATCGGCCGGACCGGCATCGTCGCGGTCATTCGGGGCCGGTCCAATGCGAGCGGCCGCGCCGTCGGCCTGCGCGCGGACATGGACGCGCTGCCGATGCAGGAGGAGAACGACTTCGCGCACAAGTCGCGTTACGACGGGCGGATGCACGGCTGCGGCCACGACGGGCACACGACGATGCTGCTCGCCGCCGCGCGCTATCTGCACGAGACGCGCCATTTCGACGGCACCGCCTATCTCATCTTCCAGCCGGGGGAGGAGGGCTACGCCGGCGCCAAGGCGATGATCGAGGACGGCCTCTTCGAGCGCTTCCCCGCCGAGCAGGTGTACGCGCTCCACAACTGGCCCGGCCTGCCCCCCGGGCGCATCGGCATCACGCCCGGCCCGGCGATGGCGGCCGCGGACCGCATCGAGATCAAGATCGACGGGCGCGGCGGCCACGGCGCGCATCCGCACGCGGCGATCGACCCGGTGCTGGTCGCCGGTCACATCATTACTGCCGTGCAGTCGATCGTCTCCCGCAACGTCAGCCCCATCGACACCGCCGTCGTGAGCCTCTGCGCGATGCAGGCGGGAAATCCGGGGGCGATGAGCGTGATCCCGGCGCACGCGACGCTGGTCGGCACCGTTCGCACATTCAAGCCGGCCACGCAGGACATGATCGAGCGGCGGCTGGCCGAACTGGTGCCTTCCATCGCCGCAGCGTTCGGCGCGAGCGCGAAGCTCAAGTACGAGCGCGTCTACCCCGCAACCGTCAACCACGCGCGCGAAGCGGAATTCGCGGCGACGGTCGCCGAGGCGCTGATCGGTCCCGAGAACGTCGTGCGCAATCTCGATCCATCGATGGGGTCCGAGGACTTCTCGTTCATGCTGCAGGCGAAGCCGGGCGCGTTCGCGCGGCTGGGGCAGGGCGGCATCGAGGGCGGGTGTTTCCTGCACAACAGCCTCTACGATTTCAACGACGCGGTCATTCCGCTTGGCGCCGGGTACCTCGCGGCGCTCGCGGAGACGGCGATGCCGATCGCGCCATGAGCCCGCCGGGCCGCCCCAAGGGCGAATACCGGAGCGCGCAGCGCGAAGAGACTCTGCAGAGTGTGCGGCGCAGGCGGCAACGCGGGCGTGGGTGAAGCGGCGTGCCACGCGGTCGAATAGGATCGGCTATAATTTGACGTTTTTGCGTCGTCCCTCCGGGGCGACGGCGACCACCGTTTGCGCGGGCGCATGCCCGCACCGGCCGCCAACCACTGCCGCAGGTTCCATTGCGCCTCACCCAGATCAAGCTCGCAGGGTTCAAGTCGTTCGTTGATCCGACGGCCATCGCCACGCCCGGCCAGCTGGTCGGGATCGTCGGACCCAACGGCTGCGGCAAGTCCAACGTGATCGACGCCGTGCGCTGGGTGCTCGGCGAGTCGAAGGCGTCGGCGCTGCGCGGCGAATCGATGCAGGACGTGATCTTCAACGGCGCCGGCGAGCGCAAGGCCGTCGGCCGCGCGTCGGTGGAGCTCGCGTTCGACAACAGCGCCGGGCGGATCGGCGGGCAGTGGGGCCAGTATGCCGAGCTCTCGATCAAGCGCGTGCTGACGCGCGACGAGGACTCGTCCTACTACATCAACAACATCCCGGTGCGCCGCCGCGACATCTACGATCTCTTCCTCGGCACCGGCCTCGGACCGCGCGCCTACGCGATCATCGAGCAGGGCATGATCTCGCGCGTGATCGAGGCGAAGCCCGAGGAGCTCCGCGTGTTCCTGGAGGAAGCCGCCGGCGTCTCCAAGTACAAGGAGCGGCGCAAGGAAACCGAAGCCCGCCTCGCCGATACCCGCAAGAACCTCGCCCGCGTCGAGGACATCCGGATCGAGCTCGGCACCCAGCTGGAGAAGCTCGAAGCGCAGGCCCGGGTCGCCACCGAGTTCCGCGAGCACGAGGCCCGCCTGAAGCTCGTCCAGCACCTGTTGTGGTTCTCGAAGCAGCAGGACGCCGCGGGCGCCCGCGAGCGCCACGCGACGGCAGTCGCCGGCCTCACCGTGGCCTTCGAAAGCCTGCAGGCCGACGTGCGCGCCGCCGAAGCGAGGCAGGAGACGCTGCGCGCCGATCACTATGCCGCGGGCGATGCGATGCACGAGCGGCAGGGTGCCTTCTACGAGGCGAATGCGGAGGTCACGCGGCTGGAGCAGCAGCTCGCGTTCGCGCGCGAGAGCGAGACCCGAATCACGCAGCAGGTCGCCCAGCTGACCGAGCAGATCGGCGCGCTCGGGGGCCAGGAGTCCGCGCTGCTCGCGGACCGGACCGCCATCGAGCGGGCCATCGAGGACGCGCTCTCGGCGCGGGAGCGTACCGCGGACGACGAGCGCACCGCCGTCGCCGCGCTGCCGGCACTGGAGCAGCTCGTCGCCGCCGCCGCGGCGGTGTCCGCCGACCTGCAGCAGCGGATCGCGCTGGCCGAGCAGGCCATCCGCGTCATCGAGACCAAGCGCGAGAACGTCGTGCACGTGCTGGCCCAGCTGGCGCCTCGCCGCGTGCGCTTGCAGGAAGATCTCGGGGCGCTGGGCGCGCCGGTGACCGGCCAGATCGCGGACGTCGAGGAGCAGCTGCGGCAGGAGACGGCCGAGCTCGCGACGAAGCAGGCCGGATTGAACGGCCTGCGCGATCGGGTGCAGGGACTGCAGGATCGCCAGCGCGCCGCCAGCGATGCCGCCCAACAGGCCGGGCGCAAGCTCGCGGACATCGAAGCGCGCGCGCAGGCGCTGGCGGCGCTGCAGGCGAAGATCGGTCAGGGCAAGGACTCCGCGCAGTGGCTGCAGGACCGCAGCCTCGCCAAGGCCCATCGCCTGTGGCAGGGACTCGACATCGAGCCGGGATGGGAAGATGCCCTCGAGGCGGTGCTGCGCGAGCGCCTCGATGCGGTCGAGCTCGATCGGCTTGAAGCCACGCTGGACTGGCTCGGCGGCAGCGGCGACGCGAAAGGCGGCCCGCCGCGCATCGCGTTCTACGTCTCGGCAGCCGGAGCGGCGCCGGAGGACGGCGACGGCCACGGCGACACGCTGCTCGCGCGCGTCCGGTCGGTGCGCCCGGAAATCGCGCGCCTGCTCGCGGACTGGCTGCGCGGCGTGCGGTGCCGCGGTGACGTCGGGGCGGCGCTGCGGGATCGCGGCGCGCTTGCCGTCGGCGAGTCCTTCGTCACGCCGCAGGGGCATCTCGTCACCGCGCAGTCGATCCATTTCTTTGCCGCGGACAGCGATCTGCACGGCGTGCTTGCCCGTCAGCGCGAGCTCATCGAGCTCGAGCACGCCATGGGTGGCGTGCGGCAGGACGCGCTGGCTGCGCGTGCGGCGCTGGCCGCCGTCGAAACGGAAGTCGACGCGACCCAACGGGACTATCACCGCGAGAGCATGGCGTTCTCGTCGCAGCAGCGGCGTTGCCACGATCTCGAGCTCGAGTTGCTGCAATTGAAGCAGGCGGCCGAAGCCGCCGAGAAGCGCCGCGTCCAGATCGTCGCCGAACTCGCCGATCTCGCCGCGCAGGTGGCCGCCGAACAGGCGCAGGGCGACGTGCTGGGGAGCGAACTCGCGGATTCCCAGCTTCGGTTGCACGACGAGGCTACCCGGCGCGACGCCGCCCGGCATGCGCAGCACGAAGCCGAGGTGGAGTTCGCCCGCGGCCGCGAGCGCGTCCGTGTTGCCGAGCGCGCCGCGCAAGAGGCGGTCTTTGCCGAGCGCAGCTGCCGCGAGCGCCTGGCTGAACTCGAGCGGCGCCGGGAATCGCTCGCCATCCAGGTCACGCAGCAGCGCGATCTGCTGACCAAGCTCACCTCGGAGCGCGCGGCCATCGACTGGACGCCCGTCGAGGAAGCGCTGCAGCGGCAACTCGCGGCCCGGGGGGACGCCGAGCAGGCATTGGCGGCGGCGCGCGACCGTCTGGAGGGCCTTGGCGCGGAGCTGCGCGCGGCGGAGGAAGCACGTCTCGTCGCCGAGCAGAAACTCGAGCCCGCGCGCGCGAAGATCGAGGAGATGCGGCTGAAGGAGCAGGCGTCCGCGCTCGCCGAGGAGCAGTTTGGCGGGCAGCTCGCCGAAGCCCATGCCGACGCAGCCGCGCTTCCCGCGGCGCTGAAGGCGTTTGGCAGCAAGTCCGGATTGCCCGCGGAGATCGAGCGGTTGCAGGGCGCGATCGCCGGCCTCGGTGCGGTCAACCTCGCCGCGCTCGACGAGCTCGAGATCGCGACCGAACGCAAGCAATATCTGGACGCGCAGTCGGCCGACCTCACCGAAGCGATGGCCACGCTGGAGAACGCGATACGGCAGATCGACCGCGAGTCGCGGCAGCTGCTGCAGCAGACGTTCGACACGGTCAACGAGAATTTCGCCAGGCTCTTCCCGGTCCTGTTCGGCGGCGGGCAGGCGCAGCTCGTGCTGACGGGAGAGGAGATTCTCGACTCCGGCGTGCAGGTCGTGGCCCAGCCCCCGGGCAAGCGCAACACGTCGATCCACCTCCTTTCCGGCGGCGAGAAGGCGCTTACGGCCATTTCGCTGGTCTTCGCGCTGTTCCAGCTGAATCCGGCGCCGTTCTGCCTGCTGGACGAGGTTGATGCGCCGCTCGACGACCCCAACACCGACCGCTTCTGCCGGATGGTGCAGGACATGTCGCGGCAGACCCAGTTCCTGTTCATCTCGCACAACAAGATCACGATGGAAATGGCGAGCCAGCTGATCGGCATCACGATGCCGGAGGCCGGCATTTCGCGCGTGGTTGCCGTCGACATCGCGGAAGCGCTCGAGCTTGCGGCGGCCGGCGCCGCTTGATGGAATACCGGCGCCTGGCGGCCCCGGACGCGCACGGAGAGAAGTTCTCCGGGGCAGCCGGCCTGTACCGCCAATCATGATGGTGCGCGCTATAATCGGCGGCACGTGCGGCGGACTGCGGTGACTTTCGCCCGGGAGCGCCGCGCGCCTGTCGTTCAATTGCCCTGACGCATGACCTCGCTGCAACTTGGCCTCATTGCCGCCGGCGCCCTTCTCGTAGGCGGGGTCCTCGCCTACAACTGGTTTCAGGAGCGTCGCGTTCGGCGTCGCATTCGCGAGGCGTTTTCGCCGCCTGCCGCCGGCGCCAGTGCCGATGCGACACGGGATGCCGCGTTGCCGGCGACCGCCGCACGCATCGAGCCGTCGCTGCCGCCGACCCGCGCGGGAAACGCCATTCCGGAGAACGCCCGGCGCGACGGTGACGGCGGTGACGGGCAGGACGACAGTGGCTACGAGCCGCCGCTCGAGGTCCACGCGCGGATCGCTTCCGAAATGGCGGCCGAAGAAATTCCGCCCCCGGTGGCTTTGCGTCCGGACGGCGCGTCGACGACCAACCCGGCGCGCACGTCCGCGGGTGAACGAATGCCGCCGCAACCGGATCCCGACATCGAGTGCATCGTGACGCTGCAGCCCACGCGGCCGATTGCCGCCGGGGCCCTGGCAGCGGGCCTGCACGCCCGCCTCGGCCGACCCCTGCGGTGGTTCGGCCGGCGTGGACCGGACCTGGCATGGCAGTTGCTGAAATCGGACACCGTCGGCGACTTCTCCGAAGTCGCGGCGTGCCTGCTGCTCGCCAACCGCGGCGGTGCCGCGACCGTGCCCTTGCTGGAGGCGTTCGTGCGTGCGGTCACCGATCTTGCCGCGTCGCTTCCGGCGGCGGTGCTCGCCCCGGATGTCGCCGCCGAGGCCGCGCGGGCCGAGGCCCTCGACCGCATCTGCGCCGATCTCGACGTGCAGATCGGCATCACGGTGCTGAAGACCGACGGCGCGATGATTCTCGGTACCCGGCTGCGCGGCATTGCCGAGGCCGCGGGGTTCAAGCTTGCCGAAGGCGGGCGCTTCGACTGGGTGCAGGAAGAAACCGGCGCGGTGTTGTACGCGCTGCAGAATTACCGCTCCGAACCCTTCACCGCAGACACGCTGCGCGTGACGTCGACGCCGGGCGCGGTATTTCTGCTCGACGTTCCGCGCGTCGCGGAACCGGTCCGCGTCTACGACCAGATGAAGCTCGGCGCCAAGCGCATGGCGCAGACGCTGGGGGCGACCCTGGTCGACGACAACCGGCGCGCACTGGACGACGCTGCGCTCAATGCCATCCGCGAGCAGGTGCGCAGCACGGCCGCGGCGTTGCGCGAGGTCCATATCGAGCCGGGCAGCGCGCGCGCGCAGGCGCTCTTCGGTGGCTGAAACGGCCGTCGGCCCAAGCGCGAGCCACTCGATCGTGCCCGCAGCGACCTCCCGGGACCGCGGCGGTGGCGCGCCTGCCTCCGCGGTTGCGCGTGCCACCGATCTCCGGCGGGAGCTCGCCGCCCACGATCATCGCTACTACGTTCTCGATGCGCCGACGATCAGCGATGCCGAGTACGACGGCCTGTTCCGCGAGCTGCAGGCGCTGGAGGAGCGGTTTCCGGCGCTGGTGACACCCGAGTCGCCGACGCAGCGGGTCGGCGGCGCCGCGGCCGCCACGTTCGAGGCCGTGGCGCATCGGGTGCCGATGCTCTCGCTCAACAATGCGTTCTCCGCCGACGAAGTCGAGGCGTTCGACCGGCGGGTGCGGCAGGGTCTTGGCGTCGACGAAGTCGAGTACGCGGTGGAGCCCAAGTTCGACGGCCTGGCCGTGAGCCTTCGCTACGAGCACGGGCGCTTCGCGATCGGGGCGACCCGCGGCGACGGCTCCTCCGGCGAGAACGTGACCGCCAATCTGCGCACCGTGGGCGCGATTCCGCTGGCACTCGCGGGCGATGCGACCCCGCCGTTCATCGAAGTGCGCGGCGAAGTGCTGATGATGAAAAGCGATTTCGAGGCGCTCAACGCCGCCCAGGCCGCCAAGGGCGAGAAGCCGTTCGCGAACCCGCGCAATGCCGCCGCGGGCGGCCTGCGCCAGCTCGACGCGAGGATTACCGCGAGTCGCCGCCTGGCCTTCTACGCGTACGGCATCGGCGACGTGCGCTGGGGACCGGTCGCGCCGCCCGCCACCCATGAAGCGCTGCTGCTGCTGCTGGCGAAGCTGCACCTGCCCGTGAGCAGGGAACGCACCGTCGTGCGCGGCCTCTCCGGGCTCCTCGACTATTACCGGCAGATGGGCGAGCGTCGCGCCGGACTGCCGTTCGAAATCGACGGCGTCGTCTACAAGGTCAACCGCCTGGCGCAGCAGGAGCGCCTGGGTTTCGTCGTCGCGGGCGCCACGATTCGCGATCGCGCACAAGTTCCCGGCCGAGGAAATGGCGACCGAGGTGGTCGGCATCGATGTCCAGGTGGGACGCACCGGCGCTGTCACGCCGGTGGCGCGGCTCAAGCCGGTCTTCGTCGGCGGCGTGACCGTGACCAATGCCACGCTGCACAACGAGGACGAGGTGCATCGCAAGGACGTCCGGGTCGGCGACACGGTGATCGTGCGCCGGGCCGGGGACGTGATACCGGAAGTCGTGCGGGTCGTGGCGGAGAAGCGGCCGAATGGCGCGCTCCCGTTTGCTCTGCCGGCGCAATGTCCGCAATGCGGCTCGGCGATCGCGCGGCTGCCGGACGAGGCCGTCGCGCGTTGCACGGGGGGCTCTTCTGTCCCGCGCAGCGCAAGCAGGCGCTGCTGCATTTCGCCAGCCGCCGCGCCGTGGACATCGAGGGCCTCGGCGAGAAGCTCGTCGACCAGCTGGTCGATGCCGGCCTCGTGCAGACGCCGGCCGACGTCTTCAGGCTGGGGACCGCGGAGCTCGCCGCACTCGAGCGGATGGCCGAGAAGTCGGCGGCCAACGTCGTCGCAGCGATCGAAAAGAGCAAGGACACGACGCTCGCGCGTTTCATTTTCGGATTGGGCATACGTCACGTAGGCGAGGCCACGGCCAAGGATCTCGCGCGGCACTTCGGCGGGCTCGACGCCCTGCTCGAAGCGGATTTGCCGATGTTGCTCGAAGTGCGCGACGTCGGGCCGGTGCTTGCCGAGAGCATCGTGCGGTTCTTCGCCGAGCCGCACAACCGCGACGTGATCGCGGCCCTGCGCGCCGCCGGCATGCATTGGCCCGAGGGCGCCCCCGAGCGTGCCCCGGCAGGACAGCTGGCCGGACTCACGCTCGTGCTGACGGGGACCCTGCCGACGCTCTCGCGCGAGGAGGCCAAGGCGCGGATCGAAGCCGAAGGCGGGAAGGTCGCGGCGAGCGTGTCGAAGAAGACCAGCTACGTGGTTGCCGGGGCCGATGCCGGAAGCAAGCTCGCGAAGGCGGAGGAGCTCGGCGTTCCCATTCTCGACGAGGGCGGCCTCCTGCAGCTGCTGTCCGCGAACCGCGAAACCCGATAAAGGAGACATGGCGATGCGCAAGATCACGAAGGCGGTGTTTCCGGTGGCCGGTCTGGGCACCCGCTTCCTGCCGGCGACCAAGGCGAGCCCGAAGGAAATGCTGCCGGTGGTCGACAAGCCGCTGATCCAGTATGCGGTCGAGGAGGCCGCGGCCGCCGGCATCACGGACATGATCTTCATCACCGGGCGCAACAAGCGTTCGATCGAGGACCATTTCGACAAGGCCTACGAGCTCGAGACCGAGCTCGAGCTGCGCAAGAAGACCGCATTGCTGCGAGCGGTGCAGGAGGCCACGCCGCACGGCATCAACTGCATCTACATCCGGCAGACGGAAGCGCTGGGTCTCGGTCACGCGGTGCTGTGCGCGGCCCCGGTCGTCGGCGATGAGCCGTTTGCCGTGATCCTGGCGGACGATCTCATCGACGCCGGCGTGCCGGTGATGCGGCAGATGGTCGATGTCGCGCTGCGCGAGGATGCGTCGACCATCGGCGTCATGGAAGTGCCGGCCGACGACGTCGGCAGCTGGGGCATCGTGGAAACCGGACCGGCAAGCGGCCGCACATCTGCCGATCTCGCGGATCGTCGAAAAACCGAAGCCGGGAACCACGCCGTCGACGCTGGCGGTGGTCGGACGTTACGTGCTCACGGCACGGATCTTTCATCATCTGCGCACGATGCCCCCCGGCGCCGGGGGCGAGATCCAGCTGACCGACGGCATCGCGCGGCTGTTGGGTGAGGAGAGGGTGGTCGCGTACCGCTTCGAGGGACGCCGTTACGACTGCGGCCGCAAGCTCGGCTATCTCGAGGCAACGGTCGATTTCGGCCTCAAGCATCCGGAGCTGGCCGAAGATTTCGCGGCCTTCCTGCGCGACCGCGGGAGCCGGTACCCGCAATGACGTTGAGCGAGCTTCGCTATGTCGTCGCGGTGGCGACCGAGAAGAGCTTCGGCCGCGCCGCGCAGCGCTGCTTTGTGAGCCAGCCGGCGCTGTCGGTAGCGATCCAGAAGCTCGAAGAGGAGCTCGACGTTCGCCTCTTCGAGCGGGGCAAGAGCGAGGTCACGCTGACGCCGGTCGGCGGACGCATCGTGGAGCAGGCGCAGAAGGTGCTGGAAGAGGCGGCGCTGATCAAGGGGATCGCGCAGGCGGGGCGCAACCAGCTGGTCGGCGCGCTGAAGCTGGGGGTCATCTATACGGTCGCACCGTACCTGCTGCCCGACCTGATCCCGGCATTGCATGTCCTCGCGCCGCAGATGCCGCTCGACCTCGAGGAGAACCTCACCGTGCACCTGGAAGCCGCGCTGAAGTCCGGGCGCATCGACGCGGCGATCATCGCGCTGCCCTTCGCACCGCCGGGCGTGGTGACCGAGTTCCTGTACGAGGAGCCGTTCCAGGTCGTCGTTCCGGCGGGTCACAAGTGGGCAAGGCGAAAGAGCATTCGTCCCGACGAGCTGGCCGCGGAACATCCCATCCTGCTCAACGTCGGCCATTGCTTCCGCGACCAGGTGCTCGACGCCTGTCCGGAGCTGAACCGCGCCGAGGCCCATGTGACGCGCACGAGCTCGCTCGAGACGGTGCGCAACATGGTCGCGTCGGGCCTGGGCGTGTCGGTGCTGCCGCGCGATGCGATGACCCCCAAGTATTACAGCAAGCTGATCGTACCGGTCCCCTTTTCGGCGCCGGTGCCGTCGCGCCGCATTGCGGTGGCGTGGCGCAAGAGCTTTCCTCGCCAGCTGGCCGTGAGCGCAATTTGCGAGGCGGTCGCGGCGTGCCGGGGCCGCCAGGAACCGGCGGGGACCTGACCAGCCGGCCAAGTCCGGTGCTTCGTACGATGTGCGCGCCAGGCCGTGCCTGCCAGGACAGGACGGCGGTACCCTCAACCACAACAGGAGTTGGACATGGCCAAGGATCTGCAGGGCAAGGCAGTCTTCATCACCGGTGCCTCGACCGGCATCGGCGCCGCGGCAGCGCGCGCGTTCGCGCGTCTGGGCAGCCGGGTCGTCATCCACTACAACGCAAGCCGCGACAAGGCCGAAGCGGTTGCCGCCGACTGCAAGGCGCTGGGCGCGCAAACCGCACTGGTCGGCGGCGACGTCACCGAGGGCGCGACCGTCAAGCGCATCGCCGCCGAAGCCCACGCGGCGTTCGGCCGCATCGACGTCCTGATCAACAACGCCGGCGGATTGGTCGGCCGTACGCGCATCGAGGATTACACGGAGGACTACCTGGCCAGGATCGTCGCGCTCAATGTGACGCAGGTTGCATTGTTCATGCGCGAGGTGATCCCGGCCATGCGCCGCCAGAAGAGCGGGAACATCATCAACGTGAGCTCGATTGCGGCGCGCCACGGCGGGGGCGGCGGCGCGGTGCTGTACGCCGGCGCCAAGGGGTTCATCTCGACGGCGACGAAGGGCTGGGCCAAGGAGGTCGTCGGCGACGGGATCCGCGTCAACGCGGTTTCCCCGGGCGTCATCACGACCCCTTTCCACGAACGCTATTCGACGGCCGAGCAGCTGAAGACGATGCAGGCGACGATACCCATGAACCGCCTCGGCACCGCCGACGAATGCGCCGGAACGTTCGTCTATCTCGCGTCGGACGAAATGAGCGGGTACGTCACCGGCCAGGTGATCGAAGTCAACGGCGGCCAGTACATGCCGTGAAGTCGAATTCGGGGTCAGATACGCAACAGAGCCCCATCGGACATTGTTGCGTATCTGACCCCGAATACCCGGTTTCCAGGCCCGATTACCGGCGCAGCAGCGGCGGCAGATCGGCCAAGTTCGAGATGATGCGATCGGGCGCCGGTCCGTGGCGATCCACCGGCGCGCCCGCGCGGTTGATCCAGAACGTCGTGAACCCGAATGCCTTGGCGCCGATCGCGTCCCAGCCGTTGGAGGAGACAAAGCCGATGCGCGGCGGCGGAACCCGCAATCGGTCCAGCGCGAGTTGATAGACGCGCGGGCTCGGCTTGTAGATGCCGGCCGCATCGACCGAGAGCACGCCGTCGAGGTGGACGTCGAGGCCCGTGTGCCGGACCAGCGGTTCCAGCATGGCCAGCGTGCCGTTGGACAGGATCCACCGCGGCCGCGGCGCCAGTCGCGCGAGCGCCGTCGCCACATCGGGAAAGGGCGCGAGCGTGAGATACGCGCCCTGCAGACGAGCCCGCTCGCCGGACCCGAGTTCGATGCCCAGGGCGGCGAGCGCGAAGTCGAGCGCCTGCGCCGTCACGGCGGCGAAATCGGCGCGCGGTGCGGCCGGGGAAATCATCAAGCTGGTCAGCCAGGTGTATTCGAGCTGTTTCGTGCGCCACAGCTGCGAAAGCGCGGTGCCGCGACCCGGCGCGAGTGTCTCCGCCAGCGCGGTGACGGAGTGGACGTCGAACAGCGTTCCATAGGCATCGAACACGAGCGCGTCGACATCGAGGGAACCAGGGGAATCGGTCATGAGAGCCTCGCGGCAGGAATGGCGCCGGGTTCCGTGATGCCATTACGGCGCAACAGACAAAAAAAGAGGGGTTACACTTGCGCGTAACCCCTTGGTTCATGTGGTGGGCGGTATTGGTTTCGAACCAACGACCCCCGCCGTGTGAAGGCGGTGCTCTACCGCTGAGCTAACCGCCCGCGAACCCAGACAGGAGTCCGGATTTAACCATAGCGTCGAGACGAGGGTCAAACCGGTTTTATCGATTTGTCATATCATGTCCTGGACAGAAAATGCCCTTCATTGGGGCGCGCCGCGCCCCAATCGAGAGCACCGCCGGCAGCCCATCCTGTGGATAAAACGGTAAGCTAAGGCCAGGTCGTGCGATTTTCTGGCTGGCCCGGGTCTTGCAGTACGTTTTGGAATCCCTCGCGCGCTCAAAGAAATATTTCGTGTCCCCCTCAACCTACGATGAAATGCGGTCCCCGGACGGGGGAATCCGACCTCCGTATCAGGCGTTCGCGGGGTGGCTCGAGCGCACCCCCGCCGACCGGATCGCCCAGAAGCGCGAGGAGGCCGAGCGGGCCTTCCACCGCGTCGGGATAACCTTTGCGGTCTACGGCGAGGATTCCGGAACGGAGCGCCTGATTCCGTTCGACATCGTGCCGAGGATCATTCCCGCGGACGAGTGGAAGGTGCTCGACCGCGGCCTGAAGCAGCGCGTGCAGGCATTGAACGCATTCCTGCGCGACATCTACCACGAGCAGGCGATCCTCAAGGCCGGCATCGTGCCGGCGGAGCGGGTGCTTGCCAATACGCAGTACCGGCGCGAGATGCAGGGCGTCGACGTGCCCGGTGGCATCTACGCCCACATCGCCGGCGTCGACCTGGTCCGTGCGGGCGCGGGTGAGTTCTACGTGCTCGAGGACAATCTGCGCGTTCCGTCGGGCGTCTCCTACATGCTCGAGAACCGCAAGATGATGATGCGGCTCTTTCCCGAACTGTTCGCCACCCAGCGCATCCGCCCGGTCCAGCACTACCCGGACCTGCTGCTGGCCAATCTCCATGGGCTCGCGCCGGCGGGCGAAGAGCGGCCTACCGTGGCGGTGCTGACACCCGGCGCCCACAACTCCGCCTACTTCGAGCACGCGTTTCTGGCGCAGCAGATGGGCGTCGAGCTGTGTCGAGGGGCAGGACCTCTTCGTCCAGAACGAGACCGTATTCATGCGCACGACCCATGGCCCGGAGCGCGTGCACGTGATCTATCGGCGCGTCGACGACGATTTCCTCGACCCGCAGGCGTTCCGCTCCGATTCCATGCTCGGGGTCCCCGGCCTGTTCGCCGCCTACCGTGCCGGGCGCGTCACGCTGGCCAACGCGATCGGCACGGGGGTGGCCGACGACAAGTCGATCTATCCCTACGTTCCGGAGATGATCCGCTTCTACCTGTCCGAGGAGCCGATCCTCGCCAATGTCCCCACCTATCTGCTGCACCGGCAGGAAGATCGGGAATACGCGCTCGCCCATCTCCCGGAACTGGTCGTCAAGGAAACCCACGGGGCGGGCGGCTACGGCATGCTGATCGGCCCGGCCGCGACGGCGGCCGAGATCGAGACGTTCCGCAAGCGGATACTCGCGGAGCCCGACAAATACATTGCGCAACCCACGCTCGCGCTGTCGACGTGCCCCACCTTCGTGGCGGCCGGGCTCGCCCCCCGGCACGTCGACCTGCGGCCCTATGTGCTGTCGGGGAAGACCGTCAGCCTCGTGCCCGGCGGGCTCACCCGGGTCGCGTTGCGCGAGGGCTCGCTGGTCGTCAACTCGTCGCAGGGCGGGGGCACCAAGGACACCTGGGTTCTCGCGACCTGATATATGAACGACCCCCACGCTCACTCCGTTCGCTGCCCCCCCGGGGGGCAGTCAATGCCCTTCGGGCTGCCCCTCGCGCACTGAGACCAAGATGCTCTGCCGCACCGCCAACGAGCTCTTCTGGATGGCCCGCCACATCGAGCGCGCCGAGAACACCGCGCGCATGCTCGATGTGACCTACCGGATGTCGCTGCTGCCCTACGAGGTGGTCACGCCCGGGCTCGCCTGGGCCGAACCCTGGGCGGTGCCGCTCGTCACGTCGGGCCTCGCCACCGAGTATTACCGCCAGCATCCGGTGCTCTCCGCCGAGAACGTGCTGCGCTTCATGATTCTCGACGCCGGCAATCCGTCGTCGATCTTCTGCTGCCTGCGCGCCGCGCGCGAGTCGGCGCGGTCGGTCCGCGGCGCGATCACGTCGGAGATGTACGAGGACCTGAATTCGGCCTGGCTGGAGGTGCGCGGGTACGACTACGCGCGGATCGAAAGCGGCGGGGTTTCCGAATTCCTCGACTGGGTGAAGATGCGCTCGCACCTGTTCCGCGGCGTGACCTTCGGCACGCTGCTGCGCGACGACGCCTACCACTTCATCCGCCTCGGCACGCACCTGGAGCGGGCGGACAACACGGCGCGCATCCTCGACGTCAAGTACCACACGCTGCTGCCCAGCGCCGCCGACGTGGGCGGCGCCGTCGACTACTACCAGTGGGGCGCGCTGCTGCGCTCGGTGTCCGGCTTCGAGGCCTACCGCAAGATCTACAGCGACGTGATCACGCCGCGGCGCGTCGCGGAGCTGCTGATCCTCCGCGAGGACATGCCGCGCTCGCTGCATGCCTGCATGAACTTCATCTACGAGACGCTCGAGCGGCTCTGCGACGAGCACACGCACGAGATCGAGCGCGCGGCGGGCGAGCTGCACGCCAAGCTGCACTTCGGCCGGACCGACGACATCATCCGGCTCGGCCTGCACGAATACCTGATGGATTTCCTGGAGCGGATCTCGGGGCTGGGCGACGAAATCAGCCGGCACTTCCTCGTTCCGGCATGACAATTTCTGGGCGGGGAGACGCTTGACTGGCGCCTCCGGGCGGCGATTCGGTAAAATCGTCACTTTTGCGTTCGCGGCCATCCGATGACCTACTGCGTTGCCATGTCCCTCGAAGCGGGGATGATCTTTGCTTCCGACTCGCGCACCAACGCCGGCGTCGACCAGATCGCCCGCTTTTCCAAGATGCGCGTCGTCGCCAACTCCGGCGAACGGGTCATCGTCACGCTGTCGTCGGGCAATCTGTCCATTACCCAGAACGCGCTGAACGCCCTCGACCAGCGTGCCCGCGCCGGCGACAATTCCCTCCACCTGCTGAACGCGCAGTCGATGTTCGACGTCGCGCGACTGATCGGCGATGCGCTCCGCGAGGCAAAGAGCCGCGACGGCCCCTACCTGGCGCAGAGCAACATCGATTCGGGCGCCAGCTTCCTGGTCGGCGGCCAGATCCGCGGCGAGCCGCCGCGGCTGTTCAACGTCTACAGCGAGGGCAATTTCATCGAAGCGACGGCGGACACCTGCTATTTCCAGAGCGGCGAGACCAAGTACGGCAAGCCGATCATCGATCGCGTGATCAGCCGCCGGTCCTCGCTCGTCGACGCCACCAAGTGCACGATGGTGTCGTTCGATTCGACGATGCGTTCGAACATCTCCGTCGGACTGCCGATCGATCTCATCGTCTACCAGACCGATTCGCTGGCGATCGGCATGCAGCGACGGGTCGATGAAGACGACGCCTACTACCAGATGGTCCACCGCCAGTGGGGCGAGGGGTTGCGCCAGGTGTTCGCGCAGCTGCCCGATCCCGCTTGGACGTAGGCCCCGATGGCCATCCGGGTTGCCCTCCAGCACCGCACGACGTATCGCTTCGACCGGAACGTCGGCCTTGCGCCGCATGAGATCCGCCTGCGCCCGGCCCCGCATTGCCGGACGCCCATCCTCGGCTATTCGCTGCAGGTCGCGCCCGACCAGTACTTCCTGAACTGGCAGCAGGATCCCTACGGGAACTGGGTCGCGCGGCTCGTGTTCACCGCGCCCGCCGACAAGCTCGAGATCGTCGTCGACGTCACGGCCGACATGACGGTGATCAATCCGTTCGATTTCTTCGTCGAGCCCTACGCCGAGTTCTATCCTTTCGTCTATGCGCCGGCGCTGGCGAAGGAGTTGATCCCGTTTCTCGAAACGGCGCCGCCCGGCCCCTTGCTCTCGGGTTGGCTCGATCGCTTCCGGCCGACGATCCGGCCCGGCGAGAAGACGGTCGACATGCTGGTCCGGCTCAACCAGCAGCTGCAAGGCGAGATCAGCTATCTCGTCCGGATGGAGCCCGGCGTGCAGCCGCCCGACGAAACGCTGGAGAGCGCGCGCGGATCCTGCCGCGACACGGGATGGCTCCTCGTGCAGATCCTGCGCCATCTGGGCCTCGCCGCGCGCTTCGCTTCGGGTTACCTGATCCAGCTCGTCGCGGATGTGAAGCCGCTGCACGGTCCGGCGGGACCCGAGCACGATTTCACGGACCTCCACGCCTGGGCCGAGGTCTATCTGCCCGGGGCCGGCTGGATCGGTCTCGACCCGACGTCGGGCCTGCTCTCCGGCGAGGGGCACATTCCGCTGGCCTGCACCGCCGACCCGGGGAACGCAGCGCCGGTGATCGGCTTCACCGACGTCTGCGAGGTCGAGTTCTCCTTCGCGATGCAATTGACGCGCGTGCACGAGGATCCGCGGGTCACCAAGCCCTATTCCGACGCGCAATGGGCGGCGATCCAGGAGATCGGGCGGCAGGTCGACCGCGATCTCGAGCGGCATGACGTGCGCCTGACGCAGGGCGGGGAGCCCACGTTCGTGTCCGCCGACGACATGGACGGCCCGGAGTGGAATCACACGGCGCTGTCGCCGAAGAAGCGCGAGCTCGCCGAAACGCTGCTGCGTCGGCTCGCCGCCCGCTTCGCCCGCGGCGGATTCCTGCACTCCGGGCAGGGCAAGTGGTATCCGGGCGAGCCGCTTCCCCGCTGGGCACTCGGCATCTGGTGGCGCGCCGACGGCAAGCCGCTGTGGCACGACGAGGCGCTGATCGCCGATACCCGGGTGCCCGGCAGCGCCGACTTCCCCGCCGGGCAGCGTTTTGCGACAGGACTTGCGGAACGGCTCGGCCTGGATCCTGCGTACGTCATCACGGCATTCGAGGACTTGCCGAGGCTCCTGGCAACGGAAGCGGCACTGCCGCCGAACGCGGATCCGCTGGCGGCCGATCTCACTCAGCCGGATGAGCGCGCGCGCCTGGCGCGCCTGCTCCTCTCCGGGCTCGACCGCCCGGCGGGGTGTGTCCTGCCGTTACGTCCCGCTCCTGCCGACGGGCGGCGATGCACCGCGGTGGCACAGCAGCGCGTGGCCGGTGAAACGCGAACGCCTCTACGCGCTGCCGGGCGATTCGCCGCTCGGACTTCGGCTCCCGCTGGCATCGCTGCCGGCCGTCCTGCCTGGCGGACGTCGAAACGGATCCCGCGGTCGATCCGTTCGCGCCCCGCGGCGAGTTGCCCGCCGTCGCGCAGCCTGCGCAACGCCGCGCGAAGCGGGCAACGAAGCCGGCGGCGGTGGCGCCGAAGGATGTGATCAAGACGGCGTTGTGCGTCGAAGTCCGCGGCGGCCACATCCACGTCTTCATGCCGCCGCTGACTCGGCTCGAGGATTACGTCGCGCTGATCGGCGCGATCGAAGCCACGGCGAAGCAATGTCAGCAGCCGATCGTGATCGAGGGTTACACGCCACCGCGCGATCCGCGCATCCGCGTGCTGAACGTGACCCCGGATCCGGGCGTCATCGAAGTCAACATCCATCCCGCGTCGTCGTGGGACGAGCTCGCCGCCACCACCGAGGTGCTGTACGAAGAGGCGCGGCAGGCGCGGCTGTCCACCGAGAAGTTCATGCTCGACGGCCGGCATACCGGCACCGGCGGCGGCAATCACGTGACGCTGGGCGGGGCGACGGCCGCCGACAGCCCCCTGCTGCGGCGACCGGATCTGCTGCAAAGCCTGATCACCTACTGGCAGAACCACCCGGCGCTGTCGTATCTGTTCTCGGGCACCTTCATCGGACCCACGAGCCAGTCGCCACGGGTCGACGAGGCGCGCGACGATCGCCTCTACGAGCTCGAGATCGCGTTCCAGCAGATGGGCCGCAAGCACAAGTCCGGCGACGAGTCGCCGACGCCCTGGCTGGTCGACCGGCTGTTGCGCCATCTGCTCACCGACCTCACCGGCAACACGCACCGCGCGGAGTTCTCGATCGACAAGCTGTATTCGCCGGATTCGCCGACTGGCCGTCTGGGCCTGCTCGAGTTCCGCGCGTTCGAAATGCCGCCGCACGCGCGGATGAGCCTCGTCCAGACGTTGCTGCTGCGCGCGCTGGTCGCCCGGTTCTGGCGGGAGCCCTATCGCGGCGGCCTCGTCCGCTGGGGCACCGCGCTGCACGATCGATGGCTGTTGCCGCATTTCGTTGCCGCGGACGTCCGCGATGTCGTCGCCGATCTGTCCGCGCATGGCTATCCGATGGCGCAGAGCTGGTTCGATCCTTTCGTCGAATTCCGGTTTCCGCGCTTCGGTACGGTGACCTACGACGGCGTCACCATCGAGCTGCGGCAGGCGATCGAGCCGTGGCACGTGCTCGGCGAAGAGGTGAGCGGGACCGGCACGGCGCGGTACGTCGATTCGTCCGTCGAGCGTCTGCAGGTCAAGGTCAACGGGATCACCGGCGCGCGCCATCAAGGTGGCGTGCAACGGCCGCGCGCTGCCGCTCACGCCCACGGGCATTCCCGGAGAATACGTGGCGGGCGTGCGCTTTCGCGCGTGGAACCCGCCGTCTGCGCTGCATCCGACGATCGGCGTCCAGGCGCCGCTCGTGTTCGATCTCGTCGACGCCTGGGCGGGAAGGGCGCTCGGCGGCTGCACCTACCACGTGGCCCATCCGGGCGGCCGCAACTACGACGCGTTTCCGGTCAACGCCAACGAGGCCGAGGCGCGCCGCTTCGCGCGCTTCTGGGCATATGGCCACACGCCAGGCGGCATGGTGCTGACCGACGAGCCGCCGAATCCGGCGACACCGACCACGCTGGACCTGCGCTGGAGCCCGGGAAACCGCTGAGATGAACGACCCCCACGCTCACTGCGTTCGCTGCCCCCCGAGGGGGCGCACAGTGCCCTTCGGGCGGCCGGGCGGGCACTGACCCATGTCCGAAATCCGCACCCGATTCGCGCCCAGTCCGACCGGCTTCCTGCACCTCGGCGGTGCGCGCACCGCGCTCTTCGCGTGGGCGTATGCGCGTCGGCACGGCGGGACGTTCATCCTGCGCATCGAGGACACGGATGTCGAACGCTCGACGCCGGAGGCCGTGCAGGCGATCCTCGATGCGATGGCCTGGCTCGGGCTCGGCTATGACGAAGGCCCGTACTACCAGATGCAGCGGATGGACCGGTATCGCACGGTATTGCGCGAGATGCTCGAGCGTGGACTGGCCTACCGCTGCTACATGCCGCCGGCCGAGCTCGACGAACTGCGCGCGGCGCAGATGGCCCGCGGCGAAAAGCCGCGCTACGACGGCCGCTGGCGCCCCGAAAACGCCGCCGGCATGTCGCCTCCGGCGGGTGTGGCGCCGGTGATCCGGTTCAGGAACCCGCTTGCCGGCGTCGTCGTCTGGGACGACCGTGTCAAGGGCCGCATCGAGATCGCAAACGCGGAGCTCGACGATCTCGTCATCGCGCGCCCCGACGGCACGCCGACCTACAACTTCTGCGTGGTCGTCGACGACCTCGACATGCGGATCACGCATGTCGTTCGCGGCGACGACCATGTCAACAACACGCCGCGGCAGATCAACATCATCCGCGCGCTGGGCGCGCAGCCGCCGGTCTACGCGCACGTCCCGACGGTGCTGGGCGAGGACGGCCAGAAGCTGTCCAAGCGCCACGGCGCCGTCAGCGTGATGCAGTACGAAGAGCTCGGCTATCTGCCGGATGCCCTGGTCAATTTTCTCGCCCGGCTGGGCTGGGGCCACGGTGACGACGAGGTGTTCACGCGCGATCAATTCGTGGCGTGGTTCGACCTCGACGCGATCAACCCGGCGCCGTCCCGGTTCAACGCCGACAAGCTGAAGTGGCTGAACCAGGAGCACATGAAACGGCTGGCGGAGGACGAGCTCGGACGCCGGCTGGTGCCGTACCTGCTTCGGGCAGGTCTCGATCCGGCGGTCGGACCGGCGCCGGGTGCCGTCGGTGTGCTGGTACGGGACCGCGTGGCGACCTTCGCCGAGATGGCCGATGCCGCGCATTACTTCTACGCGGTGCCGCAGGCGTCGGTCGAGCGGCTGGCGGAGCATGTCAACCCGGCGAATCGCCCCGCGCTGGAAGATCTCTGCGCGGAGTTTGCCGCGATGCCCTGGACGAGGGAGGCGCTCGGCGCCGCGATGAAGGCCGCCGCGGCGCGGCACGGCATCAAGCCGGGGCAGGTGATGATGGCGTTGCGCGTGCTCGTCTGCGGCACGCGCGAAACGCCGGCGATCGATGCGGTGCTCGCGGTGCTGGGGCGCGACGCGGTTCGCGCGCGCCTTGGCGATTGTTTACGCTCCTCGCGTCCTGTAGAATGAGGATTTCCGGAACTTGTCGCCCATGCCCAAGTTCGTCTTCGTCACCGGCGGCGTCGTTTCCTCACTTGGGAAGGGCATCGCCGCCGCGTCGCTAGCCGCGATCCTCGCTTCCCGCGGCGTCCGCGTCACCCACCTCAAGCTCGACCCGTACATCAACGTCGATCCTGGAACGATGAGTCCGTTCCAGCACGGCGAGGTGTTCGTCACCGAGGACGGCGCCGAGACCGATCTCGATCTCGGGCACTACGAGCGCTTCACCGACGTGAAGATGGGCCGGCGCAACAATTTCACGACCGGCCAGATCTACGAGAGCGTGATCCGCAAGGAGCGCCGCGGCGACTACCTCGGCGGCACGGTCCAGGTGATCCCGCACATCACCGACGAGATCAAGAGCTGGATCATGGCGGCCGCCAAGCTCGATGGCACGGAGGCCGAGGTCGTCGTCGTCGAGGTCGGCGGCACCGTCGGCGACATCGAATCGCTCCCGTTTCTGGAGGCGATCCGGCAGATGGGCATCACGCAGGGTCGCGACAACGTCTGCTACGTGCACCTCACGCTCGTGCCCTATGTCGCGGCGGCCGGCGAGATGAAGACCAAGCCGACGCAGCACTCGGTGAAGGAGCTGCGCGAGATCGGCATCCAGCCCGACGTCGTGCTCTGCCGCGCCGACCGGCCGCTGCAGGAAGGCGACCGGCGCAAGATCTCGCTGTTCACCAACGTCCCCGCCGAAGCGGTGATCCCCGCGCTCGACACCGACTCGATCTACAAGATTCCCGGCGCGCTGCACGCCGAGGGGCTCGATGCCATCGTCTGCAGGAAGCTGCAGATCGACCCGCCGCCCGCGGACCTCTCGATCTGGAAACGGCTGGTCGACGCGCTCGAGCATCCGGAGCACGCCGTGCACATCGCGATGGTCGGCAAGTACGTCGATCTCACGGAGTCGTACAAGTCCCTGTCGGAAGCCCTGATCCACGCGGGCATTCACACGCGCAGCAAGGTGCACATCCACTACGTCGACTCCGAGGCGGTCGAGCGCGACGGGACGGGCTGCCTCGCGGCGATGGACGCGATCCTCGTTCCCGGGGGATTCGGCAAGCGCGGTGTCGAGGGCAAGATCGCCGCGATCCGCTACGCGCGCGAGAACGGCGTCCCGTACCTCGGGATCTGCCTCGGCATGCAGCTCGCCGTGATCGAATACGCGCGCCACATGGCCGGGCTCGAGGGCGCCAACAGCACGGAATTCGACCCCGACACGAGGCATCCGGTCGTCGCGTTGATCACCGAATGGCAGAACCGCGACGGCTCGATCGAGCGGCGCGCGGCGAATTCGGACCTCGGCGGCACGATGCGACTTGGGGGGCAGCCGTGCGAAGTCGTGCCGGGCTCGCTTGCGCACCGGATCTACGGCTCGACCACGGTCGCCGAGCGGCATCGCCATCGCTACGAGGTCAACAACCACTATCTGCCGCGCCTGGAAGCGGCCGGCCTCGTCGTCGGCGCGCGGGCCAAGAGCGAGGCGGCGGGCGATCTGTGCGAGATGATCGAGCTGCCGGAGCACCCGTGGTTCTTCGGTTGCCAGTTCCACCCCGAATTCACGTCCAACCCGCGCCGCGGCCATCCGCTGTTCATTGGCTTCGTGCGCGCTGCGCTCGATCGCCAGCGCCGCGCCACCAGCGGCAGCGATAGCGACGCCGTCGCCGAGCTGGTGGCGTCGATTTGAGATGGACGGCCCCCACGCTCACTGCGTGTGCGGCGCCTGATGAAGCTGTGCGGCTTCGATGTCGGACTCGACCGGCCGCTGTTCCTGATCGCCGGGCCGTGCGTCGTCGAGTCCCGCCAGTTCCAGGTCGACGTGGCCGGCCGGCTGCAGGAAATCTGCGCCCGCATCGGCATCCCGTTCGTCTTCAAGTCGTCGTACGACAAGGCGAACCGCAGCTCCGGCACCGCCTATCGGGGGCCGGGGAGGGCCGAAGGCTTGCGCATTCTGGCGGAAGTGAAGCGGCAGGTCGGCGTCGCGGTGCTGACCGACGTCCACACCGAGGCCGAGGTGACGGAGGTGGCGAGCGTCGTCGACGTGCTGCAGACCCCGGCCTTCCTGTGTCGGCAGACCGATTTCATCCAGGCGGTGGCCCGCGCCGGCAAGCCGGTCAACATCAAGAAAGGGCAATTCCTGGCGCCCGAGGACATGCTGCAGGTCGTCCGCAAGGCCAGGGCCGCAAGCGGTGTCGACAACATCATGGTCTGCGAACGTGGCGCGTCGTTCGGCTACCACAACCTCGTCTCGGACATGCGCGGCCTCGCGCTCATGCGTGCGACGGGTTGTCCGGTGGTGTTCGACGCCACGCATTCGGTGCAGCTTCCCGGCGGGCTCGGCACAGCGAGCAGCGGCCAGCGCGAATTCGTCCCCGTGCTGGCGCGCGCGGCCGTCGCGGCGGGAGTTGCCGGCGTATTCATGGAAACGCACCCCGAGCCCGACAAGGCGCTGTCCGACGGACCCAATGCGTGGCCGCTGGCGCAGATGGAGGCGCTGCTCGAGACGCTGGTGGAGCTCGATGCGGTCGTGAAGCGCGCGGGTTTCCCCGAAAACGAGCTGATGGCAGCGGCGACAGCCTGACCCGATCATCGTTGCCCTCCAACCGAACCACAACCACTGACCCTGGAAAAACATGAGCGCCATTGTCGATGTCATCGCCCGCGAGATACTTGATTCCCGCGGCAACCCAACGATCGAGGCGGATGTCGTCCTCGAGTCCGGAGTCTCGGGCCGCGCCGCGGTTCCCTCGGGCGCCTCCACCGGCTCGAAGGAGGCCATCGAATTGCGCGACGGCGATGCCGCGCGCTATTTCGGCAAGGGCGTGCTGCGGGCCGTCGAGAACGTCAACACCGAGATCTGCGAGGCCATCCTCGGCCTCGACGCCAGCGAGCAGGCGTTCATCGACAAGACGATGATCGACCTCGACGGCAGCGAGAACAAGTCGCGCCTGGGCGCGAATGCGATGCTGGCGGTGTCGTGCGCCGTCGCCAAGGCCGCGGCGGACGAATCGTCGCTGCCGCTCTACCGTTACCTCGGCGGGGCCGGGGAAATGCAGCTGCCGGTGCCGCATGATGAACGTCATCAACGGTGGCGCGCACGCGAACAACAAGGTCGACATCCAGGAATTCATGCTGGTGCCGCTCGGCGCGCCGTCGTTCCGCGAAGCGCTGCGCTACGGCGCCGAGGTGTTCCACACGCTGAAGAAGATCATCGACGGGCGCGGCATGCCGACGACCGTCGGCGACGAAGGCGGTTTCGCGCCGAACCTGCCCGGCAACGAGGCGGCGCTGCAGCTGCTGATGGAAGCCATCGACAAGGCGGGCTACGTGCCCGGCACCGACATCGCACTGGCCATCGATTGCGCCGCCAGCGAGTATTACACGGACGGCGTCTACAACCTCGAGTCGGAGGGGGCGAAGCTGACCCGCTCGCAGATGGTCGACTACCTCGCGACCTGGTGCGACAAGTATCCGATCATCAGCATCGAGGATGGCATGTCCGAGCACGACTGGGACGGCTGGAAGCTGCTCACCGACCGGCTCGGAAAGAAGGTGCAGATCGTCGGCGACGACATCTTCGTCACCAACACGAAGATCCTGAAGCAGGGCATTGCCAAGGGCATTGCGAATTCCATCCTGGTCAAGATCAATCAGATCGGCACGTTGTCGGAGACATTCGCTGCGGTCACGATGGCCAACCGCGCCGGCTACACGGCGGTGATCTCGCATCGCTCGGGCGAAACCGAGGAGAGCATGATCGCCGACATCGCCGTCGGCACCAACGCCGGCCAGATCAAGACCGGCTCGCTGTCGCGCTCGGACCGGATCGCCAAATACAACCAGCTGCTGCGCATCGAGGAAGACCTCGGCGAAGCGGCGAGCTATCCGGGCCGTGCGGCCTTCTTCCAGCTGAAGTAGGTCGCCTTGCGCTGGCTTGCTCTCACCTTCATCGCCCTCATCGTGGCGTTGCAGTATCCGATGTGGCTTGGCAAGGGGGGGTGGTTGCAGGTGCGTGAATTCGACCGCGGGCTCGCCGCGCAGAAAGAGGCGAACGCCAGGCTCAAGCTGCGCAACGATGCGCTCGATGCCGACGTGCGCGACCTCAAGACCGGCTTCGAAGCGATCGAGGAGCGCGCCCGCTCGGAGCTCGGCATGGTGAAGCAGGACGAGGTCTTCTTTCAGCTGCAGCAGGTCGCCGAGCAGAGCCGGGAGGACCCGGCGACGATCCGCCCGGCGGAGGGGTCGGCGCCCCGGCCCATACGCCCGGCCGCGCGGCCCGCCGAAAAACGCTGACCACAGCGGACGTTCCGGTCAGTTTCGGGCTTCCGCTCCATCGCCGTGCAGCGCGTCACCTCCAGACACAATCCGCGCCTGCGGGAAGCCGCAGCGCTGGTGGCGTCCGCGCGCGAGCGGCGCAAGTCGGGCAAATGCGTGCTCGAAGGCGAGCACGTCGTCACTGCCTGCGCGGCGCGCCACGGCGCGCCCGAAACGCTGATCGTCACCGAAACGGCAATGGCAACCCCCGCCGTGCGGAACCTGACCGAACGCCACGCCGAGCGTACGCTCGTGGTCTCCGAGGCGCTCTTCGCCGGGATCGCGGCGCTGCCGGCCAGCGTTGGCGTGCTGGCCATCGTCACGACGCCGCGGCCGGCGCTCGCGGCGTTTGCCGACTTCTGCCTGCTGCTGGACGGCGTGCAGGATCCGGGTAACGTCGGCTCCATGCTGCGCTCGGCCGCGGCGGCGGGTGTCGCGCGGGTGCTGCTGTCGGAGCATTGCGCGTTCGCGTGGTCGCCGAAGGTTCTGCGCGCCGGACAGGGCGCGCATTTCTGCCTGGACATCCACGAGGACGTCGACCTCCCCGCATGGGCGCACGAGTACCGCGCGAGCGGTGCGGAAGTCGTCGCCACGGTCGCGGCAGGCGGAACCTCCGTGTTCGCTGCACCGCTCGCCGGTCGCGTCGCCTTGGCCATTGGCAACGAAGGAGCCGGGCTCTCGACCGAACTCGTGGCGCAGGCAACGCAGCGGGTGACTATCCCGATGCCCGGCGGCGTCGAATCGCTCAATGCCGCTGCTGCTGCCGCCATCTGCCTGTTCGAATGCGTGCGGCAGCGTGACACGCCAAAGGTCGCTCCTGCCTCAACCGGCAATGCCGGCTAGTCCAATCGTCGCGATGTGAGTGTCGTTTCCACGATGCCGGCGAGGCGCTGGATCACCGCCGCCACCGGCAGTCCCGGTTGTGCGCCGGCGACTGCACAAGCGAGCGATCCCGCGGCGACACCCTCGGCGATGGCGCGTGGCCACTCGGCGCGTCGATCGAGGGCTGCCACGAGCGCGCCGACGAATGCATCGCCAGCCCCGGTGGTGTCGACGACGTCGACGGTGGGCGCCGGAGCGCAGAGCAGGGTTCCGTCGACCGCTGCGGCCACGCCGCGCCGCCCCAGAGTCACGATGACGGCACAACCGTGGCGACGATGCATCGCGGCCGCAAAGGCTTCCGGCGTGCGGGGCAGGTCGAGCGCCGCCGCGATCGCCGCGGCCTCGATCGCGTTGACGATCAGCACGTCGACCGCCGCCGAGGAGCGCCGGCGGCAGTGCCTGCGCCGGCGCTGCGTTGAGAACCACGCGCGCGCCGTATCGTCGTGCCCGGACCGCGAAATCGCGCACGGCCTCGATGGGGACTTCGAGTTGCAGGGCCACCGTCGTCCCCGGACCGAGCGCCGCATCGGGAACGCTGCGCCGCGAGCGCCCCGGCGTTCGCTCCTGGGACCACCGTGATCGCGTTCTGCCCGCCCGCTTCCACGTGGATCAGCGCGACTCCGGTCGGCGCCGGGTCCCGTTGCACCCACGCGATGTCGACACCTGCCGCGATCAGCCCTTCCAGGGCCGCAGCGGCGAACACGTCGGTGCCCACGGCGCCGGCCATGGCAACGTCGGCACCGGCACGACGCGCCGCGAGCGCCTGATTGGCCCCTTTGCCGCCAGGGAACATGGCAAAGGAATGGCCGGCGATCGTCTCGCCGGGATGCGGCAAGCGCTCGGTGCGCGCGACGAGGTCGAGATTGATCGAGCCGAAGACGATGATCATGGTTGCCGCTTGCCGTGGTCGACCGTGCTCATCCGCCACCCCTGAGTGCTCAATCCTGCCGGCTGCCAGCGCGCATCGCCGCGGGCGTCAGTAGACGTTCCTGCGCAGCTTGGCGCGGTAGCTGATCGTCGTCGCGATCTCCTCGATCGATTTTGCCGTCGTGTCGAGCATGGGGATGCCCTCGCTCTCGAGCAGATGCTCGCATTCGCGCACCTCGTAGCGGCAGTTCTCGAGCGCCGAATACTTGCTGCCCGGGCGCCGCTCCTCACGGATCTTGTGCAGCCGATCGGGATTGATCGTGAGCCCGAACAGCCGCTCCTTGTGCGGCAGCACCGACGCCGGCAGGGCGCGGTCGGCAAAATCGTCGGGCGTCAGGGGAAAATTGGCCGCCCGGATGCCGAATTGCAGCGCGAGATAGAGGGAGGTGGGCGTCTTGCCGCAACGCGAAACACCGACCAGGATGACCTGCGCCCGCGTCAGGTCGCGGGTCGCGGCACCGTCGTCATGCGTCTGCGAGAAATTGATCGCGTCCATGCGCGCGAAATACTCGTGGCTGTTGGCGATCCCGTGTGAGCGGCCGGCCGCGTGCGAGCTCTTGGCACCGAGCGCTGACTCGAGCGGCGCGACGAAGGTCTGGAACAGGTCGAGCGTGAGCGCGTTCGTATGACGGCGCAGTGTGTCGCTCATGGCTTCGTCCACGATCGAGCTGAACACGATCGGCGGGCGTTCCTCGCGCACCGTCGTCTCGTTGATCTGCTCGATCACCGCGGCGATCTTTTCGGGCGAATCGACGAAGGGGATCGTCAGCCGCTGGAACTCGATGTCGTCGAACTGGGACAGCAGGCTGTTGCCGAGCATCTCGGCGGTGATGCCCGTGCGATCGGAGACGAAGAAGACGGTGCGCCGGTTGGGCATGCGTGCACCGTCCGCCATGACGCGCCGCGCGCGGCTACCAGTCCCGCCAGACCGGCACGACGCCCGCGGGCAGATCGGGCAGCGCGCCCAGTTCCATCGAGCTCTCGCCGGGACCGTGCCAATCGGAGCCGCACGAGGCGCGCAAGCCGAGAATGCGCGCGTGGGTCGCGAACTCCCCGTACTGCGCCCGCGTATGCGACGGCGACACCACCTCGATCGCGTCGCCGCCCGCGTCCCGAAACTCCGTCAGCAAGCGGCGCATGCCGCTGCCATCCACCTTGTACCGGCCGGGGTGCGCGATGACCGCCTGCCCGCCGGCCGCGTGAATCCAGTCGACGGCTTCCGACAGCTTCGCCCACTCGTGCTGCACGTGGCCGGGCTTGCCCGGCGTCAGGTAGCGGGCGAAGACATCCTTCAATTCGCGCGCGTGGCCGGCTTCGACGAGATAGCGCGCGAAATGCGTCCGCGAGACGAGCCGCTCGCTGGTCACGTAGCGCATCGCGCCTTCGTACGCGCCGTCTATTCCCGCGGCGGCCAGCGCATCGGCGATGCGCCTGGCGCGGGCCGAACGCCCGACGCGAATTGCCGCGAGGCTGTCGGTCAGCGTCGCATTCGCCGGATCGATGCCGAGCGCGACGATGTGAATCGTGATGCCCTCCCACGTTGTCGAGAGCTCGGCCCCGCAGATCAGCGTGATCCCTGCCGCCAGGGCGGCCTCCCGCGCCTCCGCGATGCCGCTCAATTCGTCGTGGTCCGTCAGCGCCAGCACATCGACGCCATGCGCGCGGGCGCGCGCGACAACCGCCGCCGGCGCGAGCAGGCCGTCGGAATGGGTCGAGTGGCAGTGGAGGTCGTAACGGGGCATCGGCGGATGTCGTCGCGCATGTCGTGCCGGACACTCGCGGCATGGCCCAGCGTGATGCTTGAGATAACCGGTTGATTCTAGCAGAATGGCAGGTTCCCCCGCATGCAGCGCCGTCATCCGGCGGCGCGCTGCCGTCGACTCGAGATCCCGTGCTCACCGCTGCCAACATCACGATCCAGTTCGGGGCGAAGCCCCTGTTCGAGAACATCAACGTCAAGTTCGGCGACGGCAACCGGTACGGGCTGATCGGCGCGAACGGCTGCGGCAAGTCGACACTGATCCGGATTCTCGGCGGCGATCTCGAGCCCTCCGGCGGCAACGTCGCGCTCGATCCGCACGAACGTCTGGGCAAACTCGAGCAGGACCAGTTCGCCTACGAGGACGTGCGCGTGCTCGACGTCGTGCTGATGGGCCACCGCGAAATGTGGCAGGTCAAGCAGGACAAGGACGCGATCTACGCCAATCCCGACGCGACCGAGGATGACTACGTCCACGCTGCGGAGCTGGAGTCGACGTTTGCCGAGCAGGACGGGTACACGGCGGAAGCGCGCGCGGCCGAATTGCTGCAGGGCATCGGCATCGCGCAGGAACTGCACGACGGTCCGATGAGCGCCGTGGCGCCCGGCTGGAAATTGCGGGTGCTGCTCGCGCAGGCGCTCTTCGCCAATCCGGACATCCTGCTGCTGGACGAGCCGACCAACAACCTCGACATCAACTCGATCCGCTGGCTCGAGGACGTGCTGAACGAGCGCACCAGCACGATGGTCATCATCTCGCACGACCGCCATTTCCTGAACAGCGTCTGCACGCACATGGCCGACCTCGATTACGGCAGCCTGCGCGTCTACCCGGGCAACTACGACGACTACATGATCGCGTCGACGCAGGCAAGGGCGCAGCTGCTCTCCGCGAACGTGAAGGCCAAGGAGAAGATCGCCGACCTGCAGGAATTCGTGCGGCGCTTTTCCGCCAACAAGTCGAAGGCGCGGCAGGCGACCTCCCGAGCGCGCCAGATCGAGAAGATCAGGATCGAGGACGTAAAGCCGTCGTCGCGGCAGAATCCGTATCTGCGCTTCGAGGTCGACCCGAAGCAGAAGCTGCATCGCCACGCGGTCGAGATCCAGCACCTCGCGAAGGGCTGGCCGGGCCAGCCGCGCGAACTCTTCGCCGGCGTGAGCCTGATCCTCGAGGCCGGCGAGCGGCTCGCGATCGTCGGTCCGAACGGGTCCGGCAAGACAACGCTGCTGCGCACGCTGATCGGCGAGCTCACGCCCGACACCGGCAGCATCAAATGGGCCGAGCGGGCCAGCATCGGCTACTTCATGCAGGACCAGACGGCGGTATTCGATTCCGACGTTACGGTCTTCGACTGGATGCGGCAGTGGGCGCAGGAGGGCGACGACGAGCAGATCGTGCGCGCGACGCTGGGCCGGCTGCTGTTCTCGGGCGACG
Source organism: uncultured beta proteobacterium (assembly GCA_963751405.1). Lineage (GTDB taxonomy): Bacteria > Pseudomonadota > Gammaproteobacteria > Burkholderiales > Casimicrobiaceae > CAIWHR01. The sequence goes on along the minus strand of CAVVUJ010000028.1, from coordinate 5,124 downwards.
ACGGCAAGAAGCCGGTGCGGGTGCTCTCCGGCGGCGAAAAGGGCCGGATGCTCTACGGCAAGCTGATGCTGACGCGTCCCAACGTGCTCGTGATGGACGAGCCGACCAATCACATGGACATGGAGTCGATCGAGTCGCTTAACCTTGCGCTCGAGCTCTATCAGGGCACGCTGATCGTCGTGTCGCACGATCGCCAGTTCGTCTCGTCGCTGGCGACCCAGGTGATCGAATTGGGCCGGCGCACGCCCGTGCACTTCACGGGAAGCTATGAGGAGTACCTCGCGTCGCGTGCGCCTGAGTGAAGGCGCAAGTCCTGTGCTCTTCCACCGCAACCTTGGGACCGAATACGCAACAAATAGGAGGAATGGCAGGGGCGGCCGGATGAATGGCCCTTGCGTTGCGGGTGACAATCTGCCCAGAATATGCCATTGGTATAGGACAGTCGCTGCTGCAGGGCGGCAGGTGGCTGCTGTGCGTCATAACCGACCCCATGAAAATCTTCGACCGCGTCCTCAATCCGCGCGAAATCCGGCGCCGGCTGGGGCTCAATCAGGAGCAGTTCTGGACGCAGATCGGCGTCACGCAGAGTGGCGGCTCCCGGTATGAAAGCGGTCGCGAAATGCCCAAGCCCGTGCGCGAGCTGCTGCGCCTGGTGCACGTCGAGCAGGTTGATCTCTCGCAGGTGAAGCGCGTCGATTTCGAGATCATCAGCCATCTGAAGACCTCGCATCCCGATCTGTATCGAACGCTGCGCCGCGCCGTCAAGGGCAGAGTTCCGGAAACGGATGCGCCGGTTGCACATGCCGGTCTCGAGCCAACGGGCGCAGCCGACCCCATCGACCTGCCGTTGCCCGGGGACGGGCGTCCGGGCGGCACGCATTCGTTCTGACCTCGAACCCGGAGCCGTAGCGCTCCGCGACGGACCATCGCAAGACCCGCCAAGGCGGGTTTTTTTGCGTCGCCGCATGGCCCGCGAGCTGCTCCCAAAGCGCTAAAATCACCCTGTCAGCGCAATTCTTTGGCGCAGCGCAGCACGCACTCCCAACGAGGCCAGACGAGAATGAGCCAACAGGCGCGGGTAATTCCCTTGGAGCACCTCAGGATGCGCGACGTCGACCAGGTCGGCGGCAAGAATGCGTCGCTGGGCGAGATGATCGGCCAGCTCGCCGACGCCGGAATTCGTGTCCCCGGCGGCTTTGCGACCACCGCGTACGCCTTTCGCGAATTCCTTGCGCATAACGATCTCGAGGCGCGCATTGCCGCGCGGCTGGCATCGCTCGATGTCGACGATGTCGCGGCGCTCGCCCGGGCGGGTGCCGAGATCCGGGGCTGGATCGTCGAGGCGCCGTTGCCGCCCGCGTTCAATGCCGATCTGGCGGGCGCGTACCAGACCCTGACGGAATCTTCACCCGAGGCGACCTGGGCGGTGCGATCTTCGGCCACGGCCGAAGATCTGCCGGAGGCTTCGTTTGCCGGGCAGCAGGAAACATTTCTTAATATCAATGGCCTGGATAATATACTTCATGCGATAAGAGAGGTATTCGCGAGCCTGTACAACGACCGGGCGATCGCCTATCGCGTCCATCAGGGCTACGCGCACGCCGACGTCGCGCTGTCCGCCGGCGTCCAGCGCATGGTGCGCAGCGACCTCGGTGCCTCGGGCGTCATGTTCACGCTGGACACCGAATCCGGCTTCGACCAGGTCGTGCTCATCACGGCATCCTACGGCCTCGGGGAAACCGTGGTGCAGGGCGCCGTGAACCCCGACGAGTTCTACCTCTACAAGCCGAACCTCGACGCAGGCCGGCCGGCGATCCTGCGCAAGACCGTGGGGGGCAAGGCCATCCGGATGGTGTTCGCCGACGGCAGGAAGGCCGGGCATTCGACCGCCACCGTGGATGTCGCCGGTGACGATCGGCACCGGTTCTCGATCACCGACGCCGAAGCGCACGAGCTCGCGCGCTATGCCGTCACCATCGAGAAGCACTACGGCCGTCCGATGGACATCGAATGGGGGCGCGACGGCGTCGACGGGAAGCTCTACATCCTTCAGGCGCGGCCGGAGACCGTGAAGTCGCGCGAGAACGCGGGCAACCTGCGCCGGTACCGGCTGAAATCCCGCTCCGACGTGCTCGCGAGCGGCCGCGCGATCGGGCAGAGAATCGGGCAGGGCGCGGTGCGCCTGATCAAATCGGCCGCGGAGATGGACCGGGTCAAGGCGGGCGACGTGCTGGTGGCGGACATGACGGACCCCGACTGGGAACCGGTGATGAAGCGCGCCGCCGCCATCGTCACGAACCGCGGCGGCCGCACGTGCCACGCGGCGATCATCGCACGCGAGCTCGGCATCCCCGCCGTGGTCGGCTGCGGCGACGCGACCCGCGCACTGGCGGATGGAGCGCTGGTGACCGTCTCCTGCGCCGATGGCGATACCGGGCACGTCTACGCCGGGATCCTCGACGTCGAGGTGGTCGACGTGGTCCTCGACCGCATGCCGCCGTCGCCGACCAAGATCATGATGAACGTCGGCAATCCCGAGCTCGCGTTCGAGTTTCGCCAGCTGCCCAACGAAGGCGTGGGCCTCGCACGGCTGGAATTCATCATCAACAAGAACGTCGGCATCCATCCGAAGGCGCTGCTCGAACTCGATCGCCAGCCGGCCGAGCTGCAGCGCGAGATCCGCGGGCGTATCGGCGGCTACGCGAGCCCGACGGAGTTCTACGTGAGCAAGATCGCCGAGGGCGTGGCCACGATCGCCGCCGCCTTCTGGCCGAAGAAGGTGATCGTCCGGCTGTCCGACTTCAAGTCCAACGAGTATTCCAATCTCGTCGGCGGCCAGCGCTACGAGCCGCACGAGGAGAATCCGATGCTCGGCTTTCGCGGCGCGTCGCGCTACATCGCGCCGGAGTTCCACGACTGCTTCGCGCTCGAGTGCACGGCGATGAAGCGGGTCCGCGACGACATGGGATTCACCAACGTCGAGCTGATGATTCCGTTCGTGCGCACGCTGAACGAGGCGGAGCAGGTGATCGCGCTGCTGCAGGCGCAGGGCCTCGCGCGCGGGCAGAACGGCCTGCGCGTCATCATGATGTGCGAGATCCCGTCGAACGCGCTGCTCGCCGATCGCTTCCTCGAGCATTTCGACGGCTTCTCGATCGGGTCGAACGACATGACGCAGCTCACGCTCGCGGTCGACCGCGACGCGGGCGGGGCCATCGCGTCGTCGTTCGACGAGCGCGACGACGCGGTGAAGGCGATGCTCGCGATGGCGATCGCCGCATGCCGGAAGGCGGGCAAGTACGCCGGCATCTGCGGGCAGGGGCCGTCGGACCACCCGGACCTGGCGCAATGGCTCGTCGCGCAGGGGATCGAAAGCATGTCGCTCAATCCGGACACCGTCGTCGCCACCTGGCTGCTGCTCGCGGGGAAGAAGGCTTGAGGTCCCGCAGGTTCGCCGATAGTTCGCGACGATATCGGCTCCCGTCTTCGGAGCCTGCGGGACAGCACTAGGTCGTTTGCCGGTTGCGAAATTGCGCCGGCGCGCAATGGGCGCGATGAAGCCCGCGCCGCGCCTGCGCCTCGAACCCCGCCCGTCACGCATCGGCTGCGCCTTCGTCGCGGCCACGTGCGCGATGACGGCGGTCCTGATCGGATGGCTGCCGCTGCCGATCGCGGCCGTGGTGCCGGCGTCTGCCGTGGTTCTCGCCGTGCTGTTCTCCGGCCTCTGGCGCTGCACCGGCCGCGGCGTGCCGGCGCTGCTGCACGTCGGCATCGACCGCCGGATCACGGTGACGGGACGCGACGGACGTTCACGGGCGGGGACGATTCTGGACGATTCCTGCGTCGGCCCATGGCTGACGACCATCGTCTGGCGGGCGGATGGCACGCCATGGTGGCGTCCGGCGCGCGCCATCGTCGTGTTGCCCGATACGCTTCCGGAAGACGAGTTCCGGCGGCTGCGCGTGGTGCTTCGCTACGGACGACCCGTCGCCGCCGGCGAGACGAGCGGCGAGGAAGCCGGTTGACCGGCGAGCCATGCTTGCGCGTCGATCCGTGCGCCGCTCTCCGCTTTGGCTTGCGCGCCCACAAGGTGCAGGTAGAGCGGCACCAGCGCTTCGGGCAACGGCAGTGCGGACCTGTCCTCGCCGGGATGCGTCAGCGCACGAAGCGGCGTGCGCATTGGCCCGGCAACGACCGCATTGACGCGCAGGTTCCGACGGCTTTCCCATTCGTCGGCCAACGTTGCGGCCAGCGCTGAAAGCCCGGCTTTCGCCGCGGCATAGGCACCCCAGTAGGCGCGGGGGTCCTCGCCCCGCGTGTCCAGCGTGAAGATGACGCTCGCGTCGGGGGCGACAGAGAGCAGCGGCAGCGTCGATCGCGTCAACGCCATCGCGGCGGCCAGATTCACGCGCAGCACCTTCTGCCACGCGTCGAACGACTGGTGCTCGATCGGCCCCAGCGAGCCCAGGAAGGCCGCCGTGTGCACGAGCCCGTCGAGCCGGCCAAGCTGCGCTCGGATCGCGCCCGCCACATTGCCGAAATCGTCGGCGGATGCCGTGGCCAGGTCGAGCGGCAGGATCGTCGGCTGCGGATGCCCGGCCGCCACGATCTCGTCGTAGATCGCCTCCAGCTTGCGCACGACGCGCCCGTGCAGCACGAGTGTGGCCCCGCGCGCGGCGCAGGCGAGCGAGAGGGGCCTGCCCGAGCCCGCCCCAAGCGCCGGTTACCATGATCACGCGGCCGGACAGGTCGACATGCGGCGGCGGCATGCGGCGAGGGCAGGGGCATGGGGCGGCCTGGACTCTCTGTGCGGGGAGTGATGGGCGTGACGTGCCCGATGATATCCGACCGCGGAGTGCGGCGCGCCCGGTCAGCCCGGGGCGTTTGCACAAGAGGGCCTCGCCCCGTATAATTTCATGTTGGCCGTGGGGGGTATAGCTCAGCTGGGAGAGCGCTTGCATGGCATGCAAGAGGTCAGCGGTTCGATCCCGCTTACCTCCACCACCCGATACGTTGCGATTCGTTGTCTCTGCTGTCCCTCGCGCCAGGTCCCCATCGTCTAGAGGCCTAGGACATCACCCTTTCACGGTGAGTACGGGGGTTCGAATCCCCCTGGGGACGCCA
>CAVVUJ010000027.1:0-24599 GCA_963751405.1 uncultured beta proteobacterium | reverse complement strand
GCGATAATCCGCGACCGTTGCGCCGCGGCCCCGCCCCGGCCCGCCCCGCTCAGGACAGCCGATGCCCGACGCCGACCGTTTCACCGTTGCCGACCTGCCGCCGCTTCGCCTCGACGCCGACTACTGGTGCTGCGCTGGGTCGACGAGACGTGCGAGTCCTTGCGGTCCGCAAGGACGTCGCGCTGCCCTTCTGCGCGAGCACCGACCGGGGCGCGATGGCCACCGTCCACGCCGGCGGCGGCTACGGCTATGCGGCGACCGGCGACACGTCGCCCGCGGGCCTCGCCGCGGCGCTCGAGCGCGCGGCGGCGCTGGCGCGCGCCACCGCCAAGTTCGCGCTTGCTCGACTCGCGCACGCTGCCCCGCCCGGCGCCGCGCGGGGAATACGCATCGCCGGCCTTTGCGGCACCGGCCCGGTCGCGCCGCGACTGGTACGAACTGCTGATGCGCGAATCGCGCGCGGCCGCCATCGACCCGCGCATCGTCGACTGGGATGCGGCGGTCGACGTGCTGACCGCGACGCACCGGCTCGTCACCAGCGAGGGCGGCGACGTCATCCAGCGCTATCGCTTCCTGCTCCCGGGCATGTCGGTCACCGCGCACGCCGACGGCGTCACCCAGACGCGCACGCTGCACGGCCATCGCGGCATCTGCCAGCAGGGCGGCGACGAGATTCTCGCGCGCTTCGGCTACGAAGGCGCGATGCGCCGGATCGCCGACGAGGCGCTCGAGCTGCTTGCCGCGCCGAACTGCCCGAGCGGCACGATGGACGTGCTGCTGATGCCGGACCAGATGATCCTGCAGATCCACGAGTCGATCGGCCATCCGCTCGAGCTCGACCGCATCCTCGGCGACGAGCGCAATTTCGCCGGCACGAGCTTCGTCACGCCGGACATGTTCGGCAGCTATCGCTACGGCTCGGAGCTGCTCAACGTCACGTTCGACCCGACCCGCGGCGAAGAGCTCGCGAGCTACGGCTGGGACGACGAGGGCGCGCCCGCGCAACGGGTGCACCTGATCCGCAACGGCATCCTGGAGCGGCCGCTGGGGGCGCGACGTCGCAGCTCGCGCGCGGGCTCCCCGGCACGTCGAACGCGCGCGCCGACAACTGGAACCGCCCGCCGATCGACCGGATGGCGAACCTCAACATCGAGGCCGGCGACGCCACGTTCGACGACATGATCGCCGGCATCGAGCGCGGCGTGCTGATGGAGACCAACTGCTCGTGGTCGATCGACGACTCGCGCAACAAGTTCCAGTTCGGCTGCGAGCGGGGACGGCTGATCGAGAACGGGAAGCTGGGCGCGGTCGTCAAGAATCCCAACTACCGCGGCATCAGCGCGACCTTCTGGCGGAGCCTCGCCCGCGTCGGCAATGCCGATACCGTGCAGGTGCTGGGCTCGCCGCATTGCGGCAAGGGCGAGCCGTCGCAGGTCATCCGCGTCGGCCACGCGTCGCCGGCATGCGTGTTCAGGGATGTCGCGGTATTCGGTGGGGAGGAAGAATGAATGGCGCCGCGTGGAGAGCCCGCCGGCATGGCGGCGATGGAAACCTACTTTCACGACGTGGCGGCGGCGCTCGACGGGCTCGTCGCCGCCGGCGAAACCTACACGGCGAACTTTTCCGCCGAAACGTCGGACTTCATCCGGTTCAACCAGGGCAAGGTGCGCCAGCCGGGGAACGTCGTCCAGCGCTACGTCGACGTCGACCTGATCGACGGCGCGCGGCACGCGTCGCACCGCCTGTCGCTCTCCGGCGATCTCGCCGCCGACACCGGGCAACTGCGCGCGGCCCTCGCCGGGCTTCGCGCCGCGCTGCCGGAGCTCGATCCCGATCCGCACCTGCTCATCGCCACGGACGTCGTGTCGACCCGGGCGGCGCGCGCGGACCACTGCCCCCGGCGGAGATCGTGATCGACGCGCTGCTCGAAGCCGCGCGCGGGGAGGACCTCGTCGGGCTGTACGCCGGCGGGCCGGTGTGCCGCGGCTTCGCGAACTCGTTCGGCCAGCGCAACTGGCACGAGGCGACGTCGTTCAACCTGCAGTGGAGCCTGTACCACCGCGCCGACAAGGCCGTGAAATCGGCGCTGTCGGGCTTCGCCTGGGACGCAGGCGCGCTCGCGGCGAAGATGGACGAGGCGCGCGGGCTGCTCGCGCACATCGCATTGCCCGCGAAGACGCTCGCGCCCGGCAAGTACCGCGCATTCCTGACGCCCGCGGCGATGGAGGACATCGCGCGGCTGCTGTGCTGGGGCGGATTTTCGGCCCGCGCGCTCGCGACCAAGCAGAGCAGCCTCAGCCGGATGCGCGGCGAGGGCGGCGACGGCGCGCGGCTCGACCCGCGCGTCAGAATCACCGAGGCGATCGCCGACGGCGTCGCGCCGGCGTTCCAGAGCGAAGGCTTCGCGCGGCCCGACCGCGTGCCGCTGATCGACGCCGGCCGGCTGGTGGGGGCGCTCACCTCGCCGCGCACCGCGCGCGAGTTCGCGCTGACCGCGAACGGCGCCAACGGCTGGGAGGCGCCCGAGGCGCTGGTGATGGACGGCGGCACGCTCGCCGCGAAGGACGCGCTCGCGGCGCTCGGCACCGGGCTCTACATCGGCAACCTCCACTACCTCAACTATTCCGATCGCCCGGCCTGCCGGATGACGGGGATGACGCGCTTCGCGACGTTCTGGGTGGAAGACGGGAAGATCGTGGCGCCGGTGAACGTGCTGCGCTTCGACGACACGATCTACCGGATCCTCGGGACGAGCCTCGAGGCGCTGACCGCGGAGACCGAGCTGATCCTCGAATCGGGAACCTACCGCGAGCGCGCGCTCGCCAGCATGCGGCTTCCCGGCGCGCTGCTGTCGGAGCTGACGTTCACGCTGTAGCCGCGCGCGCGCCCTTCGACGGCCCGGCGCGTCAGCCCGCCGCACTCATGCGCCCCTGCCAGCCCTTCGGGATCGACGCCAGCAGCCGCTGCGTGTAGGCCTCGCGCGGGTGGCGGTAGATCTCGTCCGAGTTCGCCATCTCGACGATCTTCCCCTCGCTCATCACCATGATCTCGTCGGCGATGTACTTGACCACCGCGAGGTCGTGCGAGATGAAGATGTAGGAGAGCTGGAACTCGTCCTGCAGGTCCTGCAGCAGGTTCAGCACCTGCGCCTGGACGGAGACGTCGAGCGCGGACACCGACTCGTCGCAGATCAGGATGTCGGGCTTCATCGTGAGGCAGCGCGCGATCGCGATCCGCTGCCGCTGCCCGCCCGAGAACTCGTGCGGGTACTTGTAGAACGAGACCTCGGGCAGGCCGACCTTGGCGAGCAGCTCGAACGCGAGCTCCGTGCGCTCCTGCGCGGAGGCGCCGATGCCGTGGATGTTCATCGGCTCGGTCAGGATGTGCCCGACGGTGAAGCGCGGATTGAGCGACGCGTACGGATTCTGGAAGATGATCTGGATCCGCCGCTTGTACGCCATGAACTCCTTCTGCGACATCGCCAGGATGTCCCGCCCCTCGAAGATCGCCTCGCCGGCGGACGCTTCGTGCAGCCGCATCAGCGTGAGCCCCACCGTCGTCTTGCCCGATCCCGATTCGCCGACGAGCCCGAGCGTCTTGCCTTTGGGCAGCGCGAACGAGACGTCCTTCACCGCCTCGAACTTGCGCCGGCCGAAGAGGCCCTCGCGCGAGTAGAAATCCTTGCCGAGGTTCTTCACGTCGAGGATGATCGGATCGCCCGGCGCGACGCCGCGCGGACGCTCGGTCAGGTTCATCGCGTGCGCGCCGCCGTCCATGAAATCCTCGATCACGGGCAGCCGGACCGGGCGCCGGTCGAGCCGCGGCCGGCATTGCAGCAGCGCCTTCGTGTACGAGTCCTGCGGATCCTCGAACAGCTGCCTCGCCGGGCCCTGCTCCTTGATCTCGCCGTTGCGCATCACGACGACGTGGTCGGCGATCTCGCCGACCACCGCGAGGTCGTGCGTGATGAACAGCACCGACATCTGGCGCTTCTTCTGCAGCGCGCCGATGAGGTCGAGAATCTGCTTCTGGATCGTGACGTCGAGCGCCGTCGTCGGCTCGTCGGCGATCAGGAGCTTGGGCTCGCAGGCGATCGCCATCGCGATCATCACGCGCTGCTGCTGCCCGCCCGACATCTGCGACGGGTAGGCGTTGATCTTGAACTCGGGGTCGGGGATGCCGACCTCGTCGAGCAGCGCGATGGCGCGCCTGCGCGCGTCCGCCGGGCCGAGGCCCATGTGCAGGCGCAGCACCTCGATCAGCTGGTAGCCGACGGTGAACACGGGGTTCAGCGACGTCATCGGCTCCTGGAAGATCATCGATATTTCCGCGCCGCGCAGGCGGCGCAGGTCGCCGGGAGAAAGTTCGACGATGTTGCGCCCGCCGAACCGGATGCTGCTCGCCGGGTCGACGATCGAATTCTCGGGCGGCAGCAGGCCGAGGATCGCCAGCGCCGTCACCGACTTGCCGCTGCCCGATTCGCCGACCAGCGCGACCGTCGCGTTCTTCGGGATGTCGAAGGAGATGCCCTTGACCGCGTCGAACGTGTGGTGGCGGTCGAGCCGGAACGACGACCCTGAGGTTCTTGACGCTGACGAGCGGTTCCACGTTCGCGTTTTCCACTAAGCCCCCGCCAGGCCTTTGAGCTTCGGATCGAGCGCATCGCGCAGCGCATCGGTGAAGAGGCTGAACGCCGTCACGAGGATCGCCATCGCCGTGCCCGCGGCCGCGAGCTGCCACCACTTGCCGAGGATCAGCTCGTTCTGCGCCTCGTTCAGCATCGAGCCCCAGGACACGACGTCGACGGGGACGCCGAACCCGAGGAACGAGAGGATCACCTCCGCCTTGATGAAGCCGACGGTGTAGATCGACAGCTGCACCAGCACGACGTGGCTCACGTTGGGGAAGATGTGGACGAACATCCGGCGCGAGTTCGACGCGCCGATCGCATCGGCCGCCTGCACGTACTCCCGCGCCTTGTGCTTCAGGTATTCGCCGCGAATGAGCCGGAACGTGCCGGTCCAGCCGGTGAGCCCGAGGATCAGGATGATCGTCAGCGTTCCCTTCTGCTGCAGCACCGCGGCGACCGCGAGGATCAGCAGCAGGTACGGGATCGAGTTGAACACGCTGTAGAACCAGTTGAACGCGTCGTCGATCCACTTGCCGTAGTACCCGGCGAGCGCGCCGAACAGCGTGCCGAGCAGTGTGGCCACCGCCGCCGCGGCCAGACCGACGAAGATCGACGTCTCGGAGCCCTTGATCGTCTTCTGCAGGACGTCGCGCCCCCACTTGTCGGCGCCGAGCGGCAGCGTGGACCGCCGCGCGCCCGCCGCTTCGGGCGCCGCGCCCTTGGCGTCCTTCCTGATGTCCGCCATCACGTCGGCGAGCGGATCGACCGACTTGCCGGCGTCGCCCGCGGCCGGCGCTGCGGCGTCCGCGCCCGGCGCCTTCTTCTCGCCCTTGATGTCGGCCAGCACGTCGGCGAGCGGATCGACGACGTCGGACTTGTACTCGACGGCGGGCGGGGTCGGCGCGACCGGCGCCGCCGGAGCGACGGGCGCCACCGGCGCGGCGCGCTCGAGGTCGTCGCCGAGGAACGACGGCGGCGCGTAATTGACGCCGGTCTCCTGCGCCCAGTTCCCGGCGATGAGCCCGGTGCCCGACGCGATCATCATCACGATGAACAGCGCGACGATCACCAGCGAGACCATGCCGACGTTGTCGGTCTTCAGGCGCTTCCACGCCAGCGCCCAGAGGCCCGGAGAGACCGTGTGCGGGATCTCGCGCGCCATCCGCGCGGGGGCCTGCGACGTCGTGCCGTCCGCCACCGTCGTCCCCTTCACTTGAGCTGGACCCGCGGGTCCGCGGCCTTGTACATGAGGTCGGCCAGCAGGTTGGACGCCATCGTCGCGAACGCGACGTAGACGGTGAGCGCCTTGATCACCGGGAAGTCCGAGCGCTCGACGGCGAGGATCACCTCGCGCCCGATGCCGGGGATCGAGAAGAAGCGCTCGATCAGGAACGCCCCCAGCAGGAGCCCCGGCAACCCGGCCATCAGGTGGGTGATGATGGGGATCGAGGCGTTGCGCAGCACGTGGACCCACATGATCCGGTTCTCGGAGAGCCCCTTCGCCCGCGCCGTGCGCACGTAGTCCTGATTGATTTCGTCGAGGAAGAAGGTCCGGTAGAGCCGCAGGTTCGGCGCGATGCTGACGGTGAGCGCGATCAGGATCGGCAGCGCGGAAAAGACGAGGAGGTTCTCGCGGAAGCTGTTGCCCCAGCCCTGCACCGGGAACCAGCCGAGCTTGTAGGCGAAGAAGTACTGGAAGACGATGATGTAGACGAGGATCGAGATCGACAGGCCGACCGTGCAGACGATCATCACCAGCCGGTCGGTCAGCGAGCCGCGCACGTAGGCGACGGCGAGCGCCAGGCCGACGGCGAACAGCGTTTCGAGGACCAGCAGCGGCAGCAGCACCGTCAGCGACGGGCCGAGGCGCGTCGCCAGGATGCTCGTGACCTTCTCGTTGGTGCTCCACGACGCGCCGTAGTCGCCGGTCAGCACCTGCTTGACGAATATCCAGAGCTGGACCCAGATCGGCTGGTCGACGCCGAGCTGGCGCCGGATGTTGTCGATCTGCTCCTGGTTCGAGATCTTGCCCGCGAGCACGTACGCGGGGTCGCCGCCGACCCAGTTGAACAGGACGAACACCAGCAGGATGACCCCGGCCATCGTCGGGATCATCTGCCACAGGCGTCGAATGATGTATGCGGTCACTGCGATTGCCTTCGCCGCGGCGCGGTTCACGCCATGGCTGGGTTGCGAAGGGGCCGGCTGCCACGCCCGCATCCTACCCGAGCCGGCCGTCCGCCGCGGGTCGGCGCTACTTCGCGTCGGACGCCACGTCGATGTACTGCCACTCGGCGTGCAGGATCGGGTGCTTCTTATACCCCAGCACGCGCGGCTGCACCAGCATGTTCCGGTAGCGGCTGATGTCGAGCCGCCAGGGCGCATAGGTCTCGATGATCTTCGCCATCTCGTGATAGAGCCGGTCGCGCTCCGGCGAATCCGGCATCCGCATGCTCTGCTCGTAGAGCTTGTCGTACTCGGGAATCGCCGCGCAGGCATTGTTGCTCTGATGGATGTTCTTGCCGTACATGAGCTGCATGAAATTGTCGCCGTCGGGATAGTCGGCGATCCACGCCGCCGTGCGCATCATCAGCTGGCACTGCTTCTCCATCTTGATGAGCTCGGCGAACTTCTCCTTCTGCACCTGCATGCGGATGCCGATCGCAGTCCAGCGCCTTCTTCCACATCTCGTCCTGCTGGCGGCCCAGCGAATCGGGCCGCGACGCGTAGCGGATGAGGAGCGGCTTGCCGTCGGGGAGCGTGCGCCAGCCGTCGGCGCCCTTCTTGTAGCCGAACCGGTCGAGCAGCGCATTGGCGCCGGCCGGATCGTAGCTGGATGCTGGATCGATATTTCGGGTCGTGGCCGACGACACCCGGCGGGATCGGGTACTGCGCCTCGACCGCCTGCCCGTTGCGCACGACCTTGATCTCCTCTTCGACCGGATAGGCCATCGCCATGGCGCGGCGCAGCGCGATCTTCTCCTTCGACATTCCGCCGACGACGGGATCCCGCAGGTTCCAGTAGTGGTAGAGGATTTCGGCATCGACGAACCGCGAGAGCCTGACCCCCTTCTTCTGCATCTCCGGCGTCAGCGTGCCGCCGTTCAGCACCTTGGGCGCGAGCGGGCCCTCCAGGTTCATGAGGTCGAGCTCGCCGCTCTGGAAGGCGAGCAGGCGCGACTGATCCTCCTCCATGATGCTGATCTCGACGCGGCCCACCTGCGGCATCTTCTTGCCCTTCATCTCCTTCACGATCCGCGCATCGTCGGGATCGGCGCCCGCCTTGAAGTCCCAGACGAAGCCGCGAAAGTCGGGATTCGCCTCGAGGAAGATCTTCGAGGACCGGACCCATTTGGCGAGCTTGTACGGTCCGGTGCCGACCGGATTCGCCATCACCCGCCCGCCCGCGTCGGCGTAGGCGGCGACGACTTCGCGCGCGACGGCGCTGGTCGGCTCGTGCGCGAGCACGTAGCCGAGGTTGTAGTCGGGCTGCTTCAGCCGGATGCGCAGCGTGTAGCGATCGACCGCCTCGAGCCCGGGAATCCTGGCCGCGTAATCGAACGTGCCCGATTTCTTCGCCTGCTCGGCCAGCTCGTCGAGGCCGACGATCTTGCCTTCGAGCAGCCAGGCCCACGGCGAGCGGATCTTCGGATCCATGAGCCGCTTGAGCGAGTACACGTAGTCGTCGGCGACGAGCTCGCGCGTGACCCCCTTGAACGCCGGGTCGGCCGCGAACTGGATGCCCTTCCTGACCTTGATCGTGTACGTCTGGCCGTTGTCGGTGACCTGCGGCAGCGCCTCGGCGGCGAGCGGGACGAGCTTCGCCGGGCGGGCGAGATAGTCGTAGGTGAGCAGCGTCTCGAAGATGGCCTGGTTGATCGTGCCCGAATAGAGATCGCTCGAGGCCGCCGGATCGAAGCCCTCCTCGCCGACCGGAAACACGTGGCGGATCACCTTGTTCATGTCGGCGGCGCCCGCCGGGGCGGCGGCGAGCGCCAGCGCGACGCTGCGGCCGCGGCGGCCATTCGGTACAGATGGTTCAGGCTTCGCATCTTGGACACTCCGTCGTTGACGTCTCGCCGCCGGCGCGAGGGAATCTCAGTGGCGGCCGGGCTCGACGTCGAGATACTGAAAATCGGCCTGCAGGATCGGATGTTTCTTGTAGCCCTTGATCCAGGGCCAGATCAGTTCGTTGCGCAGCCGGGACACGTGCAGGCTCCACGCGCCATCCACTTCCATCTGGCGCGACATCTCGCGGAAGAGCCGGTTGCGCTCGGGAGAATCCGGAAGCTGGCGCGAGCGCTCGTACAGCCGGTCGAACGCCTTCGACTCGTAGCACCCGTTGTTGCTCTGCCCGGTGTTCGGGCCGTACAGGAGCTGCATGAAATTGTCGCCGTCCGGATAGTCGGCGATCCACGACTGCCCCCACATCTGCAGCTTGCAGGCCTTGGCGGCCTTGAAGTTGTCGATGAAGGGAGCGACCTGGATCGCCACGCGTATCCCGATGCTTGCCAGCGATTTCTGCCACAGCTCGTCGAGTTCGCGGTTGGTCGTGTTGGGTTCCGTGGCGAGATGCACGACCAGCGGCTTGCCGTCGGGCAGCGTGCGCCAGCCGTCGCGTCCCTTCCTGTAGCCGAAGTGGTCGAGCAGCTTGTTGGCGGTCGCGGGATCGTGCCCGACGATGCTCCGGTAGCCGGGATCGTGACCCACGACACCCGCCGGAATCGGCATCTGCACGGCGGCGGCCTGCCCCTTGCGCACGACCCTGATTTCCTCGGCGACGTCATAGGCCATCGCCATCGCCCGGCGCAGCGCGATCTTCTCCTTGCCGAAGCCGCCGATCACCGGATCGCGAACGTTGAACGCCGTGTAGATCACGTCCGGGTCCGGCACCCGGTACAGGGTCACCCCCGCGCGCGCGAATTCCGGCTTCAACGCGTCCCCGTCGAGCGCGTCGGGGGCGAAGGTTTCCGGCACCGCGATGTAATCGAGCTCCTTCTGCCGGAAGGCGAGCCAGCGCGACTGCGCCTCCTCGATGATGCTGATTTCCACGCGCCCGACCTGCGGCATCCGCTTGCCCTTCATCGCCGCGATCAGCGTCCGGTCCCGCTCTTCGTCGGAAGGCTGGAAATCCCAGACAAACCCGCGATACTCGGGGTTGGCCTCGAGCACGATCTTCGAGCGCCGGACCCAGCTCTGCAACCGGTACGCTCCGGTGCCCACCGGGTGCGCCTCGATGTCGTCGCCATAGGCCTCGACGACCTCGCGCGCCACGGCGCCGAACGACGTGTGCGCGACGACGTACGAAAAATTGTAGTCGATGTCCTTCAGCCGGAAGCGCAGCGTATGCCGGTCGACGGCCGTGATTCCCGCGACCGGGGCGTCGTAGTCGAAGCGGCCGGTCTTCTTCGCCCGCTCCGCGAGCTCGTCCAGCCCGACGAGCTTGCCGGCGAGCAGGAACGCGTAGGGCGCCCGGTTCTTCGGATCCATGAACCGCAGATACGAATAGACGAAATCCTGCGCCGTCAGCTCGCGCTGCTTGCCCTTGAATGCGGGATCCGGGGCGAAGTACACGCCCTTGCGGATCCTGAACGTGTAGGTCCGGCCGTTGTCGGTGATCTCGGGCAGCCCTTCGGCGGCCATGGGCGACAGCCTGGCCGGTCGCGCGAGATAGTCGTAGGTCAGCAGCCGCTCGAAGATCGCCTCGATGACCGTCGCCGAGTTCACATCGGAGACGCGGACGGGATCGAACCCGCTCTCCCCGGTCCGGAAGTACCAGCGAATCACCTTGTCCGGATCGGCTGCCGCCATCGCGGCTGTCGGAAGCCATGCCGACGCACAGGTGAATCCGGCGGCAACCGCGAACACGGCCAACCGGACCCCGTACCTCCGCAGCATCGACATCCCCGAAAATGAAGCCCGCGTAATGTACCATCTCCCCCCTTCACCACCACCAGGCCGATCGGTCCGGGCGAACCCTTGAAACCGTCGTACTGGGACGAAGCCACGCGCACGCTCGCCAGGCGCGACCGCGTGCTGCGCAAGCTGATCCGGGCCTGCCCGGACGTTCACCTCAAGCGCCGCAGCGACCCCTTCACGACGCTCGCCCGCGCCATCGTCGGCCAGCAGATCTCGGTCAAGGCCGCCGACGCCATCTGGCGCCGGTTCGTCGCGGCCGTCGCCCCTGCCGCGAAACCGGCCGCGTTCCCGAAGCTCGATGCGCACGCCGTCGCCGCCGTCGACATCGCCGCACTGCGCAACTGCGGCCTGTCCGAACGCAAGGCCGAGTATCTGCGCGATCTCGCTGCGCACTTCGCTTCCGGAGCGCTCGACCCGAAGGCCTGGCGGAAGCTCGACGACGAGGCGCTGATCGCGGCGCTGGTCGAGGTCAAGGGCATCGGCCGCTGGACCGCCGAGATGTTCCTGATCTTCCACGAGTTGCGCGCCGACGTGCTGCCGGTCGACGACATCGGCCTCCAGCGTGCCGTGGCGCTGCATTACCACGACGGCAGGCGCATCGCGCCGGCGGCCATCCGCAAGCTCGCGCTCGACTGGCAACCCTGGCGGAGCGTCGCGACGTGGTATCTGTGGCGTTCGCTCGACCCGGTTCCCGTCGAGTACTGACCGCGCCCTGTCGATGAACGCTCCCCGCCATCCGTATGCCGACCTCACGCCCGACCGGGTGTTCGACGCACTGGAAAGCGTCGGCCTCGTCGGCGACGGCAGGCTGCAGGCGCTCGGCAGCTACGAGAACCGCGTCTATCAGATCGGCATCGAGGACGCGGCGCCCGTCGTGGCCAAGTTCTACCGGCCGGGGCGCTGGCCGGATGCCGCGATCGCCGAGGAGCACGCGTTCGTCGCCGACCTCGCCGCGCGCGAGATTCCGGTGGTCGCGCCGATCACGCTCGCCGGCAGCACGCTGCACACGTTCGGCGCCTTCCGCTTCGCGGTCTATCCGCGTTGCGGCGGCCGGGCGCCGGAGCTCGGGCAACGGGAAACGCTGGAATGGATGGGCCGCTTTCTCGGCCGCATCCATGCGGTCGGCGCGCTGACGCCGTTCCGGCACCGGCCCGCACTCGACCTCGACACCTTCGGCGTCGAGCCGCGCGACTGGTTGCTCGCGCATGCGTTCATTCCGCCGGATCTGCTCGAGGCCTGGCGCAGCATTGCCGCGCTGGCGCTCGATGGCGCGCGCCGCTCGTTCGAGCGCGCCGGGGACGTGCGGACATTGCGCCTGCACGGCGACTGCCATGCGGGCAACGTGCTGTGGATCGAGCACGGCACGGCGCGCGGCCCGCATTTCGTCGACTTCGACGACGCGCGCATGGGCCCGGCCGTGCAGGACCTGTGGATGCTGCTCTCCGGCGATCGGGCGGAGATGTCGCAGCAGCTCGACGCCGTGCTCAGCGGCTACGAAGACTTCTTCGAGTTCGATCCGCGCGAGCTCCAGCTCGTCGAGGCGCTGCGCACGCTGCGCCTGCTCCACTACTCGGCGTGGCTCGCGCAGCGCTGGGACGATCCCGCTTTCCCCGCGGCGTTCCCGTGGTTCAACACCCAGCGCTACTGGCAGGACCGCATCCTGGAGCTGCGCGAGCAGGTCGCGCTGATGGACGAGCCGCCGCTCGGGTCGAGTTAGCGGAGCGCTCCGCGACAGGCGGCATCGGCAATCCCGCCGGACCTGACCGGAACCGGGGGAATTAGGTGGTACGCGTGGCCCCGGGGACACGCCGGTTCGACGTCGATTCGCGACCGTCAAGGAGCGGCCCGCGCGCGGCCTTCTCCCCCACGGATGGACGGAACTTCGTATCATGGCGCGATGGACGCCTGGATCGCCCCGCTGCTGGCCGCGCTGGCCCTGCCGAAGTACGGGCTCAGCACCGTGTTCGTGGTCGCCTTCGTGTCGGCCACGCTGCTGCCGATGGGCTCGGAGCCTGCCGTCTTCGGCCTCGTCAAACTGAACCCGGACCTGTTCTGGCCGGCGGTGCTGGTCGGCACCGCGGGCAACACGCTGGGCGGCGCATTCACCTGGTGGATGGGCTACGGCGCCGAGCGCGTCTACGAACGGGTGACGAAGGATCACGGCGCAGCGCATCCGCACGCGCTGCGCTGGCTCGAGCGATTCGGCCCGCCGGCGTGCCTGCTGTCGTGGCTGCCGATCGTCGGCGACCCGCTGTGCGCGGTGGCGGGCTGGCTGCGCCTGCCGTTCTGGCCGTGCGTCGCGTACATGGCGATCGGCAAGTTCGCGCGCTACGTGACGATGACGGCGCTGCTGCTCTGGGTCTTTCCCGGGACGTTTGCGCTGTGACGCGCGGCATCGCGCGCCTTCCGCCGTCGAGCCGACGCTCGTGCAGGACACAGGCTGTCGACCGCTGCGACCGCCGCACGGCCCTCCGAGGGAGGTCAGCTCGACGCCGCCAGCACGCCGTCGACCAGTTGCAGCGTCCGATCCGTCCGCGCGGCGAGGTCGGGATCGTGCGTGACGATCACGAGGCTCGTGCCGATCGCGCGATTCAGCTCCAGCATCAGGTCGAACACCTGCCCCGCCGTGCGGCGGTCGAGGTTGCCCGTGGGCTCGTCGGCGAGCACGCACCTGGGCTCGGTGACGAGCGCCCGGGCGAGCGCCACGCGCTGCCGCTCGCCGCCGGACAACTCGCCCGGGAAGGTGCCGGACGCGATGCTCGAGGCCGACGCGATCCAGCATCCGCTGGGCCGCCGCCCGCGCCGCCGGCACCGGCATCCGCCGGATCACCAAAGGCATCGCGACGTTCTCGAGCGCGGTGAATTCCGGCAGCAGATGATGGAACTGGTAGATGAAGCCCAGCGCGCGGTTGCGCACCGCGCCGCGCTCCCGTTCGGACAGCGTGGTGAAGTCGACGCCCTCCACGCTCACCTCGCCGACGGTCGGCGCGTCGAGCCCGCCGAGCAGATGCAGCAGCGTGCTCTTGCCGGAGCCCGACGCGCCGACGATCGCCACGCGCTCGCCGCGCGCGATGGCAAGATCGATGCCGAGGAGCACCGGCACCTCGAGCGGGCCGCTGACGAACGTCTTGGCGAGCCCGCGGCAGGCGAGCACCGGCCCCGTCGCCGTCGGCGGTTCACTCATACCGAAGCGCCTCCGCCGGATTCACCTTCGCGGCGCGCCACGCCGGATAGACGGTCGCGATCAGGGCCAGCGCGAGCGCGATCCCCGCGATCGTGACCACGTCGCCGCGCTGCAGATCGGACGGCAGCTCGCTGATGTAGTAGACCGTCTTGTCGAGGAACTGCACATTGAAGAGGCGCTCGATCGCCGGCAGGACGGTGCCGACGTTGAGCGCGAGCAGGACGCCGCCGGCCACACCGAGCAGCGTGCCGATCATGCCGATCAGCGCGCCCTGGATCATGAAGATCGCCGTGATCGACGACGGCGCCGCGCCCAGCGTGCGCAGGATCGCGATGTCGGCCTGCTTGTCGGTCACCGTCATCACCTGCGCCGACACGATGTTGAACGCCGCGACGGCGATGATCAGCGTCAGGATGATGAACATGACGCGCTTCTCGATCTGCACGGCGCGGAAGAAATTCGCGTGGCTCCGCGTCCAGTCGCGGATCTCGGCGTTCACGTTGATCGTTCCCGCGAGCGCGCGCGCCACGGCCGGCGCCGCGAACAGGTCGTCGAGCTTGAGGCGCACGCCCGACACGCCGTCCAGCCGGTAGAGTTTCCTCGCGTCGTCGAGGTCGATCAGCGCCAGTCCGCTGTCGAACTCGTACATCCCGATGTCGAACACGCCGACCACCTTGAAGGTCTTGAGCCGCGGCAGCGTGCCCGCCGGCGTCATCGTGCCCTGCGGCGTGATGACGACTACCGGGTCGCCCGTGCGCACGCCGAGCGCCCGCGCGAGCTCGCCGCCGAGGACGATCCCGAAATCGCCGGGCTTGAGGTCGGTGAGTGCCCCCGAGCGCATGTGCAGACCGATGTCCGCCACCGTGCTTTCGCGGACGGGATCGATGCCCCGGATGATGGCGCCGCGGTTCGCCTCGCCGGCGGAGAGCATCGCCTGGCCCAGCACGTAGGGCGCGGCGGCCTTCACGCGGGGATCGGCCATGGCCGTCCTGGCGATCGCGGCGTCGTCGGCGAGGGTCGGCAGGCCGCGTATCTCGATGTGCGACGCGACGGACAGGATCCGGTTGCGCAGCTCTTCCTGAAAGCCGTTCATCACCGACAGGACGACGATCAGCGCCGCGACGCCCAGCGCGATCCCCGCCATCGACGTCAGCGCGATGAAGGAGATGAACGTGTTGCGTCCCGAGCCGCGGCGCGCGCGCGTGTAGCGCAGGCCTACGGCAAGTTCGTACGGTGACAAGGGGACGTCCGCGTTTCAGCCTGGATCGAATGGCGCCACCGCAGGCGAGAGTCGCACGGGGCAATGGCGGCGTCTGCGATTATCGCAGGCCAGCACGCCGTCGACCAGTTGCAGCGTCCGATCCGTCCGCGCGGCGAGGTCCGGATCGTGCGTGACGATCACGAGGCTCGTGCCGATCGCGCGATTCAGCTCCAGCATCAGGTCGAACACCTGACCCGCCGTGCGGCGGTCGAGGTTGCCCGTGGGCTCGTCGGCGAGCACGCACCTGGGCTCGGTGACGAGCGCCCGGGCGAGCGCCACGCGCTGCCGCTCGCCGCCGGACAACTCGCCCGGAAGGTGCCGGACGCGATGCTCGAGGCCCACGCGATCCAGCATCCGCTGGGCCGCCGCCCGCGCCGCCGGCACCGGCATCCGCCGGATCACCAAAGGCATCGCGACGTTCTCCAGCGCCGTGAATTCCGGCAGCAGATGATGGAACTGGTAGATGAAGCCCAGCGCGCGGTTGCGCACCGCGCCGCGCTCCCTTTCCGACAGCGTCGTGAAGTCGACGCCCTCCACGCTCACCTCGCCCGCGGTCGGCGCGTCGAGCCCGCCGAGCAGATGCAGCAGCGTGCTCTTGCCGGAGCCCGAAGCGCCGACGATCGCCACGCGCTCGCCGCGCGCGATGGCAAGATCGATGCCGAGCAGCACCGGCACCTCGAGCGGGCCGCTGACGAACGTCTTGGCGAGCCCGCGGCAGGCGAGCACCGGCCCCGTCGCCGTCGGCGGTTCACTCATACCGAAGCGCCTCCGCCGGGTTCACCTTCGCCGCGCGCCACGCCGGATAGATCGGTCGCGATCAGGGCCAGCGCGAGCGCGATCGCCGCGATCGTGACGACGTCGCCGCGCTGCAGGTCGGACGGCAGCTCGCTGATGTAGTAGACCGTCTTGTCGAGGAACTGCACGTTGAAGAGGCGCTCGATCGCCGGCAGCACGGTGCCGACGTTGAGCGCGAGCAGGACGCCGCCGGCCACGCCGAGCAGCGTGCCGATCATGCCGATCAGCGCGCCCTGGATCATGAAGATCGCCGTGATCGACGACGGCGCCGCGCCCAGCGTGCGCAGGATCGCGATGTCGGCCTGCTTGTCGGTCACCGTCATCACCTGCGCCGACACGATGTTGAACGCCGCGACGGCGATGATCAGCGTCAGGATGATGAACATGACGCGCTTCTCGATCTGCACGGCGCGGAAGAAATTCGCGTGGCTCCGCGTCCAGTCGCGGATCTCGGCGTTCACGTTGATCGTTCCCGCGAGCGCGCGCGCCACGGCCGGCGCCGCGAACAGGTCGTCGAGCTTCAGGCGCACGCCCGACACGCCGTCCAGCCGGTAGAGTTTCCTCGCGTCGTCGAGGTCGATCAGCGCCAGTCCGCTGTCGAACTCGTACATCCCGATGTCGAACACGCCGACCACCTTGAATGTCTTGAGCCGCGGCAGCGTGCCCGCCGGCGTCATCGTGCCCTGCGGCGTGATGACGACGACCGGGTCGCCCGTGCGCACGCCGAGCGCCCGCGCGAGCTCGCCGCCGAGGACGATCCCGAACTCGCCGGGCTTGAGGTCGGTGAGCGCCCCGGAGCGCATGTGCAGGCCGATGTCCGCCACCGTGCTTTCGCGGACGGGATCGATGCCCCGGATGATGGCGCCGCGGTTCGCCTCGCCGGCGGAGAGCATCGCCTGGCCCAGCACGTAGGGCGCCGCGGCCTTCACGCGGGGATCGGCCATGGCCGTCCTGGCGATCGCGGCGTCGTCGGCGAGGGTCGGCAGGCCGCGTATCTCGATGTGCGACGCGACGGACAGGATCCGGTTGCGCAGCTCTTCCTGAAAGCCGTTCATCACGGACAGGACGACGATCAGCGCCGCGACGCCCAGCGCGATCCCCGCCATCGACGTCAGCGCGATGAAGGAGATGAACGTGTTGCGTCCCGAGCCGCGGCGCGCGCGCGTGTAGCGCAGGCCCACGGCAAGTTCGTACGGTGACAAGGGGACGTCCGCGTTTCGGCCTGGATCGAATGGCGCCACCGCAGGCGAGAGTCGCACGGGGCAATGGCGGTGTGCTGCGATTATCGCACGCTCGCCGCCGCATCGGCCCGCTCAGGGCAATGCTGCTAGACTGCCGCTCCGCCGCACCGCGCCGCATCTCGCAACGCATGCAGCTCATCCTCGTCCTCCCGGGACTACCCGAATTGCGCACCGGCATGGCGGCGTCCGTTCGCGCCCCGGCGCTCGCCCACCTCCTGGCGATCGCGGGCGTCCCGACGCGGGAGAGCGGCGGCATCGCTGCCGCACTGGCGGCGCGCTATGGCGTAACGCGGCAGGCGGACTGGCCGCTGGCGCCGATCCGGCTCGCCGCGCTGGGCGTCGATCCCGGAACGGCGTTCTGGCTCGCCGCCGATCCGGTGACGCTCACTGTGGGGCGCAGCGACGTCCGACTCGCCGGCATCGTCGAGGACCTGTCGCGCGCCGACGCCGACGCGCTGGTCGCTACGCTGAACGCGCACTTTGCGAGCGACGGTCTCACGTTCGTCGCACCGCGGCCCGATGCGTTCTTCGTCCGCGCCACGACGAGGACGCGTCTGTCGACCCATCCGCCGGGCGCGGCACTGGGTCGCCCTCTCCACCAGCTGCTCCCCGAGGGCGCCGACGCCGGTGCCTGGCGACGCTGGCAATCGGAAATCGAGATGCTGCTGCACGAGCATCCGGTCAACGTCGAGCGCGAACGCGCGGGGCGATCGCCGGCGAACAGCGTCTGGTTCTCCTGTGCCGGGACGATGCCGCAACCGCCCGTGCCCGCGGTTTCGACGCGCACGTTTGCCACGGCAGGAACAGCGGCCGCACTTGCCGCGCACGTGGGATCGCCGGCGCGCGCGCTGCCCAGCCATCTCGACGCCGCGCGCGCGGATGCCGGCGTCGCGGCATCGATCGTGGTCGTGCTCGAACCTGCGCTCGGCGTCGCCACGCTCGAGCGCTCATGGGCCGCACCGGCGCGGGACGCACTCGCCGGCGGCGCGTTCGCGTCGGTGACGCTGCTGGCTGACGACATGGGGGACGCCGTCGCCTGGCACGCGCGCCGCCCCGGTTTCTGGCAGCGTTTCGCCGGCCGTCACCAGCAGCACGACCTGGCGGCGCTCCTTGGCGGCGCGAGCGGGGACGACTGATGGACATCGTGCGGCGCGCTGTTCCGCGGTGCCGCGCAAGCGCTCGCCGCATCCGGCGTGCACCCGGTGCTCGCACGCATCTTCGCGGCCCGTGGCGTGGCGACGCCGGAGGAACTCGATCACGATCTCGCGACGCTGCCGCCGTTCGCGACGATGCAAGGGATCGACGCCGCAGCAGCACGGCTCGCCGACGCGATTGCCCGCCGGGAGAAGATCCTGATCGTCGCCGACTACGACGCCGACGGCGCCACCGCTTGCGCGGTCGCGGTGCGCGGGCTTGCCGCGATGGGCGCCGTCGTCGATTTTCTCGTGCCGAACCGGTTCGAGTACGGGTACGGTCTGACGCCGGAGATCGTCGGCGTGGCCGCCACGATGGCGCCACGGTTGATCGTGACCGTCGACAACGGCATCGCCAGCCACGACGGCGTCGCTGCGGCAGCCGCGCTCGGCATCGAGGTGCTGATCACCGACCACCACTTGCCGGCCGCCACACTTCCGGCACCGGCGCTGATCGTCAATCCGAATCAGCCCGGATGCATGTTTCCGGGCAAGCATCTCGCCGGCGTCGGCGTCATGTTCTACGTGCTGCTGGCCACCCGGGCGGAGCTGCGTACGCGCGGCGCTTTCGCCGACCGCAAGGAACCGAACCTTGGTGCGCTGCTCGACCTGGTCGCGCTCGGCACGGTGGCCGATGTCGTGCGCCTCGACCGGATCAACCGGACGCTGGTCGCGCAAGGGCTCTCGCGCATCCGCGCAGGCCGCGCGCAACCCGGGATCAAGGCGCTGCTGGCCGCCGCGAGCCGCGATCCGCGACGGGCGACGAGCTACGACCTGGGCTTCGTGGCCGGCCCCCGTCTCAACGCTGCGGGACGTCTCTCCGACATGACGCTCGGCATCCGCTGCCTGCTTGCCGATTCCGACGCGACGGCAATGCCGCTCGCCGCCGAGCTCGACCGGCTGAACCGCGAGCGCCGCGACGTCGAGTCGACGATGCAGGAAGAAGCGCTGGCCGCGCTCGAAGCCCGCGCCATCGACGGCGCCGAGGCGGACGCGTACACGCTCTGCCTCTTCCACCCCGATTGGCATCAGGGCGTCGTCGGCATCGTCGCGGGGCGGCTCAAGGACCGCTACCATCGTCCGTCCATCGTGTTTGCCCGCGGCACCGGCGGCGAGCTCAAAGGCTCGGGGCGCTCGATCGCCGGCTTCCACCTGCGCGACGCGCTCGACCTCGCGGCCAAGCGCGCCCCGGGCCTGCTGACGAAGTTCGGCGGGCACGCGTTCGCGGCGGGCCTCACGCTCGCCGAGTCCGGGCTGCCGCGCTTCGCCGAAATCTTCGAGACGATCGCCCGGGAGCAGCTGTCGCCCGCCGATCTCGCCCGGACGCTCGATTCGGACGGCGGCCTCGCGTCCGGAGAGCTCCACGTCGAGCTCGCGCAGGTCCTGCGCGCAGAGGTCTGGGGCCAGGGCTTTCCCGCCCCGGTATTCGATGACACGTTTTCCGTGCTGGCGCAGCGCACCGTCGGCGGGAACCATTCGAAGCTCGCGCTCGCCCGCGGCACGGACCGCTTCGACGCGATCCTCTTTCGCCACGTGGATCCGCTCCCCCGCCTCATCCGCGCGGCCTATCGCCCGGACGTCAACGAATGGCGGGGGGAAGCAACCCTGCAGCTGGTGATCGAGCACTGGCAGCCCGCCTGAGGCCAGAGCGCGTCGCGGTCATGCAGCGCGGTAATCTGCCGCAGCCGCAGCATGGATGATCTGGGTCAAGTCGGCGAGGCGCGCAGGTTAGGCGCCTTTCAGCGAATATCTGTACGCAACACCTTGATTTTTAGATGTTGTTAAATCACCACAGCACGACTTCCGGTTGACCAAGGTCAGTTGTGCACCGCATCAAATCGACTATAATCCCCGGGGTCCGGACTCCCATTGTTCGCGAGTCCCCAAAGCACCCAGCGGAGGACGCACCCATGCGCCTGCTCGATAACGTCGCAATCATCACCGGTGCCGGCCAGGGCATCGGCCAGGCGACTGCCGTCAAGTTCGCCAAGGAAGGCGCGAAGGTCGTCGCCTGCGACATCAACAAGGCCTCGGTGCAGGCGACGGTCGATCTCGTCATCGAGGGCGGCGGCGAGGCCATCGGCTTCATCGTCGACGTCACCAACAAGGAAAGCATCGCCGCGATGGTCAAGGGCGTGATGGCCAAGTGGGGGCGGATCGACACGCTGGTCAACAACGCCGGCATCGTCGAGGACGCGCAATTCAAGAAGATGAGCGAGGACCAGTTCGACCGCGTCATCGACGTCAACCTGAAGGGCGTCTACAACTGCACCAAGGCGGTCGTCGACGTCATGCTCGCGCAGAATTCGGGCTGCATCCTCAACGCATCGTCGATCGTGGGCATCTACGGCAACTTCGGCCAGACCAATTACGCGGCGACCAAGTTCGGCGTCATCGGCATGGTCAAGACATGGGCGCGCGAACTGGGCCGCAAGGGCATTCGCGCCAATGCGATCTGCCCCGGATTCATCGAGACGCCGATCCTGGCCAAGATGCCGGAAAAGATCGTCAGCATGATGGCGGACCGGGTGCCGATGGGCCGGCTGGGCCGCCCCGAGGAGATCGCGGCCACCTATGCCTGGCTCGCCTCCAGCGAGGCGTCCTACATCAACGGCGCCGTGATCGAGGTGTCCGGCGGCGCCACGCTCTGATCGGAGCAAGGGAGAACGTTCCCTGCGCCACTGCCAAACTGGCAGCGGCTTGCCGCAAGCCGTCCCTGACGCCAATTCTCCTTCGCCGCGACTCGCCTCATCCGTCCGTCCGGCTTGAGCCGGAAGGGTCGGGCGGGTTAGCATTCGCGAACTCCATCATTCGCACCTGCCCACCCATGATCCAGTTCTTCCGTCGCGCCGTCATGCCCTTCATGCTCGGCCTGATCGCCGCGCTTGCCCCCATGACGGCCCGCGCCGCGGAGGCCGCCCCAAAGCCCGATACCTACCTCTGCCCGCACGCGACGGGCGGCGCCGTCGACTGCTTCCTGCACGCAGTCGAGCACCTGTACACGATGTGCCGGCAGGTCAAGAGCATCGAGATCATCGAGTTCGGCTACGAAAAGTCGACCGAGGGCACGAACGGCGCGAAATCCGAATACTGCGTCGACAAGCACCGGCTTTCGATCACGCGCCCGTACCAGTCGGCGCTGCGCGAGGCCACGCCCACTCGCGCCGCCGTCGACGGGCTGCGCGCGATGTACGACCTCTGGCTGAAGGCGCTCGCCGACCTCAAATGGATTCCCGGAGAGAGCGACGCCGAGTACAAGGCGCGGGTCGCGAAGCCCTACGAGGTGTTCAGCGAGCAGTCCGGCGCCATCCGGGCGATGCTGGTCGCCGGCAAGAGCAAGGCACCGACCGCCACGGCCACGGCGCCTCGACCCAAGAGCGCTAACTGAACCTTTCCGCGATCGTCCCGGCGCGCGCCGCCGACGATCCCGCCGCCGATCCGGGGCTGGTTGCGATCCTGGGTGACGGCGGCGTGCTGGCCGGCGCGCTTCCGGGCTTCCGCTTTCGCCCGCAGCAGCTGGCAATGGCCGATGCCGTTGCCGGCGCGATCAGCAGGCGGTCCGCTTTGATCGCCGAAGCCGGCACCGGCACCGGCAAGACCTTCGCGTACCTCGTTCCCGCGCTGCTCTACGGCGGCAAGGTGATCGTCTCCACCGGCACCAAGACGCTGCAGGACCAGCTGTTCCAGCGCGACCTGCCGCTGGTGCGCGATGCGTTGAAGCTCCCGGTGACGCTCGCGCTGCTCAAGGGCCGCGCGAACTATGTCTGCCACCATCATCTGGAGCGCGCCGCCGCCGAGGGTCGGCTGCCCTCGCGCGAGGACGCGCGGCACCTTCCCCGGATCATCGCGTTCTCGCGCGCGTCGGAGACCGGCGATCGCGGCACGCTGGCCGACGTCCCGGAAAACGCCACGATCTGGCCGCTCGTCACGTCGACGCGCGACAACTGCCTCGGCGCGGATTGCGCGTTCCATGCCGATTGCTTCGTCCTGAAGGCGCGCAAGGCCGCGCTCGAGGCCGACGTCGTCGTCGTCAACCATCACCTCTTCTTCGCCGACGTCATGCTGCGCGACGAGGGACTCGCGGAACTGCTGCCCGCCTGCAACACGCTGATCCTCGACGAGGCGCATCAGCTCCCGGACACCGCGACGCTCTTTTTCGGAGAGCAGCTCTCGGCCGGGCAGCTCGCGGAACTCGCGCGGGACGCCGAAGTCGCAGCGCGCACCGGCGCGCGGGAAGTCACCGCCCTTCCGGATGCTGCGTCCGGCATCGGTCCGGCGATACGCAAGCTGCGGCTGGCGCTCGGCGACACACCCGGCAAGATCGCGCAGCGCGTGGCCGCGGACCGGGACGGGGTCGCCGACGCGCTGGACGAAATGACCGCCGCGCTCGATCGACTCGCCGCCGAACTCGCGCTCTTCGCGGAGCGCAGCGAGGAGATCGCCAACTGCGCGCGGCGCGCCGCGGAGGCGGCGGCGCAGCTCGCGCGCTGGCGGGCGGGCCTCACGCCGCCGGCCGGTTCAGGCGCGACCGCTCCGGCGAACGACGAAGCCGCTCCGGGCGTGCCGTGGATACGCTGGGTCGACGTGACGCAGGCGGGCTGGCAGCTCCACGCGTCTCCGCTGTCGGTCGCCGACGTGTTCGGAAAGCGGGTGGCCGAGTCGGGACGCGCCTGGATTTTCACGTCGGCGACGCTGGCGGTCGGCCGGGACTTCTCGCTCTACCAGCGCGAACTGGGCCTGGCCGATGCCGCCACCGGGTGCTGGGAATCGCCGTTCGACTACGCGTCGCAGGCGCTGCTCTACGTGCCGCCGGACCTGCCGCAGCCCAATTCCCGCGAGCACACCGAGGCGGTCGTCGCCGCCGCGCTGCCGGTGCTCGCCGCAAGCGGCGGTCGCGCCTTCCTGCTGTTCACGACGCTGCGCGCGCTTGGCGTCGCGCGCGAATTGCTGACCGAGGCGTTCGCCCGGGACGGACGCGACTGGCCGCTGCTCGTCCAGGGCGAAGGCTCGCGCAGCGAGCTGCTGGCGCGTTTCCGCGAACTCGGCAACGCGATCCTGCTGGGCAGCGCGAGCTTCCGGGAGGGCGTCGACGTGCCGGGCGCCGCGCTGTCCGTCGTGATCATCGACAAGCTGCCGTTCGCGCCGCCCGACGATCCGCTGCTCGCGGCGCGCCTCGAGCATCTGCGCGCCGAGGGCGGCAATCCGTTCTTCGACTATCAGCTGCCGCAGGCGGTCATCGCGCTGAAACAGGGCGCGGGTCGGCTCATCCGCACGGAGACCGATCGCGGCGTGCTGATGATCTGCGACCCGCGGCTCACCGACAAGCCCTACGGCAAGCGGATCTGGCGCAGCCTGCCGCCGATGCGACGGACGCGGGAACTGAAGGACGTCGAGGCGTTCTTCCGATCGGGGTCAGAAAAGTAGTAGCAGACTCGACTCTTGGCAGACTGTCAGCCCATTCCCGAGCGGGCAAGAATAGTTCGTAGTCTGACCCTACTTTTCTGCTGCCTTTCCCTACCAGAGCTTCCACCACGGCTTTTCGACAGGCCCGGCGAGATAGACGCTGTCGGGGAACGTCTTCCGCAGGATGGCCAACGTGTCGTCGCGCAGCTGCACGAGCCCGAGCTTGTCGTAGCTCCTGGCCAGAATGTCCAGCGCGCTCTCGTTGGCCGCTGTCCGCGGATAGCTGACAATTGCCGCCTGCGCCCGATTGACCGCGGCGACGTACGCGCCGCGGTTGAAATAGTAGCGCGCGACATTCACCTCGTACCGGGCAAGCGCATTCGTCAGATAGACCATCCGGTCGGTCGCGTCCTGCGCGTAGCGGCTATCCGGAAACTTGGTCACGAGCTCCTTGAAGGCGGCGAACGCCTCCCGCATCCCCTTGGGCTCCCGCTCCGCCAGGTCGAGCTCGTACACGTAGCCCAGCAGGCCCTGATCTTCGCGGAAATGAACGAGCCCCTTGAGGTAATAGGCGTAGTCGACGTTCTGATTGTTCGGGAAGGTCCGGATGTAGCGGTCGCACGCCGCGACCGCGGCCGCGGTCTCGCCGGTACGGTAGTTGGCGTAGGCGAGCTCCAGAATCGCCTGCTGCGCGAAGCGGCCGTAGGGAAAACGCGCCTCGAGCGTCTCGAACATCTTGATCGCCCGGTTATAATTTCCCTCGACCATCGCGTCGTGCGCCAGCTTGTAGAGTTGCTCGACGCTCAGGTTCGTCGTCTCGTCGACGACTGCAGGCAGGAGACCGCAGCCGCCAATGGCCAGGATGGCCATCCAGCCGGCAAGCCAGGAGCAGAAGCCCCGGCGCGTGACGGCGCGGCCGTGGTTGGACAGGTTCGAATGCGGCAAAGGGGTCATGCGCTTCAATCGTTTCTAT